>JAQXEK010000047.1 GCA_029250885.1 Planctomycetota bacterium
ATGGCGGAGGTGCAGGGATTTGAACCCCGGGTCGGTTGCCCGACGGCAGTTTTCAAAACTGCTGCATTAAGCCGCTCTGCCACACCTCCGTTTAGGTTGTTGAGGGCGCTTGCGCGGCCTCGTGGGGGAAGGTTAGCGTTTTGGCGAGGCGGAGGATAGGGCGTGGGCGAAAAACTGGGTAAGGGTGCGCTTGGCTGGGTGGCTTTGGGGTGGGATCTGGCTCTTCCTAGTGGGCTGTTGCGAGGGGCACTGACGTTAAAATCGAAAGTGAAGGTGCTGGGGATGTGGGCCCCTCCCCGTAGTGGGGAGCCCTCAATCTGGAATGGGCTTGCGGAGATCTAACCTTAGAGCTTAGTGTGCAGGTCGCATGGCTTGCTGGAATCAGGCTGTGGAGTTCTTTTTGGTTGTCCCCCTAGGCTCACTCGCAATGGCTGATTTACCTCCTGACTCTGAAGGCTCCTCGAAAGGAGGGGATGGCGATGCATTTGATGGCTGGAGCCCTGAGGGCTTTGGCTATGTTGAATCTGAGGCCAATCTTGATTGGAATCCGGACACGGGCGGCGGTGAGCCCGAGGATCAGACGCTGCGCGGCGCTGCGCTCTTGGTCGGCAAGACTTCAGAGCAGGTTATGCAGCGATTGCGAAAGGGGGACCCGCTAGAGTTGGTGCGGCGTTGTGCCCAGCGAATTGATGAGCGAGCACTGCTCATGGATACGCATCGGCTCGCGGTTCGGGCTGTGGCCTATGTCGCCTACATAGCGGTCATGGAAGAATATCGCGGAGTGCCACCACTGGATGTGTTCATTTTGAAGCAGATTGACGAGTCGATCGATTCGATCATGGAAGAAGATTGGGCATCCGAATATCGCCGTGAGCCCCTTGAGCCTGATGACCGCAGGTACAGGATGATCTCCAGGGAAGCAGGCATTGAGCCTGCGATGGCGCGACGTGCGTCCCTAGCTCTCAATACGGAACCCATTCGCCAACGACGTGTGTTCTATGGCGTCTTCGTAAAGAATAAGCCCCTAGCCATGGTCGCTAGGGAAAATGCACTTGGGATCAAGGAAGCAAAGGCAATGATCAAGGCGACTTTGCGAAAGGTACTTGGTGAGGCAACCTGGGGAGGCGACAAGTGAGTTCTAATCCTCGTGTGGACCCGAACCTCGAAGAAGTTCTGCGGGACGTCGCGGCGGATCCTGATTCCAAGTTGTTTCCAGGGATTCGTTTGGAACGGTTGCAGCGAAGTTTTCGCGGATCGGTAGAGCCGGTATTAAATCCGGATAGAAGCTTCTCCTCGGCCGAGCGGGAGCTGCTTTTTATGCACCGCAGGTCACTTGGCGCAGTTCTAGAGCAGGCGTTTGTTACGAGCTACTTAGCAGACAAGGAGCGGGCCAAGTGGGTACGCCCAATGGAAAGCGTGCCGAGTCCTAGGGAGTTGAAGAGCAAGGCTATCGTCGTTAGGGACATGGCCCCGATGGCCGCATTTCGCCACGGTGCGGCTGAGCAAATCAGCAACTTGCTGGATGGCACGGTCTCCCAATCAGCCCTAGGGTTGCGGCGTTTAGCGGCATCCGGGCTGCGTGTTGGGGGGACTCCAAAGGCGAGATACTACTACGCGCTGGCCTGTGAGCAGACCGGGGACCTTGCGACAGCTATGCAGGAGGCCCGCTGCGTGAGCGCTTCTTGCGATCCGAATGTGGCGCTCCGGGGGTTGTCCCTTATTCGTAGGATTCAACTGTTGCGGAATGATCGCGATAAGGCCGATCGCACTTCGGCGATTGCTGTCGAGCGTTGCTATCTCTACGGTGAGGAGAAGGTTCTTGCGATTGAGCTCGCGAATCAAGTTTTGTCCGCAATAGCAAAGCGGGACAGTCAAGGACTCAGGGCGTTAGCAGGGCCAGTCTTCGATCGTGAAAAGGCTGTGTTTGGAGTCCTGGCCTCATCCATGGGGTGGCTCAAGTGGCTCATCCCGAACCGGGAGTGGACGCGGGATTCTGTTCAGTGCATTCTTGAAAATCCGGGAGATTCATCATGGGCAAGCTAGTTGTGCTTATTCGGTGGTTATTGGTGTTGGTGGCTATTGGTTTCGGCTCGAATGCTGTGGCGAATGACACTCGGCCTCAAGTGACTCGTCCTGTGGCAATCTCAGAGCCCAATGTTCAACCTGGTGGTGGTGGTGGTGTCGTACCGCTCAACCCACGCGGGACTGTTGTTCTTAAAAAAGGAAAGGCGCCTACTACGACGTCGGGGCGGCCGTGATTTTTGGAATACGCTGGGGCTCTTCGATGGCACGCGCGGCGGTAACATGAGCAAGTCCGGCAGGGGGGGAGTCCTGAGCCGTGGCTTGCCTATTGCGGTGCTTGTGGTCGCCCTTCTTGTGGCCGGACTGTTTGTATCGGGGATCTTCGAGGGCGAGGAAGGTGGTGTCCAGGCGATAAAGCCAAAGGGAAGTTCGCTAGAGGTTGTTCAAGAGCTAGGGACCGTTCGCCTACCAGTGAGTGAGGTGGTACCAAGTCAGGCGGGTGAAGGACAGAGCCGTGAGTTAGTCGCTCCGAGGCGCTCTAGCACAAGCTGCTTAGTTGTCGACACTGCCGGCCTACCTATTACTGGCGCCAGCGTGTCCTGGTGTCCGATTTCGGTCTACCGGCCGTCCCTCTCTTACCCGGGATCTGATTGGGAGTTCGTGTCCGAGGCGACGACGTTTTTGACCTCTGACGTAGACGGCTATGTAGAGTTGCCATCCAACAGCGAAAGCGTGCCGGGCGCACTTTGGGTGACAGCTAGTGGCTTCGAGGCGACGAACGCAGTGGTGCAAGGCAAGGGGCGGCGCGCCTTGTTGTTTGAAGATGGGAGGGTACAGGTGACCTTGACTGCGGCCGTCGATGCAACAGTTAGCGTTTTGGGCTTGGAGGATGGTCAGGTTGCGCAGGTTGTTCAGCGAGTTGGCGCGAGTGGCGCTCCGGGCGGCGAGACCGAAGCGCTTTATGCACTGTTCGTTCGCGAGCGTACTGTTAGTAGTGATCCAATCGCGCATTTTTCGGCGGCGGGTTACGCCTTCAGCTATGGCGCTCATACCTTAGATCGTAGCTCCGGAGACCTTCTGCACACAGGTGGAGGGGCCGTCGAGCTTGCCATACAGCAGGCCGTTGCGATTCGCTGTACCTTCCGAGGTAAAGCACCGTTCGGGTCCAATCCCAAGATTACCGTTTATGGCCTAGTTGAAGGACGACTTGCAGTGAATCGAGCAAGCCGTGTTCTGCCCGACGAGCTTGCCGCGGAAACCTTACTGGTAGCATGGATGGAGGACGAGTCTATTCGCCTACAGTTCGAAGGCCTTGGGTTGCTGACCCAGCAGGTCACCCTTCTAGACGTTCGCCCTGGCGTTCCGCTCGAGGTGACGTTTGATGTCTTGCCCGGCATTCGGTGCGACGTCTACGTCCAGGACAACGAAGGGCATCCGGTCGAGGGTGCCTCCGTGCTGCCCAGTTGGTCGAATGACTCGGACGAGTTTTGCTTGGGCACAGCTTTTGACACGACAGACAGCAAGGGGCATGTCGTTGTGGCAAACCTGCCCGCCGAACTCTTTACCCTCTGGGTCACCCATGAAGATTACGGCAACTCGTCAAGTGGACCGTACCTAACTGCAGCTATGGACCGCTCAGAGATCACGGTCAGTATGACGAAGCCAGGGGAGCTGCGAGGGCGGGTCACGTTCCAAGGCGAGCCTGTCGAGAACTTCCACATCGCTAGTTGGACTGGCGGGAGCCAAATGCTTGGCCTTGTGAGTGAGGACTTTATTCAATCGACAGACGGCTCTTTCTTGATGAGCACGGCCCCAGTTGGGGAGGTCTATGTTCTAGCTTCTGCTGCGAATTTTGGCCAAAGCCGAGTGGTTCAAGTCACCGTCTCCCTCGTCGATGGTGGGGACGTGGAGTTGGAGCTGTCGGAGCCAGTCCTAGGTCGAGGGACCATTGTCGACGAGGTCACAGGTGAACCTGTGAGTGGCGCGGAAGTCCTTGGTTGGACTTCAATGGCGACCACTCCGATAGAGACCATTGGGCCCGTGGTGCGGACGGGCTCCGACGGCAGTTTCGAGTTGCAAGGCTTTGCTCCGGGGGCGGTAAGCGCAAGTGTCTATGCGGAGGGCTTTGTGGATGCTGCGATCACCGCAGTTGCAGAGGTTGGGGGCTTTGCCGACTTCGGAACGATTCGATTGATGCCGGCGACTCCACTGACTGTGCGCTTTGTCGATCCCGGAGTTGCGGACTGGTCCTCTTACATGGTGAGCGCCGATGGTGTCGGCAACCTCGAACCCCAGGGCCTAAGTGCTGACGGGGTTGTCGTGCTACCGGGGGCTCGTAGGGGGGAGTATCGTTTCGTGCTCACGAATCCGAGTGGGCTCCGGCGATGGGAGCGATTTCTGGTCTGGGGAGTTGGCCCTTGGGAGAAGACCATCGACTTTGGGTCGTCGAATCAATACCAAGTGCACTTCACCGGCGCCGGGGATCTGCTTGAACAAGGGGCTCGAATCTACGTCAGTTCGAATGGTACTTTCCGAAGCGGCAAGGAGTGGAGCGGACTGGTTGGCGCAGGCGCGAGTGAAGTCGCCGTGACTGCCTTTGGAGGCGAGGAACACCTCGTGCGTGTCTTTGGCCAGCAGTTTAGGCAGCTCGGCAGTCTCATGATCCCAAACGAGGCTCCCAGCGGAACCGTTTTCGAGATGGATCTATCCAAACCGAAGACAGGCAGGGTGCAGCTGATTAGCGGGTCTGGGCAGGGCATGGAGGGAATGGAACTGTCGTTCCGGAGTGCTCAGAATCCAAACTGCCATGTTGCGTCGGCGACAACGGACGCTAAGGGCATCGCTATCTTAGAGTGTCTCGATGAATGGGAAGGGCAGCTTGTGATACAGGACCAAGCACGCTTGGGCATGTTTGGGCTTCCGGTTGCTCTTCCGAAGGACGGTTCGGTCTTAGTGGTAGAGTGGGATGTTGTAAGTGACCTGTCGCTGCGGGTTCATGACAATGGCGTGCCGCTTGAAGGGTTGGATGTCTGGCTGCACACTCCCGATGGCGTGATTAGTATTGACCTGATGAACGTTAATTCGGAAGGATACGCCGCGCATCAAGGGCTTGCTCCCGGAAAATATCTGCTTCAACCGGGAGCGCCTTGGGTTTGGCCTGGCGACATCGAAGTCAGGGTGACTGCGGATGGCTTTATGCCAAGTGACGTCGAATTTCGGAGGCTTGGAGGCCTTGAGTTCATCGTGACGACGGCAGCGGGAATCCCAGTTGAGGGAGCCAAGTTCACACTAGGCCATTTGGAGCTCAGCCGTGATCTTCAAGGCTGGCTTACAGACGGTTTGGTTACAGGAGCTGAGTCTCTTCGGAGTGGAAAGGACGGGCGCTTGGCGCTTGCGAGAATCCCCCGCGGTACGATTACTTGGAGCCTGGCGAGCGGGGAATCTGGCAAGGTTCAGATTCTTCCTGAGGGAGTCGCTAGGGTGAAAATCGTTGTGAACCGTTCCGAGTGATCGTCCATAGCCGATCTACCAGATCGGGATGACGGCGTAGGTGGTGTTTTTGGTGGTCTTCCAAGAGGCTATGCCGTTTTTGTATGTAATGGGGAAAGCTCGGGCGGCGGTTTGCTCTAGGTCGCTGGCTAGGAAGGGGCGGGATTCGTTCCAGACGGCGATGAGGGGGCGTTTGGGCAGGCGTATCTGGCAGGTGCCGTTTTGGGGGGATGTGACCATGGCTAGGTCAAGCTGGTTCTCGCTCCAGCCGGCGGCGACCTGTAGGCCGGCGGGGGTGGTGAAGCCGTCGAACTGGCCTTGGTCCCAAGACTTGGGGAGGGCGGGAAGTAAATCGATGACGTCGTCTTGGGCTTGGAAGAGCATCTCGCCGATGGCGGTGGTGATTCCTAGGTTGGATTCGATGCTAAGGGGGCGCGACTGGTTGATCAAGTTGGGTTGCAGGTCGACGTGGCGCAGGAACAGCTTGATACAGGCTAGGGCCCGATCGCCTTGGCCGGTGCGGGCGAAGTGCACGGCGGCGATGGCGGGAGCTAGGGTGCGCTGGGCTTCTGGATCGTCGGGGTCGATGGCGGCCAGGGCTGCGGCTAGCTTCGGGCTGTCGGCGGACTCGATGAGGGCGGACAGTGACGGCGCGGTGTCGCCCTCGGCAGGCACGCCATCAAAGAGCGGGTGGACGAGCTCTTCCATGCCGGTGCGAGCGGCGCCCCAGAAGGTGTCGTTCTTGGCCAGGGGGTAGTCGCCCTCGGTCAAGCGGCCGAAGTATGCGGCTAGGTTGCCGGGCTCGGCATCGCCGTAGCTCGAGGCGATCTGCAGGTACCGGCCCAGGTAGAACAGCAGCTCGGGCATGTAGGTGTCGCGCTCGTTGTTGCGTGCACCGGCTAGGCGAGTGGACGTGGTGGGGTAGCGCTCGAGCAGCGCCTGGCTCTCGGCCATCTCGTAGTCGGACGGGCCGATACGCAGAAAGAGCTTCTTAAACAGGCGCTCGTGTTCGGCGACGTGGGCGTCCACAAGGCCGCGCACGCCTAGGCTCTCTAGGGTGACTTGGGCGGCGTCGATCTTGGCGGCGGCGCGGGTGGTGAAGTTACCGCCGTCCTTGGGGGCATCGCCGAGCACGCTCTCGATCGAGACGAAGATGACGGCGGCGGTGGTGTCGGTGACTCGGATCGCGCCCTCGCCGATCTGCATGGAGCCGTCGTCGGGAACCACCGAGCAGAGCACCTGGTAGGCGATGTGGTCGGTGTCTGATTCGCGGTTGGGGGCAAGCGCGTTCAGGGCGATGCGGCCCAGAGTGGGGAAGACGACCTCGGAGGGGCCGACGGGGTTTTGGGTGGGGCTAAGTGTAAGTTTAAAGGACAGGGGCTCGTCGCTGGCGATGTGGAAGACGAGCACGTCGTGGGACAGGCTGGCGAAGGCGGTGCGGTAGTGCTGGGGGCCGTGCAGATCCTCGCGCGCGGTGGCTTCGTCGTGGGGTGCGGGCGGCGTCTCGAAGGTCGTCTGGGAGACCCCGTTGGCGAAGTTCAGGGCGCGGGTGTATTCCTGGACGAAGGTGGTGCCGTCGCGGTAGGTGAAGTTGAGCTCCAGATTCGCAGCCACGGGCTGGGCGCGGACGGGGCCGCCGGGCGTCTCCTGCCAATCTTGCCACAGGCGGTCGCTGGCCAGGCCCAGAGTCTCGGACTCGACGCCGCCGAAGACGTTGGTGCCCAGGGTGCCGTTGCCGATGGGATAGGCCTCGAAAAGGCCGCGTGCGGGCTGCAAGAAAGCCATGCCGGGCAGGGTCAGGTCGCCGCGGGTGTGGCCTCGGACTTGGATCTTGGGCTTGGTGGGGGGCTCGTCCTGGAGGGCGGCGGCGGGGGCGGCAAGCATGGCGCCCAGGAACAAGGGCGCAAGGAGCTGGAGGAACTTCATGGACGGCATCTAGTCGAGGAACACGCCGGGGGGCACACTCGTTTCGGGACTGGTGTCAGGAAGAAAGAGTATGAGGTGCGGGCGGGGAGAGATACGGAGTCAGGGTGAAATCTGATGCCTATCTTAGCGAGACAGCGGCTTCGCACGGGGGAAGCCCGGCGTCTGTCCAAGATGGGCGTCGTATTTTGACCTGAATCGGTATCGTGCTAGGTTGGGTGGAATCTGGGGTGTGGGGCTTGAGGCCGGGTGCCCGCTGTGTCGAAGGTAAAGGGTTGCTCGCCGCCCCGGCGAGCTCTGTGGAAGGAGACATGAGCCGTTGAAGAACACGAAGTGGATTGGTTTGGGCCTGCTGGCCTTGGCAAGTTGCGCCGGGCCCAAGGCGAAGCCCGAAGATGCGCCCGTTGTGGCCGCGGTCGAGGTTGCACCTACGGAGGCTGCGCCTGCCGAGGCTGCGCCTGCCGAAGATAAGCCGCGCATTGCCTTCGAGCAGCTCGATGTCCAAGCGGTGGCCGGCGCCTCCCTGCGCGGGCTCTCGGTCCCCAAGCCGGGGGTGGTGTGGGTCTCCGGCAGTGGCGGCAAGGTCGCTCGCAGCACCGACAGTGGTGCGACCTGGACCGACGCACAGATCCCCGAGGCCGTGGCTGACGACCTAGACCTGCGCTGCATCGTCGCCTTCGATGGGCAAGAGGCCTGGGCCGCAAGCGCGGGTGCGGGCAGCGCCTCGCGCTTGTTCCACACAACCGACGGCGGGGCGGCATGGAGTACGGTGCTGCGCAACGAGGACCCGGTCGGCTTCTTCGATGGGCTAGCGTTCTGGGACCGCAACAACGGCATGCTGCTGGGCGACCCGACGGACGGCTACCTGACCGTCTTGGTGACGGCCGATGGGGGCGCGACGTGGGAGCGCATGGGCGACGCCGAGGTCTTCGCCCTTCCGGCGTCAAAGCCGGTGACACTGATCAACGGCGAGCTCTCGGTCGCCTTGACCAACGAGCAAAAGAGACAAGCCGAAGCCGAGGCCGAGGCCTTCTCCGCCGAGCTGGGAACGGATGCGGCGGCAGTAAGCGCGATGCTCGACCAGCAGGCGGCCATCGACGAGACCCTGGCCCCCCTGGGCGAGTACTGCTTCGCGGCTAGCAACCAGTCGATCGCTTTAATGGGGCGCAGTACGGCGTGGATCGGAACCGGCGGCAAGGTCGCGCGGGTCTTCAAGACCCAGGACCGCGGACGCACATGGACCGTGGCCGAGACGCCCATGGCCCAAGGCGATGAAGCCGCAGGCGTGTTCGCGTTGGACTTCGTGGACTTCGACCACGGCGTGGCCGTGGGCGGCAACTACACCCAGCCGGACGGCACTGCCGGCAACTGCGCGGTGACATCGGACGGAGGCGAGACTTGGCAACGGGTGGCGACTCCGCCGCAGGGCTACCGTTCTTCGGTGAGCTTCCTTCCCGGTGGCGACGACCTGTGGATCTGCGCGGGAACGAGCGGCGCGGACATCAGCGAGGCCTCGAGAGCAGGCGATTGGTCCCAGTCTGCAGATGCGGGCAGCGCGCTTAACAGCGTGGCGACCGATCCCTTGGGCCGCGCGGTCTGGACCGTTGGCGCGGACGGCTTCGTGGGCCGCATGCCCTCCCCGAAGGCGGACATCGTCTGGGAATAGGCTCTATTCCATATCGGCCGCGAGGTCGAAGACCTCGTCGGCCACGCGCAGGGGTGCGCGGGATCGTAGAGCCAAGGCGATGGCATCGCTTGGGCGAGCGTCCAGGCGGACCTCTTCCTGGTCATTGCCCGTAAGGATGGAGATCTGCGCAAAGAAGGTGTTCTCGCGCAGGCCAGTGATGTCGACGGACTTGATGGTTCCGCCGAGGGACTGCACTAGATCGTGGGCGAGCTGGTGAGTGAGAGGACGCGCGGCACCCTGGTTGTGGATGACGCGGTGGATCTCGTTGGCTTCGGAATTCCCGATCATGATCGGGAAGACGCGATCGCCCTGGAGCTCGCTGAGATAGATGTACTGGTGGTCGGTGCCGCTGCGCAGCACAACGCGACTGAGGTGGACATTGATCATGGTGGTCCCGTATAGATAGGATCTTCTCGGGCGGAAGTCCAGACTTGGTATCTGGTGATTTGCCAGTCCCCCAAGGTTGAGCCGGCGCGGTACCATGGGGCCCGTATGCGACTTAGAGATAAAGAACCCAGCGGCCTAGGTGCCGACATGTACCCCGATAATCCCGTCCTTTTGCGCCGCTGGCGTGGCCAGAGCGTCGAATCCCAGCACCGCGGTGCCTGGGTCTTGGTGGACAGTGCCGGGGATGTGGTGGACGGAGCGGGTGCTTTCCGCCGGCCCGTCTTCGCGCGCTCTTCGACGAAGAGCATCCAGGCCCTGCCCCTGATCGAGAGCGGTGCCGCCAGTGCCTTTGGGCTGGGGCCGGTAGAGCTGGCTCTGGCGTGCTCGTCCCACAATGCCGAGGACTGCCACACCCAGCCCGTGACGCAGCTCTTGGGTCGGCTGGGTTTGGATTCGGGGCACCTGCTCTGTGGCGCGACAGCACCCGGCGATCCGAACGTGCGCAGGCAGCTCTTTGCCAGTGGCGAATCGCCCTCGGCCCTACACCACAACTGCTCGGGCAAGCACGCGGCGTTCTTGGCCTTGGCCGCGCATCTAGGGGACGCACCTGCGAGCTACCTGGACCCGGCGAGTGCAGGGCAGGCCGCCGTGCGCGGCGCGATGGTCGATATGTGCGACCTGTTGGATGGCGATTGGGAGACGGCCATCGATGGGTGCAGCGCACCGACCTTCCGGCTGCCCCTGCACAAGCTGGCCTTAGGCTTGGCGCGTGTGGCCAACCCAGACGACTTGACCGCAGCGCGGCGGGAAGCCTGCAACAGCCTGACTGCCGCAGTTGCCGCCCACCCGGAGTTGGTGGCGGGCAACCACAAGCGCCTTTGCACGGCCCTGTCTCGGGTCACCGGCGGCCGGCTGTTTCCAAAGGTAGGCGCCGAGGCGATCTACGTTATCGGCGTGCGCGGCGCGGACCGCGGCCTTGCCCTAAAGGTGGACGACGGCAACCTGGTTGCGATGAACCGCATCGTGTTGGGGCTGCTGGAGAAACTGAAGCTGGTCTCGCGCAACGAACTGGACGAGCTGCGGAACTGGACCGACGACACCCTGCACAACGATGCGGGTCTCGAGATTGGTCGCACAGAGCTGGGGTTGTCTTGAAGTACGGCTCTTCGAGGTCTAGACCTACTTTTAGGAGCCTCCTTACGTGAGCGCCGATCAAGTGGACAGTGGCGCACCCTGTGAGCGCGGCGGCCGGCCACCTGGCCTGAAGGCGGACGCCCACAAGGGGGACGCGGGGCGAGTCCTGGTGATCGCAGGCAGTCGTGAGATGCCCGGTGCGGCGATCCTGTGCGCGCGCGCGGCCCTGCGCGGCGGTGCCGGGTTGGTGACCTTGGCATGCCTCGACCCCGAGCTCATGGCGCTAGCGCCCGCCGCGGTTCCCGAGGCGATTCTCTGGGACCTGTCCGTGGGTAAGGACGAAGTCAAGGACTCGGGATTCGTGCGACCCGACTTGGACCTCTACCGCGACGTAAAAGAAGGCCTAGAGGGCCGCCCCCTGGACGCGGTCGTGTTGGGGCCGGGTATGGGGAATACGCCGCGCACGGCCCATGTGGTGCGAGCTGTATTGGACATGTGGCGAGGCGCACTTGTGATCGACGCTGACGGGCTTAACGTCATCGCCGGCGAGCCGATGTTGGGCCAGGCGGTTCGCGATCGTGGCAAAGAGCCCAAGCGCCCTTTGGACATGCGCCCGAAGCACGCCACGAGCACGGTGCTGACTCCCCATCCGGGTGAGGCCCGCGGCTTGGCGGGGAGGGACGTGGGAGCTTTGTCCGAGGAGCGAATCGAGATTGCAACGGCCATCGCAAGGGATCTGTGCTCGATCGTTTGCCTAAAAGGCGCTGGGACGGTGGTTACGAACAGTGTCCTTACAGCCGTAAATCCCACGGGAAACCCGGGCATGGCCACGGCCGGATCTGGCGATGTGCTGGCGGGCTTGACGGCGGCCTACTTGGCCCAGGTCACCGCTGACTTCACGCCTTTTGACGCCGCCCGCGCCGCCGTCTTCGTACACGGGCACGCGGGCGACATGGCCGCAGCCGCCCTGGGCCAGCGCGCGCTGATCGCATCGGACCTGGTGGACCACTTGGGACGTGCGGAAGAGGACGCTGCCTGGGCTTAGACTTGCCACAGCCTTTGCCAGAACCAGCAAGAGCTCCCAAGAGGAACCGTAGCAGCCAACGGTAATCTGTGTAGTAAAGTGGTAGAGCGACTTGCGCGCCCTCCCGCCCATGCACATTCTTCCCCAAGCCCTCCTGGTCTCGCTGCTTGCGACCGCCCCCGCAGTACCGGGGACATCGGTCTTGGCACGCCAGGACCAGGCCCCGGCACAGGTCCAAGGCGACCTCGAGCGGGCGGTCGAGCGCGAGCACCAGACGCGCTCGTGGGCCATGTCGCTGGCCGCCGGCAAGGTGCCTGCGCAGCTTGAGCAGACCCTTGGCTCCGAGAGCTGGGCCCAGCGCCGGGCCGGGGTGGACGCCCTGCGCCGAGCGGCGCCGATGGTGACGTCGGCCGAGGTTCGCAGCACCCTTATAAAACACGTCGCGGCGGGGCTCCGCGACGACAATCCGAACGTGGTGGCCATGGCCCTGGGGGCGCTGGACGCGGCTGGATCGAGCTGGTCCCGGGCGATGCAGCCGAGCCCCGCCGAGGCCGAAGTCTTGGCTGGCATCCCGTGGCAAAAACTGGCTGGTGCGGATCTGCCGAGTGTGCGGCTTGGGCTGGTCGCCGCCCTGGCCCACGACTACGACTTTGGCCAGCAAGCCTCTGCGAGCTACCACCAGGTGCGATTAGATTTGCTCTGGAACGGAGTCGAGGCCGGGCTGCTGTTCGATCCCGATCCCGAGGTGCGCGGCGCGGCCCGGCAGCTGCTGTTTGTAGCCGAGGTCTCCCGGGACACGAAGGACGCCAAGGGGGTGAACCAAGCTCGGATCTCCCTGCTCGATCGCCTTGTGGCCCAGGGCAGTTCGAGCGAGTTCTTCACCATCCTGCAGCTGATCGCGCGCACCACGCCCGATGATGGATTCGCGCTGGCCCTCTCGACCTGGGCTGACCAGGTCGCGCAGCATCGCCAAGATGAGCTCACGCAGCTTGGCATTCATCCGCGGCACTTTCGCGGCGTCCTCGAGGCGGTTCGACTGAGCGCTGGTGCCGGTGGCGACTGTGGCCTCTTTGCGCCCGCATTCGCCGATTGGGTCATGGCCCGGGTGGATTCTGAGCTGGAGTTCGATGCCTGGCGCACCGTGGATGATCTGTATTCCGACGGCGCGAGATTGGGCGGTTTGGATATGTTGCAAGCTCTCCTAGAGACCGCACTCTTGCCCCGGGCAGGCGTGGAGTCTCTCCAAGATCTAGAGCCTCTTGTCCAGGACTACGGCGGGTTGAACGATCCCTACGAAGAGGCGCGGCGCGAGCTGATGCAGGCCTTCGTGGAAAGCGTCCATCCCCAGGTCGCCCTGGAGGTCGCGTTCAAGTATTGCACCGCAGACACGCTTGCGATCCTCTTGATCGAGCAGTTCATCGGCGGCTTTGACGCCGCGCACCTGGGCCTGGCCAAGCAGTGGGCGAACCCCAACCGCGCTTCCCAAGAGCCGGGGCTGGCTCAAAGCCTGTGCATGGCGGTCGTCCAGGCCATCTCCCTGCACCACAGCGTGCACCCATCTCGCGAGTCGGAGACGTTCCTCTTGGACGTGATGGGCTGGAACGAATACAGCTCCCTTTTGACAGCGTTCAAGGCGATCAGTGACGCGCGCTGGAGCGGAGCCGAGCGCTTTGGCTTGCACTCGGACGAAGAGGTCATCGATCGCCTGCGGCTAGGCTTCGATACGATCTGGATGAAGAGCCGCGGGGTGCGCCTGGACCTCTTGATCAAGCTGCCCCGTGTCCCGGAGTTAGTGGCCTTCGCCCAGGTTGTGGTTGATGTAGGCGACATCGCCGGTCCCTTGGCGGACTACCGCAGCCAGTGTGTCGAGCTCTTGGCCGAGTGCGAGGGCTCGCCCTTGGCGGCGGAAGCCCTGCGACGTTGGCTCGCCGAGGAGCTGAAGCTGGTGGCCGCCGAGCCCGGCGATGGACCGCTGACCCGCGGCGAAGAGCTCGAGCTGTCCGGGTTCGCCCGCGCCTTCGCCGGTGTCGGGGCCAAGGCCAGCTGGAGCGAGGACGAGCAAAACGGGACGGTGCTGGGTGCCCAGCCCCTGGGGCGAGAGCCCCTCGAGCGCCTGCTCGAGCTCTCGCGGGGGCGTTCCGACGAGCTGGGCAAGCACAGTGTTGCCGGGCTCGCTCAGTTCAAGGGCGGACTGCAGCAGCTCGCCGCGGAGTTCCTGCATGAGACGGGCCCCACGGATCGCCGTGCGCGCATGGAGGCTGGCATCCTGTGCCTGCGGGATGGCGTCGCGGTAGACGCGGCCCTAAGCGAGCTAATCCGCGACTACAGCGCGCTCGGGTGGAACTTGCGCGATCGGGTTTTGCGCGCGATTGCCAGCGCGGAGGGTGATGTGAGCCTGGACTTTGTGGTGCGCATGATCCGCTCTGGTCTGCGGGAGCACGATGGGATCGTGACCAGCGAAGAGATGACATCGGCCATCGACGTGCTCGCCTGGCGCGGCATCGTCGGCGCAGGCGAGCTGGCAGCCGAGGCCGCCGTAAGCCCAGAGCTACGCTCGATCCTGGCGGCGCTTATTGAAGCCAGCCTCGATGCCACGAACATTGAGAGCCGAGGCATTGCCATGGATCGACTGGGCAGCCTGCTGGCCAAGTTGAACCGTCGGGGGCACCTCCAAGACAAGGCCGTGATCGCGGGCTTTGCGGCCCTCGAGAGTGTGGGCAAGACCGGCGAGGCCCTGGGCTTCCTGCCCGGCGACGAGGCAACTTATCTTCAGGACAAGGCGACCCTGGCCCTGTTGGAGGCCTACCCCGCCCAGGCCCAGCCGGATTGGCTGCGGTTGCGCGTGCTCGAGGGGCCCCTGGCCTTGGCCAAGTCGGACATGATCGAGCGCTGGCGTGGTGGCAACCCCGGGGAGCGGGAGTTCTCGAACCGCAGTAGCATCGAGGTCTGGCGCGGGCTGACGGATGGGCGCTCGGTGCTGGCCGCGCCCAACTGGTTCGACGTGGATGGGCGGCTCTTGGGCTCCATGGCAAAAGACACCAGGGCCGAGGCTCCCGAGCTGGCGGCCGACCTGTTCCGAGCGGCGGTAATCTCGCTGGAGGGCGAGCCGGACCTGGATGAGGACGCGTGGACCGAAGTGATGGGGCGCTGGCTGGGCTTTGCCTGGGGACAGGGCGACTGGGAGCTCTCGGCGCAGCTTGCGGAGCGCTTGGTATGGGCGCGTCGGCGCGGCTCCCTGGGCACGGCCGGGTTCCGGTTGGTCTTCGGTGTGCGCTCCGCATCCGGCGGCATCTGGCCGAACGCGCGCATGGAGAGCCTGCGACTGCAGGCCGCGGCGCGGGTGGCTTGGGAGCAGGGCGATGGGGACCTGGCGGCAAGCCTGACTGAGCGCAGCGCCAAGCTGGTGGGTGGCTCGCGAATTGGGGCCGCCGATCAAGACGCGCTCGAGGCCCTGTTGGGCCTTGGGGAGTAGAGCTCTAGCCGCGTAAGCCGTGGCCAAGACTCAAGTCAGGGACTCGGCTGATCAGATGCTGGCCTGCACGCTGGAAGCTTGGTCCCGGGGGGACTAATATGCCTCCCATGAGCGCCCCCGCAAAGAAGTCCATGGACACTCCCGAAACCGCCCAGATGACCCTCGACGACGACATCGGCTTCCTAGCCCTTGTCGATCGCATGCAGGAGAACCACGCCCTCAAGGTCGTGAACTCGGCGCGCATCTCCTATAGCAACCAGAAGACCGAGACCGACGAGGCCGACAAGAAGCTGTCGCGCTACCTGTGGATGCACGGCCACACCAGCCCCTACCGCCACAGCTTCTATACCTTCCATTGGAAGGCACCGCTGTTCGTGTTCCGCCAGGCGTTCAAGTACCAAGTCGGGTCGACCTGGCGCGAGTACGAGGCCGACGGGCAGTCGATCTCGCTCGAGGCGTTCGACGTCATGTTCGACACGGACAAGGGCTGCAGCTGGAACGAGGTCTCAGGGCGTTACGTCCAGTGGACGCCGGAGTTCTACGTGCCCGCGACCATGCGCTCGAACCCCAGCCACGGCTCCAAGCAGGCGTCGGTGGATCTCGGCGATGGCTTTGACCACGCAGGCGAGCGCGGCTCGATGATCGCCGAGTGCGAGCGCATGTTTGACCTGTACCAAGAGCGCATCGACCGTGGCATCGCCAAGGAGATCGCGCGCATGTGCCTGCCCCAGAATATCTACACACAGGCCTACTGGACCGTGTCCCTGCAGGGTGTGATCCACTTCCTCAGCCAGCGCATGAAGAAGGACGC
>JAQXEK010000083.1 GCA_029250885.1 Planctomycetota bacterium
AGCTCGGGCACCTGGCACGAGTTAAAGCCAGCACCACGGGAGAGAACCTGGCTGGTCTTGCCCCAGGGCCCGCTGACGGTCACGGTGGCCCCGATCGCTTCGTACTGCAAAGCCGTGGCGCGCAGGCGAATCTTAAGGAAGCCGGCCTTGTCGGACCCGGGCTCATGGATGTCGTTGCGGTAGAGGTCGTGGCGCTCGCGCTGCAGGTTGTGGACGAAGATGTCGGCGTCACCGTCATCGTCGAAGTCGGCCCAAATAGCACCACGACTGTCCCCGGGGGTGTCCGCCCCGGACAGGCTGGACAGGTCCGCGAAACTTCCATCACCACGACCGATGAAGACCTTGTTGCGCTCGAAACCACTAAAGCTCAGACCATCCGCGAACATCTGGCCGCTGTGGAAGCTCGTAAAGGACGACGAGTTCACGTCCTGGGCGCGCAGGATCGACTCTTCCTCTTCCGTATCCACAGAAGACGCCACCACGTGGCGCCAGTAGGTGCTTCAGGTGTCCTCTGCGGAGTCGCCGGTCACGTAGCCCGAGCAGTTGTAGACGTCCAGGTGCCCGTCCAGATCCAAGTCCATGGTCAAGGGACACCAAGCCCAGGAGGCGCCGACGCCGCCGAGCTTGCTGTCTTGACGCGCAAAGCTGCCATCCGCCTGGGCCAGGAAGATTGAGTTGCCCGCGGCCATCTTAAACAAGCCCTGGACCTCTTCGGTTTCCTTGCCCTGCATGCGGCCTAGGATGCGGTTGCCGGCCGTGGACGACATGTTCGCGACATACAGGTCCAAGCGTCCGTCGCTGTTGAAGTCACCCCACATGGTGCCCATGCCGTTTCCGCGATCGCCAATATTCCAGTCCTCCGAGCGGTCGACGAAAACACCCTTTCCGTCGTTCTCAAGCAGTGCATTCAGTCCGTAGTCATTTACGACGCTGAGGTCTGTGTCGCCATCGCCGTCGAAGTCGGCGGCGGCCGATGCGTAGCTCCAGCGGGTGTCGTCGATGCCGGCAGCACCGGCTACGTTCTCGAACCCCTTGCCGCCCGTGTTGCGGAAGAGAGCATTCTTCGCGCCATTCGTCGCGTCGAGCCAATCGTTGTTGTTCTCCTTGTCCTGGACCCCGTAGTTGCTGACAAAGATGTCCACGAAACCGTCGGCGTCATAGTCGAGGGCCGTCAAGGTGTAGGCCGCCATGTAGCCCGCAAAGCCGAGTTCCTCGCCGCGTTCCACAAGCTGGTCCCCTTCGTTCACGTACAAGCGCAGGGGATTGCCTTGGGTCTGCTTGCCCAATCCAACCCAGCCCTCGTCCGCCACGAACAGGTCCTGATCCCCATCATTGTCGAAATCCAAGAACAGGCTCGCCGTTCCGCCCGCGGGGCGCGCCACCCCGTAGTCGTCAGCTTCATCGACAAAGCTGCCATCCGGCTGCCCCATGTACAGAAAGTTACGGGTCTGGGAGGGCAAGAACAGGTCCCACAGGCCGTCCCCGTTCAAGTCGCCGCCCGCAACACCTTGCCATGCAAAGCGCGTGTTCCCCGGCTTACCGAAGCGGATACCGGAATTGGCCAACCCCGTCGAGGTGGACACGTTCGTAAAGAGCGGCGCGCTGCGCTCGTCCACCACCGCCGAGGTCACCTCAAGCTGGTGCAGGTTCCACCTACCTCTATTCTTCTCTACCCGGGCCCAGGTCCAAAACGTCGCGGCCACCGGCCCACCATCGGGTGAGGTCCCGAGGAAGGCCAGCTTGAAGCGAATCTTGCCCCACTGGGGCAGACCCTGTTGGAACTCGGCCTCCTTGACCTTAAAGACCACCGCCTCGACCCGCTGCCAAGGGCCAATAGCGCTCTTAATATGGGCCAGCCAGTCCGTCTTGGAGAGCACCGGAGCCTTGCTCACATCGTAGGTACGCCGGGTGGCCCCGAGCTCGCGCTCGGTCACTTGGTTCGCGTAGTTACCAAGCAGCCCATGGCCGATGAAGTCGTCGTCGAGCCAGGTTTCGGCCGCTTGGAAGTCACGGCGCTTGAGCTCACTTGCAAAGGCCACAAACCGGTTGGCGACCTCCTCGGAGAAGTCCTCGACGCGCTCCATCAGCTTGACTGGCTTCGCCGGCGAGGCCACGGCCAGTTCTGCTGGCGGTTCCATCACGTCCGCGGAGCTTAGGGCGACTTCGGTTGCTCCGTCGGAACAAGCAGAGAGAGCGATGAGCAAGAGCCCAAGTGGGCCACGACCGTGCTGGAAGATATACATGACGTCAAATGGATGGAGTCCGAGTGCGTTCTGGATCCTATCCGACCATGGAAGCGCAAGAAGCGCCAAGGGGGC
Source organism: Planctomycetota bacterium (assembly GCA_029250885.1). Taxonomy (GTDB): domain Bacteria; phylum Planctomycetota; class UBA1135; order UBA1135; genus CALBMX01. Next base: position 2,319 of record JAQXEK010000083.1, read on the forward strand.
TTTTCTATGGCCTATTTAGGCACGCCCAAGGAACCGGAAAAGCCGCGCAGGTGTACGACCTGGACGGCGCCTGCCTCGGCGCGTCCCGCGTGCTGGGCTTCGGTCGCTGGCAGGATCTCCACGACTTCTGGGATCCGGTTGAGGGGGCGCTCACTACCACTTGGAGAGATGAGGCCTAGGTGCACCTCAAACTGCCCGCAGTCCGCCGGCTCCAGGCGCAGCTTCCCCTTGTCGTCGAACGCGCCGCAGTGGCGCTCAGCATCCCAGGGGAAGGTCAGGCCGTTGGTCCGCAAGAGCTTGGCCTGCAAGCGAAAGCCAGGCGGTAGCCCCTCGAGCAGCTCCCGGTCGAGAAAGCGCAGCTCAAGAGAGCGCACGGTCATGCGCTGCAGGGCAACGGCAAGGGGCTCCGCGGTATTCTTGAACCCAGCCTCGAGGCTGACGCGGCGAGGCTCGCGGTCTGGAGCTAAGACCAGCAGATCGACGCCGTTCCGCTCCATCCAAATGCGCGGTGTGACGTCTTCCGTTTGGATGCGCGGTGTGCCAAAGCTGTGGTTGCGGCTCTCCACCGAGAAGCATACCGCGGGCTCGATTCGCAGGCCAAACTCGTCGAGCACCTCCACCTCGCGCGATTGCAGCCTGCCAAGAAGAGACACCTCGCAATCACTCGGATCTAAGCGCTGCTCTGCCTCACCAAGCTCGATCTCATCGACCCAGACCAGGGCCCGGTCGGTTCCCCAGAGAGAAATGCGAAGGGCAACCAACCCTGGCTGGATTCCATGTACCGTGAAGACGCCCTGGTCATTAGGTACGACCGGGCTAAGGAAGCGCCCCTTCTTCCCATGGGTCGGCAGCAGCTCCTCAAGCTCGACCCGTAGAATTTCCTTGGGGACGCCAGGGTCGACGAGCAGCCTTCCAACCAAAGTAGCGGGCTCAAGTAAAATGATTGGGTCCTGATTAGGGACCTGATCCAATTTGGTAGCGCCCAAGTCCGCCTTAGGATCCCAGCTGGCGACGGCCCTCGTCCCGACCGGAACCTTGACCTCTACTTCGCCTGGGCTGGCATCCGTGGAACGAGGTGTGCTCTTAGGTTCTAAGGACGCGGTGGGCACAGCCACCCCTAAATCCTCCGCCGGCATAACCTTATCGCCAAGCCCCAGCGGCCCAAACTCGTCTAGGGCTGGGGTGGACTTTAAAGCCTGCTCGAAGGCTCCAGCCTTTGCGGCTTCGGCTAGACCTAGGGCCTCCCCCCCATTGACTCCTTGGGAGTTGTCGAGATCCGGTCCGGCCGAGTCATCTTGGGGGAAGAGCGCGGCGTCAAGCGGTTCTTCAAGGTGCAAGTCCGGCGTGCTCCTAGTGCGATCCGTAATCTCTCCGCCTACGAGGACAGGGGGCTCAGTCGGCATCGGCTCTGTGGCCCCGCTCGCCTGCGGGGCAGCGACCTGTCCGGGTGCCCGCTCCCCTGCGGATTCCCGCCCCAAATCAATCTGGATTGAGACCGCGATCAAGGCGCAGATCAAGAGAGCGCCAAGGTTGCGGCCACTGTTGCCACCATGTTTCACTGCCACAGTGTAGTCGAGCTCGCAACGCACCTTTGCACCAGAAGACGCTATTCTGTTTGTCCCCGCCAAGCCCAACCTGCCCCATGACCAACGAAGACCAGCCCGCCCCCTATTCCAAGGATGAAATCCGCCCCTGGGAGCTGATCTCCAGTGAGCTCGCCGAGCACATGATGATCGCCCGCCGGCGCACCGACCACATGCGCCACCCGCGTACGGGCCGCGTGTTTCCGCGCACAGTCCTCGAGATGCCCGAGTGGTGCAATATCGTCGCTGTCAAGGGCACCATCAAAGACCCCGCCAACGCCGAGCTGATCATCGTGACCCAGTTTCGCTTTGGACGCAACCGCGTCTGCAACGAGATCCCCGGCGGCCTCGTCGACCGCGGTGAAGAGCACGGCCATGCCGCCCGACGCGAGCTGCGCGAGGAGACCGGCCACACGTCCGAGCGTTGGACCTATCTGGGATCCGTGGAGCCCAACCCCGCGTTCCAGGACAACCTCTGCCACCACTGGCTCGCCGAGGACTGCCTGCTCACCCACGACCTGGACCTAGACCAAGGCGAGGACATCCACGTCACCACCCTTCCTCTCCTCGATGCTCCGGTCGCCATCCGCGACGGGGAACTGTCCCACGCCCTCGTCGTCAGCGCCCTGAGCCGGGTCATTGACCTGCGCGTCGCCCCGAAGTAGCGCCACCCGGTCAGCTCTATGGACCTAGGGCTTCACAATCCCTATACAGTCGGGCACGACGTCGGCTGCGAGACTTTGTCGGTGCAAATCGCTACACGGGCATCGACATCTTTGACGCCGCGGACATTTGCCAGAACGCCATGAAGAGCGGCAAACTACCCCTCAAGGACGCCGAATCTAGTGCGATGACCGGGATGGATGTCCCAAAGCACCTAAAAAAAGACTGCACGAGATCATCAGAGAGCTGGTCGTGCTCGAGAAACCAAGGTCAGCCATCGTCCGGGGTCTGCGCAAGCTGCGCTGTCCCAACCCCGAGCTCTTGGCCAGCCTGTCCGCCCATACGATTGTTGCGGTGATGCGCAAGTAACAGGCCGCCCGTGGCATTCAAGTGCGCCCAACGGAGTAGGATGGAGCCATGGCCCTCACGGTAGTCTTGGTCCTACTTGGAGCGCTGATCGCGCTCACCACGCTCGGTACGCCGAGCTGGGGACCGGGCACACACCTGGAGTTCGCCCACCGCGTGCTGCGACGGCGCAAGGATCTACTGCCAGGTCCCGTCGCCGAGCTGATCGGCGACCAGCGCCAGGCCTTCCTGTACGGAAACCTCGCAGCCGATATCATCAACATCAAGAACTTCGGTGGGCACTACAACCACTGCCACCGCTGGACGATCGTCCGGGAGTTCCAGAACACAGGCAAGAGCCCCGCCGTGCAGGCCTTCGCCCTGGGCTACCTCGCTCACCTGGCCGCCGACACGATTGCGCACAACCACTTCGTGCCCTACCACTTGGCTCGCTACGCTAGGCACCGCGGGCTTGGGCATCTCTACTGGGAGATGAGCGCTGACCGGTTCGTTCCCGATAGCCGTTGGGACCTAGTGACCAAGCTTAAGGCGGACTCCGAGCTGGACCTGCTAGACGACCTCGTCAACCAGGCCGTGCCAAAGAAGGCCCTGTCCATGAAGACGAACAAGCTGCTGTTCAACCACGTCTTGTTGATCTCCGAGCGCGAATCTTGGCGCCGCGGCATGGCCAAGATTCAACCCATCGGAAAAGTACGCCTTAGCCGGGGCTTCCTGGACCTGTTCCGCAAGGCCGCCACAGACCGAATCCGGCTGGCCTTTACGTCGCGCGGCATGCAGCGCTTGGAGCACATCGACACCAACGGCAAGGCGGCCCAGGCTGAGGCCATGCGCATCCGGCGCGTCCTCGTCAAGCGCCATAAGGCCGGCGAAGCCCGCCTTACCGCAGGGGAAGAGGCCGCCCAGATCTTCTTAACCGGGATGGATTCTCCTCCCAAGAACTCCCACTCGGCTACCGCTCCCCACTGGGACGGCTAACCACCAAGACGTAACCTTGAAGGGCAAGCAAGAGCGCAAGATGAAGAAGGGCCTACCCAAGGGCTTTCTGCTGATCCAGATCGACGGTCTTGGCCAAGATGCCTTGATTCGGGCGATTCGAGCACGCAAGGCTCCGTTCCTGCGGAACCTGCTCCGCGGCCGGCATCAGGGTGGCTTTTATCTCGAGGGGCTGCGACCCGGCCTGCCATCAACCACGCCCACAGTCCAAGCCGAGCTGCTCTACGGGCAGGGCCTAGCCTTCCCGGGCTTCCGCTACATCCGTCGCAGTGACGGGCAGGATTTCTACTTTGGCAACCTTGGCCAAGTCAGCGAGCTTGAGCAGCGGGGCTTCGGCGATGCCAAGGGAATCCTGCGAGACAATGGCTCGAGCTTCTTCAACATCTTCCACGGTGGTGCGGACTCCGTACGCTTCTCCTCGTCGGCCCTGGGCAAGGGCGAGCTGTGGCCAGCGGGTAAAGGCAAGTGGAGCGCCCTGTGGCACCTGGCCATGTTGGTGCTCACCTCTATGCCTTTCTTAATCTGGCTCTTCTTGGTTGAGATCGTCTTAGAGATCAAGGACATGGCGCTCGCATACTGGAAGCGGGAGATTGTACGCGGCCAGGTCTCGTTTCTCGTGCGTGGCCTGGTTCGCACCTTGGGGGACGAACTTGGGCTCGCTTTGCTGATGCACGACATGTCTAAGGGGCGGCAACACATCATGGTTAACCTGATCGGATACGACAAGGCGGCTCACATGCGCGGCCCTGACCACGGCCACGCCCTTCGCAGCATGCGGCAGACCGATCGTCTGGTAAAGAAGCTCTGGCGCGCGTCGAAGAAGAGCCGCACAGTGGATTACGACGTCTTCGTCTTTAGCGACCACGGCATGACCCCCGCAAAGCCCGTCGCGAAGGAGACCGGACACGACCTCCAGACCATGCTGCGCATGCACTTCGCCAGCACGGCCGAGGCCTCGGGCATGCCCAGGCCCGACCTCTGGGTGCACGCAACCGGCAGCCTTGCACACGTCTACCTAGCTCGCCAAGGAGAGCCGTGGCTGCATGAGCGCATCGCCGGCGCTCTGCCTGAAATGGACGAATACATGTCTTCTTCGCCCTTTATTCGCTGGTGGGTCACCAGGTTGGATGGCGGAGACTTGCGCCTCTGCGAAAAGGTAGAGAGCTCCCAGGGGCCCGGCTTTATCGCCCATCGACTTCAAGCAAGCTCCCCCACAGGAGACGCCCCGCTTACCGACCGAGAGTCTGCCGAGCTCTTTGCTATGGCGGAGCACCCCGACGCGGGAGAGCTACTGCTGTTTGGTTCCCGAGATGGAGAGCGCGTCTGGAACTTCCTCTGGGAGTACGGCTGCCACGGGGGCTTCGAAGCCGAGGAGCAGAATGCGTTCTTCATTTTGCCCGGCCACCTTGGTCGGATCTCTAGGCTCAGCGATTGCCTGACGCCGGGAGACATGAACCGCTTCTTCGAGCAACACTACTTCGGCGCGGCACCGCCCACAGCCGAGACCCCAGAAGACCGCTAGAAAAAGCGCATCCAGCGCAGGACGAAATCGTCCTCGTCACCGTCCATGTTCACATCCACCAGAGCTTCTTTTTCATCGGTCATGAAGACGCCGCCGCGCACGTTGTCGCTGAAGATGGCAGGCTTGACTAGGTTGTGCAGGGTGCCGATGGCCTTGGGTGAGCAGCCCACTGCGCCTACGGGGTTGCGAGTCAGGACGACCTCGGTCTTAAGGCCGTTGTTGTTGTAGTCGGTGTCATCGGCGGCCTCATCCATGCGGAAGAAGAGGTTGCCACCGGCGAAGACTCCGCCCATGTTGAACTCGTCCACGGAGAAGCCAATGCCGGGAATGATAAGTCCTTCGGGCTCGAAATAAATCCACGCGGCCACGGAGTCGTCCGTATCCGAGTCTTTAGGTATTGCGCCGCAGCCACCGTTAAGGTTCTCGTCCAATGTAGACTCCTGGAAGCCGACGGCGATGCGGTCGATGACCGCCTCGGCCCCTAGCCAAGAGGCTCCCACCACCGTAAGGCCACCTTCGGGAGTCCCGAGTTCGTACTCCCAGGCCATGTCCGTATCGAGGTCATCGACGTAGGCAAGCAGGTCGTGG
>JAQXEK010000054.1 GCA_029250885.1 Planctomycetota bacterium
TGCTCCCCAAAAAGCCCAAAGGCCATGCCGGGGTTCCAAGACTTCATAAAGGCAAACCACTCCCCCAAAAGCGCCACCCGGGCGTGGCCATGGGCATCCACGCTCAGGGAGTCGGGCCGCGTGCTCAGCCACGCGAAGACGCCGGCCTTGGACCATAGGTCTAGGGCCACGAACAGCGCGACTAGGACAAAACGGACCCAAGGCAGGCTCCTTGGGGTTGTTTCTGTTTCCATCATGAAAGTGGCTCGATCTTTAAAAGTTCTAGGCAGGGAGTTTAGCGCTTCCTTTGCGCGAGCGGTATGGAAGTCCATAATCGAGCCATGCCTCGGCAAAAAGAATCTGGCACCCCCCCACCTGCGGGCGCTCCGCTCCAGAGCGCCGCCTTTCGCCATGGCCTGGCGGACTTCCTGGACGCCCTACGCGTGGAGGCCGGCGTGTCCAAGAACACGGGGCTGGCCTATTCCCATGACCTGGGCGTCTTCCTGCAGCGGCTTGAAGCCGCCGGGCAATCGGACTGGCCCGAAATCGCGCCGATGGATGTGGTCGACCACCTCGCCGCCCTGCGCTCCATCGGCCAGGCCGAGTCCAGCGTCGCCCGGGCCCTGGCAGCCATCCGCATGATGCTGCGGCACCAGGTCGCCGAGGGTGTGCTCAAGCGCGATCCCTGTGCCCTGATCTCGGCCCCCGTGCTAGCCCGCTACCTGCCCACAACCTTGAATATCGATCAGGTGGATGCGCTGCTCAAGGTGGCCTCCAAGGACACCTGGATCGACGCCCGCGACCGCGCCCTGGTCGAGGTGCTGTACGCAAGTGGGGCGCGTGTGTCCGAGGCCATCACCCTGTGCATTGACGGTTTAGAGCCTAAACTTGGGGTTCTTCGTCTAACGGGCAAGGGCAACAAGACGCGCATCGTTCCGATAGGGCGCGGTGCACAAGAGGCCCTGGACGTGTGGCTAACCCAGTGGCGCCCGTCCGTGGCGAAGGGCCCCGCGGCTCCGGTAACGCGGGAGGTGTTTCTATCTCGCACGGGGAGACCTATGGATCGGACGGCGGCCTGGCGCAGGCTCAAGGCCCTGGCTCTGCGCGCGGGCATTCGCTCAAACATCTCGCCACACACCCTGCGCCACTCCTTCGCCAGCCATCTGGTCACCGGTGGCGCGGATCTGCGCTCGGTCCAGGAGATGCTGGGTCATGCCTCGATCAAGACCACCGAGGTCTACACGCACTTGGACTCGGACCAGGTGCGCACGGTGCACCGGATGTACCACCCCAGGGGCTAGGCCACTAGGGCTTGGTGTTGACCCGATCTAGAATGGTACGGGCAAGTTCGAGGGTGAAGCCCTCGAGGGCAGCGACCTGTTCGACGCTGGCCTGGGCGACGCCGGCCACGCTGCCAAAGGTGCGCAGGAGGCGCTTGCGACGCACGGCTCCCACCCCGGGGATCGAGTCCAGCTGGGAGGTAATGCGCCCACGGGTCTTGCGGTGGAACTGAATCGCGAAGCGGTGGGCCTCATTGCGGATGCGCTCGAAGAGGTGCCGCACGGGGCTGCGCGGGTTGAGCTCGATGGGATCCGAGTCCGGAGTCAGATAGATGCGCTCTTCGGACTTGTCGAGCTTGCGGCCCTTGAAGGTGCGCTCAGCCCTAGCCTTGGCTAGGCCTACGAGGGTCACGCCCCAGGCGCCGGCCTCCTCTTGGGCTTCTAGGGCATTGCGTAGCTGGCCGATGCCCCCGTCGATCACGATTAGGTCCGGCAGGTCGCCGTCTTCCATGCCGCGCTTGAGGCTGCGGCCTACGACCTCCTTCATAGAGGCGAAGTCGTCCTGGCCGGAGACGGTCTTGACCTTAAAGTGCCGGTATCCGGAGCGGTCCTTAACCCCGCCGCGAAAGCGAACGCGGGAGGCGACCAGGTGGCTCTCTTGCAGGTTGGAAATGTCGAAGCAGTCGATAACCTCGGGCGTGTTTTCTAGGCCGCAAAGCTCGCGAACGCCCTCGAGCAGGCGCTCGTTCTCCTCACCTTTCTTAGTGCGCCGCGCGAGCTCGGCGAAGGCATTCTCCGTGGCCATGTCGAGGGTGCGCCGCTTGGGGCCGCGCCGGGGCACTAGGATGCGCGCGCCTAGGATTTCGGCCAGCCACTCGTGCTCTTCGGGCAGGCACGGAACCAGGATCTCGCGTGCGCCGACCAACCTGCGAAGGGACTCCTTTTTGGCTATTCCAGGCCCGTGAAGCGCAGTCAGTACGACGTGCAGCAGCTCCTCGTCTGGAAGCTCGGAATGGAAAACCCGGGCCTTACTCTCAGCTAGGCGACCGCCCCGGAATGCCAGGCGGAACACGACCGCCACATCTCCTTCGCGGGCCAGTCCAAAGACGTCCCGATCGACCTTGTCCCCGGGCGTCACGCCCTGGCCCTCCACCGTCCGGCGGAGGGCTGCGAGCCGGTCGCGCCAGGAAGCTGCGCGCTCGAAGTCTAGCTCTTCCGAGGCCGAGCGCATGCGCCGGTCGAGGTCCTGCTCGAGCTCGCGCGTTTCGCCGGTCAAGATGTTGATCGCACGGTCGACCAGCCCCCTGTATTCAGCCTTGTCCACCAGCCCCACACAGGGTGCGCTGCACAGGTCCATCTGGTGCTTTAGGCAGGGCCGCGATCGGTTCGCTAAGGTTGCATCGGTACAGTCCCGCAGGGGCACGACCCGGTGTAGATCCGACAGGGTGTCACGCACGGCGCTAGAGGACGCAAAGGGACCAATGAGGCGCGAGCGTCCCTTGGTCTTGCCCTGCTTTGGATTGTGGGCGCGAACGAATTGCAGACGTGGAAAATCTTGTTCTAGGTCCACCCGCAACATGAGGAAAGACTTGTCGTCCTTGAGCCTTACATTGTGCGGCGGCTTGAACTGCTTAATCAGGGTGTCCTCGAGCAGCAGCGCCTCGCTTTCCGTGCGCGTTACAATCGTCTCGAGTTGGGTCGCGTCGCGCTGCAGGAACAGCACGCCCAAGCGCCCGTCTCCGCCGGGCCTTGTGTAGGAAGCGAGCCGCGCCTTCAGGTTGCGCGCCTTGCCGACGTAGAGCACCTGATCCTTAGCGTCCCGGAAGATGTAGACGCCCGGCTTCGTGGGGGCGCCCTCCATGGACCAGCGCTGCTCGGTCACCGGCGCAACTCCAAGGCTTCCAACTCGCGAATCTGGTCTCGTAACAACGCAGCCGCTTCGTAGCGCAGCTCATTCGCCGCCAAAGCCATGTCATCGCGCATCTTGGCCAGCTCACCGCGCAGGGTCGCAGCATCCCACTCCCGGGCCTCCTCCGCAACGCGACTCGCGGTGGTCTCCTCGATCGAAGGTGTCGACGTGTAGTCCATATCCAAGAGGGCCTCAATCGAGTCGCGGATTGGCTTAATGATCGTGCGTGGCACGATGCCCATCTCCTCGTTGTAGGCGATCTGCAGGACGCGCCGGCGGCCGACCTCGTCCATTGTGCTCTTCATGGCCTTGCTGATCTTGTCTCCGTAGAAGATCACGCGGCCCTCGACGTTACGAGCCGCGCGGCCGCAGGTCTGGGTCAGACTGGTCTCCGAGCGCAAGAAGCCCTCCTTATCCGCATCCAAGACCGCAACCAGAGCCACCTCGGGCAAGTCCAGCCCCTCACGCAACAGGTTGATGCCCACAAGGACATCGAACTCGCCCAACCGCAGGTCCTTAAGGATCGCGGTGCGCTCTAGGGCGTCGATCTCCGAGTGCAAATAGCGCACGTTTACGCCGAGCTCAGAGTAATAGGTTGTGAGCTCTTCCGCAGAGCGCTTCGTCAAGGTGGTGACTAAAGTTCGCCAGCCGGCCTTGGTCACCTCCCTTACTTGGTGCAACAGGTCGTCTACCTGGGTCCGCGCCGACCGCACCTCGATCTCAGGATCGAGTAGCCCGGTGGGACGTACAATCTGCTCGGCCATGCGCCCCTTGGCGTTGTCCTTCTCGTAATTTCCGGGGGTCGCGGAAACATAGACGCAGCGCGCGGCAAGCTTCTCCCACTCTTCGAACTTCAGGGGCCGGTTGTCCAAGGCACTCGGCAGACGAAAGCCGTGTTCCACGAGGTTGCTCTTGCGGCTGCGGTCGCCCTTGTACATGGCGCCGACTTGACTCACGGCCACGTGACTCTCGTCCACAAAGACCAGGAAGTCGTCGGGGAAGTAATTCAGCAGAGTGTGGGGTGGCTCGCCACTCTTGCGGCCGTCCATGTACACGGAGTAGTTCTCAATGCCGTTGCAGACGCCGGTCTCCCGCAGCATCTCGAGGTCGTGACGCGTGCGCTGTTCGAGCCGCTGGGCCTCGAGCAGCTTGCCGAACTTCTTGAGCTCCGCGAGGCGCATGTCGAGTTCCTCTTCGATGAAATCCACGGCCTGGTTCACGCGCTCCTTCGGCGTCACATAGTGGCCCGAGGGATAGACCTTGATCGTCTTCTTCTCCTCGAGGATCTCGCCACGCAAGGGGTCCACTTCCAAGATCGCGTCGATCTCGTCGCCAAAGAGCTCGATGCGGATCACGCGGTCCTCTTCGTACGACGGGAAGACCTCGACCACATCGCCCCGTGCGCGGAAGGTGCCGCGCCGGAAGTCTATGTTGTTGCGCGCGTACTGCATCTGGGTCAAGCGGCGCAGAAGATTATCGCGCTCAATCGTATCCCCCACGCTTAGGTCTAGGGCCATCTCCGCGTAGTTGCTTGGGTTGCCCAAGCCGTAAATACACGAGACCGACGCGACAATGATCACGTCCCGGCGCTCGAGCAAGCTGCGGGTCGCGCTGTTGCGCAGGCGCTCGATGTTCTCGTTGCGCGAGGCGTCCTTCTCAATGAAGGTGTCCGACGAGACGACGTAAGCCTCGGGCTGGTAGTAGTCGTAGTAGCTGACGAAGTACTCGACGGCGTTGTTCGGGAAGAGCTCCGTGAACTCGGCGTACAGCTGGGCGGCCAGGGTCTTGTTTGGAGACAAGATCAGAGCAGGCCGACCAAGGCGCGCGATGGTCGCGGCCATAGTGAAGGTCTTGCCAGACCCCGTGATACCCAATAGGCCCTGGTGCTGGTGGCCATCAGTCAGCCACTGGCTTAGCTTTTCAATGGCAACGGGCTGGTCCGCCGTAGGCTCAAAAGGAGCCTTTAGGTCAAAGCGAGCGCCCTCACGAATGGTGGGTTCCGGGATTTTGGGACTAGCAGCCATACAAGTAGCGTCAGATTCGTTCAGTTGAGGGGCGAGGAGTCCGCCCACGGCTTGCGCCTTCGCCAGCGGGAGCGTATCTTGCCCAGCCGGGAGTTACCCCACCCATAATAGAGGGTAGGCCCCGGACACGCCCGAACTAAGGGTGCTCCAAAGTAAAAACCGGCCAAAGCCTTGGCCCCAGCAAGCACGCCTCCATGCTCATCGAATGCTCCTTCTGCCACACCCGAGCGCAAATTTTGGAAAGCCAAGAGGGCGCCAAGGTTCGCTGCGGGGACTGCGGACGCACCTATGTTGCCCGGCCCGCCGGAGTCGCTCGCAAGGCTAAGGAGTCGAACCCGATGCCCTACGTCCTTGGTGGCGGCTTGGTGGTCGTAGGCGCGATCCTCTTCTCGGTGATCAGCAACAACAAACCCGCCCCCCGCCGGGTCGAGCCGACCGTTGAGGAAGAGGTGGTCTCGAACGACACTCTTGGTTGGGAGTCCGAGGCGGCCATGGCCGCGCGCGGCCTGTACGAGGCAGCCAAGGGCGGCAACCGCACACGACTGGTCAACCGCATTGCAGGCGAGCAGGTTCTCGCCCGTGAGATCGCCGCGGCGGCCGTCGAGGGCTATGAAGGCCCAGCACCCTCCAGCGAAGTGGTGTGGGGCGACCTCAAGGGCTTCCAGCGCACGCCTTTGCTCGAGTCCTGGGCCGACTCTATGATGGACACCAGCGACGAGAATGCACCGGTCAACTGGACGCCCTACGACGGCGGCGTCAAGTCCCAGAACGGGGCCGAGTACATCCTGCACATCAGCTGTACGCCCGCCGGCGGCGGTAGCAAGGCCAAGGTGTTCGAGTGGATCATGATTCGCGATGGCGCTACCATCCGCGCGGCTTCCTGGGATGAATACATTGACCCGGCCACCGTCAAGCAAGAGTTCAAGAAGCGTAACAAGGGCATCGAGAAGGTCACATTGTCTGACGGTTCAAGGGTCTTCGAGCGCCAGCCGGAACCCTTGGAGCACCTAGAGGGTACGCCAGCCGAGTTGATCACCGAGATGGATGCGCTGTTTGCCACCATCACAAACCTCGACCTCACCACCGAGATTGGCGTCGCCAAGGACCGCTTGGAAGAGATCGGCAAGCCCGCTATCCCGATGCTGCTCACGGGACTCTATGAGATCCCACTCGACACAGAAGACCAAGCGCGCCAGGTCCAAAACATTGTTGACACCTTGCGTCGCATCACCGGTAACTTCTTTGGCTTCGAACCTCTCATCCTCCAGGGCTCTAGCATGGGCACCACCGAAGAGCGCCGCACCAGCTCGATCAAGCAGTGGTTCGCTTGGTGGTACAGCAAGGGCAAAAAGTTCGAGGTCGCTGCAAAGGAGGATGTGCTAGCTGAAGTGCTCGGTGAAATCTCCAAAGAAGACCAGGACTACATCACTCGCTTTGGAACTCCCGAAGAGAAGCAGTGGCTCAAGGACCAACTCGAGAAGGCTGCCGGCGTCGAGAAGTAGCTCGACTGCCTCTTCCTACTAAAATCAACTCCCCCCGTTTCTGAATCGCAGCACTCCCCCGCTGCCCACCCCTCCAACCCATGTCCGACTTCCGTCAAGGCGTCTGCAAGGACTGCGGCGCGCAGTTTAAAATCCCCGCTTCCTTCGCCCACGATCGCGCGAAATGCAACCAATGCGGTGGCACCGTAGAGATCGAGCCCGCGGCAGCTGCTCCTGAGAAGCCCGCTGCCAAGCCGATCCCGGCCAAGCCCGCCCCGGTGGCCAAGGCTAAGGCCGAGGAGCCCAGTGGCGAGAAGCCGATGACCATGAAGGAGAAGATCATCGCCCGCAAGAAGGCTGCTGCCGAGGCTGAGGCTGCGGCCGCTGCACCTGCGGCGAAGCCGGCGGCAAGAAAGAAACCCACCGCCAAGGCCAAACCGGCCCCAAAGGCCGCAGCCAAGCCCCGGGCTGGTGCCCGACGCTCCAAGGCAGCGAATACCGATGAGGGTAAGACGGCTGGTCGCCGCGCCGGCGGCCGCAAAGCTGCCGGTGCCAAGGGTGGATCCCGCAAGCGGGGTGGTTCCAAGCGCGGCGGCGACGACGAGGAAGAGGGCTCCCGCCGCGGACGCGGCAGGCAGCAGAAGAAGTCCCCGGCCCTGGCCATTGTCTCCGTACTCGCCATTGTGGTCGCGGGTGGTGCAGGCTGGTACTTCACCATGGGCCCCGGCTCGAAGGCGGAAGAGCCCAAGCAAGAAGACGTCGCGGTAAACGAGCCAACGGCTGAGGAGCTCGCCGCCAAGGCCGAGGCTGACAAGCAGGCAGAAGCGGACGCCCAAGCGAAGGCGGACGCAGCCGAGGCCAAGAAGGCCGAGGACGCGGCTGCGAAAGCAGCCGAAGCGGCCAAGCCTAAGGAGCCAAAGAAACCCAAGGAGTATAAGCCCCTTGAGGTGACCTATGACGAGTACCCCATCTTCGGCAAGGCCATCGGAACCACGGACGAAGAGTGGGAGGAGATCCTCACGCTTACGGACTCCTTCGCAGACCTGGACTCGGGCGCACGTGGCCCCCGCGACGGTCGCACATTGGCGGAGATGGGCTACAAGGCCATGCCCGCGCTCATCAACAAGATGCGCGAGTTCGACCTGGGCACGGATGGTGGTCACACCGCCGGCGACATGTTCCAGCGTACGCTCACGGGTATCCTCAACGGCCGCAACTTGAGCTGGGAGTCCGCTCGTGACCCCGAGACTCTGTTGCCCACGCCCCGGGCTCACATGGTCAACCGCAAGTCGACCCAGGCCTACCTCAAGATCTGGGCCAATGTCGTCCAGGATCCCACCCAATGGATCGGCACCGTCAAGCTTGGCACCGATAAGTACAAGGACCAGCTGGTGGTCTACGCCCAGGCACTTGCCGACGAGGGCATCACTGAAGGTGAGTTTATCGACCTCGCCCAGGCTGCCTTGGGTGGCGGGTCGGTGGATGACGACGATGATGAGGACATGGGCGACATCTAAGTCGACCCCATTTCCAAGAAGCGGGGGCGCTGCGAGAAAGATCGCGGCGCCCCCTCTTTCGTGGAATAGCTAGCTCGGCTCGTCCAGCCTAAGCTAGGGGCCACTATCGGCCCTGGCTAATCGTGGCTAGTCGTCCTGAACGGCGCCCGAGCCACCTCGGCGAGGATCACTCACGGCAATCGGACGCCCGCCGATCTTGACGCGGATACCCTGGACGCTAGCCCACTTAGAATCGCGCACGCGAATCTCGTGGCCGCGGCCCTCGAGGGCTTCAATAGCACCCGAAGCCCAGCCTGGCTCGAGGTCCGTTCGCTCGGGCTTCCACTGCTGGTGAACGCGCGGAGCGTGGATCGCGGCCTCTAGACTCTGGCCGTAGACCAAGACGCGCAGGATGACCTCGAGTACACTCGTGATGATGCGCGGACCACCGGGGCTTCCGATCACCATGGTCACCACCTCACCCGAATCGCGGATCACGGTGGGTGTCATGGACGACAGGGGCCTCTTGCCTGGCTCAATCGCGTTGGCGATATTCCCCACCAATCCGTAAGCATTCGGCACACCCGGCTGGATCGCGAAGTCATCCAGCTCGTTGTTCAACAGGAAGCCCGCGCCGGGGACCATGATGCCCGTACCGAAGCTTGTGTTCAGAGTCGTGGTTAGGCTGACGGCGTTGCCAAACTTGTCGAGGACACTCAGGTGCGTGGTCTCGCCGCCGCCCTCGCTCGGAGGCGCGACCCAAGGAGCGACCCCGGGGTTTGCGCGCTCGCCGATGGAGATGCGCCGAGCGGCGATCCACTCGGACGAGAGCAGCTGCTCTGTGGGCACGTTGTGGAAGTCGGGATCACCCATGTGCTCGGCGCGGTCCGCAAAGGCTGCGCGCATGGCCTCGATCCACCAGTGTAGCGCGCGGGCGCTTATCGCAGCATCTGGATCCGCCACCAGGCCGGCGCCGCCTCCCTCCAGGACTGCGTTGCGCGTAGCGTAGCGGTCGGCGTCCAAGGACATGCCATCCAGCACAGCAAGTACCTGCAAAAGAACGATGCCGCCCGAGCTGGGTGGCGGCATGGTGATGATCTCGCGGCCGCGGAACCAGCCCGTTAGAGCCGGAAGCCAACGGACCTCGTAGTCCCTGAGATCCGAGGCTGTGATGCGGCCGCCGTTGGCCTCGTTGTAGGCTACCAAGGCGCCTGCTACAGGCCCCTCGTAGAAGCCCTCGGGCCCGCGGTCTGAGAGGCGACCGAGGGTGCGCGCGAGATCGGGCTGCTCAAGGCGCTCACCTTCGATCAAGGGGTACCCACCAGGATAAAAGAGCGCTTGTGAGACGGGGTCGGCCTCTAGTCGCATCCGCGAGCCTTCGGCGCGTAGGTCCCGCGCAAGATGTGAGTCCACCAAGAAGCCCGCCTCGGCCAGGTTGATCGCGGGTAGGACAAGCTGGGCCCAGGGCAGACTGCCCCCTTCCTGATGCAAGGCCCACAGTCCTGCGGCCGTTCCCGGCACACCGACAACTAGGGGCGAGCCGAGGTAGGCGCCGGACTCAAAGACACCCTCTTCATTGAGGAAGTCGCTGGGGGTGAGGGCAAGGGGTGAGGTCTCGCGAAAGTCGAGGGCCTTGGGCGCAAGGTCGGGGTCATGGGAGACCACGATGGCGAAGCCGCCGCCGCCCAGGTTTCCCGCCTGGGGATAGACGACGGCAAGGGCGAGTGCGGTTGCTATGGCGGCGTCGGTTGCGTTGCCGCCGGCATCGAGAATCGCCAAGCCGACATCGGTGGCAAGTGGGTGTTCGCTGACCACGGCACCGGCCGTCGGCGTGGGCCATGAGTTGCCTTCGGACAGGTTGGGAAACGAGGCACAGGCACCGACCACACAGGTCAGAACCAAGCCAAAACCAACACACCAAGGCGTTCGTCGAAAGCTGCCCAAAGAAAACACCTAGGCGAGGGGGTGCTCTTGCTCGTCGGTAAGTTCGTCGACCGTCACGCCACGCTCCCGCATGTAGTTAACCGACTTCTCAATTGCCTCTAGATCACCTTCGATCTCCACCGCAACCATGGCCACCTGGTCAGTGATGCTGGCCGTGCGAATGTTAGGGACAACCCCGAAGTCAGCATTCAGCGTGTGGCTAATAATCGGCTCTTGGATGAGAGCCTGGGGGAAGGTGCAGAAGAACTTGCGGATCGACATAATGGTCTAGGTCTTGGCTGGCGACAACTCTCTAGGAAGAGCTACGAGTCCATATCCCAACACAAGCAGCACCAAGGGCGCAAGGGGCGCGTCCCAGGGGCGCCTAATATCCATCACAAAGTCCGTAGTGTCGCTGTCGTAAAACATGGGCATCCGGAATACATCTAGTCCAGCGCACTCCATCACGAAGACAGCCGGCGTCGCATCCATGGCTAGGCCGGCCAACCTTGGCGAGCGCTTGGCCCAACCTCGATCGAGTAGCCCTGCACCCGTGGGAATCACGCTTACAAAGAGACTCAATGCGGCGACCGCCGCCAACCCCCGATCCGCCGATTCAGGCCCACAAAACCGCCCCGCTAGCCAAAAGGGTAAGGCAGAGAGCCCCGCCAAAGCACACCAAGCAAAGAACGCGCCCATGGGGGCGACCTCCCCCACCATGGACAATCCAGCGAGCAGCGCGAGGACCATTTGCAGAACGACGAACCCTCTGCGTTCCCCGAGGCATGTACAACCAAGGTGCCACCCGGCACAGGGACTAAGGAGAGCAGCCCAAGCCAAGGGCACGGGGCTCTGCCAACCGAAGGCGAGGCCACTGAGCAGTAGGGCGGACCAGATGAGTGCGCAAAGCATCGATTCAGATTAGCAAGGACCCGCGGCAAGTGGCAATGGGCCGCATCGGCTCCTACGCAAGAAGCCCGGAAACAGGGCTGCCTCCGGGCTTCTGCGGCTATCTCTAGGGGTCAACTAAAGAGCTGCAGTCCCAGGTACGCGCATAACATCAGGGTGATCAACACGATGATCGAACCCTGGGGCCACTCGCGGAAGATCGCTAGTCGCGGGAGTCCGTGTCCGAAGGTGCGGACTGCCTGGGCGGGAGCCCATGCGAGGAAGCGCTCCTCGACGGCGCTGGCCGCTAGGAAGATCGGGTGCAGCGCCCTCTTCCAAATGCCCGGCAGGACCTTGCGCCAGATCACGTCCGTGTCCACGTTGACCGAGGGCACTTCGGCCGGGTACTTCTTCAGAAGCATCATGCCGAATACGGCCGCGGCAGCGAAGAAGAGCAGCTGCATCTGGGTGACGATATGGGTCAGCGTGTAGGGCAGGTATTCAAACTTACCCTCCAGGCCAAGTTGATCGCCGGGCAGTAGTTGGTAGAAGGTCTGGGGAAAGCAACCGATCAGGATGCACAGCACGGACGAGATGCCCATGGCCACGCGCATTCCCAGGGGCGCCTCCTTCGGACGCTTGCCCGAGTCGTGGGCGAAGAACGCGAAGTACGGGATCTTGATGCCCGCGTGCTCGAGCACACCGGCCGAGGCGAACAGCAGAATGAACCAGAGCCAGGTCAGGTCCATGGGCTGGTACGTGGCCGCCGCGAACATGATCATGGACTTCGTGACAAAGCCACTGAACAGGGGCAAGGCGCTAATCGAAGCCGCTCCCACCAGGCAGAAGCCGGTGGTCCAGGGCATGGACTTATACAGTCCACCTAGGTCCGTGCCCTTAGTGCTGCCCACGCGCAGGTAGACCGCGCCCATGGCCATAAAGAGCAGCCCCTTGAAGATCACGTCGGCAAAGGCGTGGGCTACAGCGCCGTTGACTGACAGGGTGGTACCGATGCCGATCCCTACTACCATGAAGCCGATCTGGTTGATCATGGAGTAGGACAAGACGCGCCGCAGGTCGTTCTCAATCACCGCATAGAAGATCGGGAACAGGCACATGACGGCGCCGATGTAGATCAGCATGTC
>JAQXEK010000062.1 GCA_029250885.1 Planctomycetota bacterium
GACCGAGAATGCTCCAGCTGCCGAAATCGTAATAACTTGCTGCGTACCAAATACTCCGCTCCCTAGATTCTCATACCAGGCGACTTTCCCGTCACCGTGGGACGTCGAAAGAACGTCCACATCCCCGTCGCCGTCGAGGTCCGAGGTGTAGACCGAACTCGGGTTAGCGCCAGCAGTCGAGATCACCTGTTGTGGCCCGAAGGCACCGCCCCCGAAGTTCTCGTACCAGGCGATTTTGTCGTCATAAAAGGAAGCTGAGAGCACATCCGCGTCGCCATCTCCGTCGAGGTCCGCGGCGTAGACCGAGCGTGCCCCATCCGCAGAATTCGTGATGACCTTCGGCCAAGACCAGCCGACCTGTGGCTTGAAAGGAAGTTCGATTAGGGCAAGTGGAGAACCAATGTCGGTGCCCATGATATCCATGTCGTTCCACTTCCAGGTAACCGAAGGAACACTCGCGCCAAACATGTGGACATAGTTCTCATCGCCCCCCGCGTTGTCGGGCTGGCCAGTAGCCCAGTTGGTGAAAGGCACCGATTCTCCGCTGGCCCAAACGAAAGTACCTTCCAACGCAGCGTCATTAAGGCCCAGAAGCAGCCCCTCCCCTGGCATATAGGGGGCCAAGTTCACCTCAATCCAATCCTGCTCCGCCTGACTCCGAATCGTTGCCAGATGCCCCCCAAGCGAAACGGCAAGCGCCTCCGAATCCGTCCAGGTCCTCGGCGTGTAGTCCACCCCATACCAGTGCCCATTGATCGGGCTCTGGATCCAGTCAGCCTGAACTGCGGGCGTCTGGGCGCTCGCGCTTAGTACGCCACCTAAAAGTGAGAGCACCGTCGCGCAAGTGAGTCGAACGTATAGGCGTGCAGAGCCAGTCGGGTGAAAGAGACCTAGAGTAAGCTGCATGGTAGAGGGGATAAGGAGATTCGGGTTACGGCAAGAGCGCCAGCGGCACCGCGTTGCTAACGAAGTTCATGTTGCCACTCACTAGGTCAAAGGTCACGTAGGCGTGGAGCAAAGTAAGCCCGACTAACACGGGGTTGAACGCAGGGGCAGGGCGGTCAGGGAATCACGAACGACACGCCGTTTGTGAACGAGTATTTGGCTCCCATCGCACCCGCCTCGAAGGCGAAGACCTGGATCGCCAACGCAGAGTCCGGCGGCAGCAGACCTCCGGGATAGGGGAGAGATGCCGTTGGCTGGGTCGGCAGTAGCGCCACTGTACCCAGGCTCTTTGCGCCAAAGGGATCCAGCTCAAGGCCGTGATGAAAGCCCCCGATCGGGGTCGCCCCCGGCAGCAGGGTCGCCGAGAAGTACATATAGGCCACGCCACCGTTTGCCGCATCGACGAACACGTCAACCGTGCCACCTGCGGCAGCGTCCCCGGTCACCCCCACCGCCAACCCTGGCAGTGATGTCCAGCCTCCGGTCAACGTCGCGTCAATCGACGCCTGAGTTACGGTCACGTCCAGGGGGCCCGCGCCGCTGACGTGCCCGATCGGCAGATCCACGGTGATCGTGCCGCCGTCCACGACGGTCCCAACGAGAGCGGAGTCCGTGCCGAGGCTAACCTCGACGAGGACGTTCGGGGCAAAGTTCGCCCCGGTGATCGTCAGGCTGTTGCCCGGGTCCGCGTACCAAGCGCCCTTATCTGGGCTCACACTAGAGACACTTGGCGGCAAGAAGTCGAAGCCTGCAACAACGCTCACATCAAAGATGCCTTGCACAAAGCGCACGTCCGATGGACCTGGTGCGGTCGCACTTGGAGTCGAGAATGAGATCGTTTGGGTCGGTGCAATCCCAACCACCGAAGCTGCGAATGTGACGCCTCCGAGCGTGATGTCAATCAGGCCGGGGCTGAACCCCTCGGTCGTCGCTACGATCGGTGTGGCGCCTGCCTGTGGGCCGCTTACGACGGACAGGATGGAAACAGTCGGCGGCAAAAACTCCCACGCGCTGGGCGAGGTCACGGACTTCACGAGTCCCCCACCAAGGTCCTGGGTCAGAGTGATGTCCACGACCCCCGGAACGCTTGAGACCGGTGTTGTGACGGTCATGCTAGACGAGGCTAAAAAGCCCGTCGGTATCCCCGAAGTCTGGGCCGAGCCAAAGTCAACGGTGATCGGTGTACCTGGCTCAAAATCGACCAGGTCGAAGGTCACGCTCTCGCCTCCGCCTTGGAAGCCGGAGATTGCGCTCATGCCGTTGATGCCAGGGCCGAGGTAGACCAAGCCACGGGACTCGGCGCGAGTGAACTCAGTGACGCCGCCGGATGTGATCTCTAGCTCGATCGGATAGTCGCCGGGCGCAAGCTGCGCGGGTGCGATCGTCATGACATAGCTAGTGCCCGCGATCTCAAACCATGTACCGACAACGCCGGGCAAACCATTGAAGCGCGCCGAACCGATGCCGTAGCTGACTACGTTTTCATCGAGTTCGATCAACACAGAGTTCGCCGCATCAAAAGGAACCGCACCTGGCGTAACTGAGATCAACGCAGGCACATCCCAAGTGAAGGCATCGAGCAATGGCGCGGTCTGCTCTAGACCCATCGATCCCATCCATTGGACATGGGCATCAGCGACAACATCGGAGGACGAGGCCTGAGCTAATGCAGGAATGACAGCCTGCGCTGTCTCTGCAAAGACCGAAATCGAAATCGTAAATGCCCCAACCACAAGGTCAGCCGGTCCATCGGGAACGTTGGGAAGCGTGAGGTCTACAAC
>JAQXEK010000067.1 GCA_029250885.1 Planctomycetota bacterium
ACAGTCGAAAACTGGCATCGCCAGCGATCCCACGGCACCCCATGCGGGCGTAGCTCAGTTGGTAGAGCGTCAGCTTCCCAAGCTGAATGTCGAGGGTTCGAGTCCCTTCGCCCGCTCCATTTCATTCTAGAACAACTCGGTCGATTTTTGGAAACAGCCAGTGCTCCTAGGATTCCACCCAAGTGGAGTCGATGCAAGAGCCGTAGATCGTAACCCTGGCTCGGCTTCCTCAGGCATCAAGAAGAGCTTAATGGAACTCGGAGCAATCCAATTCCAAAACCAGTCTGCTCCGAGTCGTCAATAAACTCCTTGTAGTCACTGCCCTGCTTTACGCGCTCCCAGAAGGGATAGACCTGATTGGTCGGGATCGCCTGCTTTGCCACAATATCATGAAAGGCGATCAGGCCCCCCGGGCGCACAAACTCCTTGTAGTCCTCGTAGTCCTGCTCTACTCCGGCCTCAGTGTGATCACCGTCGATAAAGAGGAAATCTACCTTTTCCCTTCCGAGTGCTGATGCGACCCGCTGCTTGAACTCGGGCGTGTGTGAATCCCCTGTGAGCAGAGAAACCTGACAGCTTGAATCAGGAGGAGGTAGGTCTTCCAAGAGCGGAATCTGGGCTGGGGAATGAAAGAGATCGCAGGTAAGCACACGGTCACTCGCCAGCCCAGTCCATATAAGCAGCGTGCCTGCCCTGGCGGTCCCAATCTCTAGAACAATACGAGGCTTCAACTTAGCGACCTCTTGAGCTAAGGCGAGGATCTCAGAATGCTTCTGCACCGTGTGGATCGTTAAGAAACCCGAACCCCCAAAGGTCATTGCCCAGTTAACTAACTCTGGAACGCTCCGTCTTTCCTCGTGGTACTTGCGCAATCGTCGGAAAGACCACCGGCGGTTGAATGGCGCACGCAGTGTTCGGCTGAGTTTTTTTAGGAAACGGATCTTCGCCATGAGTCGTCTCCATAATAAGGATGCGGTCACCTGATCTCAAAGGGAAGACATCTTAAATCGGGTAAGCTGTCTTGGGAGGGCTGCACTGGATCAGTCAAGGGGCCTAGACTAAGATAAATCAGACCAAGGATCTCTTGAGCTCACCGAGCGTTTCTAATGCAACCAACCATTACGATCGGCATCCCCACATACAAGCGGCCGCGCCAACTGGCGCTACTCCTAGGACAGCTCGTCGACAGCAAGAAACTCTGTCCTTGGTTGCATGTACTTGTCCTTGACGACAGCGGGGATCAAGAGACGCACGCCCTCTTCCATCAGCACTGCCAAGACAACCAGTTTACACGGCTGGTTAGCAATCCAGAAAACCAGGGCTACCCTCGAACCCTAATTGGGCTCATCGAAGAGTGCAGGAGCGATTACCTCATCCTCTTGGCCGACGATGATCACAGCCAGTTGGCTCCTCTCGATGGCTTGAGGGCTTTTTTAGAATCCGAGACGCCCGACTTCATCAGCACACCCTGGCTGAGGAGAACCGGAGCGGGAAATAGATATCGCTTTGCCAGTGATCGTAACCGGACCGGAGAAATCCATCCAAGGTATGCAATGCAGGCGGCAGGACATGCTCCTGGGTTAATCATGCGAACCGAAGCTGTGCTCCCCTATCTGCCTATCCTCCGGGACCGACTGATCTCGGGGTGCGCCATTTCAGCGACATACCCACAGGTCATCTTGCTCTGCGAGCTTCTGCTCACAGGCGCACGATGCGTACACTTCACAAAGCCCTTGGTCCAGGAGGGGGACCGCTGCACGAGTGAGATTCGTGACCCGGATGGGGAACACTACACGTCACTTCCATCACGAATTCAGCAGATGGCGAGTATGGATCGCTATCTCATGGACAAGCCTTCCGGCGATGTGCAAGAGGAGTTACTGCTTGGAGCCCGTGAGAACCTACTGCGAAAGGTCTTGAGGGCCGCACCAGACCTAAGAGTGCGCGGATTGTTAAGTGCCGGCCTCAAATCCTTCTCGAGGAGAATCTCCTCGTCATGAGCGCAGCGAACTCCTCTTCTGCAATCCGGATTTTCCACATGGCAAGGCTGCCATGACAAGTATGTGTCCGCGATCTCTCCTCATTGGGTTCGATTCCCAATACGACCAAGAAGCACTCGTCGCAGCACTTCAAGGTGGGCGCAACTCGGAGGTTGCCCCCTACGTCGCGCTGATCTCTCGGGGAAACAAACTCGGTGACCGCGCGGCTGTTTACATCAACAGCACTCGAGGATTTCTGGAACTCAACGCCACGGTCTCTCGCGCTTGGCCCTTCCCGCCCCCTTGTTTTTGGAAGAAGCTCCTCTTGTCGAAGCCTCAGGCCATGGAGATGATGGCGCGGAGGGCGAATGGAATCGATGGTCCTGGATCTTCACACCAATCGCGGAGCCGCCAGTGGAGAGAGTGGGTCACTTACTGCTATGGGCTCCTCGTTCACCACAGGATCGATCGAGTCATTCAGAACAATGTGCCACACCTCGCGTTCGAGTTCATCGTCCACTGTGCGGCGAGGGCGCTCGGCATCAAGACCAACTTCACGATGCAACTCACGGTCAAGGGCACTTTCGTGGTCGCCGAGTCGATCGCGGGCATGTTTGAACCCTTAGCCCAGGACCTGCAAGAAGCAGGCGGGGCTCCTGCCCTCGCTCTGCACCCGAGAATGGAAGACGAGTTCGCGCGCCGCACCGGAAAGAGTCACCCCTGGTACATGGTGAAAAGCCGAGCACCGGTTAAACAACTGTTGAGAACGCGCCTACGTAGGATCCTCCACCCTCACCTGAACCCACGTGTAGCTGAAAGGACCCGCGCCTTTTTCTCCGGCCTCGCCAAATGGCGTGCTCAACGGGCCATTGGGTGCGGTTCGGCCCCTCCGTCCCCGTTCGTATACTTCCCACTTCACCTGCAGCCCGAGGCCACAACCATGCCCCTAGGCGGGGTGTTCGCGGATCAACTCATCGCAATGGAGACCCTCGCCCGCGCGGTCCCACCGCATTGGACCATCGCCGTGAAGGAGAACCCCAAGCAGCGGCTCAAACACCGAACTCCGGAGTTCCACAAGAGGCTCCGCGAGATACCCAGGGTTAGGTTGGTCGACGGAAATACATCGACCTTCGATCTGATTTGTGAGTCGAGTGCTGTCGCCACGATCACAGGCAATGCAGGCTGGGAAGCACTGTTCGCTGGAAAGCCGGTCTTTACATTTGGAGAGGCATTCTTCAAACATGCCCCTGGCGTCATCGCCGTGGATGAGTTGACAGAGATCGAAGAATTCCGTCAGGCCCTGGTAAAGATAGATCTCGGTACCTTCCCGACTGCTACTCACGAACAGCTTCGAAGGTTCCTAGCTTCCTTACAGAGAGTAGCCCGCGAGGGGGTCGCCAACGTTCAATACCTCCAAGACTCCGGCCTGGAATACAAAAAGGCCATTCTGGGATTCTCGAATGCTATCAGAGAGATGATGGGGCTCGACATCGTCGCGTCCGTTCTCGATGCCGGAGGAAACGTCGATGTGCCTGATACCGCTGTTTCGTCCTCAGAGGCAGGGCCGCTCGGCTAATGTGTGGTGAAGTCGTTGGCTATAGGATCCCTCTGTCTGCGCCGGCGCCTAGCCTGCTCAAGGATGGGGTCCAAGGCGCGGTATCTGACGGATGCGCCACAGAACCGTCAGGGCGTCGTCGTGGTCACTGGAAGCCGGTCGCCACGTCGCGAGCGCTGGAACGGAGGTAGTCGCGCCATTTTGAACTTGCCCTAGCTATGACTGCACTTTTCATCGGACAATCGCCGCTCCAGATCCTAAACCTCGTCGAGGCATCACGCCTTGACGAGGAAGACGCACTCTTTCTCCTGGTCTGGGACAACCAGCAGACGAAAGACCAGATCGACGCTCTGCTGAAGCAGCTCGGTGTCCAAAATGTGCGGTTCCTAAGAATTAGCCCCGCGCTGCGGATTCTCTATCCCGTGCTCCTACTTCCGCTCGCCGCCAGCCTCCGGGGCCGCGTCAAGCGTGTCTACTTCGGGACGTACACCAGCTGGGTATCGTTCCTGATCAACCTGATCGGCGCGCAGGAGCACGTATTGGTCGACGACGGACAAAAAACCATCAACATCCTGACAGCTCCGCACCTGGTCGGGCTCAAGAAGAAGTGGCGACCGTGGCCGTGGTCCCGAACCTACGTCCACCAAGCTGATCTTTTTACCTTCTACGACGATCTCGCCCAGTCCTGCGGCAGGCGGACAACGGCGAACCGCCTAGACTCGGTCGCCTCACAACTCAAACAGGCTTCTATCGGTGTCCAACCGGCAGGGCCAGGCGACGTGCTGTTTATCGGCACCTACCTACATGACTCCTACGGTCCGTTCGCGAGCGACCTTGAACAGGTGATGGAACACGCCGGCGAGCGACGCCTCCTCTACATCCTCCATCGCCGGGACGACGAAGAATGCATGCGCATACTCAGCGCGCAGCTAGGCTTCGATGTCGCACTGTTCGACCTCCCTCTGGAACTCGTATTCCACCTTCTCTGGTCTGAGCACCGTCCTGAGGTTTGGACCTTCGGTAGCACCGCCACGGACACGCTCCAAGCCATGCTGCCCGACCTTCGCGTCCGGGTCTTCCAACTAGACCCTGAAGGCTTCACGAGAGAACGGACCGGACAGGCCTTCCTGTCGATCTACGAGCAGTACGCCGAGAATGAGCGGACAGATCTCGTCACTCTGAATCGCTAGTGCCTACGCAGTCTCTCCTGCAGGCGACGCATCGAGCTGCGAACAGCGACCTCTGTCCCCCGCTCGCTGTAGCGTCCCTTAGAGAGGTGCCGGATACGCGCCACCCCCGGGAGATCCAGAGGAGTGCCCTGGGTTCCGAGCAGCCAGCGGAAGGCGCGATCCTCACGGCACTTGGCGAAGCTATCTTCGGCACGCTGGTAAACCG
>JAQXEK010000004.1 GCA_029250885.1 Planctomycetota bacterium
AAGGCTCCCCATTCGAAGTCCGCACGGGGAGCAAAGGAGCTGGAGTCCTTGGAGAAGCCCATGGTCTCTACGTCGGCGGCGATGCTAGCGCCGGTGTCCGAGACCAGTAGGTCTCCTTCGACATCAAAGGATAAATAGCGCGGCGTGAAGCCGGCTTTGGGTAAGCCGCAGGAGCCAAGGAAGCTAAGAGCGAGAAGGGCAAGGGTGGTTTGGACGCGCATGGCTCCGGTGGGTTGGTGAAGGGGTGTGTACGGGCCGAGGCCAGCGGGGAAGAGCGATGGCTTTACTATCGGAAAGAAGTGTCCCTAAGTGAAGGAAGTCTCTTTTTGAGACAAAAAGGGCCTCCAGAAATGCTTCAAGCCTTGACAAATGGGGGCGTGGTGTAGATCCTCTCGCCCCTGAAGAGAAGCACCTGTTATGGCGTGCGCTACAGCAGGTCGTCCTTGGACGAAGCTTCTTGCCAGAGGATGGTGGGTATAGCTCAGTTGGTTAGAGCACCGGATTGTGATTCCGGGGGTCGGGGGTTCAAGTCCCCTTATCCACCCCATTTCTGGCCCCCTTGGCGGGTACGATTCCCCTGAGGGGCCGCACGGCAAATCCCGTGCTGCGGGCAGCCCTAGGGCACGAGAGGGCCGATTTGACGTGATTTCTCGGTACCCGAACCATTGTCTCGTTTAGGTTCAAAACCTAGGCCAAAAACGAGCTTTGCGGCAATCGTTCGAGCAAGTCCGCAGCCATGTCCTTATCCTCTCTGCCGTCGTGGGGGACTCGAGTCCCGCCACGCCCGGGGCATGTGGAGCCTACCTCGTTGTCCTAATCAATCGTGCTTGTGGCAAAGTACTCGAGCATCTCACTCACTCTTCATCATTCTAATGAACATCTTAAACTCATTTCTCGCAGCCGGCATGATCGCCCTCGCGCCGACCATCTCCCTGGCCGCCGAGGCGGAGTGGATCGCCGACTTTGACGAGGCCGCTGCAGTCGCAAAGGCCGAAGGTAAGGACCTGCTCGTGGACTTCACGGGCTCTGACTGGTGCTACTGGTGCAAAAAGCTCCACGACGAGGTCTTCGCGTTTGAGGAGTTTGACCAATTCGCCGCCGAGCGCTATGTGCTCGTGGCTTTGGACTTCCCCAACGACGAGGCCATCAAGGCCCTGGTCCCGAACCCCGAGCGCAACCGTGAGCTCGCGACCCAGTACGAGGTTCGCGGCTACCCGACCATCCTTTTGATGACTGCCGACGGCGTCGTCTACGGTCGCACCGGCTACCAAGAGGGCGGACCCGCCAAGTACAACGAGCACCTATTGGAGCTTACAACGAAAGGCAAGGCCGCGCTGAGAACCTCTAAGGCGTTGATTGCAGAGTGGGCAGCCCTCACCGAGCAGGATGAGCCCTCCGTGTGGGCCTCCACCTGGGCACGCATCATGGATACGTTCGAAGGCCTCGAGGATGGATCCGTTGCGATTACTCCTCTGTTGGACATCGTTCGCGCTGGCTTGGACATGGACCCCGAGAACAAGGCCGGCATGAAGATGCGCGCCGTCAAGGCCCTGCTTGGCGCTGGCCAGGTGGACGAGCAGCTTCTCACGGCAGCCAAGGGCCTAGACCCGAAGAACGCCAACGGTCTCTACGAGCTTGTGGTCCAAAGCCAGGCCCGTGCAGTCGCTCAGATTACCGATCTTGCCGACGCGATCGCAGCGATCACCAAGCTGGACGAGATGGGCATCAAGGACCAGGCAATCGCTATGGAGCTCTATGGCAGCGCCGCCTACTGGAGCTGGAAGCACCTGGATAACTCCGAAGATGCCCTCATGTTTGCCCGCAAGCTGCAGGCGATGGAAGGTCTCGACGAGGGCAACCAGATGATGCTCAAGGAACTCTTTAGCGACCTTGAGCCGACCGAGGAAGAGCCTGCAGAAGAGGGCAAGTAGACCTTCCTTTGCGTTCCTAAAGAGAAGGGGCAGCAGGCGATTCGCCTGCTGCCCCTTCTTCGTGTCCAGTGCCCTGGCCCCTACTTGTTCGGCGCCAAGCGCTCGATCCAGCGCTTGCTTGGCCGCGTGTTCCACTCCTTGCGCCACGCCTTGTGGGCAGGGCCGTCGGGGAAGTGCTCGGACTCACCGTAGGGATAGGCACTCATGCCATGGAACGGAAGGGGCTCGACAAACTTGGCATTGACCGAATTGGGGTCGCGGTCCTTGGCCCATCCATCGAGAAACAAAAGGTAATCCCGGCGGTAGCCCTCGCGCAGGGGAGGGGCTAGGTCCGCGTCGAAGCGAAGCAAGAGCGAGTCCCCGGAGCCAAGGATTACGAACATATCGTCCGTGGCCCGCAGGAGTTCGTCGACCTGGCCGTGGCGCGTGTACTGACCCGGGTGCTGGTTCCATCGGGGCTCGGGCTCAAGCTCGTCCCACTCGAACCACTGCAGGTCGTTCTGGCCCGCCATGGGGATTGGGCGACTAAAGCCGCGCTCCCACAGGTTGGACGAGTGCAGGGGCAGCTCGGTGACGACCATCGGCGCGTCGTCTTTGGCGTTCTCGTCGACGCCAAGGCGGATGGAGTCCCAGTACAGGCGCAGCGTAGAGACCACGCGCAGGCGCGGGTCGTCCGGATCTAGAGCACCGGCGATGTCGATGACCATGGTCTTTGTCTTGCCTGCGGGGAAGCCCACCGGGGGGCCGAGGTCGCGCCAGCCTCCGTCGCCGTCGGGAACCTGCAGGACCGGGGGCATAAACTCGACGCCGGGCGTGCGCGCGGTGGCCATGTTGACACTGGCATTGGTCCAGTAGAACCAGCCGGTCATGAACAGGCGCAGGTCACCGCCGGCGCGCACGGTCTCGGCGTCAAAGGTCAGCTCGGTCGCATGGATCGGGGTGAGGCCCTGGAAGCGGCCGCGGTAGTGGGTAAAGGGTGCCGCGTATTCGCCGTCGATGGCAGCCAGCTCCTGGGTCCAGTCGCGCTCGGCTTGCTCTTCGCCGACGAGATAGGTGCCCTGGGGCGCGTCCTTGGTGTAGGCCACCTGGCGCGCGCGAAGGGGGCCCTTCGGTGCAGTGGTCAGGTGGGTGTGGGCCGCGGGGAAGGGCGGGAAGGTGAATCGCTCGTCGGGAAAGACCTCGGACCCGATTGGGTGGTCGACAACCTGCAACCGCACCTCGTCCAGGTACGTGACCTCGCGCAGCTCTTCGGTGAACTGCAGGTCGTAGAAGTTGCCGCCGTCGATCTTGCGCGGCACCAGCTGCTCGCCGGTGACCAGGACGTACTCGTCGTGGTCCGGCGGAACCAGCATGCCGGGGGCCATGGGCAGCCCCAGGGGGGTGATGCCCAGCACGTCGCTAATGAAGGTGAAGGTAGTACCGTCCCAGGAGTACAGGAAGGGGCACGAGCCGATCAGTCCCTCTTTCTGGTGTAGCACCAGGGGCTCACCGGCGGGATGGGAAAGGGTGTTCTGCACAACGCCGTTGGGCCAGGTGATGCGCACCACCGAGGCCTCGTCCAGGTCGCCCAGTCCGATGGAGATAGGCTCACCGGCCCAATAGATGCGCCGGTAGGTCTTGCCGCTGCGAACCTCGACGATGGAGCCCACGCCGCGACGGTTGTCCTTGATGCCGCGCAGGGCAAGTCGGAAGCTGCTGGAGTCAGCGGGCGCCGTGCCGGGGTGCAGGTTGGCCACACCGTCGCGGATCACCACAAGGTCCGCCGTGCCGTCGCCATCGGCATCGGTGAGAGCTCCCCAATCTAGACCACTGTCGAAGGCCGGGATGCCCAGTGGGCGGGCCTTGGCCATGCCACTCCAGACCATCGGCTGCCCCTCGGCATCCATGCCAAGTCCATCCACGTCGCCATTTTGGTCCACATCTCCCAGCAGCGCGATCGGCCGCATCTTCGGCGCCGCCAAGCTGCCCTTCCACGAGCCATCTCCGCGACCAACGAAGCCCGCGCCATCACCAAAAAATAGGTCGGGCCGCCCATCGCCATTGCGGTCCGCCACCAGGGGGCGGTCGGTCCCCTTGGGGAGTACGCCACTGCGCTCGGGCATCCATTGGAAGAGTCCGCCCCGGAGGTTGTCGGCCTGGAACACGCCTTCCGCACCTCCCACTAGGAAGTCCACATCCTGGTCGGTGTCTAGGTCCTCCACGAGGCACCAGGTCAGGTCGCCCTTAATTTCGAGTCCCGCCTCGGCAGTCACATCCGTGAACCCGCCTGCGGGATCGAAGGCGCCGTCGTTGCGCAGCATGCGCAGGCCAAAGTCGCCGACGACCAGCAGGTCCAGGTCGCCCTCGTGATCGTAGTCCACTAAGCAGAGGTCCGATGGGGAGCTCGGCAGCTCATGGATCTTGCGTTCGGTCCACTTGCCATCGGCCTGCTGGAACAGCAACAGGTGCTTGCCCAAGGCGCCGATGAAGTCGCCATCGCCGTCGCCTTCAATGTGGCCTGACTTAGTGATTAGCTGCTCGATGTCGAGGCCGCGCACGAGCTCTAGCGGCTTGGTTGTGACGGTCGATACTTCGCCGGCCGAGCTGCGCGTAAACACGCCGGCGTCTCCCCAGGCGAGCCAGTCCGTGGTCCCCATAGAGGCAGGGACGCGGTTGTCGGTGTCCTCCTTGATCCAATATTCGGTCAACGCTAGGGGCGCAATGCCGCGGAGATCGCCCGGGAATGTCCATGCCTCTGGTGGGCCGAAAGTGATCATTGGAGCGTGATCTAGGCCCTGATTTGCCAAAGGCGATGGGGGGAGGATGCGGCCGAAGTTGCCGCGCCGGGCCTCGGTTTCCGTGGGCGCAGGAATGTCCCGATCGATCAAATCCAGGGTGACGAGTTCCAACTGATAGGCTTCTTCTTCTCTGTCCAGAAGGTAGAGCAACGAGCTAAGGCGATGGACAATCGTTCGATACCAGCTGCCGCTGTAGTTAAGCCCGACTTCCTTTAGGGCGCGCAGGTGACGTTCACTGCCCTCATAGTCTTCGAGATCCTCCAGGATTTTTGCAAGGGCGAGCTCCGTAGGGAGGTCCTCTGGCGCGAGCTCATGGGCCTTGGAAAAGTAGTCGCGTGCAAACTCGAGCTCCCCGGCAAACTCGGAGAGCTGACCGAGGTTGTAGTAAGCAATCGGCGACGTGGCGTCCTTGGCAAGAGCGCGTAGGAAGTGCTTCTCGGCGCCCTCTTCGTCCCACAGACTCTGGCTGCATATTCCCGCAGCATTGAGGTCCCACAACTGGGGACTTTCTACCGCAATGCGCGGCTTTAAGAGGGCGAG
The DNA here is from genome assembly GCA_029250885.1 of Planctomycetota bacterium. Lineage (GTDB taxonomy): Bacteria > Planctomycetota > UBA1135 > UBA1135 > CALBMX01. Next base: position 5,249 of record JAQXEK010000004.1, read on the forward strand.
GGCCTCTTTGTACTTCTCCTCGGCAAAGAGGGTTGCGATTAAGTCCTGCTGGGCGACATCATCGAGGTCGGCCGCGGTGGCTTGGGCCGTTTGGGAAGTAAGGGAATCACCTTCCGCTGGCTCTTCTCCTCCGCAGCTTGCAAAGGCGACCAAGGAGGCGGCCCCGAGCCAAAGCGCGACCGGCGACAGAGGCTTGGCCCTTTTGGGCAGGTCGTCGTGGTGCTGGGCGGGAGTGGGGAGCCTAGGGATCAAGTGCTTCATGGGAAGCCATGATCCACTTCGTAGGGAGCCGAGGCAAGGATCCTTAGGTGGGATCCGCCCAGTCTCGATCGCGGCTGTGCCGTTCTAGAACGAGCGGCGCGTCGGGCCCCGGCGTGCGGAGCTCTTGCGCTTGGAGCTGCCGCCTCCTTTTTCTCGGTCCTCCATGAGCACACTGACCATGCTCTTGCCTTCCCGGGAGCGAGTCAGGTTGATCGCCTTAGCTTGCTGGTCGTCGGGTGCCTCCCCAAAGACGCCGCCGTCTTCGGCAAGGGACTCGTTGACCTCTTTCCAAAGCTCCTTCAGGATCGGAATCCACATGGGGGCACTGATGCCAAGGACCATCAGCTTGGCTATCGTGGCAAACCAAGCTGGACCCGCATCTTCCTTAGCGACTGCCAGGAAAGGGAAGAGCATGGTAATGGGAAGAGGAATCACAGGGCTATGTTCGGATCTGGCGGCGTTGGGCTTAAGCCTTAGGGGAGGAATGCAGCATAGCAGGGACCCTAGCGTAGCTTGGGGTGTTCCAAACATTTGTTCTCGGGCACCTAGTTGCTATGTTGAGCCCCATGAAGAACACGATTTGGACTTTGACCCTGCTGGCTCTTGCAGCCACTTCCTGCTCGCAACTCGGCGACTCTCAAGCCATGGCCAAGCCCGCTGTGGCTTGGGATCTTCCAGCTGCCGAGGTGTACTATGTGGATTCAGCGCGGAGTGAGGCCCAAACCTCCGTTGAGATCTTGAAGCAAGGTAAGGGCGAACAGGTCCTAAATGGCGACCTTGTGTCGGTGCACTACCAGGGTTGGGTTCAAGACACTGCCGAGGTCTTTGACAGCAGCTACGATCGAGACGAGCCAATCGTGTTCGACGCGGGCGGCAACAGGGTCATCGAGGGCTGGAGTGTTACTGTTCCCGGCATGGCTGTAGGCACCATGGCAAGATTGGTGATTCCGCCAAAGATGGGTTACGGCGAGCGTGGCGCGGGAGGTGTCATCCCTCCAAACGCCACCCTTGTCTTCGAGATCGAAGTCATGAGCACAACAAGGTGATCATGGGCCCTGCCTCGGTCTTCGCGATCTAGCGAAGACCGAGGTCTCGCCCCTCAGTCACCGATCGCCTGCACCAGTGCGAGCAGAGCGGATCGGTTGCCCAAGTTCTTCGTGCCATCGGACTGCAAGCTCGCCGTGAGGGAGCCGCCATCGGTCATCAAGCGAGCGCGGGCCAGGAACTCGGGATTACCGGTCATCTCGTAGCCAAATGCCAGGCTCGACCAGCACTGGTAGTTCTCGAGATAGCCGTCTTGGCCATCGATGGGCAGATCATCCTGGACGCAGTACGGAGCTTGGTTCAATGTGTCCAGGGGGGCAACCGCAAGGTGCGACCAGGGGCCCGGGTTACCGGGCGCCCAGGACATGTTACCGATCATGCCGTAATAGGAGTCGTGCAGCACGTCCCCAAGCATGGCGTAGCGGGCGCTATCCACATCGTCGAAAACGCGCTCTCGCATTCCCCTTAGAGCGCTCTCCAGGATCGACATCTCGATCGAGCTGCGCACGCGGTAGTTTCCACCGAGCCACTTGTTGATCTTCGAGCCGATGATGCCACTGCAATCGGCTTGGCCATCGAACACCATGTCCACGACGGGAGCGAGCCAAGCCCGGGTCTGATCACGCCAAGCGTCGCTCTGCGTCAGTGCGTAGGACGCCACCACAGCGTCGAGTCCCCAGCCCTCGCCACGACCGATATCAAAGCCGATTCCAGGATTCTGTTGCACGTAGTGGAGCTTGTTCAACAGACCGGTGCCCTGGATCGAGAACACGCTGGAATTGTAGTGCCCGTGGTACTCCATGTGAAAGCTCTCAGCCATCATCAACAGTGCGTCCTTGGCCAGCCAATCGTTACCTAGCCACGCCAAGGCCTTCACGGCACCGGCGTAGCGCACAAGGTGTTGGCGATCGTGGGCCTGGAACCCGTCGAGCTCCTCCTCGTAGTCAGGTGACAGGCCGTTCTGCTCTACGTACACGCGCTGGAAGGTCGGAGCCTGGTCGTAGCCAAAGGGGTCCGCTTTGCCATTCAGCTTGCCGTTGTATTGAGTGAAGGGTACATAGGCATTGCTGCCGGAACCCACTAGCCAGTCTGCGACGCGACTTGGGTTTCCCGTGATCGAATAGAGCGCATTCGGCATGCGGTCGTTTGCCATTCGGAAGCGATCGGACAGTCCTAGGTAGCCCTTGGTAGAGGCGGCGCTTGCCGTACGTACGCCGTCAAAGAGGTGGACCTGCCACCCGCCAGTCATGCCCGCATAGGGAATCCCGCTGGGGTGGGCCCAGCCCAAACGCTCGGTCTTGATGGGGACCCCGCCCATGTTCGTTCCCGCGGTCAGGTGACTGCGGACTTCGCTCTGCTCGGCCGCAAGCTCGGCGCGCACATTCTCCAGCCCCATAAAGTCTAGGCTTGGAATTGCGTGGGCCTGGGTTAGGAAGCGCGGCAGATTGGTGTTCTGCCACGAGTATTGCTGGTTGTCGCCGGGTTGGTTCGGAACGGCGAAGGCTAGGCCCTGCTTGTCTAACAGGCGGCGCCCCTCCAGCTCAAGTCCCTCTTGGACAATGACTAGGCGGCGGTGGAATTGGGCCTGGCTCGGCATGCTGTGCATTGAGCCGTCGTCGTTGATGTCGACGATGGGAAAGACCATTCGCTCCCTGCGTTCAAAGCTGTCCCCAAAGGACGGGTCCTCGACGTCTTGCATCACGACCCAGCCCATGGGTACCTCGATGTCGATGCTGTCGAAGTACATCTTGCCCAGGGGGTTGTCCTGGTCGCTAGTCTTGTCGTTGCCGTCGGCAGCGTTGTTAAAGCGAATGTCGAACTGCAAAACGGGCGAGCCGGCCAGGATACTCATGTACGAGTGCACGCCCAAGCCATGGGGCAGGCTGCCCGAGAGGCCGTCATCCGGTTCCGTGGGCATCATGGTGTCGTAGGTGCCAAGCTGCAGTTGGTAGGCGCCCCAGCGCAGGATGCGCGGGTTGGAATCGGGCCAGTCCGCTAGGGGCAAAGCTTCGTATTCGTGGCCGAAGACGTCCCGGGATGTGATGCGGATGCTTTCGGGATTCTCGATAAGGGAGCGCAGGTTTGCGGGCGAGTTTGCGGTCACGGCCGAGGGGGCGATGCCCATTGCGTCCTCGGGCGGCGCCATGGAAGAAGGTTGGACGTGGGGGGCGTGGCGCACTTCATATTGCACGCGGTCGCCGGGTTGAACACCTGGCGGGCGGTGGACCTGAGCAATCACCTCGACCACGTCTGCACCGTCGGCGGGGTTGGCGTAGCGGGAGACGGTCTCGACCTGGGCCGGGATGAACGCGCCTCCGACGTCGACGACCACGAAGGGTGCCTTGCCGTCGAGGCTGGGCCAGGTGCCCGGAGGCACGGGCATGGTCCCGTGGAGCATGAAGACTTCGGAATCAGGCGCCCCAAGCTCCATGCGTCCGGCCGGCGTAGACTCGCCGAAAGTAAAGACCTCTTCGCTGCCGGGGCCCGAAGCCTCAGGCGTACAACCAAACAAGATGGGCACCACTAGGGCGCCCGCAATCCATTGCATTTTCATGCGATACCTCCTCCAAGGTTAGCTGGCCAAGCGGGGGGAGCGGGTGCTGCCCAGGGCCAACTCTTTGGTGAGCCTCCTTCCTCGGCACCCGGCAATGGCTCAAGTTAGCCTAAATGGGAATTCGTACGCAGGCGCTTGTTATGGAAGGGTTTACGACCCTATGTCGGAGTTTGCTTGCTCAGCGTTTTATCGCGCCGACTGTGTGCGGCCGCTCCTAGGGCGTGCCGTCCTTGTAGTCCGCTGGGGTCAAACCCTGGCGGTAGGTGTTGAAGCCAAAGGCCGTAGGGGCCCACTTGCCAAGTACGCTTGCTTCCAGCCCTTGAGATGGAATCTCGTCCTCCATGGCGAGTGTCCAGAAGGCCGCGTTGAGAAAGAGCCTGCGCAGGTCTTCCGATGACCAATCTTGGGCTGCGCCAATTGTGGAGGCGAAGATGCGCTGGGGGGTGGCCTGGCCGGCGTCACGGTTACGAAGCCAAGCAATGGGGTGCATGGGGTTGTTCTTGGGGCCACTGACCGCGGCGGAGTCGGGGGTCATGCCGTCGAGAACAGAACCATAGAGAAGGACTTGGGCGTCGGCTGGCAAGGAGCGGATCGCGTAGACGTCTGTTGGACCGAAGACGTCGGACACGCCGCCTAGTACGGGATGTTGAGCTAGGTCGGCGTTGGGAACCCCGCGGGTGGCCTGCTTGCCGTGGTGCCCGTGGTGGGCCACCCAGGTCTCCCCGAGGAACTCAGTACCGAAGCCGCCCTCAGGATTGGCACTGGTCCAAGTCCACTTGGCAAAGGGGCTAGTGCTCTCGGCGGGGTAGCTGAAGGCATGGGTCGAGGTTCGGATCCCCATCAGGGGAAGGCCCGCATTGGCGTAGTTTATGATGTGGGCCATGTCCTCGTCAGGCAAGTGCCGGAAGCGCAGGTCCAGCACAAGCAGGTCCGCGTCATCCACGAGGTGCAGGCCGGGAATGTGGGACGACTGGTTCGGGTCGATTTCACCGGATTCAGGGTCCTGGCTGAACAACACGACGCACTCGAAGCCGTGGTGCCCAGAGAGCAGCCGAGCCAGCATAGGCAGGGCCTCTTCCGAGCGATACTCTTCGTCGCCGGCGATCAGAACGACCCGCTTGCCATAGCCTGGCCCCTCGGAGGTCGGATAGACCAGCCAGCGTGGATCGGATTCAGCCGGGGTCATCATGGGGGATTCGAGAGAGGAGCAGCCGGTCGCCAAGGCAAGCACGGCAAAGCATGCGGTTGTGAGTTTGAACATAGGTGCCAGCAAGGTTAGCGTAGGCGCCACGATGAAACGACCTCTTTTGGCTACTGCCCTCCTTGCCCCGCTCCTACTGGCCAGCTGCTCGGAGGAGCCCACGCCCACGAGTCAACCCGTTGTGTCCGAGGTGGCTGCTCCCGAGCCGATCGTCCAGACCTTCTTCCAGGCCAGCGATCACGTGGTTCTCCTCGGCGGAGGCTTGCCCGATCGCATGCAGCACGACGGCTGGATGGAGACCTATCTCCAAGCTGACTTAAAGGGACAGAAGGTTCGCTTCCGCAACCACGGCTACACCGGGGACCGTGTAGATCATCGTCCTAGGAACGAAGGCTTTCTTGGGGTGGACGATTACCTAGAGCTCTCCGGGGCCACCGTCATCTTTGGGATGTTTGGCTACAACGCCTCTTTTGACGAGGACCCGGCTGCTTTCGGTGCCGCGCTCGAGGCATGGATCGGGCACACCCGCAGCCAGGACTATTCGGGTGCGGGCGCGCCTCGCATCGTACTGTTCACTCCGACCGCCGCCGAAGATCTGCGAGACCCAAACCTGGCCGATGCGGACGCGCTGAACGCGCGGCTCGGAGCAATTGCTGCCGTAACCGAGAAGGTCGCGACAAAGATGGACACAGGCTTCGTAGACCTCTTCACGCCGACCCTACACCACTTCACGATGATGGCCAAGGAGCCGTCGACGATCAACGGCGTGCACTTGAACGAGGCCGGCAACCGCGTGGTGGGGCAACTGATCGCGCGCTCGCTCTACGGCGGTGACACCACACGCACTGAAGCCGAGCTCCAGGCGATTCGCGCGGCCGTACTCGACAAGAACTGGCACTGGTTCAACCGCTATCGCGCCACGGACGGCAACGATGTTTGGGGTTCTCGCGCTGGCCTAAAGTTTGTCGAGGGCCAGGACAATCGTGTGGTCCTGCAGAATGAGCTCGTGCAACTAGACGTAAAGACGGCCAACCGCGACGAGGTGGTTTGGGCGGCGGCCATGGGCGAGTCAAAGGCCATTGACGACAGCAACGTTCCGCCCCCAATCCCGGTTAAAACCAACCTTGCCCAACCCCAGAGCCAGGGCGGCGTCAGCAAGGTTGGCGACGGCACGTACCTGACCGCGGAAGAGGGGCTCAACAAGATGAAGCTGGCCGAGGGCCTGTCCGCCGGGGTCTTCGCCTCGGAGGAAATGTTTCCGGAGCTGGTCAACCCCGTGCAGCTGGGGGTCGGTCCGAAGGGGCGCCTGTGGGCGGCTGCCTGGCAGTCTTACCCCAAGTGGGACCCGCTTCAGGAGATGGACGACCGGATCCTGATCCTGCCGGACGAGGACCGCGACGGCGTTGCGGACAAGGCGATCACCTTCGCCAAGGTGCACAACCCCACGGGTTTTGAGTTCTGGAACGACGGCCTGCTCGTCGCCTCGGCCCCAGACATCATCTTTCTGAAGGATACCGATGGGGACGACGTGGCTGACGTGCGCATCAACATGCTCGGTGGCATCGACTCGGCGGACACACACCACGCCATGAACAACTTTGTGCTGGGCCCCGATGGCTTCCTCTACTATCAACGCGGCGTGTTCCACGTCTCGAATGTAGAGACCCCCTGGACCGCCAACCAGCAGTCGGGAACCTCGGGGATGTACCGCTTTAACCCGCGCACCTTTGAGTTTAGCTTCCACGCGAACAACAGCCCCAACCCCCACGGCATTAGCTTTGATCGTTGGGGATACCACTACGCCACGGACGCGACCGGCGGCTCCTGCTACCAGGTCGTGCCCGATAAGGATGGCAAGTTCAAGATGCGCAAGCTGCTTCAGCATACCGTCCGCCCGGTGGCCTCCAGCGGCATCCTCTCCAGCGAACACTTCCCGGCCAAGTACCAGGGCAACTTCCTGCTCTGCAATACGATTGCGTTCTTAGGTTTGAAGCAGTACACCCTCGCCTTCGACACGGTAACCGGTGAGGTCACGGGCACCGAGACCGAAGACTTCCTGGTGTCCGAGGATCCCAACTTTCGGCCCACGGACCTAGAGATCGGCGACGACGGCGCTATGTATATCTCCGACTGGGCCAACGCGATCATCGGCCACATGCAGCACAACGTGCGCGACCCCGAGCGCGATCACGACCACGGCCGCATATACCGCATTACCGCCGACGGCCAGGACCTTGCGGGTCACGTGGCCGTCCATGGCGAGCCTATTGAAGCCCTGCTTGACCTGCTGCTGCACCCGACCAACGGCGTTCGTCACCGCGTGCGTGTCGAACTTTCAGGCCGCCCGACCGACGACGTGGTCGCCGCGACCACAAAGTGGATCGAGCAGTTCGACATTCACAAGCCCGAGGACGCGCATCCCCTGCTCGAGGCCCTGTGGGTCTTCCAGGGGCACAACCGCAGCCACGACGGCCTGCTGCAGAGCCTCTTGAACTCGCCCGAGGCCCACGCGCGCATTGCCGCTCGCCGCGCGGAGTACATGATGAATGCAAGCCAGGCCAAGTCAACTTCCGTAGTCGCGGAAGAAACGCCTAATGCTGAACCAAAAGCCCCTGCGGACGCCATTGCGATCCGCACGGTAGTGGAGGAGATGCGCTATGACCGGGTGACCTTCACCGTAAAGGCGGGCCAGCCTGTGAAGCTTTGGTTCTACAACCCCGACTACATGCCTCACAACCTGGTCATCGGAACCCCCGGCAGCGCCAAGGAGATCGGCGACGCCGCAGCAGCCCTAGGCGCCGAGGGTTTCGCCAAGGCCTTCATCCCCGAGACTGCCAGCATCCTCAGTGCCTCGAAGCTTCTAAACTTCGGCGAGTCCGAGCTAATTGAGTTCGTCGCCCCAACAGAGCCCGGTGACTACGAGTTCCTCTGCACCTTCCCCGGCCACTGGCAGCTGATGCGCGGCATTATGAAGGTCGAGTAAGGACCCTGCGTGTGCGCTGCTAGGCCTTTGGCCCTAACAGCACACCCAGTCCGTCGGCAATTCGGTTGACGTAGGCGTAGTAGGCCACGACCGCGACGATGTGCAGGATTTCCACGTCCTGAAAGCCCTGGGCTCGCAGTGGGTCCACGTCTTCCGCAACCATGTCCGCCGGCTGCAACGTCAACTTCCCGGCAATGGAACTTGTTCGTATGGCGCGAAGGCGGAGTAAGGCCCCTGCCTGCAAGCCTTGCGTACTCGGGCTGATTTGCGGCCTAGCCAAGGGCGAGTTCCATTGTCGTGAGGCACCTAGCACCGTAGTCTGTGGCCTCGCGAC
>JAQXEK010000009.1 GCA_029250885.1 Planctomycetota bacterium
CGCTTGCGGTGGTGAACGCCCAGGTACGTGAGGCCCCGGGCGAAATCCGTCTCGTTAGTCTCGGCATTGACATCGTGGAGACTGTCGAGAATGTGCCCGAGCTGCCCCGCGCCTTTGCCCGGCGGCACAAAGCAGCGCACCTTATCATCGAAAGCCAGCACGCCCACGCGGTCCCCCGCGCGAAGTCCCGCCTCGGCTAGGGCTAGGGCCGAGCGCAGGGCGTAGTCAAACTTCGCAATGCCCTTGAACTCCGAGCCCATCAAACGCCCGCAGTCTAGGGCGATCATGACGTCGTGGTCCTTCTCAACGGTGAACTGGCGGCTGATTACGCGACCGAGCCTGGCGGTGGCCTTCCAGTCGATACGCGACGGCTCGTCACCGTCCCGGTACTCGCGCAGGCTGTCGAAGTCCGTGCCCTCTCCGCGCTGGCGGGTGCGGCGCTCGCCCACATCACCAAAGTCGCGAAGCCCAACTAGGGCATGTGCGCCGGGCTGATAGTCGGGGTAGACCCGCGCTTCGGTATCTAGCTCCACAAGGCCGACCCTGCGCCACAGGCCGAGCCCCACCTGCTGCACCACGTGCAGCGGACCAAGCTGGTAGCGACCGCGCTTGCGCGCGCGAATCCAGATCGTGGCGTCTACCTGCTTGCCCTGGACTAGGTCGATGCCGTCAATCTGACCTTCGCTGTCCCACTCGAGGGGAATGCGCTCCGTGGCAAAGATCAGGGCCGACCTAGTTCGGGACCTCTCGGCGATGCGGAAGCTCAACTTCAGCTCGTGATTCCGAGTCAGGAAGAGCCGCGCCGGAAGCTCGCGCTCCACCTCGATCACCGCGGGCCTGTTCAGCAGCAGGTCGATCGCGGCAAGCAACGCTAGGCCCAGGATCGTCACGGCCCAGATGCCGATGATGGACGGAACGAGGAACGCCGCCCCGGCAAGGGGCAGCGTGAGGGCCGCGAGAAGTAGCAGCCTTGGCGCCGGGAAGGCGCGCCAGGATTGGGGCGCTGTTGAGCTCACCTAGGCACTTCGGTCTGCTGCAGGATCTCAGTGACGATGTCGTCGGGGCTGACGCCTTCGATCAGCGCGGCGGGGTGCAGCTGCAGGCGGTGGCGAATCGCGGGGCGCGCAACGGCCTTGACGTCGTCCGGCGTGACGAAGTCGCGACCCTCCCTGGCCGCCCAGGCCTTCGCGGCGACCAGCACCATCAGCGCGCCGCGGGTACTTGCCCCAAGCACTAGGCTTGGGTGCTCGCGGGTGCGCCGCGCGAGCTTCGTAACGTAGGCAACGACCTCGGGGCGAACGGCGACGGCGTCGATCTCGCGGCGCGCGCGCAGCAGTGCCTCCTTGTCCGCGACGATCTCTAGGCCGAAGCTGTCCAGGTCCCTGGAGCGCGCGCTGATGTGGTGGCGTTCGAGGATCGCGACCTCGTCCTGCTCGTTGGGATAGTCGACGTCGACCTTAAAGAGAAAGCGGTCGAGCTGCGCTTCGGGCAGCGGATAGGTGCCCTCCATCTCGACGGGGTTCTGGGTCGCGCAGACCAGAAAGAAGTCTCCCAGCTCAAGGCTCTCTCGATCGATGGTCACCTGGCCCTCCATCATGGCCTGGAGCAGCGCCGACTGCGTCTTGGCCGGAGCGCGGTTGATCTCGTCCGCCAACAACAGGTCCGTAAAAATCGGACCGCGACGCAGGTGGAAGCGGTTGGTCTCCAGGTCCAGGGTCTGGTTGCCGAGGATGTCCGCGGGCATCAAGTCGGGCGTGAACTGGATGCGCTGGTTCTCCAGATCGAGCACCCGGGAGAGAGTGCGAATCAAGAGCGTCTTCGCCGTTCCCGGGGGACCTTCCAACAGCACGTGCCCCTCGCACAACATGGCGATTAGCAGCAGGTCCACGGTGTTGCCGCTCGAGACGACGACCTTGCCGATCTCGTTGCGCGCCCGTTCAAATAAGACTTTGGTTTCAGTGGAATCAGTCATTGGGTATCAAGGGTGAGGCGCGGCTTGTGGGACCGCGCTCCTACTTTGCGGGTCCCGTGAAGGTCCCGCAGGAATGCGTGGCTCTTTCTTCCCCACTCCACCGCGGCCTTCTCATTAGACCGGTCGGAGTGGCTCATGGGAGCCTGTTCGATAAGGCTTTCGAAGCGCTCGGCCAGGGTCTCGTCAGAGCGCCGTAGGAAGTCGAGGACAGAGTCGGTGGAGGTACTTGGGTCTAAGCGCAGACAGGTCCGCACTTCGGCTTGGACCCCGTGAAGCACCTGCTCGATGACCCAAGGGTTCTCGCCCGAGGTTGCGATCAGGCGCCCCATGGCGTCGATGTGTTCGCGCTTGCTGCGTCGTGTGGGCAGAGGTGGCTCGACCAGGGGCTCCGAGCGGACTAGGCTACGCCAGGTCACAAGGGTCGCCAGAAAGAGAAAGCTCAGGGTGAGCCAGAGAAAGGGCTCCGTCAGCAACAGCTTCATAAGCCCGTCGATAGACGCGAGACCGTGGTAGTACTCGTCGATTAGCAGGCCATCGCGGCCGTATTCCGAAAGCAGGTTCACCACAGAGAACCCGTTGTCGCCGGCGGCCAGTCCCTTGTTCCAGAAGAGCCCAGGCGCGAGGACAATTGCAATGCGGCCCTTGCCTACTGCCGCATCCAAGAGCAACTCAACGGGCTCTTCGTCCGAATTTCTTACGGCCAGAACACTCTTAAAGGCGGGATCTCGATCGTCCAAATTCAGCACAAAGGGCAGCAGTAGCTGGTCGCCTTCCGTCGTTGTGAAGGGGCGGTTCGGCGCCTGTGCATTGAAGCCGTACCTAGTCGAAATCTTTCCTTTGAGACCAGCCTTGTTGAGGATCGCCTGTATACCCGAGCCGTAGGTTTTGGTCTGCTCGTGGAACTCAAACTCGCGACCGATCAAGTCGGCAATGAGAGTCTCGTGGAGGCGCGGTACCAGGATCAGGTCGTTGCCATCGCGGACCCACTGGACGATCGCCTCGTGATAGGCCTCGCCCTCGGACAAGAGTTGGGGCTTCGGCTCGAGCATCAACAGCCCGTGCTGGGTGCCAGCCCGCGAGCTGTGCTCGCCAAGGGACAGGGGCGTCCGGCGCCAGCGCTCGACACCTGGGCGCAGCTCGTCCAAGAGATCAAACAGAGCCCGGTGCCCGGTTGGCGTCTTAGAGTAGCTTGTCTGCAAGGCAACGGGCTCAACCAGGCTTGGGCCCACGAGCATACCCAGGAGCACGAGTACAACGACGATGCCGATCCAGACCTTCTTAGTTGGCATGGGACCCCATCTCCGCCAGGACGGCCTCGGCAGTGGTGTACTCCTCGGGCGAGCACTGTTCTTGCGCGTACCACTTCCGATCTAGCAGGTCGATGACTTGGGCCAGGCGATCGCGGTATTCGGGTACGCGGGACCAGGCGATCAGGCACTCGCGGTTGGTATAGCCTGGGCGCAGCCGGCCCGGGTTGCGCTGGCTTACGGCCAAGAGTCCAAGGCGGAATCGCAGACTCAGGGCTTCGGTAAAGGCCCCCTCGCTTACAGCTTGGGCTCGAGCGCGCTCTAGCTGCTGCCTGAGGGACCCGGCGAAGGCCTGGTCGTCCAAGTAGCCCTCTTCGAAAGCGAACTTGCGGTTCCGCTGATACAGCTTAGACCCGAGGAGCGCCAGTCCGATCAAGCTTAAGATCACCACGCTTAGAGAGAGCCAGAAGTCCAGGCTCGAAGCGGGCATAAAGTCGAACAAGTCCTCGATCCAAGCACGGAACTCTTGAAACTTCTCTATGGCCTTTTTTTCCGCCACGGTGCTGTCGGGACTCACATCACCGTAAGAGGAGTCGCTGAGGATTTCCCGCAGCGACTCCTCCACTTGGTCCTTAGGCACTTGACCAACTTGGTCGACCTTTGCTTTGAGCAACATCACTTCAGCGTGACCACTTAGCCATCAAAGGACTGGGCCAAGAGGTCCATGTCGAAGCCCTCTTTCGCGCAACGGCGCTCGAAGTAGGTGACCGTAATGGCTACGGAGAAGAAGCAGTTGATCACTGCACCAAAGACCTGGGCAAGGGCCTCGGGGGCCAAGCCCGCTCCTAAAGATGCGTAGATTGTGCCGCCCAGAATGATGTTTGCGGTCCATACGAGCGCGTACAACAGAATCAATGTGACCATGCTGCCCTCGGTCAAGCTCCAACTGCGATGCATGGCGGCCTTGGCTCCGCCCTGCTCAACAACAACCACGGGGGCAATCAAGGCAAACTTCAGGACTAAGAATACACCCGGGATAAGGAACAGAAAGAATCCGACTGTAGACAAAATCGTCGAGATCAAGAGTGCGATCAGGAGCGGTACGATCACCTTAAAGGCAGCGGCGAGGGCATCCGCTAGACTCACAGCCCTTCCGAGATAGCGGTCGGAAACGATCTTCGTGGAGATGGCCGTTCCAAGAGGAGACAAGACAAAGAGAGCGATCAACGGCGGGATGCCCAAGACCAGCGTGCCGACGACTTCGTCCGGATCATTTACCGTGCTAAGAATCTTCTGCAGCACGGTGACCGTCCCGAAGGAGATGGCTTGAATCGTCAGGGCAATGCCAAGCAGTACAAGCAGGTTGTCACGAAACACTTTAAAGGCGGTGTCAAGGATCCCCCCAGCGGTCATTTTCTGGATCTGATATTGCATTGAGCTTGGATTTGGCTGGTGTGGATGGATCTCCGAGGTACGCACGAATGCGCTCAACAGTCTACGGACTTGCCATTTGCGTTTCACGCTCCAAGTCCACGACGTAGATCAACGCGCCACGATTCCTCGTCGCGCAAATCCTGTAGGATGCAGCGATGTTCAAAATCACGACATCTGCCCTGCTGATCCTGCTCTTACTCACCCTGCAAGGCTGCACGAGTCCCGCAAGCAAAGCTGGGGGCCCGAGCGCTAGTGCGGCGCCGCGCAAGCCCAACATCGTGCTAATTGTCGCCGACGACCTTGGCTATGGCGACCTAGGCAGCTACGGGCAGCAGCTCATCCAGACGCCTCATCTGGATCGGCTGGCGGCCGAGGGCATGCGCTTCACGGACTTCTACGCGGGAGCGCCCGTCTGCGCTCCGTCGCGCTGCACGCTCTTGACCGGCAAGCACCCGGGCCACGCCCTGGTGCGCGACAACTGGGAGGCCGGCGGCTGGGGCGAGTTCGACGCCGAGGGCCAGCTGCCCTTGACCGAAGGCACGCTCACCCTGGGCTCGGCTCTCCAAGAGGCCGGCTACGCCACCGCGTGCGTGGGCAAGTGGGGGCTCGGGGGACCGGGCTCCACCGGCGCTCCGAACCACCAGGGCTTCGACCACTTCTACGGCTACCTCTGCCAGCGCCAAGCCCACAACTTCTACCCCACGCACCTTTGGGATGACGACCAGCGCATCGAGCTGGAGGGCAACGTGTGGAAGAACCTGACCGGTCCCCACTACGCCCACGACCTGATGACCGACGACGCCCTCGAGTGGACCGCCGAGCAGGGCGACAACCCGTTCTTCCTGCTGCTGACCTACACGATCCCGCACCTCGCTCTGCAGGTGCCCGATGACTCCATGGAGCCCTACATCGGCGAGTGGGAGGACCCGCCCTACGAAGGGGGCAAGGGCTACCTGCCGCACCCAACGCCGCGCGCTGCCTACGCGGGCATGGTCTCGCGGATGGACCGCGATGTGGGGCGTCTCTTGGACCAACTGCAAGCCGATGGACTCGACGAAGACACCCTGGTGATCTTCACTTCAGATAACGGTGCGACCTATGACATCGGCGGCGCGCACTCGGAGTTCTTTGAGAGCAACGGCGTACTGCGCGGCGCGAAGGGCAGCGTCTACGAGGGCGGCATGCGCGTCCCGATGATCGCGCGCTGGCCCGGGCAAGTGGATAGTGGCGTGGTCTCTGGTGCCATTGGCGCGTTCTGGGACTTCATGCCGACGCTGCTGGATGTGGCGGACCAAGACATGGCCCCGGGCGCCGGGCTCGATGGCACAAGCCTACTTCCGGTTCTGCGCGGCGAGTCCCCAGACCCCGAGCGCGCCCTCTACTGGGAGTTTCCTGGCTACGGCAGCCAACAGGCCCTGCGCATGGGCGATTGGATGCTGGTGCGGCGCTTCCTTGGCGACTCGGCGAAGACCACCACGGAGCTCTTTAACTTGTCCGAGGACCTCGCCCAAGAGCACGACCTAGCGGAACAATACCCCGTCCGCGTGGAGGGAATGCTTGCACGGATGGCCGCCGAGCACGTGCCCTCCGAGCAGTTTCCCCTGCGAGGAATCGACACCCCGGCTAAGTAGCCTCCCCCACCTCTTCCGCCACCATGCAGCCCTTCCACCTAGCCCTCTCCGTCCGCGACCTAGCCTCCACCCGGGACTTCTACACCGGCCTACTCGGCTGCCAAGAGGGCCGCAGCTCGGAAACCTGGATCGACTTCGACCTCTACGGCCACCAGCTCGTGGCCCATGTGGTCGAAGATCACGAGGTGCCTGCTCTCCCCACTAACGACGTCGACAAACACGCCGTCCCCGTGCCGCACTTCGGCGTGGTGCTGGAGTGGGAAGAGTGGCACGTGCTCGCTGACTACCTGGAAGGGGAGAAGGTCGAGTTCGTCATCAAGCCCTACACCCGCTTCAAGAATCACCCGGGCGAGCAGGCCACCATGTTCTTCCGCGACCCCTCCGGTAACACACTAGAGTTCAAGACCTTCCGCGACCCGGACATGCTCTTTGACAAGGGCGAGGACGAGGACGACGAGCAGGAGTAGGTGAGCCCCCCCGCTGCTCGGAAAAAGAACGCTATGGTAAATCCCGTCCGGCAGGGCCTCTGGATTTCAAACCGAGCATCCCCCTTATCGGACCTCGTTACTCTCTGGCAATGCGCTGCTGAGCTGCCTTGCGGACGACGGTCTTATTTCCGCCTTCGGGGGGAGCTCTCTTGCCCTGGGTGAGCGCTGAGGACCCCATATCCTGAGAACTCGGGGAGTTCCTCTGCCTAGACATTCCCTAATAGAGGCGCGAATGCAGTATCCCCAACTCGCGTCAAAGGACTCAAACGTAAGCACGCTGACCTCGCCAAGAAGTCTGCCCCCTTCTGCGCTGCCCAAACAGCCAATCCACCCGCCGAGTCGCACGCGCCGGGCCTATATCTTTAGGATCACCCACAATTTGAGATTGTCGGCCTTCCCCGTGGCCTGAAGTACTACCCTCATAGTGTCATATTACGGATTAATAAAATGAAGGGACAAGCCATAGACACTCTTAGGGGCGACGCGCGACGGGTAGCCAAAGGCCTGTGCGAGGTCGAATGTGTCGACGGGCCCGAAGTCGTCGAGGCCCAAGCATGCCTTCCTCCACTGGGCCAGAGCCAGCGTGTAGCCGATGCTCTTAAGGTGCTTGCCCACCCGGGACGACTTCGAGTGCTCATGGCCCTCGAGGGTCGAGAGCTCTGCGTATGTGACCTGGCCCACGTGCTAGACACCTCGCTCTCCAGCATGTCCCAACAGCTCAAGCAGCTGAGGACACTCGGAGCGATTAGGTTTAGGGCCCACGGCAAGCTCGCCTATTATCGGATCAGCGATCCGTACTGGCTGGGGCTGGTGCAGTCCATCTCGGAGAAGCTCCATGGCGCCAATTCGAATTAGCACTGCCGCCGCGTGCCTGCTTGGTCTCGCAGCCTGCCGCACCCCCTATACCGAGCCGGACTACACCCGGACCCAAGACGAGATCCGCTCCTCCACCGGCGCTGAGCATGTCTTTCATCCGAGCGGCGAAGCCGAAGCGACCCAGCGCCGGGTTGCCGAGCTCCTAGCGGACGGCCTTGCGCTGTCCGAGGCAGTCGAGCTCGGTATGCTGAACAACCCCGCGCTACAGGCAGCTTTCCACAGCATCGGAATGGCCCATGCCGACCGCGTCCAGGCAGGGCTGCTGGCAAATCCATCCCTAAGCCTGGGGCTGCGCTTTCCGACATCGGGGGGTGCACCCGAATGGGAGGCGGGGCTCTTCGCGGGCTTGCTTGACCTTTGGCAAGTGCCCAAGCGCGAGCGCGTCGCCGAAAGCGCTCTGCGGCGTCGTGTGCTTGAGGTGGCTTACCAGGCAACCCAGCTAGCCGGCGCAATTCGCGTTGCTTACATCGAGTCGACTTCCACACAACGGCTGGTTGACATTGCGAAGCAGAACCGGGAATCGGCAAGAAAGCTCCACGAGCTTGCCAGTGCGCGCCTAGACGCTGCTGCCGGAACGGTCATCGAAGCCAACCTAGCTCGGATCGATCTCCTTGACACCGAAATTGCCCTCGGGGACGCCAAGCTCGCGGCTCAAGATGCGCGCCTTGACCTGCTCTTGGAGCTTGGTTTCGGTCCCCACGAGAGCAGGCTTCGCACCATGGGGACTGCCGCGGCGGTTCGACCGACTCTGCCTAGCGCCACCCAGCTGGAGGACCTGGCTATGGTGCGAAGGCTCGACATTCGCGCCGCGGAAGAGGCGGTGCTTCAGGCCGAAGCCGAGGTTGATCGACAACGCGGCCTCGCCAGGCAGAACTTCGATGTCGGTGTGGCAGCGGAGAGGGACGGTGATTGGAGCCTCGGCCCGGGGTTACAGCTCGACTTACCTCTCTTCGATCGAAACCAGGCGCAGGTAGCCAAGGCGATAGAGGCCCTGGCCTTGCGCCAGGCGACCCTGCAAGCAAGCAGACTCGCAGTAGCGCGGGAGGTAAGCTCGGCCCTGGCGCGTACCGAAGGGAGCTGGGATGCCCTCGCCATCTACCGCAACGACCTCCTGCCCTACTCCGAAGAGGCGCTGGCCAAGGCACACGAGAGCTACCAGTTAGGCAAGACGACCATTCTTCCCGCGCTGGAGGCCCAGCGCCAACTGCTCGCGGCACGCAGCGACTACGCACGACGACTGCTTCGAGCAGCTACGGCACTGTCTGATTTGGAAAGCGCGACGGGCACGCCGCGCGAACTGCTATTCGCTCACCCCGTTACGACGACAAGGAGCCACCATGAAGATTAGTATTCGGATCTCATCGATTATAGTACTGCTTGCCATTGGGCTAGGCCTAGCCGGGTGCGGCCAGGCACCCCAGGGTACGACCTCTCCAGAAACAACCACGGCGGCCACTAGCTGTGATGAACACAGCCTCTCCGATTGCCCGACCTGCTCTCCAGAGCTGATCGAGTCGATGGGTTTTTGTACAGGGCACGGTGTACCGGAGGCCATCTGCTCCCAGTGCCGCGGAGATCTAGAGGGCTTTTTCCGATCACAAAACGACTGGTGCAACGGACACGGCCTCCCGGAATCCCAATGCGAGGCCTGCAATCCCGGCGTCCTTGACAAGTGGGAGCACATGGCCGGAAAGGTCACCACCTACGATGTAGTCGAGCTTTGCCTGGGACACGAGGTTCAGGATTGCCCCTTCTGCCAGCCTTCGCTCATGGAGGAGATGGGGTTTTGCACGGGCCATGGAGTGCCAGAAGCCGTCTGCACCAAGTGCCGAGACGACCTTGAGGGGGCCTTCCGCAGCGAGGGAGATTGGTGCGGAGGGCACGGGCTACCAGAGTCCCATTGCGAGGCTTGCAACCCGGGGACCTTAGACAGATACCAGTCGAGCTTGCTGACCCCCTTGCCCAAGCCGCAGGAGCCTGAAATGGCGGTTGTCCCCCTAGATACGCCTCGAATTCAGTCCCTCCCCTCCCTGTCTTGCGCGACCGAATCGAGCCTCATTCGCTTCGCCAACGCGCAGGTCTCCGAGAGGGTTGGCGTGCGTCTCGAGGAGGTGCAAACGGACACCCTACGCAAGTTCATCGAAGCCCCAGCCACCATCGACTACGACGCTAGGACCCACGCCCGGCTTGCGCCCCGCGCGGCCGGAACCGTGGTCGAGGTGCTTCGGGACCTCGGGGATACGGTCGAGGCGGGAGACGTGCTCATTGTTCTAGAAGCCCCGGCGCTGGGCGCAGCTAAGTCAGAGCTGCTTCAGGCCGCGGCCCATGTCGGCCTGTGGGAGCAGAACAGCCAGCGCGAGAGGGCCTTACTGGAAAAGGGGCTCTCGACGAAGAGGGAGACCCTTGATGCGGAGACGCAGCTTGTGGAGAGCCAGATTGCCCTGGCTTCCGCGAGCCAGCGACTCGCCAACCTTGGGCTCACCCCCGAACAAGTCAGCGCGGTTCAAGAGCAGGGCGAGACCAGCCCGCTTCTAAACATTACGGCGCCCTTTGCAGGAGTTGTGGTTGGCCTTGAGACTGTGCTTGGCGAGTCCGCCTCTCCCTTGCAGCCCATCATCAGTGTGGCCGACACTTCGCAGATGTGGGTCTTCGTGGATGTTGATCAGGAGAAGATCCGCCTCGTCGAGAAGGGACAACCTGTCTTGCTCACCGTGAACAGCTGGGCAGGCGAGACCATGGGCGGCCGCGTCACATGGATCAGTAGTGAGGTCGACCCGCAGACGCGCACGGTAAAAGTGCGAGCTGAGTTCGCAAACCCTGCGGGCATGCTTCGTGCCAAGAGCTTCTGCACGGCCAGAATCGTGAGCCGGGACGAGAGTCTAGCGGTGCTCGTACCCAAGGACGCCGTGCAGTGGGAGGGATGCTGCAACGTGGCCTTTGTACGTAACTCCCCCACCGAGTTCGCCCCGCGAAAACTGCGGCTAGGCTACGACACGGGGGATTACTACGAGGTTCTCAGTGGGATGTCCGGTGGCGAGGCCGTGGTGACCCAAGGTAGCTTTCTGCTCAAGACAGAGCTGCGCAAAGGTAGCATCGGCGCCGGCTGCTGCGAAGTAGACTACCTAGCCGAGTAAGCCCGGGCCCTCCTATGTTCGACGCAATTGTTGGCTGGTCACTCCGCAACCGAATCGTTGTACTGGTGCTCTCGGCACTGGTGATCGCAGCGGGGCTCTTGGCCCTCTCGCGCCTCCCGATCGATGCCTTCCCGGACACAACCCCGGTCCAGGTTCAGGTCAACACCGACGCGCCGTCCCTGAGCCCGGTTGAGATCGAACAGCAGATCACCTTCCCGGTGGAGCAAGCACTAGGAGGACTTCCGGGACTGGTCGAGGTGCGCTCCATCTCCAAGTTCGGGCTCTCCCAAGTCGTTGCCATCTTCGACGACAGCGTCGATGTGTACTTTGCTCGACAACTTATCGGGGAGAGGCTCCAAAGCGTTGAGCTTCCCAGTGGCTTGCCCTCGCCCGAGATGGGACCCGTGGCCACCGGACTCGGCGAGGTCCTTCACTATGCACTGGTCAGTGAGGTTGCGTCACTCACTGAGCTAACGACCCTGCACGACTGGGTGCTCCGGCCCCAGCTCTTGACTGTCCCGGGCGTGGCCGAGGTGAACACTTGGGGTGGACGCAAGCGACAGTACCACGTCGTTGTGGAGCCGCTCTCTCTGCTTTCCTACGGGCTGACTCTCGACGATGTCGTGCGAGCCCTGCGCGACAACAATGAGAATGTCGGCGGTGGCGTCATCGCGGCCGCGGGCGAGATGCACTTGGTCCACGGCATTGGCCTGGCCAAGAGCATCCCCGAGCTAGAGGGAATCGTCGTGGCTGACTACGAGGGTATTCCAGTCCGCATTAGCGACCTTGCGTCCGTGCGCGAGGGCTACCAGATTCGCCGTGGAGGTGTTACGGCGAACGGCAAAGAGGAGATTGTGCTTGGCCTTGGCTTCATGCTCATGGGCGAGAACAGCCACGAGGTCACAAATCGGCTCATCGAACGCCTTGAAGAAGCTAGCCAGAGCCTGCCCGAGCATGTGCGTATCGAGGTGCTCTACGATCGAACCGAGCTGGTAGACCGCGTGATCGCTACTGTCCGCAAGAACCTGCTCGAGGGCGCGCTGCTTGTCGTCGCCGCGCTGTTCCTGTTCCTTGGTAGCCTTCGGGCTGGTCTCATCGTGGCCGCCGCCATTCCGCTCGCTATGCTGTTCTCGTTCAGCGCCATGCTGCAGTTTGGTATCGCTGCAAGCCTGCTCAGCCTGGGCGCGATCGACTTCGGACTGGTCGTCGACAGTTCGGTCATTATCGTCGAGAACTGCGTTCGACGCCTCGAGCAAGAGGGTGGTACGCGGCCCGATCTCGACATCGTGCGCGACGCCACCCTCGAGGTACGCAAGCCCACGATGTTCGGCGAGCTGATCATCTTGATCGTCTACCTGCCCATCCTACTGCTGGAAGGGGTCGAGGGTCGCCTGTTCCAACCCATGGCACTGACGGTGATCTTCGCACTCTCCGGCTCGTTGCTGTTTTCGCTGACCCTGGTTCCGGTCCTGGCCAGCCTCAGCCTGAAGAAGCTCAAGCCAAGCCGTCGCGAGAACATCCTGCTGCGCGCTATACAGTGGCTCTACCGCCCCGTGCTTCGCTTTTCGCTTGGGTTCCCTCGGACTGTCGTCCTGTTTGGCGCGGGCGTTCTTGTGTTGGGCGGTGTCCTCGCAGCCCAGCTCGGGAGCACATTCATCCCGCGGCTCTACGAAGAGTCGCTTGTGATCAACACCGTGCGCTTGTCGGGCGTCTCCCTGGACGAATCACTGCGCTACGGTCTACAGCTGGAGGAGCTGTTGCTTGATGAGTTTCCCGACGAAGTGCGCGACGTGTGGAGTCGTACAGGGACAGCCCAGGTTGCCACGGACCCCATGGGACTTGAGGTCACCGATGTGTTCCTCACGCTTACGCCGCGCAACCTGTGGACCCAAGCCAAAACCCAGGCCGAGCTTACGACGAAGATGCAGGCCGTGATGGACACCATGCCTGGCATGCGGGCCATCTTTACCCAGCCGATCGAGATGCGCGTCAACGAAATGACGGCAGGCATTCGCGCGGATCTAGGGGTCAAGATATTCGGGGACGACCTCGAGCTGCTCAAGGTCAAGGCCCAAGAGGTCCAAGAGGTACTTGAGCAGGTCCCCGGTGCATCCGGAGTCACCGCGGAGCAGGTCACAGGCCAGCCCGTTCTCGAAGTCGAGGTGAACCGTGAGGCTCTCTCACGCTATGGAATCTCCGTCGCCCACGTGTTGGGTCTTATCGAGGCCGTGGGCGAGGTCAAGGTCGGCGAGATTCGCGAGCAGCAGCGCCGCTTCGACCTGGTGGTCCGCCTAGACGACACCTATCGCCAAGACCCGATGGCACTTCGCAAGCTCCTGGTGCCCACAGCTTCAGGCCAGAGGGTCCCGATCACAGAGTTGGTCACTTTCCGTGAGGTTGAAGGGCCGTCGACGATTAACCGCGAGTGGCAGAAGCGGCGAGTTGTTGTGCAAGCCAATGTGGTCGGCCGCGACCTAGCTGGCTTCGTTGCAGAAGCCCAAGAGCGCATCGCAGCAGATGTCGAGCTGCCGGACGGGTACTTCACCAGGCTGGGTGGCCAGTTCAAGCATCTACAGAGGGCGACAAAGCGCATGGGCATCATCGTACCCGTGGCCCTTGCAGCGATCCTGTTCCTGCTCTACTTGAGCACACGCTCGGTCAAGGACGCCATGATGATTGCAACGGGAGCTCCCTTCGCTGCCTTTGGCGGCGTGGTGGCCCTGTGGTTGACCGACATGCCCTTCACCATCTCCGCCGGAGTTGGGTTTGTGGCAGTTGCCGGCGTATCCATGCTCAACGGCTTGGTGCTCGTCGCAACGATTCGGCGCAAGATCGACGACGAAGGACTCCCACTAGAAGCAGCCGTCGAACAGACACGCTTGCTCCGCCTGCGACCCATCCTTATGACCGGCATGGTTGCCGCCCTAGGCTTCATCCCCATGGCCCTAAACACAGGTGTAGGAGCCGAAGTCCAGCGCCCCCTGGCCACCGTTGTCATCGGCGGCGTGATCGCCGACAACCTGCTCACCCTGATGATCCTGCCAGCTCTCTACGTCCTCTTCGGCCGCCGAACCCACAAGTCACCCCGGGGCTCAGACCCCCTTGGCAGCCAAGTGCTGCGCTCGTAACGAGTCGGATCGCCAACAGCGGAATCGACCACCAGCGAACAAAAATGGTCGGGGCGAGAGGAGTCGAACCTCCGACCTCTGCACCCCAAATGCAGCGCGCTACCAGGCTGCGCCACGCCCCGACCTTGGGGGCGTGAGAATAAAGCACGCCGGGGCCCTTGGCTAGCAGGATTCGGGATGAATGCGGATTGCTTTGGGATTGAGGGGATGAGCCGCTTGGCTAGTGGCCGCCCATCTCACTCTATGACCTACGTGAGCTTCCGGGGGCCGTCTCGAACATGTTGCCGATAGCGCCGCCCATGAGCAGGGGCATGTACTCGGACATTACGAGGGAATGGAGTTCCCTTTAGCTAGGTCGAAGACAGAAACAGGCCAACCGCCCCAAAGAACCGGGACTAGGTCGCCCTACTGCGGGCGATCAGCCAAGCATCCGCCAGCGAGATCGCGACCATGGCCTCGAGCACGGGGATCACGCGGGGGACGATGCAAGGATCGTGGCGGCCCTTCTTTGCGACCTCGCCTATCGACGTGGTCGGCTTGATGCTCGCCATCAATCGCAGGTCTCGGCCCGAGCTGATACCGCCCAGAATGCCACCGAAGTTAGCTGGGTTTGCGACGTAGTCCTGGCCGCGCATGCTTGCAGATTCGAATCCGGCTCCATAAGAGAAGCCGGTGACGGCTCCCACGCTGAGGAATGCGTGGGCAAGGCGCGCCTTTAGCTTGTCGAAGACAGGCTCGCCCAGGTGCGGGGGCATGTTGCGAACGACAACCTCGATTCGGCCGCCAACCGAGTCGCCTTCGTCCTTTAATCCGCGCACAAATTCGACCATCTCTTGGCCTACCTGGGCATCTGCACAGCGCATGGCGTTGCGCTCTATTTCACTCTCCTCGAAGGTCTTGGCTACCAGGTGACCGACCTGTTGGGCGTGCCCCAAGATCTGCACGTCTGCCGGCAGGATCTTGCGCGCCACCACACCAGCGATCACCCGCGCCAAGGTCTCGCGCCCCGAAGATCGCCCTCCACCGCGATGGTCGCGATGCACGTACTTCGCAGCGTAGGTCTCGTCCGCGTGGCCGGGCCGCGGAGTGTTGCGCAGAGCCTCGTAATCGCCCGAGCGCTGCCCCTCGTTGTGCACCGTGACGGCGATCGGCATACCCGTGGTCTTGCCCTCGAACACACCCGACAGGATCACGGGCGTGTCGCTCTCTTTGCGCGCCGTAGTGACTTCGCTCTGCCCCGGACGGCGCCGGGCGATCTCGGGCAGCAGGTCTTCCACGCACAGGGGAATCCCCGCCGGGCACCCATCGATCACGACCCCCAGGGCCACGCCATGGGACTCGCCAAAGCTCGTTATCCGAAACAGCTCGCCAAGACTATTCATGCGCCAATACGTCCTTCGTTGTTCATCACGGAAGTACCTTACACGCCCTGCGAGTCCATGGCGCGCCGAAATACCGGACCCTGCCCCTTAGCTCTCCACGCCCATCATCTGGAAATAGAGGGTCAGCTGGTTGCGCAGCTGGACCAGCTCGTTGTTGATCTTGCCCTGCTCTGGGCCCTCGTACTTGAGCTCCTCGGCGAGGATGCGGCCAATAGACTTGTTGACGCGCTTGATCGGCGCGATCATCTGGCTGTATTCCCGGGGCATGGGCACGACCTTGTCGCACTCGGCGCGGGCCGCAGTGAGGCCGCCGGTCTTGGCGGCAGCCACGATGCGGCGAGTCTCCTTGGCCGTCTTGTTGGCCAGCAGGGGCAGCACCTCTTCCTGGGTGTCCTTCTCCAGCTTGATGATCTCGTTGGCTTTCGTGGCATTGAGCTCGCCTTCTTGGCGTGCTCGCTTGACAGCGACGGAGGCTAGGGCATCCCGCTTGATCGCGCCCTTGATGACGGACTTGGAGAGCCCCGTCTTCTCGGCGGTGACCGCAGCAAAGGAGTCCTCGTCGGCCTCCTCATCTTCGCGCTGCTGCTTCTTCTCCTCGGTGGTCAGGTCCCCGGCGGAGATGTCTACCTTCTTGAGGGTTGGGTTGATCGTCTCGTAGATTTCACGACCGCGGTTGAGGAACTTCTCCAGTTCGAGCTGATTCAGAGGCGTGCGCACTAGGTTCTCGTCGATCGAGATCAGCTCCTGCACCAGCTGGTCCTGCTCGACCACTTGCACAGGAATCTCTTCCCAGCCCAGCTTGCTTACAGCCTGGAACCGGCGAGCTCCCGCCAGCAGCTCGTTGTCCGCATTGATCGTCACCGGGTGGATCAAGCCCACGCTGTCGACACTCTTCATCAGCGCGCTGACGTCGGTGTCCGTGCGCAGGTATTCGTTGTTGAGCTTGAGGTCGCTGAGTTTGCGGACTGAGACGTTCACGGGATTCACACTGGGGCTAGAGGGGGAAGTAAGAACCGCGGCATTATCCGTTGCCCGAGCCCGATTCCAAGGGGAGTTCGGCGACTCTGGGGGTCGAATTCGGAGAACCTAAGAATCAACGAAAAACGGCGCGCAAACAGGGCGTATAGGCGTGTTTAAATCCCCGCGAATGCCACCCGCTTAGACGCCGAGTTAGCTTGTACACGAAGTCGCTGTAGTCCCTTGTAAGGTAGGACTTGACGCCGCCTTCCTACAGGCAAAGCAAGAGACCGTCTTCAGCTCCGTAACCGTTGATGCTGCCCGTTCAGCCTAGCCGTAGTGCCCAATCACTGCGGACGAAATTTAGCCAGGGACAGAACGAGATACACCGTGGCAAACGCGCAGCATGGGGTCCGGACTGCCCGCCCCCATGCATGCGCCTTGGCTAAGGCTCTAGTCGTCCGAACCCGTGCCGGGATTCTCAGAGAGCTGGTCGCGCTTAGATTCGACCGAGCCCCAGTGGTCGGCATCGGGGAAGCTCGCTTTCTTATCTTCCAGGACCGGCCATTCGGCGCTCAAGCGCTCGTTCAACTCCAGATACTCGGACCACTTCTCCGGCAGGTCATCGTCGGCGAAGATGGCGTCGACGGGGCACTCGGGGACGCAGGCTCCACAGTCGATGCACCCATCCGGATCGATGACGAGAAAGTTCTCGCCTTCATAGAAGCACTCCACAGGGCAAACGTCGACACAGTCGGTGTGCTTGCACTTGATGCACGGCTCGGCGACAACGTAGGTCATAGCCCTGCCTCCATGATGAGTTCAATGCTAGGTAAGGGGGAAGCAAGCAGCCGGGGGGTCTGGCCAGACGGAATCAACTGTGGATTCATGGGCATAAGAGTGTTCGGTGTCGAATGGGCAACTACAAGATCCTGAACCCTTCCTGCGCCCTTGTCAAGTAGATGCCGCACCGCCAAGCCATGTGGTAGGTTGGCCCTCCGACGAACCAAGAGAGTTGGGCGCTACTCGATCGCGATTCGCAACGGTTATCGACAGGGTGCGTGACGATGCCAAAGACTGTGACCGTCGAAACGGAAAGGAGCAATACATGCGCCTTGCGGGTCGCTAGGCGTACATGGGGCGCGTCGGGTTCATGCTATCCTCTCTTCCTATTAGCATCCTCTCCGAGCAAGTTTAGAGCGCAAGGTGTCCCCCATGACCCATCCCATTCACTTCGATCCCAAAGACCATCCCCTGCGCCGTGATGTCGGTTGGCTTGGCGATCTGCTTGGCCGCCTGCTTCGGGAGCTTGCGCCCGAGGGGGTATTCGACACCGTCGAGTCGGCTAGGATCGCTGCCCAGCGCCGCCGTACTGGGGACCCCGCGGCAGCCACCGAGCTGGCTGAGCTGCTGCACCTGGAGTCGCCGGCGATGACCCTCGAGGTCGTTCGCGCATTTAGCGCCTACTTCGGCGTAGTCAACATGGCGGAGCAGGTCCATCGGTTACGCCGTCGCATTGACTACATGCGCGAAGACGTCCCCCAGCCTGGTAGCTTGCGGGCCGTGGTCAACGAGCTCGCACGGCGAGGCACCACGATCGAAGAGGTCCAGGGCGCCCTGCAGTCCATCGTCTTCGAGCCTGTCTTTACGGCCCATCCCACCGAATCGGTACGGCGCACCCTGCTAAAAAAGGAGCAGCGGCTGGCTCGCGCCCTAGTCGCCCGCTTCCACAAGGACACGCTCGACCCCGTTGCCCTCGAGGTTCTCGACCATGCGGTCGCCCTTGAGATCGCCTCGGCCTGGCAAACCGAGGAGCAGCTACTCGGCCGGCCAACCGTCGCCGAGGAGGTCGAGCACGTCCTCTTCTTCCTGTCCGATGTCCTCTTCCGCGTCGCCCCTTCCGTCCGCGAAGAACTTGAGCGATCCCTCGAGCACGCCTACGGCTCCCCTGTCCGCATCGAGCGCCCATTCATGCGCTTCGCTTCGTGGGTTGGCGGCGACATGGACGGCAACCCAAACGTTGGCGCAGAAACCCTACGCGCCACCCTCGCCCGGCACGTCGACCTGTGCCTGCGCTGCTACGGCAACGAGCTCCGCGGGTTACACGAGCACCTCTCTCAGTCCACAACCCGCGTCCCTATCGACGCCGAGCTCCTTGAGCGCGTCCGCACCTACACCAAGCGCTTCCCCAGCGACTTTGCAGCCATCCCTGCGCGCTTCGGCGAGATGCCTTATCGCCAACTCCTGTGGCTCATGGAGGCGAGGCTCGAGCGCAAGCGGCGCGGCGACGAGGGCGGCTACGGTCTGCCTTCGGAGTTTCGTGAAGACCTTGCCCTCATCGACCGCAGCCTCGCGAATCACAGGGGCTCACGGGCAGGCCGGGAGCTCGTCCGGCGCTCGCTGTGGCGCGTGGACGTCTTTGGGTTCCACTTGGCAGCGCTCGACGTCCGCCAGGATGCCGAGGTCCATCGGCGCGTCGTGGGTGAGCTGCTGGGCGACGACGAATTCGTGGCGCGCTCATCCGAGGACCGTACAGCACGCATCGCCGCGGCACTAAGCAGCGACCAGCCCCTTGCGCTTGAGCACCCCTCCGAAGAGGCGGCCAGCACCCTAGATGTGTTCCGCGCCCTCGCAGAGGCGCGCGAGCGCTATGGCTCCGAGGCCCTAGGTCCCTACATCATCTCCATGGCCCAAGGCCCTGACGATGCACTTGCTGTGCTCTTGCTCGCGCGGGTTGGGGGCTGTGCCGAGCCCAACGGCCGGGTGCCCCTCGACATCTCGCCGCTATTCGAGACGATCGACGACCTCGACGCGGGGCCCGATGTTTTGCTAGCACTGTGCAAGAACGCGACCTATGCGAAGCATGTAACGGAACGGGGCAAACGACAGATCGTCATGCTCGGCTACTCCGACAGCAACAAGGATGGCGGTATCGCCACCTCGAGGGTTGCGCTCTTCCGCGCCCAGGAGAACCTCGTGTCCACAGCAGCCGAATTGGGCCTCGAACTTACCCTCTTCCATGGACGCGGCGGGTCCATTAGCCGTGGCGGCTCGAAGCCGCGCGCCGGGCTGCTCGCCACCCCGCGCGGTGCCCTTCGCGGTCATGCGCGCTCGACGGAACAAGGCGAGATCATCGGCGACAAGTTTGGTCTGCGCGGTATCGCGACGCGCACGATCGAAGTCAGCCTGGGCGCTCTGCTTGAGCGTACCGCGGGCGACGAGCGCACCCCCATCGCGACGGATGAGCAGCGCGCCATCGCCCAGACTATCAGCGATGCGAGCCGCGCCAAGTATCGCTCCCTCGTTCACGACGACCCAGACTTCACCGAGCTGTTCCAAGCCATGACACCGATCGATGTGATCGAGCGATTGGAGATCGGCTCGCGCCCGGCGCGCAGGCGAAACATGCGCGGCGTGCAAGACCTGCGCGCCATCCCGTGGGTGTTTGCCTGGACCCAAAGTCGCGCCACCTTGCCTGGTTGGTTTGGTGTCGGCACGGGGATCGCCGCAGCGATCGAGAAGTACGGAGTCCAGGAAGTCCGCCGTGCAAAGCGCGACTGGCCTTTCCTCGCTATGCTGGTTTCAGACGTCGAGATGGTGCTGGCAAAGAGCGACCTGGACATCGCCGCTCGCTACGCCGAGCTTGCGGGCGACGTGGGCAAGCGCCTGTTCCCGGTCATCAAGACCGAATACCAATCCGCGGTAGCCGGCGTGCTGGCACTTAACGAAGCCAACGAGCTGCTCGAGCACGACCCCACCCTGCAGCGCTCCATCCAACTGCGCAATCCCTATGTGGACCCCATGAGCTTCGTGCAGGTGGACCTATTGCGGCGTTGGCGCGAGGGTGGCCGTGCGGACAAGCAGCTGGAGCGAGTGCTGGTACAGACCGTCCGAGGCATCGCGCGGGGCATGCGCAACACGGGGTGAAAGGCTGTGGATACTGAGGCGCCACTAATCCAGGAGAGTGACCTTGCCCGTCTCGAGATCGTAGATGCCGCCGCGGATGGCAAGCTGGCCTGACTCCTCCTTCTCTTGCAGGAGCGGACTCTGCGACCTAATCCGCTCCATGCTGAGGCGTACATTCCGCTCGCAGACAGCGTGGACGAAGGGCTTGTTGGCGCTCGTCAGTTCGCCTTCGAAGCCCTCACTTGCGACCGCTTCCACCGCGGGGCGCAAGCTCGAGAGCATCGCGGTGATATTCCCTAGCTCAACCTTGTCCACCGCGCTCTTGATGGCACCGCACTGCTCGTGGCCTAGGACTAGGATGAGCTTCGCACCCGCAACTAGGCAGGCGAACTCCATGGAACCCAACATGTCCGTGTTGACAAAGTTGCCAGCGACACGGGCCACAAAACAGTCACCAATGCCCTGATCGAAGATGTCCTCGACAGGCACCCGACTGTCGACGCAAGAGAGGACGATCGCCTTTGGCGATTGGCCCTTCACGGCCTCCCGCATTTGTACCTTGTGGTTGCGTAGCGTGACCTCACCGTTGACAAAACGCTCGTTGCCTGCCACAAGCTCTGCGACGATGTCATCGGGACTCAGCTTGTCGCGCTCTTCCTGGGTGAGAACCTTGCCGATGAAGTCATTTTGATCGGTCGAGATTAGGCTTTTCATAGGCGGACCGTATAGACACAGCCCAGCCCGGTCAATCCAGAATGCCCCACATCCACAGCAGTTCCGCGACGCGCACGGCGCAGAAGGTCGTCGGCCAAAGGGTCGTTCGCGGCCCCTCTCGGCCGCTCCCCCCTTGGGGCGAGATCCCTGGGACCCGGTGTTGATGCATTTTGCCTTTCCCGCCTCTACCCCGAGGAGTGAGGCCTAGCGCCGCGCTAGGTAGGCTTCCGCAAGAATCTGGCCGAGGGCTACGACAGCGGCTGTATCCAAGACCAGCTCTTTGCGCTGGTCGGGCAGGTCGAAGGCCTCGATGTGGACCATGTACTTGTCCTCGGCCGCGACCTGACGGATGCGGGAGGTCACGTCTGACTTGTTCACGCTCTCGTGGTCGGTCGGTGGCTGCTGGCTAACGTACCAAGTCAGCTTCGGCTGCTTGAGGTCCTTGCGACTCTTGTTCGCGAAGGCTTGGATACGGCTGGCAGCTTGCTCGCGGTAAGGGTAAAAGGACATGTCGTTCTCCCCAACGTGGTAGAAGATCCCCGCCAGCTCGACTCGGTTCCCCTCCTGGCGCACGGCCTCCATCGACGCCTCGACAAAGGCGATGAAGTCGGGATACAGATTGCGAGACTCGGCCTCGCTGCCGCCTGGCGTCCAGTCGATGATCTGGGATCCACTGTGTGTAAATTTGGCGATCGCCATGGGGTCCTTGAGCTTCTTTTCCAGGGCGCGCCCAAAGCTCAGCTCCGGACCCAATGTGTCGTAGTAGCCGCGCGGCCCCAGGGCCTCCCAACCATTCGAGACCTTATAGCCGCCGCCTAGGCTGTAGCGGAAGGGTACCTTGTCATTGTTTTTGAGCAGAGCCTTGCCCTTTGGGAGCTCGCGAAGCTCCTGGCTAAACGCTCGCTCGCCCTCCATGTTGCGGTGACCGGCGAGCACGAAGAGCTGCACAGTCTTCCCCTTCCGGTGGGGCCACTTGGCAAGCGCCTCGGACGGAGCATCCTGCAGACCGATGGTTGCGAGGTAAGCGTCCGCGTAGTTCACTCCATGCTCGAGCTGCCCCAGGGTTCCATAGTGGTAGTGAAGCCCGGCGCCACCACCGATCTCGACCCCGACATGGGACGTGGGTACATAGTCCACAAGGACGTCCTTTTCGGCGACCTGCTTCTGCCCCACACTGATGCGGTACATCGACGAGCGCAGGTCCATCCCCCAGACCGTCTTCGTGCACAACTCCCCCACGAAGAAGCGCAGCTCGGGACGCTCTAAATCGCGACGAACCTTCGCCACAAAGTTACGTAGGTTGGCCCCGTAGTTTTCCATGAAGCTGTCGTTGAACATGTCGTTCTCGCCTTGGTGCCAGAAGAAACCCTCGATTTGATACTCGATGCCACGCTTGTCCAGGTCGGCCAAGGAAGAGCGGACCAACTCCATCAGCAGTGGGTACATCTCGAACCCGACGGGCTCGTCCGGATTCCAGTCGCCCCCGAGGTGGGTCCCCCCCGCGGCACACTTGATGATCGCGATCGAATCGTCGACCTTGGACGCGACCTTGCGCGCGAAGCTGAGCTCGGGTCCAACGACACCCTGCACAGGCGCGAGCTCGGACCAGCCTTTGGACACGAGCTTGTCCTCTCGGCCCATGATGTAGGAGAACTCGACCTTTGGTTGCGGCTGATCGAGCCCTGCGAACGGAGGGAAGTTCACGATGTCTGCGGCCTTCGAGTCCGAGCCAACCATGTTGGATTGACCAGCAAAGATAAACACACGCGTGACCTTCGCCTTGGCTGGGTCCACGGGCCCCGCAGTGAACATGCTGCTCGCCAAGGGGACAAGAAGCAGCAGCGCGATTAGGGTTCTGAGTTGGGGTTGCATCCGTTCAGGATAGGGCGCAGACCAAGCACACATCTATCCTGTTCCCTGAATCAGCATAACGCTGGGTGGCTTGGCCCCCATCCAGGGGGCTGCGCACGCACTCGAACTCAGCGCTCGCCCGGGCGAAGATCTCTGTCGCGTCCAGACAGTAAGGCAACCACCCTAGTCGGGCAGGGGGCTTAGCGCGCCTTCGAGATCTTTAGCTTCTCGAGCTTGGCCTGCTTCTTCACGGACTCTTCGCTGCGGGTGAGCGCCGTTGCGATGGTCTTGAGGCTGGAACCCTTGTCGGCCATGAGGCGGAGCTTGCCGATCTCGGTGGGCGTCCAGGCTTGGCGGTGTCGCTCGAACTTCTTGGCCATAGAGATCTCAGGGTCAACGCGCGAGGGCGCGCTCGTCGGGGAGGAGGCTCGCCAGGAGCTCGCGGGGGTCAGTGCGAAAGTCACCCGTGCTGAACAGGTGAAAAATGGTCGGGGCGAGAGGATTTGAACCTCCGGCCTCTGCAACCCCATTGCAGCGCGCTACCAGGCTGCGCCACGCCCCGACCGAGGGGCGAGTAGAATAGGTACGATTCGCGGTTCCGTCAACGATGAGTCTGGCAATCCTTGCGAGTTGGGGGGATTGTCCGGACAATGGAGGCATGGTTCGAGCATCTCGTAGCCAGTGGGTGCCCAGGGCTTATGCCCGACGGCGGCATCGCACCTGGATGAAATCGATGACCCTGGCAGCCCTGGGCTGGGGCGTTTGGTGGACGGGGCTTGTCCTGGCCCGTTTTGCGCCCTGGTTGGCGCCGGATTTCCTGTCGGGCGAGACGTTGATCATGGTGCTGAGTATGGCCTGCGCGGTGCCAGGGCTGTTTTTGGCCTTGATGACGATCCGGGCAAAGCGGTCTTGGCTGCCCTTTGCGGCGGTGGCGGTCTTCGCGAACGCCTCGCTGCTGGCAATGCCTTGGCTGCTCGAGGGGCTGGTGCGGGCTCCGGGATAGGGACTGGGGATTGTCCCCCACTGCCCGGCTAGAAGAGCCTTAGACGCCGGCCGGGTACGGCGTGGCCGCCAGGATCATCCAGATGCCCGTGATGGCAGCCAGTACGATCAGCGAAAAGGCCGCAAGCGCACCTTGCCGGTGGTAGCGGTGCTGCTTGCCCGTGCGCAGAGTGACGAGCCCCGTGACCACGGGCAGCAACAGGCCGAGCGTAGCTAGGCGGGCCAGGAACATGTGCACGGGATAGATCCGGCCCGCGCTGTCTAGGTCGTAGCCCGTGCCCAGATCCAGGGCCGCGATGATGGTCCACACCAACAGGCAAACGCTCACGCCCACCAAGCCAAGGTGCAGCGCCCGGCGGCGCTTGATCCGCCAACGGAGGCCCGTCCACAGCACGCCCACAAGAGCTAACACCGTACATAGGAACGCGATCACGAACTCGATCATTGGATCCATCGCAGCCCGGCTAGCTTAGCTCTTCGACCAAGCTGTCCATCTCGCCCGTGGGCGCCCGGGTCATCAGGTCGAAGACAGCCTCGCGGGGGTCCTTGCTGTTGAAGAGGATCGAGTAAACCTGCTCGGCGATGGGCAGGTTGGTCTTCTCCAAAAGCTCGGATTGGGGGCCGAACAGAGCCTGGGTCGTCCAGACTCCCTCGGCGACCATCTTCATGGAGTCGAGCACCTGTTCCAGGGTCTCCCCGCGGCCGATGCGCTCGCCGACGGCGCGGTTGCGCGAGTGTTGGCTGCAGGCGGTGGTCACTAGATCGCCGAAGCCGGCCAGGCCGAAGAAGGTGCTGGAGTCGGCGCCGTGGGCCTTGCCATAGCGCGCCATCTCGACCATGCCCCGGGTCAGCAGGGCGGCCTTGGCGTTGTCGCCAAGCTCGAGTCCGTCACTGATGCCAGCGGCCAGGGCGATCACGTTCTTGAGCGCTGCCGCAAGCTCTGCGCCCGAGCGGTCCGTGGAGGTGTAGACCCGCAAGCTGGGGCAGTTAAAGGCCTCTTGGGCCTTGTTGGCTAGGTCTATGGACTCCGAGGCGGCCACCACAGAGGCGGGCTTGCCCAGGGCGACCTCTTCAGCGTGGCTGGGCCCCGTAAGCACGCCGATGTCGCGCTTGCCCAGGACATCTAGAAGGATACTGGTGGGTGACTTCATCGTCTCGATCTCCAGGCCCTTGGTGGCGCTGATGATTGGCACCGAGTCTCCAAGAAACTGCTCAAAACGGAGCGCAACCGAGCGCAGGAACTGGGTCGGCACAACGCTGACGATTAGGTCTGCGCTCTGGCATGCGGCCTGGGGATCGGCGCTGAAAGCGAGGTTGTCCGGAAGCTTGATCCCGGGCAAAAACGGCCGGTTCTCGCGGTGCTTCTCCAGGTCCGCAGACTGCTCGGGGAAGGCGCTCCAGAGCGTGGTCGGCACGTTGTTCTTAGCCAGGATGATCGCCAGGGCTGTGCCCCAGCTCCCGTCGCCAATCACGAGGGCGCGCTCGGTCTTATGGTTCGTCATAGTCAGCTCTTGTTGCGCTTCTTGATACTTGGTTCGAGGCCCGAGAGCAGGCGCTTCAGGTTCTCTTTATGGCGCCAGATCACCAAGACGGCGAAGCCTATGCAACCCCAGACCACCTCCATGCCGTAGGTATCCGCGCTCACATCTTGGAAGGCGATGATCGGGAACAGCGCGACCATCACCATCGAGGCAAGGCTCACGAATCCAGTGGAGAAGGCCGTGATTAGGAAACCGACGCCCCCCAACAGGAAGACCGTTGGCGCCACCGCGACCAGGGCTCCGCAGCCAGTCGCCACGGCCTTGCCGCCCTTGAAGCGCAAGTAGATCGGCCACACGTGGCCACAGGTCGAGGCCGCGCCCGCAAGCACTGCGAGCGCGCCCGCGCCCATGCCAGCCGCCTCGCCCGAAGCGAGGGCAGGCACCAAGAACACAGCCGGCACGTAGCCCTTCAGGAAGTCCAAGGTGAAGGCCAACAACCCCAGCGGCTTGCCGATGGCGCGGCTCGTATTCGTTGCGCCAATGTTGCCGCTGCCGGTGGCGTGCAGGTTCACGCCCTTGAGGCGCGCCATGACGTAACCGAAGGGGATAGAACCTACTAGGTAGGAAGCCAAGAGCACGCCCCATTCGGCGCCCGTCGGCATGGGAAGACTGCACAGGATCATGCACGTAGAGTAACGAGCCTGGGGCCCCGATGCACCCGCAGCGCCGGGCAGGTTGCAAATACTCTGCTGCTACCCCAGTCGCCGCGGCCAGATCCAAGGGACCAAGCCCCTATCCGGCCCGTTGCACCCGTCGCCCACCGTGCTACCCTCACCCCCATGCCTGCTTCCCCGTCCCCTACTAAGCCCGGCCCCCTGCGCGCGGGCATCGACACCGGGGGCACCTTCACCGACCTGTTTCTGGACCCCGGCGCCAGTGGCCAGCCGCCCATCGTCGTCAAGGTCCCCTCAACCCCCAGCGACCCTTCCGAAGCCATCGCCAGCGGGCTCGCCGAGCTTGGCCAGCAGCGCGATATCCCGGACCTGCACATCGTGCACGGCACCACCGTCGGCCTGAACGCCCTGCTCACCCGCAACCTAGCGGCCACGGCCCTGGTCACCAACCGCGGCTTTCGAGACCTGATCGAGATTGGGCGCCAGGACCGCCCCGACATCTACGCCCTGCACCCCCAGCGCCCCGCCCCCGTCGTCCCGCGGCACCTGCGCTTTGAGATCGACCAGCGCTCATGGCCGGACCCGAAGACCGGCACATTGGTCCAGGTCCAAAAGCCCCGGGCCAAGGACCTCGCCACCCTCGCCAACCGCATCCAAAAGAGCGGCGCGAAGAGCATCGCAATCTGCCTCTTGCACTCCTGGGCGGACCCATCGATCGAACAGCACGTGGCCGCCGCCCTCGCCAAGCTCGGCCTGCCCATCACAACATCCGCATCCCTGGTTCCGGAGTTCCGCGAGTACGAGCGCTTCTCCACGGCAACTGTCAACGCGGCCCTCGCCCCCATCGTCGGCGACTACCTGCAGCGCCTTGGTACGTCCATTGCCGACATCGGACTAGGCGACGCACGGCTCTCTCTGATGCAATCGGGCGGCGGCACCACAAGCCCCGAGCGCGCCGCCACCGAGCCGGCCCGCGTGCTGCTCTCCGGCCCGGCCGGTGGTGTGCTGGGCGCGGTGCGCGCGGCGGCTGAAGCCGGCCTAGGCGATATCGTGACCCTAGATATGGGAGGCACCAGCACGGACGTGGCCTTCCACTCGCCGGCTCGGGCCTCCGGCAGCGGCCGCGCTGGCGAAGCGGCCCTCATCGGCGGCCTGCCCGTGGCCCTGCCCAGCCTCGACGTGCACACCATTGGGTGTGGGGGCGGGTCGCTAGCCTTCGTGGACGGCGGCGGCGCCCTGCACGTGGGGCCGAAGAGCGCCGGCGCGCATCCGGGCCCCGTGGCCTACGGCAACTCCGACCAGCTTACACTTACAGATGCGCACATCTTCCAGGGGCACATTGTCACCGAGCACGAGCAGGCCAGCCTCGTCGCGGGCTCGGGCTTCCTGGGGGGCAGCCTGGCTTTGGACATTGACGGCGTGACGCGCGCGTTCGAGAAGCTCGGCAAGCGCCTAGGCGTGCGCCCCCATGCCGCGGCGGCGGCGATGATCGAGATCGGTCGAGCCGCTATGGGCCGCGCGACGGGAGCCATGACCATGCAGCGTGGGCGCGATCCGAGGGGGCTGTCCCTCGTCGCCTTCGGCGGCGCGGGTGGGTTGGTCGCAGCCGAGCTGGCTGCCGCCATGGACATTTCCCGGGTGCTGATCCCAGCCGACCCGGGGGTGCTCTCGGCCCGGGGCCTAGCCCAGGCCGGCTTCCGCGGCGATGCCAGCCGCAGCCTCTTGCAACCCCTCGACAACCTGCCAAAGGCGGAGCGTCTGAGGTTTTTCCGGGAGCTTCGTGACGAGCTCTTTACCTTGGCCGCTGGTCAGGGGATCGCTATAAAGGACACGAGCATCGAGTTCACGTTGGACCTGCGGTACCAGGGGCAATCCTTCGAGCTCGGCGTGGCAGCAGGTAGTTTGCAGGCCGGAAAGCGTGGCCCCGCGGCCCTGGCCACCGATGTGATCGCCGAGGCGTTTTTTGCCCAGCACGAGCGCCTCTATGGTCATCGGCTAGAGAGCAACTCCATCGAGGTCGTCAATCTGCGAGCTGTTGCTAGGGAGCAACAGGCCTTCTCTTTGCCACCGAAACCGAGAAAGCGGGCCCTTGGCCTAGATCCAATCGCGGGCACTGGAAAGCTGCGGATTGGCAAGGCCTTGGTGCAAGCGCCTATCCTCGCACGAGCAGCCATGCGGCCTGGGATGGGTTTCGCGGGACCGGCCATCGTGCTCGAATACTCTGGGACGACAGTCGTCCCGCCCGAATGGAGCGTTCGGGTCACAGGAGGCGGCCACCTGCTCCTCTCGTCTGAATCCGGCATTTAGGAGTCTAGAAGTCCGATTGACCCGGCCCTTAAATCGATTCGCCGCCGAGCCATTCGTTCCTAAAAAGTGATAAGATCCCGCCCTCGAAAACCGAAGAAGGGCACTCACCGCTTCTTCTCCCCAAACAATAGAACACCGCGCGCCAAGCGCGCACCTAGCCATGCCGCACATCATCGCCGAACCCTGCGTCAACACCAAGGACACAGCCTGCGCCGAAGTTTGCCCCGTCGACTGCATCCACCCCCTAAAGGACGAGGAGGAGTACGAGGAGGCAAAAATGCTCTACATCAACCCCGATGAGTGCATCGACTGCGGAGCCTGCATCCCCGAGTGCCCCGTGGACGCCATCTTCGACGAGGACGATCTCCCGCCCCAGTGGACGGAGTACACCCAGATCAACGAAGACTTCTACAACTAGTCTCGCCCGATCGCTGCACCCGTGCAGCAGATGCGCCCGTCACTTCCCAGGGAAGCGGCGGGCGTTTTCGTGGCCGCCCTACGCTAGCTTGCGCTTGGCGCGCTTAGCGATGGCCGCGACGGGCAGCAGCAGCGCGGCAACCAGCACAAGGCATGGTCCCAAGGGCAAGTCATACTCGAAGGAGACCCAGATCCCGCCCGCGGACGAAATCAGCCCCGCAAGGGATGACAAAAGGAAATAGCCGGTCATGGACCCGGCTAGGCTCCGCGCCGCCAGCGGCGGAAGCACAAGCAGGCCAAAGAGAACCGTCGGCCCGATCGTCATCACGCACACGGAGACTGTGCCGCCAACGATCACCAAGTGAAAATACTCCCAACTGCCTAGCCGCATCCCTTGCACCTTGGCGAGCTCGGGATCAAAGCTGACCAAAGTCAGGCTCCGCCTGAAGAGCGCAAGCAGGACTGCCACGGCTCCCAGGGCAATCACTAGAATCTCCAGCTCGTGACCGTCGATGGCCAAAATCTCGCCTCGCAGGAGTCCATGGACGAAGACCTCGCCCATAGGAGACATGTGTGCAAAGAGGATCGTCAGGGCGCTAGCGATGGCGAAGGTGGCTGCCACGTGCCCAGCCTCCCCCTTACCGCTCTTCGAAGTTCGGGCCATTAGGATCAGCCCGCCCAGACAGAAGACACTGGCCCAGAGGATGTGGTACGGAAGGGCCAAGTGGGCCTCGTCGCCGTGTTCGATGGCATCCACAAGCCAGGTCATGTTTTCTTGCCACCAGGCCAAGATCGCAAATCCGAAGGCGATGCCCGCGGCGGCGAGTTGGGGTAGGGTGACACCGTAGAACCCCGTACCGCGGGCAAGTAGGTAGGCGCCAACGATGGGCACCACCAGTCCCGCCAACAGTGCAGCTAGGATTGAGTTCCCGAAGAGCTCCCACAGCAGGTCTAGGGGGAAATCACCCATGGCTGGCGCCACCAAACAGGCCTTCGAGCTTCTCGGTGGAGTCCGAGGTGTCCACGCAGCGACGATCGACTCGACCATCGGCTACCCAGAGGATCTCTTTCGCCCAACCGGCGATTAGATCCAGTTGATGGGCGACCAGCAGGATCGCCGGAGCGCTATCGCTAGCCGTGCCGAGCTCACCCAGAATGCCCATAATCTTAGCCTGGCTTGGGCGATCGACACCAGACGTAGGCTCGTCCAGAAGCAGTAGATCCGGACCGCACATCAACGCTCGCGCGATCAGCGCCCTCTGCCGTTGCCCACCGGACAGGTCGGCGAATGACTCAGCGCGCTTGTGGAGCAGGCCAACAAGGTCGAGCTTACGCTCGGCTGCCTCGCGGACGGACCGCGTGTGCCACCGCACGCCGAACCTGGATCTGGCAGAACCCATGCAGACAAGTTCGAACGTAGAGAGGGGCCACTCAGGCGAGAGGCGGTCCTGTTGAGGGACGTATGCCACAGATTTCGTGTGGCGCTCGACCGCCCCCACCATGGGCTTGCGCAATCCCAGGAGCCCGCGCAGCAAAGTTGTCTTGCCCGCTCCATTCGGTCCGAGGATGCCCAAGGCTTGGCCACCGCAAATCTCTAGGTCGATGCCCTGGAGAATACGCGTTGTACCAAATCCAAAGGCAGCACCCCGGACCGAAAGAAGCGAGCGTTTATCGCGCATTTAGCGAATGAGTACCGAGTTTTCTGCACCTTCCGGCTCGAGCTCAGGGAGCCCATAATCGATGCGCAGCCTCTCCAAGAGCCCGTCAATGAGCAAAATCCAATCACTTGCCCAAGGAGTTCCATGGACCATGGTGGGCAGTTCGGAGACCTTGGCGCCCGCTCTTGTGGCGGCCATGGACACACTCTTGCTGTTGCTCCAATTCGTGGTTAGCACCATCGGGACAGAATTCTCTCGCATATGCGAGATCACCTTAGCGAGATGGCCTGCCGTCGGAGGGACACCCGGTTTTGGCTCGATATAGAGCTCGATACCGACCCCCAGAAAGTCCAGGAGGTAGTCAAACTCGGCGTGGTAGCTCACAGCCATTTCCTTCGCCTTGGACTGCTCGAAGAGAGCAGCGTAGCGCTTCCACCTCTTCTCCGCCTTCTTAAGGCGCTCCGTGAGCTTCTTGTGCCGCTCGCGGAACTTCTGCTCGTGATCGGGAGCCACAGCGACCAAGCCACGCAGAACATGGTCGGCCATATGGGTTCCCGCCAGGGGCGAAAGGCTAAAGTGCGGGTTTCCACCGGGGTGCAGGTCGCCACCCTCACGGGAGAGGTCCGTAGGGACGTCGATAGCTTCCCAGCCATCACCGCAGGTTACACGGCCTGGCTGGCCCACGTGAACCTTCCGGTTCCGGGAAGCCATGACCAGCTCGGGTAGCCAAGTCACCTCCAACGAAAGCCCCATCTCGATCAGCAGGTCTGCCTTCGAGATCGAGACTAGGGTTGTCGGTCGCACCTTGAGACTGTGCAGGTTTTCCCGCCCCTTTGAGAGGGAGGTCACATCAACCTGCTCACCACCGATTTCACTCGCAAACCAAGCTAGGTCCGGAACAGTAGTCACCACCTTCAGCTTGTCCGCGCTGGTCAAGCCGAATGCGGCCTGACCGAGCATGCCGAACAAGATCACGGCAATCGTAATTAATTTTGAATCCATGACTTCTCCTAGAACTGCACGCCGTGGGAGTGGGGACCGAGGAACAGAGTGTACTGAACAGAGACCCGAGTGTCAGTGTCACCTTCATGCTCTGTACGCGTAACTCCAAAGCGCATGCGCTGGAACTCGGTAAGCTTGTGCGTGTAGTAGACATCCCACTCATCGAGCTCGGGAAGC
>JAQXEK010000021.1 GCA_029250885.1 Planctomycetota bacterium
CGCGTTCTGTGGGCTGGCATCAAGGCGCGCCGCTTTGGAGTGGGCAAGCCGGTAGGGGACCCATTGGTCATGTCGGGTTGGTTCCTAGTCCAAGGCGACCGCCTAACTTGGAGTCACGTCCATGGTCACGCCGGCGAGGCGCGCCGGTTTGACGAGCTTCGTGCGGCCTACGCAGGGGCATAAATCCAAGGCACACACAGGCTCCGCAAATCCGCCGCGCTCACAGCGCCCATGCAAAGCACGCGGATGCGCTTGCGCAGGCCACTGTGCGAAGGTAATTCCAACGACCCCACCGAAGACGGTAGTGCTGCCACGCCTGTACAAAGTTTGGCCCGTCGGGATCGACGCGGTCAAGCTCCTCGTTTAGCGGCACGTTTCCCCGCCCGGTAATAAGGAATGCCCCGAGTCCGTAGAGCGCAGTCGCCGCAAGGTCTAGTGGTCGACCGTCGCCAAGGACGCTCCCGAGCACGCCGAGAAGCATCGTGCCGAACCAGGCAGCCATTGCACTTGAGCGCAGGATCTTCGCGTTGACAGACTGCATCGCGCGAATGGCGCCGGCAGCCCCTAGCCGGTCGAAAGCTGGTAGGATGAACGAGGCAAAGGCAAAACATAGGCCGGCAATCAGGCCTGCTCCTAGGCTAGCCCCAAGCAGGCAGAGGTCATGGAGTGAGGGCATTAGGCGAGCTCCTCCCAGGCCAAGGCCACTGGCGCTTCTAGCGGTGCATGGATCTCGCAGAGAAGGTCCGCATCGTCGCCGAACTGCATCCCGTAGTCTGCTTGGAGTTGGACCGGCGTCCCTAAGATCAGGGCTCCGATTCCAATGGCGATGAGCCAGCTAATGAGGATCAGGCCGAGGCGCAGCTCGGTGGGTCTTGTGATGAGCTTCATCGTGAAATCTCCGTTCGAAAGGGTGGGCGGGATCCGTGGTGTTGGTCTCGCTCAGGCTTGTTGGGTTGAGGGAGTCCAGGTGCCGCTCGCCGCTGCGGCGCGGGCGTAGTCCCGGAAGTCGCGGGCGGGCCGGCCGAGGGCGCGTTGGACGCCGTCAGTCACTTGGGCGTTGCGGCCATCGAGCACCGTTGTGAAGAGGTAGTCGAGCAGCTCGATACCTTCGGACGGTACGCCAGCCTGGGAGAGTCCAGCTTGGAAGGCTTGGCTGGAGATCGTATGGAAGCGCAGATCGCGGCCCGTGGCCGTGGCGAGCTCGGCCACGGCTTCCGCGAAGGTCATCAGGCGCGGGCCCGTGACCTCGTAGACCTGGCCTGAGTGGCCGTCTTCGGTCAGGGCGGCGACGGCGACGTCGGCAATGTCGTCGACGTCAATGAAGGGCTCGCGCACATCCCCTGCGGGCAGGGCCACCTCGCCTGCTTGCACCAGGGGTTGGAAGGCGCCCTCATCGAAGTTCTGGGCGAACCAGCTAGCGCGGACGATCGTCCACTCCAGGCCAGACCCCTGGACGATGCGCTCGCAGCGTT
The DNA here is from genome assembly GCA_029250885.1 of Planctomycetota bacterium. Taxonomy (GTDB): domain Bacteria; phylum Planctomycetota; class UBA1135; order UBA1135; genus CALBMX01. The sequence goes on from JAQXEK010000021.1 coordinate 1,473, forward strand.
GGGCCTCGTCTTCGTTACGGCCGGAGAGAAGCACGAGCTTGCGCACGCCCATCTGCTTGGCGAGCTTGGTTAGGGCAGTGATCGCTGCGGGTGCTGCGGGAACGGCCAGGTCGGGGCTGTAGACAACGTATGCGGACTCTACGCCGTCCAGGGCTGGCGCCCAGGTCCCGGGCTTATCCCAGTCGAAAGGAACTGCGCCCGAGCGCGAGGTTCGGCGGACCGGGCGGCCCATGGCTTCGAGCCGTGCGGCGACTCGGCGGCCGGTCTTGCCACTGGCGGCGATAACGAGGATGGGGAGTTGGTTCTTCATGGTCGTGTCCTTCTTAGTGTTGCTTGTGGTTTGATGTCTGCAGTCACTTGATCGCAGGGTTGAGATCATCGGCCCAAAGCCCGTGACGCGCCATGCTACTCCGTCTCTGAATATTGACCCATCGTCCAGGGGTGTAGACGTTGGGGTTAAATTGGCCCATACTCACCCCATGGAACACCCAACTGAGCTACCGCCCCCTTCCGATCCCCTGGGGGAAGCCCTCCATCTTCTGCGCCTGACGGGCTGCGTCTATGCTCGCTCCGAGCTCAGCGCCCCCTGGGGCATCGATCTGCCTCCTCTCGAGGGTCAGATGATGTTCCACATCGTGACCTCGGGTCGCTGCTGGCTTGAGGCGGATGGGAGCGAGCCCCTGCTGCTGGAGCGCGGCAGCCTGGCCATGGTTCCTCACGGCCTGGGGCATCAGTTGGTAGACGAGCGCGGGGGTGCGAGCACCAACTTCTTCGACCTACCGGTCGAGCGCATCTCCGAGCGCTACGAGCTCCTGCGATACGGCGGCGGTGGCGAGGCCTGTCGCCTGATCTGCGTGGTTGTGCGCTTCGATCACGCGGCTGCCCAGCGGCTGGTGGATGCCCTGCCCCCGGTGTTGCATCTGGACGCTTGGGAAAGCGGCGATGACCGCTGGCTGTCGGACACCCTGCGCTTCATTGCGCGCGAGGCAGAATCCCTACGGCCCGGTGGCGAGACAGTCATCACGCGCCTGGCCGATATCCTTGCGATTCAGATGATCCGCCACTGGATCGAATCCGAGGCGGACGTGGACACTGGATGGCTGGCGGCCCTGCGCGACGAGCAGCTTGGGCGAGCCATAGCCGCTATCCACCGCGAGCCGGGTGCGGACTGGACCCTGGAAGCCCTTGCTCGCACTGCCGCCATGTCCCGCTCAGCCTTCGCCGCGCGCTTCACCGAAGTCGTGGGCGAGCCCGCCATGCGCTATCTAACGCGCTGGCGCTTGCAGATATCTCGCATAGCACTGCGCGAGTGCTCGGATCCCCTGGGAATCGTGGCCGAGCGCTTTGGCTACCGATCCGAAGCGGCCTTCTGCCGCGCCTTCAAGCGCGAGTTTGGAGTCTCACCAGGCAGCGATCGCCGGTTTGTCGAGCAGTCCTTGCTGCCGACCTGAGAGCTAGTCGCGTTTGGTGGCCTCTGTCTCGACGGCTCCAAGGTCTAGACCTCGGAGCTTTTGCCGAACGGGTCCGACAGGGTGATCACAAGTTAGTCGTCGGCACGCGCTCGTAAGTCATGCGCCTGGGGCGATCCTTCTCTTCGTTCTCCAAGACCGCGCGCATGGCTGCCTTACCGTGAGACACAGGGGTGAGCGGAAAGGTGCTCCTAGGCGCCGACAAACACTCCCTCACCTTACTGGGCTTCAGACTGCTCGGCAGGCGCCGGCTCCAAGCCGAACTCTTCGCCCTTCAGAGTCGCAGGCACGCCTTCCGATAGCCACATGGGTGCCGGCGCATCCATAAGGTAGTGGTCGAAGTACTGTTGCATGCGTTTGGCGAAGTCTAGGCGGTTCTCCTTCTTGCGGACGCCGTGGCCCTCGCCGTTGTAGTTCAACATCCAGGCAGGCTTGGCCAGGCGGCGCAGGGCGACGAACAGCTCGATGCCCTGGTACCACGGCACGGCGCCGTCGCCGTCGTTGTGTAGTATCAACAGGGGCGTCTCGATCTTGTCCGCGAAGAACACGGGCGAGTTTTCGAGGTATAGGTCGCGAGAATCCCAAAGGGTGCCGCCGATGCGGCTCTGTGTTTTCTCGTACTGAAACATGCGGCTCATGCCGGAGGCCCAGCGGATGCCGCCGTAGGCGCTGGTCATGTTCGAGACCGGGGCACCGGACTCGGCACAGGCAAAGACGTTGGTCATGGTGACCAAGTAGGCGATCTGGTAGCCGCCCCAACTGTGGCCTTGCACACCGATGCGCGCCTCGTCAACGAAGCCCTTGTCGACCACAGATTGAATGCCGGGCAGGATCGCGTTTGCCGCGCTCTCGCCGGGGTAGCCCGTCTCGTAGGGAATGTCGGGCACGAAGATCACGTAGCCGCGGCTGGCGTAGAAGCTGTAGTTGATCGACGAGCTGCCAGCCGAGGGCGTCTGGTAGTTGTGTAACCGGTCCGAACTGCGCTCGTAGAAGTACACCATCATTGGGTACTTCTTGGATGGGTCAAAGTTGTCGGGCTTGTAAAGGAGCCCCTGCATGGGTTGTCCGTCGTTTGTCTCGTATTCCACCAGCTCGGAGGTGCCCCAGAGGTAGTCGCGCTGCTGGGGGTTCGCGTTGCTGAGGCGCGCCATGGAGTCGAAGTCCATGGTCGTGGTCCACAGGTCCGGGTATCGGCGAAAGGTCTGGCGGGTGAGCACCACGCGGTCCCCCTGTTCGGCCTTCCGGAAGCTGCTGAGGCGTTCGTCCAGGAGAATCTTCTGGGTGATGTCCCCTGTTGCTGCATCGAGCATCGCGTAGCCCGAAGCCTTGGTCTTCTTATCAAAAGTAGACAGGAGCAGGGGCGCAGTGGTGTCCACCGAGCGCGCTTCTCGATCCAGGGAGACGTAGCGGTAGCGCCGCTCTTGTTCGCGCCCCTTGCCGCCGGTCAAGCAGAGCGCGGGCTCGGTGCCCGTGGGGTCCACCTGCCAAATGTCGAAGCGGTCATAGAGCAGCAGCGCCACATCGTTGCTTAGCCAACCCGGGCTTCCATAGGAGCGCGGCGCCGAGGGCGTGTCGTGCAGCTCGTTGGCGAAGGAGACGGACAGGCCCTCTGTCAGGTTGACCGCGATCTGGTCGGTCGTCGACATGGCGAAGTAGTGCCCAAGGTCGGGGTCCCACCAGGTGACGTAGTTGCCCTCGGGGGAGAGGGAAGTCCTGGCGCGAGCCTTCTCGAGCAATAGGCTAGACTCGCCCGTATTGAGATCGATCAGGTATGAGTCGCTGTAGCCGGGGGTGTCCCAGGACTGAAGGACTTCGTACTTAATGGATGAGGTTCCGATTGCGAGGTCGTGCTGGGCTCGATCATCGACTCGTGCGTCGGGAACGTCTGCATTCGCAAGCTGCAGGAGCTTCTGCTGCCCAAGGTCGAAGATCGCGCTGTAGCTGCGATTGCGCTCGCGCGTGGCGTTGAGCAGCTGCTGGGGTTGCAGGGTTCCGTCCTGCCAATGCCAGACGTCAAGCTTGGCTTGGGGGTTGTCCTTCGCGGCCTTTTCCTCCTCCTCAATCTGCTTGTCGGTCTTACCGGCATCCTTGTGCTTCGGTTGGGTCGAGAACAGGAGCCTGCGTCCGTCTTCGGTAAACCGCGGTTGGTTCGAGGCCAGCCACCATCCGGCGGTCATGCCACTGGTCTCCTCGTCCACGATCTTCTGGGCGTCCGCGGGGCCGTCCACCCACAGGTACATGGACATGCTGGGCTTGGCCATGCCGTAGTCGTCGCGATCGGAAAGGAAGACGAGCTGCTTGCCGTCTTCGGCAAAGGCGAGGGATTTGTAGCCGCCACGACCCGCGAGGATCTGGGTGAGCTTGCCCGTGGCAAGGTCCAGAACGAACACGCCGTCGTCGTCCGCGTCCCTGGCCGAGCGGGCCATGGCCAAGCGGTGGCCTTCCTTGTCGAAGACGTGGGACGTGACGTCCGAGAAGCGCCGCTCGTCACCCGTCAACAGGTTGCGCAGAACCAAGACCTCGCCCAGATCCTTGTCTTCTTTCGGTGCCGGCTTCTTCTCTCCCTCAGCTTTCGCAACCTCAGGCTCTTCGCCATCCTCTATCTTCGTGAGCCCTTCGGGGCCGATGGCATAGGACTCCATCAAGTCCGACTTGCCGACCTTGGCGACACCCTTGCCCCGGGCGTCCGACGACGAGTAGGTCATCCAGGTGCTGCCCTCTTCCGCCAGTCGGAAGGATCGGACCCGGTCTAGGGTCACGGTCTGGCCACTCTCTAGGTTCAAGATCTCCAGTTGCGCCTTCGGCGCTTCGGCCTTGTCCTCTTTCAGCTTCTTAACGAGCTTGGGGTCCGGCTGGATCAGGTAGGCTGCGAACTGGTTGTCGTAGGTAAAACGCAGGCCCGAGCCACCTAGCACGGTGTATTGGACCTGGGTGCCAAGCTCGCGAATCGTCAGCAGGCTCTGGCCGTCCACGGGCCGCAGAGTAAAGCCGGCCCAAGAGCCGTCCTGGGACATCGCATCTTGGCGCACTGAGTTCCACTTTTCATAGTCCTCGTGCTCAAGGGCGCTGCGACCTAGGTCGTCTTGGGCAGAGCCGAGGTTGGGCCAGAGGGTGGCAAGTGCAAAAGCGGTCAGGAGGTGCGCAGCCTTCATAGAAAGCAAAGAGTGTTGGGTGGTTCAGGGGAGTCCAGGACCTTGAATGAATCAAGCGATCCAAGGGGGGGCATACAGGGGGAAATCCCCGGCAGTTGTGTTCGTAAGTTTAATCGACAACTGCATATCCCGGCGCGACGGCTGTCCGGGTGATATCTATCTTGGCAACAACCAATACAAACCCGCCTGATCCTTCGGCTCCAATGAGGCTTATCAAAGCAACCTTTGGCAGCAAGCGAAGAGCGCCTGCCATGGATCGGAGATTCGTTACAATGACACCCTTCGATCCCTAACCCGCCCTGCTTTCCCGCCCTCTTCCGTCATGGCCTTCTCCTGGTTCCGCCGCAAGCCCACCGCCATTCCCCCCTCTGCTCCCGCCGCCGCTCAACCCGAGGTGGACTCTGGGTGCACCGGCGTTTGCGAGATGGACATGGCCTCGCAGCTCTGCAAGGGGTGCATGCGCACGATCGGCGAGATCGGTAACTGGCGGCACATGAGCGCCGAGCAAAAAGCAGCCGTGGTGGCCGAGGCCAACGCGCGCAAGGGCGCCGCTGAGTAGGCTGCGGAGACCGGCGGTCTAGCCGACCACGGGCCCGTTCTTCGCGGGGTCCAGCTCGCCGGTGGTGTACAGCCACTTGCCTGACTCGCGCACAAAGGACGACCGCTCTTGCAGTTGGTGTGCCTCTTCGTCGTGGTCAAAGGTCGCGATGAACTCGACGATGCCCGTGTGACCATCCTCGCTGGACTCGACAATCGTGAGCCCCGTCCAGGTGATGCTCTTGCAGGTAGACTCCAAGGACGGCTTGAGATTCGGCTGGCGGAAGTCCTCGTGGTGCGTCTCCAAGAGGTAGTCGATGGCCCGGGGTGTGCCCAGCTGGAATGCCGTGTAGCGAGACCGCATGAGGCGCTCGGGTGACGGGGCTGCCTGCACGCCTTCGACGATTGGCCCGCAGCAGGAGCTAAGGGAAGGGCCGAGGCCACAGGGGCAGGTCATGGTGTCGGCAGTCATGGTGCTGTTGTGGGTAATTTGCGCGCCGCTCCCTCGCCCATGGCACAAGTCCAGTCCATCGTAAAGCGGGCGTTGATTTCGCTCATTGGGTTGAGCCTGGTGGCTCCGGGCCCGGTCCGGTGGCGAAAGGCGTCGATGCCAAAGGGGCCGCTGTAGCCCGCATGGTGCAGGGCGGTGCCGGCGGACTCCAACGCCTCGGCAAGGGCGTCGTCGTCGGCCCGCGCGACCTCGGCGGTGGAGACGCGCCTGGACCCAGCCCAGGCTCCGGCGTCGGTGGTTCCCTGGAGGCAAGGCGCGGAAATCGAGACGGAACCGTCAGCCCCAAGCCAGGCCGAGCGCGTGAACTCCTGGGTGACCTCGACCCACGGCTCCAGCACCAGCGGGCCGATCCCCAAGCTGGCCAACAGCCACGATTGCTCAGCCGGGGTGAGCCGATGTGTGTCGAGGCTAGCGATACGCATGCGGCCCCGTCCCGCGGCACCGAAGCTGCGGCGCACTAGCCAGCCCTGGGGTGCCGGCTGGCCCAGGGTGGCGAGGGCCTCGTCGAGAGAGGCGCAGATGTGCTTTGTGAGGGCGCCGGGTGCAAGGTCCAGCTTGCGGTGGAGGCGGGCCGCGAAGCTGCGGGCGTTGACCTCGCGCAGAACCTCGATGCTGGGCGCTGTCGCGACGTCGGCACCGACCCCGCGAAGTCGATCGAGGGCGTTGGGAGTGGGTGACCAGGCGTGGCCGGGCAAACCTGAAAGAACGGAGAGGTCCCGAAGGGGTATCAGGTATCGCGCCAGCCCGCTGGCTTCTTGGCCGGCCAGGGTCTCGCTGGCCATAGCTCCGGTGGCGTCGAGCTCGGGGTCGAGCTGGAAGACTCCGCTTGGCGAGCTGGCAGCCGTGCATTCGCTTTGACTCAATCCCTGAGCCTGCACTTGCGGTGCCGAATCGAGCTTAGCTTGCACCACATAGTCACCCGGGGCGACCAGGCTGCCCAAGAGGGGCAGGCGCTGCCGGGCGACGATGCGCTTCAGGCCTACGGGCGCTGTATAGCTGCCGCGGGTGCTGAGCTCCTGCTCGGCATCGAGATTAAGCACCCAAACCTTGGGGATCACCTGTGGCTGCTGCAAAACGAATTCCGGCTAGGAGTGCACCCCGGCTTTCACCACGTCGCGGTGAAGTGCCCGAATGCAGCCAAAGCGTCGACCGCGGTAAACCCGTGAATAGACCGCGCCAGAGACCTTTGCCGCTGTTGCCAGTGCGTGGTCCGTGCCGTAATTTTGGACGCCGGTGACCGACAGAACGAAGTCGAATTCGCCCGTCGCGATCAGGTTGGAGGTCGAGCCGATACCGTCTCTGTCAAAGGTGACCTGCTCCACGTCCGCGAACCCGAAGGTCTCGGTGATCGCTACTTCTTGGTCGGGGTCGTCGCGGTTGGAAACCAATAGCGCGCGCTTACCCGCGGTGTGCTTGCGCACGGCTTCAAGTTGCTCGTCGATGAAGCTTGTCTGCACCCGAACTTGGGGTGTGGGCTCGGGTTCTTCCAGCTGCTCAACCGAGGCCTCGCCGCGTAGAATCGTCTGCACGCGAGTCAGGCGGCGCCGCAGCCGGCGTCCGCTGGCGTAACTCTCCGGGTTGATCCCAAGGATAAGGCCCCGGTGGATCTCGAGGTTCTTGGCGATGAGCACCGTCGAGATAACCTCGTGGGCCTCGAGGGCCTCCATCAGCCAATTCTGCACGGCACTGGGGCGAGCACTTAGGGTCGCTGGGCAGGCGCGCACCAGCTCTTGGCGCTGGGCCTCAAGCTTCTCGCCGTCCGTCATGATGCCAAGTAACGAGCTCCAGCCCTGTTCAGGGCTATAGGCCGGGTCGCTCACATCGCGCAACAGGGTATAGAGGCGTTCGGGGGCCTTGTGCTGGAGCTGGCGGATGCGGCCGAAGAGCGCGCCCCAAAGGGCGGTGTCCTCCGGGGTGGCCCGCAGCCAACGTAGGACCTGGGCGGTGCGAATCAACGCGTCGTCGTTGGCGGGCGCGTAAACCTCGGCGCGGTTCACGCGCGGATCGAACTTTTCGCTAAGAGGTGCGGTAATGGCTTCGAGGGTCGCCTGCACCTCGCGGATGGCCGCCTTGGGATCCGGGTGGGGATACAGGAGTGCGGCCGCGTCGCTCCAACCGTCTTGGTCCAACCCTGTTTCGGCCTCCCGCGACTCCAGAGCATCAAAGCAGCGCTCGGCGGCGATCACTACCTCCAGCCAGGACTGGGGCACGTCGTCCCCGCGAAGGCCGAGGTCGCGGCCACAATCCCGGGGGATGGCCGAGATCTGTAGGGCCTGGATACTGCCGGGCCACCAGGTCCGGGCCAGCTTGCCAATGGTGCCGGCGAGGTTCTGCAGGTCCCCTTTGACGAAGCTGGAAGACGGCGCGGCCTCACCGAGGGCGCGGCCCATGGCGATGTGGCGCATCATCCACAGGCGCTGGCGCGTCGGAGCCCAGAGCGCAGCCTCTGCGGCCTCCTCTTCGAGTTCGGCACGCAGGGCGCTGAGCTCGGCTAGGGCTGTGGACTCATCGAGGCCGTCGAGCTCGCGAACGGGCCGCTTGGGTGGCATGGGGGCGGTTGACCGAGCATCGCCCTGGGAGAGATCGATGTGCCCGATTCCCCGCGGAGCGTGGATCTCCGTGGGCGCAAAGCCCCCTTCGAGTTGGCCCATAAGCAGCCTCCATGCAAGCTCGCTGGGGCACATGGTTCGTGCCGCAGCTTCTAGGGCCCGATCGGGGGTGTCGCCCCGGCCACTCCACAATTCACCATCCTTGGTCAGGATGCACTCGAAGAAGCCGTCTGGCGGGGAGGCTTCCTGGAGCAGGTAACCCTCACCTATCAGAAAGAAGCTGAGACTGGGACGATCAATCATTCCCAGAGGATAGCGATCTTTTCCCCAGTTCGCGCTCTACACATCGCGTTCACACGATCTTCATGGAGCTGAACCATGCTCTCGTTCAACGCGAGGCCGCAGTGGCCCACAACATAAGAAGCGGGCCCGAAGATGACTCAGGGGCCCAACCAAGATCTGGAAACGGCAAATGAAACTCAAAACAACCATAGCGGCCCTCTTACTCCCCCTTGCCATCCTCTCCTGCGGGCGTGCGGAAGGCGGCGGTCGGAACATGATCGAGAACAAGGGGTCGGACACCCTGGTAAACGTGGCCCAAGCTTGGGCCGAGCAGTACGGCAAGGTGGACGCGAGCGTGACCATCGTCGTCAACGGCGGCGGCTCGGGAACGGGCATTAGTTCCATGATCAACGGCACCGTGGACATCGCCAACTCAAGCCGTTCGATGAAGGATTCGGAAATGGAAGCGGCCAAGGCCAACGGGATTGAGCCCGTGGAGTGGATCGTGGGCTACGACGCTCTCGCAATCTACGTGCACAAGGACAATCCGATCGAGAGCATCAGCCTGGCTCAGCTAGCCGACATCTACGGCCAGGATGGCGAGACCACCACTTGGGCCCAGCTCGGCATCGAGATTCCTGGCCTCTCGGAAGACAAGATCATCCGCGTCAGCCGTCAGAACAACTCGGGTACCTACGCCTACTTCCGCAAGGCGGTGCTCGGCAAACAGGGAAGCTACAAGCTTGGCGCCTTGGCTCTCCACGGCTCTAAGGATGTTGTCGAGCAGTGCGCAGTGACCAAGGGGGCGATCGGCTATAGCGGCCTTGCCTACGCAACGGATCACGTTCGCCTTGTGCCGGTGGTCGATGGCGAAGGTCAACCCGTGATTCCCACGGTGGTCACCGCGGCCGATGGGTCTTACCCCATCGCTCGCCCGCTCTTCATGTACACCGCGGGCCAGCCGGAGGGTGACGTAAAAAACTACCTGGATTGGATCCTAAGCACCAGCGGCCAGGACATCATTAAAGAGAAGGGCTACGCGCCCGCCAAGTAGAGCTCACCCCCTGAGTCAAGATATCGCGAGGTAAGCCATGGCTGGATATGAAGAGCGACTGCAGAAGGATCTGCATCGAATTGGAAAGCGAGTCCGGAAGATGGGCAAGGCGGTCACGTCGGCTCTAGATGCCAGTGTCAGGTCAGCCTTGACCCGCGATGCGGAACTGGCCACGGAGACGATTCTAGGTGACCTGCCGACGAATCGGCTCTCCACCGATCTCGACCACAGGTGCCACGTCTTTGTGGCGCGGCACCTGCCGTCGGCAGGCCACCTGCGCTACATCTCTGCCGTAATGCGCGTGAACCAAACCCTCGAGCGGATCGGCGACTATGCCGAGACGATCTCCAGGGGGGCGCTCTCGCTCTCTGGCCGCGCTCCCGCTTCGATCCAACGCGATATTGAGATGATGGGGGAGCAAGCCCAGAAGCTCTTGACCCAAGCGATCCGATCGTTTGAGGAGAGGGACGTCGAGCTCGCCAAGGGCACCCATCAGGCGATTTCGGGCTTTGGCACCACCTTTGACCGGGTCTTCAGTGATCTCGTCAAGGAAGGTGAAGAGGGCACACGACCGGTTGCGGATCTGTTCTCCTTTATGGCGATCTTTAACCGTCTCGAGCGAGTCCTACACCAGTCCAAGAACATCTGCCAGCAGGCCGTCTTCGCGGTTACGGGCGAGGTGAAGCCCACGAAGACCTTCGACATCTTGTTTGTGGATAGCCGCAACGCCGGAGCCAGCGTTCTTGCCGAGCACTTTGCTCGACGGGCCTACCCTGAAGCGGGTACCTTCGAGAGTGCTGGTTGGGAAACCGCAGAGCAGGTCGATGGGAGCTTCGTAGAGTTCGGCGCGACGGTCGGGCTGAGCCTGATCAACGAGGAGCCGCGGACCTTCTCCGGCAAGAGCCGCGACCTGCGCGAGTACGACCTGGTGATCGACCTGGTCGGCGGAGTCCATGAGCACGTACGCAAGGTTCCGTACCACACGACCCTGCTCAGCTGGCCCCTCACCGAGCGCAAGAACGCCGAGGCGGTGCTCGCTCAACTGGTCCCCCGCCTCAGCGACCTCATGGAGACCCTGCGAGGAGACGAGGATGACGAGCACTAAAGTGGAGCTTGCCCATAGGGCATCCGCCAATGCCGCAGCCCTCTACCGCGGTCGCGCTTGGTGGGTGGATCGAGTGGCTCAAGGCGTGGTGTTCCTTGGCGGACTCTCGGCAATCGTCTTCATCCTTTCGATCTTCATCTTCGTCGCAAAGGAAGGTCTTGGGTTCATGGTCGCCGACCTGAACATCAAGGAGTTTCTGACCTCGCCCGAGTGGAGGCCCACCGAGGATTCGCCGACCTACGGCATCCTGGCCCTGATGGCGGGAACGGCTTCGGTGACCGGCCTTGCCATGCTGATCGCGGTCCCGTTCTCCTTGGGTGCAGCCATTTATATCGGCGAGTTTGCCACCGGTAAGACGCGCGAGGTCCTGAAGGTTCTCGTGGAGCTTCTAGCCGCGATCCCCTCCGTGGTCTGGGGCTTTATCGGTCTCTCGATCATGAACCCGCTGATCATGGAGTTGTTCGATGTACCGGTTGGCCTCAACGTTCTAAACGCGGGTGTCATCCTTGGCTTGATGGCCGCGCCGATCATGACCACCATCGCCGAAGACGCGCTTAAGGCCGTCCCCGACTCCTACCGCGAGGCGGCCGAAGCCCTCGGGGCCACGCGCTGGCAGGTTATCTTTAAGGTGGTCTTGCCAAGTGCCAAGAAGGGACTTGTGGCGGCAATCTTGCTCGGCGTCGGGCGCGGCTTTGGCGAGACGATGGCAGTACTCATGGCAACTGGCCACGCCATCAATTTGCCCACCAGTCCATTTGACTCGGTGTGCGCGATGACGGCCACGATCGCCGCTGAACTTGGCGAGACGGCCCAGGGATCGCCTCACTACCAAGTGCTGTTTGCGATCGGTATCTCTCTATTCCTGATTACCTTTGTGATCAACATGGCCGCCGACGTTTTCGTCCGCGGCGGACTCAGGATGCGGAGTAAGAAGGCATGAGCTCCTTTCAAACTACAGACCTCAACCAGAGCAACCGCCGCAAGGAAAGCCTGGTGCGCATCCTTCTGGGCATGGTGACACTCACCCTGATTATTCCCGTCGGGATCATCCTGGTCACGCTGATCGCCAAGAGCGAGGGCACGTTTAGCTGGGCCTTCTTCTCGGAGTTCCCCAGGAACAGTATGACCGAAGGGGGGATCTTCCCGGCCTTGGTCGGCACCCTCTGGCTTGTAGCCGTTGCCCTCCTGGCCTCGGTGCCCTTTGGTGTGGCCGCCGCGATCTACCTTAGTGAATATGCGGAAGATACAGCACTCACCAGGGCGATCAACCTCGCGATCATCAACCTCGCGGGTGTGCCCTCGATCGTGCACGCTCTCTTTGGCGTCGGCGCCTTCGTTCTCTTCTTTGAGTTCGGGACGAGTATCCTTGCCGCTAGCTTAACCATGGCTGTGATGACTCTGCCGGTGGTGATTGTCGCCACCCGCGAGTCCCTGCAGGCAGTGCCCCAGCCATTCCGTGAGGCCTGCTGGAACATGGGCGCAACCCGCTGGCAGACGATCTGGCGCATTGTGCTGCCGAACTCGATCAGCGGCATCTTGACCGGTGTGATCCTCGAGGTCTCCCGAACGGTCGGCGAGACGGCACCGATCATGTTCACCGGCGCGGCGCTGTTTCTGCCGTTCCTACCCACCAGCGTCTACGACCAGACCATGGCGATGTCGCTGCACCTCTACGTTATCTCGACCCAGGTGCCCGACGTCCCGGAAGGTCTGCCCTACGGCGTCGCACTGACTTTGATCGCGATCGTCATGATCCTCAACTCTGTGTCGATTGGATTTCGCACCTATTTGCGAGGCAAGAAGAAGTGGTAAAGCCAGCAACCCAAGTCAAGAAGCTCGAGGTCCGCGATCTGTCGATTCGTTACGGCGACGAGATCGCGCTGCACAGCGCAGACTTCGACGTCTACGAGAACGAGATCTTTGGCATCATCGGACCCGCAAACAGCGGCAAGACCTCATTCCTTCGCGCGATCAACCGAATGAACGAGATGACCCCGGGCATGAACGTGACCGGGATGGTCAAGTTCGACGGCATCGACGTGAAGTCTTGGCGCGACGTCTACGCTCTGCGCAGTCGCATCGGTGTGGTCTTCCCTCTGCCGGTTGGACTTCCCCTCTCGATCTACGACAACGTGGCTCTCTCCCCGCGCCTGTCCGGCGTCAAGTCCAAGTCAGAACTTGATGATATTGTTGAGCGCTGCCTGACACGCGCCGCACTCTTTGATGAGGTCAAGGATCGACTCGACTCCCTTGGAAGCCTGCTCTCAGGCGGACAACAGCAGCGCCTCACAATCGCCCGCGCGCTCTCCCAGTCGCCAGAGTTGCTGCTGCTTGACGAGTTCTCCATCGCTGTCGACCCAGTCACGACTATGCGTATCGAGGATGTGCTTAAGGAGCTGAAGAAGGAGGTCACGATCGTTCTGGTCAGCAACTTGGTCGCCCAGGCCCGGCGCCTGGCCGACCGCACGGCGTTCTTCCTTGGCGGCGAGCTCGTGGAGGTCGGTGAGACCGAAGAGCTGTTCCGCGGGAACGTCCAAGATTCACGTACAACCGACTACCTGGAGGGACGCTTTGGGTAAGACTCAGACCATGGCCATCGAGACCAAGGGCCTGTCCCTCTGGTATGGCGACTTCCAAGCCCTGTTCGACGTGGACCTCAGCGTCCGCGAGGGGCAGATTACATCGATGATCGGGCCCTCGGGCTGTGGCAAGTCCACGTTCCTGCGCACGATCAACCGCATCAACGAGCGGCACAGCTACGTGCGTACAGAGGGTGGCGTGGAGGTCTTCGGTGAAGACGTCATGGCCGAGGATGTGGAGCTCGTGCAGGTGCGAAAGCAGATCGGCATGGTCTTCCAGCGCCCGAACGCCCTGCCGATCTCCATCCGCGAGAACGTTCTGTTCGGGCTTAAACTGCACAGCACAAAGAAGATGTCCCGGGCGAAGCAAGACGACGAGGTTGAGAAGGCCCTGCGCCGGGTCCTTCTCTGGGACACCGTGAAGGATCGACTTGGGGACGTCGCCACGAGCCTCTCCCTAGAGGAGCAGCAGAAGCTCTGTATCGCGCGACTGCTGCCGATGAAGCCGCGGGTGCTGCTCATGGACGAGCCATGCAGCGCGCTGGACCCCAAGGCCACTTCGGCCGTGGAGGATCTGATCTGGGAGCTGCGCGGTGAGTACACAATCTTGATCGTGACCCACAATATGGCTCAGGCCCGTCGCGCCAGCGACGAGTGCATCTTCATGCTTATGGGCAAGGTGATTGAACACACCAAGACCGAGGAGATGTTCCTAACGCCAGGACACCAGGAGACCGCGGACTACATCGAGGGCCGCTACGGTTGATCCAAGCTGGTGTCCCAGCCCTCCAGGCTAGAAGGGCCTGTAGACGACCAAGTAGACAGCGGCGACGACGAGCGCGATGACCACCATGGTCATTTTCGGCGCTAGCTCAGGCTTGCTCTTGACGATACCGGGGATGGCTGCAATCGCAATCCAAATGACCAGTTTGGCGATCACCCAGCCAGGCCACCCAACGGAGGTCCTGGCGAGTAGGCCGAAGGCGGCCACGAAGCCAATGATGCCTACGACTGCGGTGATGCGGAGCGGCTTAGATTCGCGCGCCTTGGGAGCGGCGAGGGCGCGCTGGGTCATAGCCACGAAGAGGAACATCGAGGCGATGTGGAGGAAGCTATAGAATGCGTAGGTCATGGGAAGTGCTGGGGGTGGGGTAGTTTTGCCCTAGGATACTCAGGTGGCCAAGCAAGTGGGAAACGTGCCTGGTAGTTCGCCGGACTTTGATGCTGGATGCAGGGGATTTCGTGCTAGCAAGTGCAAACTTAAGACGACCCGCGTCTCCGTTGTTATGGGCCGGGACTTTCCTTGCGGGAGCACACCGAAGGAGCCGAGGACCTGGCGTTCCATAAAGTGACTTTCACCCTTTAGGTTCCCCGGCTTGGCGTCGATGTTTTGGCTAACGCGGCCCGGCTACTTCGGGACTGACCGCCCGTGCTCCCTCTCCTCAATCGCGGCAACGACCGCACCCCCCCCAAAAAAAATGCGCAGCCTGCCTGCGCACTCCCAGGCTAGAGCGCCAGGCCCCCGTCGCGAGGGTACCGTTCTAGGCTTCAATCCCCCCCTAGGGTCCGCGCTCTGTGCCCATGTCGTTGGTAGGTTTCGACATGGCCACGCTAGGAGTTCGGACCCTAACTCCAATTGCACCGCGTGGAATCTACGCGCCGTGCTTCTTGCCGTGGCACTTCTTGTACTTCTTCCCGCTGCCACAGGAGCAGGGATCGTTGCGCCCTAGCTTCACGGCGCCGTGTTTAAAAGGATCCGGCTTTCGCCCCGTCGCCAGCACACCCTCGGGCCCCTTGGCGAGGGCCTCAAGATACGCGGGCTCGGCGTCTTGCAAGCCGAGCCGCATCTCGAATGCGAAGGGAACGCTCTCGATGCCTGTCAAGTGCTCAAGGAACGCACCAATGACATCCGGGGCCAGCTTCGCCACAGCGTCCTTTGCTTTGAAGTGCCGGGGCAGCCTAGCGGTGAGCACCGTGCGAATGCCATCGCCATCCAGGAACCGCGGGGCCGTACCGAGTTCGTTGTAGCAGACCTCAAGAAAGGCCTCGAGCACTTTACGCTGACCATCCCGATCCGGCGCGCTCAGCATCACAGAAGGGCCAGAGTCTAGGAACGCGGCAATGTCGAGTAGGATCTGCTTCTTGCTCATGGGGAGATTCTAGCGGAGCTTTCCGGCCACCGGTGTGCTTACCGGGTTCGATTGCGCCCAATGGTTGAGCCTTGCGAGAGAGGTCATCGGAGAGCTGAAAGCCTCGACTAGATTCAACCAGAGGGAGCAGAGATAAGGGGCTTTAGCTTGGATTCAGGCATGGCGAATCGAACCATTTGGGCGGGCTGCAGGTACCGTTTGATCGGGGATCCAGCCCTAGGGCTTGCCGAGACCCGGCTTGGAAGAGACAATCGCTCCCATGTCTAGCCTGATTGCACTTGAACTGATGATCAATGGGGACCGCATGCGCGTCAGCGCAGAGGCCCATTGGACCCTGCTTGAACTCCTGCGCTATGAAATCGGGCTGACGGGCTCGAAGCAGGGGTGCGACAAGGGCGACTGTGGCGCATGCACCGTCTTGGTGGATGGCAAGCCCCAGCTCTCTTGCCTGATCCTTGCGGGCACGGCCCCGGGCAAGCAGATCCAGACGATCGAGGGACTGCAGCCGGCCCACCGCAAGGCGGGCGGTACAGGGCTAGACCCGGTGCAAGATGCTTTCGACCGCTGCGGCGCTCTGCAGTGCGGCTTTTGTCAGTCGGGCATGATGCTGTCGGCGCGCGCTTTGCTGAATGAGAACCCGACGCCGGACCGCGCAGAGATCCGCGAGGCCCTGTCCGGGAACCTCTGCCGCTGCACGGGCTATACCCAGATTGTCGAGGCCGTGGAGCTGGCCGTGGCCGAGAGCGTCGGCGCCGAGCCGAAGACACCGAGCTGGGCCAAGGACAAGCCCTGGACCGAGAGCCTGAGTAGCAAGAAGGGTGGGGGCGACCAGTAGTGGGAGCACGCGACCAGCACGGATCCGGCGCGCCTTGGGGTGACGATTTCCGGGCCGTGGGGAAGTCCCTGCGGAAGATTGAGGGCCTATCCAAGGCGACCGGCGAGGCCGTCTACGCCGACGACATCGTCCTGCCGGGCATGCTGCACGCAAAGACCCTGCGCAGTCCCCACGCCCACGCGCGCATCGTCTCGATCGACGCGTCGAAGGCCCTGGCCTTGGAAGGCGTGCACGCGGTCATCACCGGCGCGGACTTGCCGACGAAGTACGGTGTGATTCCTTGGACCAAGGACGAGAACGCCTTGGCCGTAGACAAGGTGCGCTTCATCGGCGACGAGGTCGCGGCCGTTGCTGCGGTGGACGAGGACACGGCCAACGCGGCCGTACGCTTGATCGAGGTCGAGTACGAAGAGCTGTACTCTTACTTCGAACCCGAGGAGTCGTTGGAGCGCCACGAACCGGCAATTCACGAAAAGAACAAGCACGGCAACGTGTCGAAGCATGTGGAGCTGGACTTCGGCGACGTCGATGCGGCATTTGCATCCGCGGACGTCGTGCTCGAAGACGACTTCGTCTTTCACGGTTCGACCCACGCGGCCATCGAGCCTCACTGCGCGGTGGCCCGGACATCGGCGGACGGGCTCGTAACCCTGTGGTCTTCGACCCAGATCACCCACTACGTGCAGCGCGAAGTCAGCCGCGTGCTGGGCATTCCCCAGTCACGCCTGCGGGTCATCCAGCCGG
This sequence comes from Planctomycetota bacterium, assembly GCA_029250885.1. Taxonomy (GTDB): domain Bacteria; phylum Planctomycetota; class UBA1135; order UBA1135; genus CALBMX01. Next base: position 18,440 of record JAQXEK010000021.1, read on the forward strand.
TTCTTGGTGGCGCCTTCGGCGGCAAGTCAGATCCGTTTTCGCTTGAGTTTGTGGTCTCCAAGCTAGCGCTCATCACCGGTCGTCCGGTGAAGATGCTGTGGACGCGGGAGGAGGTCTTCTACGCCCACCGCGGACGCCACCCGATGAACCTGCGCTACAAGACTGGCGTGACCAAGGATGGCCAGATCACCGGCGTCGATGCGAAGATACTTATCGATGGCGGCAGCTATTCGTCCTTTGGGCTCGTGACGACCTACTACTCCGGCCAGCTCTTGACAGGCCCCTACGACTTCCCGAGTTACCGCTTCAACTCCACCCGCGTCTTCACCAACAAGCCGCCCTGTGGTCCCAAGCGCGGTCACGGATCCGTGCAGCCGCGCTTTGCCTTTGAGATCCAACTCGACGAGCTTGCGGAGGCCATCGATATGGATCCGATCGAGCTGCGCCGCAAGAACGATATCGGTGAGAGCACCAAGACGGTCAACGGTCAGCGCGTAACCTCGAACGGTTTCGGCCGCTGCTTAGACGAGGTCGAGCGCGCCTCGGAATGGAAGTCGCGCCGGGGTAAGCTGCCCATGGGCGCTGGGCTCGGCGTCGCCGGGTCTATGTATATTTCGGGCACCAACTACCCGATCTATCCCAACGACATGCCCCAGGCGGGAATCCAGTTAAAGGTCGACCGATCGGGCCTGGTGACAGCCTTCACCGGAGGTAACGACATCGGACAGGGCAGCTCGAGTGTGGTGCGTACTATCCTGTGCGAAGAGCTCGGACTGGACCCCCTCGACGTGCGCGTCGTCGCCGCCGACACGGACCTGTGCCCCGTCGACTTGGGCGCGTACTCGTCCCGGGTGACCTTCATGGTGGGCAACGCGACCATCGACGCCTGCCGCAAGCTGCGCAAGTTGATTGTGGAAGCCGTGGCCGCGAAGTGGGAGATCGACGCCAAGCGCGTCTACCTCGGCACCGGCGAGGTCTTTGACACCGACGAGCGCGAGACCAAGATTACCACCCGCGAGGCCTTCGAGATCGCCGAGGCATTCCACGACACCCTCGGCAGCACCGGCGCCTACAACACGCCGACCCTCGGCGGCGACTACCGCGGCGGCTCGATCGGCGCGTCCCCGGCCTACTCCTTCACCGCCCACGTGGTCGAAGTCGACGTGGACACGGAAACCGGCATGATCGACCTGAAGAACGTCTGGGTCGCCCACGACTGCGGCCGCGCTCTCAATCCGATGCTGGTGGCCGGCCAAATGGAGGGCTCGGCCTACATGGGTATCGTTGAAGCCGTCTTTGAAAACCACCGCGTCAACCGCTTCGGCCTGCACAGCGGACCGTCGCTGTTGGACTACCCCTTGGCCACCTCGGTGGATACCCCCGAGCTGCACGCCTTGATCGTCGAGAGCATCGATCCCGAGGGACCTTACGGCGGCAAGGAGGCCGGCGAGGGTCCGCTTCACCCGGCGCTGCCCGCCCTCTCTAACGCCATCTTCGACGCGGTCGGTATTCGCCTGCGCGAGCTTCCCTTTACCCCGGGGCGCGTCCTTGCCGCCCTGCGCGAGAAGGCTGCCGCCGACTCCCAAACCGGAGGCACGTCATGCTAAGGCTCCCCAAGTTCAACCTTGTCTCTCCGAAGTCCATCGACGAAGTCGTCCAGGCACTCGCCGACTCCAAAGGCCGCGGTCGCATCCTCGCCGGAGGCACGGACCTCTTGCCGAATCTCAAGCACGAGTTCATCGAAGCCGACATCGTGGTCTCCCTGGGCGAGGTCGATGAATTGCGCGGTATCGAAGTCAGCGCCGACGGAGGCCTGTCGATTGGCCCCCTGACTTCCCTGGCGGACATCGCATCCAACGAACACGTCCTGCGCATCGCGCCGGCCCTGGCCCAAGCCGCTGGAACCGTGGCCGGTCCCCAGCACCGCATCATGGGCACCATCGGCGGCAACGTCATGCTCGACACGCGCTGCCAGTGGATCAACCAGAGCCACTTCTGGCGCAGCAGCCTTGGGTTCTGCCTGAAGAAAGACGGCACCGCGTGCCACGTGGTGGAAGGTGGCAGTCGCTGTGTTGCAGCCGCAAGCAACGACACGGCCGCGGCCCTGGCGAGCCTCGGTGCAAGCCTCGACTTCCAAAACGCTCCGACCGAGCACGGCGACGGCAAGCGCACCCTAGAGTTCGAAGCACTCTTCAAGGCGGACGGCGCTTGGAACAAGAAGGTCACACCGACCGAGCTGCTGACCCGCATCCACATCCCCGCTACGCCGCGGGGCCACCGCGGCGGCTACGTAAAGCTGCGCCTGCGTGGCTCGATCGACTTCCCCTTACTCGGCGTCGCCTCGCGCTTAGACCTCGACGAGGCCGGTAAGATCGAGCACGCTGACCTTGTCGTGATCGCTCTCCAGGCGCGCCCAACTCGCGTGCGCAAGGCGGCCAAGTTGCTGATCGGGACTACCCCCGGCCAAGCCAACTACGACACCGCCGTCGCCCAAGTCATGGACGCCGCCTACAAGCAGTGCACCCCCTTACCCAACATCCCCGGTGACCACGAATGGCGCCAAGAGATGGTCCCGGTTTACGTGAAGCGCGCCCTCGCAGCGGCGCTTGGCTAGAGCCTTCTACGACAGACATGCTCGCGCCCTACGGGGGGGGGCTCCCCGCTGGTGGAGCTCAGCAGTTCGTGGATGTGACGATGTTCTTGGCGAAAACTTCAACGGTAGCTAGAGGGGGGCGGCTGCTCCCCAGAACAGCTAGACATGGCGATTCGCGGCTCCGCAATCGTCGGCGCGGAGTCCAGGAAACACCGCTCTAGGGAAGTTAAGTCCACCGGGGGCACGCCTCACGCCCGTGCCCAGGAAGGGCCCGATCGCCGGACACCCGGGTCATCTAACCGGCACGATGGGAGGCATTCCCCCCAGGATGATCCGCCCAAATTCCGATCTGCCTTCCAGAATCGCCCATTCGAACACAGGGTCAGCCCCCCCACAGTCGAAGTAATGGGGTACGATTGCACCTCAGGTTCTTCTCTCCTCGACAGGCCTAATGGGGCCCGAATCGCCCCTCTGATCCCCAACGATCGCCCTTGAAAGTTCTACATATCACTCGTTTGCTACCCCAGGAAGCCCTGGGTCCCATGTATCTCAGTCGCGCCGTCAAAGACGCAGGCCACGAGATGGAGGCGCTCGTCGTCCCCGACCCCATGTGGCTCAAAAAGATCAAGGACTACAATCCTGACGTGATCACCTGGTCCCTGATGACCGGCAATCACAAGGCGATTTACGATGTGAACCGCATCTTGAAGTCGAAGTTCGAGTTCTTCTCGCTGATGGGTGGCCCCCACGTCACCTTCCTCCCGGACTGCGTCCTGCAGGACGAGATCGACGCGGTCTGCCTCGGTGAAGGCGAGGGAGCGGTCGTCGAGCTGCTCAACAAGATGGAGGCCGGTGAGGACATCACCTCGATCCCCAACTTGGTCTTCGCGGACGGCAAGGGCGGCATGATCCGCAACGAGCCCCGCCCCTTGATCAAGGACATCGACGAGTTGGGCATCCCCGACCGCACGGTTCTTTACGATGCGGCTCCGCTCTACGCAAACAGCCCGCGCAAGGTCATCGTGACCCAGCGCGGTTGCCCAATGATGTGCAGCTTCTGCTTCCACCACGCGTGGAAGCGCATCTATGGTGCGACCAACAAGCAGTACGTCCGCAAGCGCTCTGTGAGTCACGTGATTCAAGAGGTCAACGAGATCCGCAAGGACTACCCCTTGGACTTCGTCCACTTCCTCGACGACATCTTCAACCTGAAGGACTCGTGGCTTGAAGAGTTCGCCGACCGCTGGCCCAAGGAAGTCGGCCTGCCCTTCGACTGCATCTTGATGGCCAACATCGTCAAGGAGCGTCAGATCGTCAATCTGAGGCGCGCCGGTTGCGTTTACGCACGAATCGCCTTCGAGGCTGCTAGCGACTTCGTTCGCAACACGGTCTTCCGCAAGAACACCGATACCGAGCAGCTGCGCAACGCGTCGCGCTGGATCAAGGAGAACGGCATCCGCCTAGGCTCCTTGAACATGCTTGGCGGGCCCGGCGGCACGATCGAAGACGACTTCGCGACCATCCAACTCAACATCGAGTGTGGCGTGGATCACCCGCTCTGCTCGATCGTTCAGCCCTACCCCGAGTTCGACCTCAACGAGATCACCGAAGGTCTGGGTGTGGCAGTGGCCGCTTATGACGACTTCCCTGCGAACTTCAACCGGGAAGCTACGATCCAGGTGAAGGACAAGGACAAGATTGAGAACCTGCACAAGTGGTTCCCGATCCTAGTGCGCTTCCCGCGCATGATGCCTTTCGCGAAGAAGACCTTGGACAAGCGCTGGATGTCTAAGCCGTTGCTGATCATGTACATGATGTACTCTGAGTGGCTTGTGACCGAGCAGAACACGATCTACAACAGAGCCCAGGGCATCAAGAACCCTCTGAAGTGGGGTCCTGTTGACTTTACGCTGCGCTGCGTGACCAAGGGTGCGATTCGTGTCGTCGGTATCTTCGGTGCCAAGTGGGTTGCCAAGGCGGCCACAAAGCTCGAGATGGGTGACGAGCGCGTTCAGTCCCACATGGACTAAGCGCCGGCATCTGCCCGTAAGCCAAGCGCCCCAGATGAGCTTCTCATCTGGGGCGCTTGGCGTTTATCTCCCCAGCGCGGAGATTGCCGCGCGCACACCGCCGACGAGGCCACGGATGTCGTACCCGCCCTCGAGGAACAAGGCAATGCGGCCCTGTGCGTGGCGTTCGGCGATGTCGTCAGCGATACCAGCCAATCGGCCGAAGCCCTCGTTGGTGACCTGCATCGAGCCCAGAGGATCCCGCTCGTGCGCGTCGAAGCCCGCTGAGACTAGGACCAACTCGGGGGCAAAGCGATCCGCTGCCGGGACAAGCACCTCCTGGAAGACAGCCAGGTATTCGGTATCGCCGCAGCCGGCGGGTAGGGGCACGTTGATGGTGAAGCCATCACCGGGTCCCGTGCCGGTCTCAGACTTCGCCCCGCCTCCGGGCCAGAGCGGGTGCTCGTGAGTACCAAACACCAGGACGTCCGACCGGCTCTCGAAGATGTGCGCGGTGCCGTTGCCGTGGTGTACGTCCCAGTCGATGATGAGCACGCGCTTTACGCCCAAGCTCTGGACGGCGTGGGCGGCGGCGATGGCGACGTTATTGAAGACACAAAAGCCCATGGCGCGGTCGTGCTCCGCGTGGTGCCCGGGTGGCCGAACCAGGGCAAAGGCGCTTGGGCACAAACCCGCGACAAGGTCCTCGACGGCGCAGAGCCCGGCGCCTGCGGCAAGCCGAGCCGCCTGGACTGAATCCGGGCTAAGATTCGTGTCCGCGTCCAGGGCCAGGGCTTGTCCGTCCAGGGCCAGAATGCGGGACACGTAGTCGGCATCGTGGACAAGCTTGAGCTCTTCAGGTGTGGCCAAGCGGGGCTTATGCATCGACACCCCTGGAAGAGGTTGTTCGGCTAGGGAGAAGTGCAGCCGCTCGAGGCGTGCCGAGCGCTCCACATGACCTGCTCCTGTGTCATGGCGAAGCATGAATTCGTCAGTGTAGATTCTCATAGCCCCACGATACGCCTCTGGGCTAGCATGTTCCCTAAGGAACCGGCACTCTATGGGCCTAACGGGCTGCGGCGACTGCCGGATTTGCAGCCTAACCCCAGGTATCCATGACGAATTGCCCAGAGTTCCCCGAAGGCCGCTGCCCCGCCATCCGCGTTGTGATGATGCCCAAGGACACCAACGCCGCAGGTACGATCTTCGGCGGTTTGATCCTGTCCCACATCGACCTCGCGGCCGCGGTGGAGAGCCACAAGTACCACACGGGTAAGCTGGTCACCGTGGCCATGGATGAGATCGTCTTCCGCGAGCCAGTGCATGTGGGCGACGTGGTCTCCTGCTTCACCAAGACCCAGCGGGTTGGACACAAGTCCGTTCGTGTCGACGTAGAGGTCTGGAGCGAGAGCAGCTTTGGGTCGGATAACAGGCGCCTGGTGACCGAAGCCGAGGTCACCATGGTCGCCGTGGATGAGGAAGGCCAATCGATCCCATTGTCGAAGGTCGGGACCGAGTGACGATGAAACGACCGCGGGGAGCCCAAGTTCACTTGGGCTCCCCGCGGTCGCTCTTTTAGCGGGCCGTTAGGCCGCAGACTCGACGAGGTTGTCGAGCAGGAAGGAGATGATCTCTTCGATCACCTCTACAGGTGAAGAGGCTCCAGCGTGTATGCCGATGTGCTTCTTGCCGTCGAACCAAGCGAGGTCCAGATCCTTGACACCTTCCACCTGGTGGGTGGGGGCTCCGCCTTGTGAGCAGACCTCCGCCAGCTTCTTCGTGTTGGAAGAGTGGGGCGACCCAACGACCAGGATCAGGTCGCAGTTCTGGCTCAGCTGGTCGGCTTCCTGTTGCCGTTCTGTCGTCACGTGGCAGATCGTGTTGATCGCCATGACTTCTCGGGACTTGGCCGTAAGCACGGAGACAATGTCGCCGGCTTTACGGGCGACGAGGGTCGACTGCATGACGACGCCAACACGCTTCATTACAGGAAGCGCCTCGGCATCTGCGATACTTTCAAGAACCTGAGCCTTACCGCCTGCGTCTTCCACGGCGCCCACAATCCCGATCACCTCGGGATGGCTGGCCTTGCCAATGACAAAGATCTGGTGTTTGCTCTCGAGCAGCTGCAAGGCCTTCTTGTGAATGTTTGTCACCAGGGGGCAGGTGCCGTCGACGACGTTGAGTCCCGCATTGGCTGCGGCCAGCTTGGTCTGGGGCGGAACACCGTGGGCGCGAATCACCAGGGCAGAGCCCTCGGGGGCCTCGTCGACCTCCTTGACGGAGTTGATGTCGTGCTCGTCCCGTAGCTTGTTGACGGTGTAGTTGTTGTGAATCAGGTCGCCGTGGGTAAAGACGGGACGCTCGGAGTTCGAGGCCGCTTCGACGCTTAGGTCGATTGCCCTCTCGACGCCCCAGCAATAGCCGGCGCTGTCCGCAACTTCGATCTTGATGGTGCCGTCCTTCGACGTTTCGATGCGTGTCATAGTCGTTAGCTGGTTAGTCGATGATCTCGCAGGGAGCTTCAAGCTTATCTTCGACCTCGGCCTGAATCTCTTTAAGGCGCGTGGCAGTGATACCCTTCGTTTTAGGTAGGAAGCCCTTTGCGGGAGAGCGAATCTCAACCTTGGCGGGTTTGATGTCAGCGAGCATCTTGACCCAGTTGCGGACCTCGGAGACGCTGGAGTTCTCGACGTCGCCGCGAATAAAGCGGGCGCGGATGACCAGGTTGCCCAGGTCTAGCTTGGAAAGGATGGTCAATACGTCATTGAGCACACTGCCCTTCTCGCCCGTCATGGCGGCGAAGGTCTTCTGGGTTCCGGCCTCTAGGCGCAGGGTCACCTGGTGGTAGAACTGAAGGGCGACCGAGACACCGGGCGAATTGACGTAGCGCGGGAAACCGATCAGGTGCAGGCGCGCCTTGGGAAACCACTTCTTGGCAATAGCCTTGAGGTTCTCGGAGATGGCTCGGAAGTCATCGTGACGCAGGGGGCAGTACTCTCCGTTGACGACGAAGGTCTTGATCTTGGCGCCGTCCTTGGAGTACTCCTTGAGGGCCATAGCAATGGTGGTCACAACGACGGCCTGGGACAAGAAGACTCCCTCTCGGAAGGAATTTTGGCAGGGGTCAATTTGAACGGTCAGGCCGAGCCCAGGGGACTGGGCTGGCTTGGACACGATACTTTCGCGGGTGCTTGTAGACATGAACGGTTCGTACTTGCCAGCGGTTGTAGGCAGCCTATGGGACAGGCCTTGCTGGGGCGCTTGGACTCGGTGGTTGGGTCCAGAGAAGGACACAGTTGGCTCCGCGTGATCGAATACGGCACGAGCAGCCACTCGTATAGTAACGAATACCGCGTTTTTCCCCAACCCAGGACCGCGCCGGATCAACGCCTTCGTCTCTTTCCAGGCAAACAAGAGCAGGACAGCGACCCAGCCCGCACGAATGGGGTGCACGGAGGCCACGATCACCCACCGCAGCCAAGGCGGCTCCCCCGGCCAGACCCCACGCAGGGACAACCAGTGGGCCGCCAGCAAAGCTGCTCCATAGCCAAGGCCAAAGCCCACCACCGAACACGAGAACCACATGGTCCACTGACGCGCCAATCGGCGATCGGTGACAACGAATCTTGGCTCTCAGCCGGGAAACCTTCGATCCCAGGCCCCAGAAGGCCTACAGGTCGCGCCAGCCAGCCATGCCGTCGATGACGTTGACCACGTCGGTAAATCCCTGGAGCCTCATCCAGCTGGCCAGTTGGCTCGAGCGCCAGCCGCCCTCGCAGATGATGAGGTAGCGCGCGTCCTTGTCCAGTCCCTCGACGGCCGCTGGGCCGGCATCCTGGTCGACAAGTACGGCGGAATCGATGACGCCGGTTTCAAATTCAGGTGGTGTGCGGATATCGATCAGGTACGAGGATCCGCCCGCCGCTATGAGTTGGTGCAGGTCCTCGGCCATCATAAGCTCGAGGGTCTCGCCTTCGCTCTCGGGCTTGGGCGCGAACAGGGTCACGTCCTGGTAGCCTAGCTCTTGGAGGATCGCGGCGCCCTGTTCGGCCTTGGATTGGGACGAGGCGCGCAGGGCTAGGGGGCGCTTAACATCGGGCACGTAGCCCAGGGTCCGGTCCTCGAGCTGATCCCAGGTTAGCTGGATATTAAGGGCCCCTGGGGCATGACCTGCCGCGTAGTCGGTCGGTTCGCGGATGTCGATCACCAAGCGCTCGGGGCCACCCGCAGGGGCGACCTCAATGGGGATCTTGGGGGTGCAGCAGGCTAACAGGGAGGTGAGTCCAACGGTTACCACGCAGAATCCAAGGCGCAAGGTGCGAACAATTCTCATTTAGGTTAGCTAGACTTCTCGCCGTGGATCCACAGGCTGCCCGCTTCGTGGAAGCGCACGCGGGAGGCCCAGTCAGGGTAGACCTTCGAGGGCGTGAAGTCCGCTTCCTCGCCGGGGCCACGGGAGTCGATCACGCGGGTCGTGGTGACGTTCTCGAAGCCGGCGCTTTCAAACTTGGCGATCCAGTCGGCCTCGGACATCCAGGTCATGGGCGCGTCTATGGTGTCGCTCCAGCCGCCGGTAGATTCGTTGTCCGCATAGAAGTCAATCACGATGTCGGCGCGGCCGCCGGGCTTGAGTACGCGCAGCACTTCGCTAAGGGACTTGTCGATGTCCGGCGCGTAGTAAAGGGCTTCCATCGAGAAGACGTGGGTAAAGTGGCCGTCCTTAAAGTCGAGGTCTTCGAACGCCATGACCTCGTAGCGAGCGCGGATGGTAAAGCTGTGGAGCGACTCGGCCTTGGCGATCATCTCTTTGGAGATGTCCACGCCAACGGCACCGGCGCCAGCGGCTACCTTGGCGAGGGCGCGGGTCGCCCAGCCAATGCCGCAACCCAGGTCCAAGGTCTGGTCGCCGGGACCAATGCCCAGCTGCGGAATGATCTGACCAACCACGTCCCCGTGGCCCTTTTCCATGCCCTCGCCGCGTCCAGTAGTGGCCCAGGCGTCGAAGGTGTTGGCGATGCGTTCGTGACTCATGTCGTTGTCGTTCTTATCTAGAGGATGTCGGAATAGACAGCACACAGAGGCGCTATCTTGATTTTTGGATGGCTACTCGATCTCGCTGATCAGCTCGCCCAATGGCTCGAGCACGTCTTCCCAGCGGTACTTTTTCTCAACGAAGCTGCGGGCACGCTTGCCAAGCTCGAGGGCCTCGTCGCGGTCCCGCAGCAGGCGAACGACCTCGGCCACTTGGGCAGCCTTCGTGTCCGCTACCATGTAGTCGCGACCGTGGTCTCCGTCCACGCCTTGGGTCGCGTGGGTCGTGCCCACAACGGGCAGCCCCATGGCCATGGCCTCGAGTACCTTGTTCTGAATGCCGCGTGCGATCCGAAGGGGCGCGATCGCCACGGCAGCACGTGCGAGCCAGTCCCTGGTCTCGTCCACAAAGCCAGTGACCTCGACACCAGGCAGCTTGCCCAGGGCCTTGACGCCGTCGGTGGGTGCAGAGCCCACGATCGAGAAGTGCGCATTCGGAATATGGCGCTGGACCTCGGGCAGGATCTCCCGGGCGAACCACTCACAGCCGTCGATATTAGGGAAGTAGTCCATGACCCCAGTGAAGACCAGGTGCCCGGGCTCGGGCGTGTTCTCATTCGGGTTGAAGAGCTCCAGGTCTACGCCGTTGCGCAGCACGACGCTCTTCGCTCCAGGAACCGCATCGTTGAAGATACGCTGCTCGAGGGGCGTGACCAGCACGTTCATGTCAACCTCGGCGCAGAGCTGCTTCTCAAAGCGCCTTAGGGTGCGGGCCTCGCGGCCGTAGATCCACTTCATTGGCGGCTTCGTGAAGCCCTCATACTGGGCCCATTTGTCCGAGTCCAGCTCGACGATGTACTGGATGCGCTTCTTGTCCTTATGGGGCAGGATGAACGCGCCCATGCTCGACGAATACGCGATCGCAAGGTCAATGTTCGGCATCAACCGGTCCACGACGGCCTGGAGCTTCTTGCTGCCGTAGACGCCCAGGGTCAGGGGCTTGTTTGTCAGCAACATGGGAAGCGAGCGCAGCTTCTGGGCCTTCATGTCTAGGTCGACGGTCTCGATCGCAATGCCCATGGCGCGCAGGTCGTCCGCTGCCTTGTGGTCACTGGCATCATGGGCAAAGGCTACGCATTGCACGTCGTGATTGCGTCGCAGGTAGTCCACATTGCGCCAGGTGGTGATTTTGTCTCCACGATTGGGCGGATAGGGGACGCGCTGGGATAGATAGAGGATCCTCACGCCCGGGATTCTACTCTTGCGGGGCCCAAAAGGCTCGCTCCATGGTTTGGTTGCCCCTGTGAAATCAAATCTGCTTCTTTCCGAATAACATAGGGTACGCCGCAAACAGGCACTCCCATGACCAACGAATTCAACGAAGACGAGTGGCGCGCAAGCGCCAAGGACAGCCCCTCCTTTCACTTCGAAAAGGGCGAGACCAAGCGCAAGCCGGATTTCGAGCCGGATCCGGGTCCCGAGGAAGAGGCCGACGCCCGTGCCCGCGAGTGGCGCGCCGCCGAGCCGCCCCCGCGCCGCAAGCCGTATCGGGACGGGGGCCACGGGGCCGCGAACAACCGCAACCAGCCGCGCAATCCGTCCCATGCAGAGTCGGGCTCCTACGCCGCGCGCGCCCGGCCCGAGTCCTACACCTGGGCCATGCTTTCCCACGCAGCCGGGGCTGTTGCGATCCTGTTCAGTGGGGGAATCCTAGGTTGGGCCACGCCCCTTGCGATCTGGTTGCTCCACAAGGACGACGATGACTTTGCCTCGAGCCAAGCAAAAGAGGCCCTGAACTTCCAGATCACTATGATCATCTTTTCGCTCATTGCAGCCTTGCTCTGCTTAATCCTGATCGGCTTTCCGATGATCTTTGTCTTGGTCCTGGTCAATGTGATCTGGTCCATCCAAGGGGCAGTAGCCACCTACAATGGCCGGCCCTACCAGTACCCCTGGAACATGCGGATCCTGTAGGTCGCCGATCTACTAGGGCGGAAGCCGCTAACGAAAAAAGCCGCGCGCTTGGAGGTCGAAACAACCTCCAGGCGCGCGGCCTTTTCTTAGGCCTGGACTCAGGACCTCGCGCCTTAGCGCTTGTTGTTCATAAACTCGTCCGGAGCGAAGGAGTCCACTTGCACAACTTCGTTGCGCTCTTCAGCAGCCCGGCGCAGCAGCTCGCGGTCGCCCGACGTGATCACACCAGCCTCTTCAGCGCGTTGGTGCAGGGTCGCCTTGGGTTTGCGCTCAAGCTTCTTCGCGCTGACGGCCTTGCGGATCTTACGCTGGACTGGACGCGCGGCGATCACGTCGCCAAGCACCTTCTCGAGGCGACCGAGCCCTTCTTCGTCCACGGGCGGAATGTAGACGCCCCTGCCAAGGTGTGTGCGCGCTTCGCCGTCGAAGAGGATGCCACGGGCCACATGGGCGCCGAGGCGGTCCGAGGGCGGCGTCATGCGCGGCCCAAACGGGAACACCATGACGCGCATCAGTGCCGCGGCGGGGCGGACGGGGAAGTTGCGGATTACGCCCAAAAGCGCTTGTTCCGCCTCATACAAGGCAGTCTGGGCGGCCCAGCGCATGTAAGGAAGATCGCGCTCGGGGCTGCCGTCTTGACGAAAGCGGTGCACAGCGGCAGAGCCCACGTACATCCAGGCCAGGACGTCGGCCAGGCGACCCGTCATCTTCTCCATGCGCTTGAGGCCCCCGCCCAGGACACCCATCGAGATGTCCGAGACAATGGCGAAGGACGCCGACAGGCGCGTCAACTGCTTCATGTAGTAGCCCTCCGGACCGGCAGCGGGCACACCGGCCACATAGCCGCCGGTTGCGGACAGGACCACGGAGCGCGCGGCGTTCGTAAAGATAAAGCCGACGTGGCCGAAGAAGGCGCGGTCGAAGGCGCCAAGGTCCTTGGCCGCGACAGCGTCGATCTCCTTCTGAGCGAAGGGGTGGCAGCGAATCGCACCTTGGCCAAAGACGATCATCGATCGCGTCAGGATGTTGGCGCCTTCGACTGTGATGCTGATCGGCGCGCCCGTGTAGCCGGCCGAGAGGATGTTGCGTGGACCGCGGGAGATGCCGGCGCCGCCGACCACATCCATGCCGTCGGTTATGAGGTCACGCATGGCCTCGGTCATCCAGCGCTTGCAAATCGCCGTCAGCACGGCGGGCTTCTCGCCGGAGTCAATTGCGCCCACGGTCAGGTTCCGCATGGCGTCGAGGTAGTAGCTGCGGCCTGCGATGCGAGCAAGAGGCTCTTCGATGCCCTCAAAGCGCCCGATGGACATGCCGAACTGCTGGCGAATACTCGCATAAGCGCCCGTGGTCCGTGTAGCGATCTGGGCACCTGCACAGGCTTGGCTTGGTAGCGAAACACCGCGACCCGCCGCCAGGCAGTCCATCAACATGCGCCAGCCCATGCCGGCGTTCTTCTGTCCGCCGATGATGAAGTCGATCGGCACAAAAACGTCGTGGCCCTGGGTCGGTCCGTTAAAGAAGGGCACGCCCAAGGGATCGTGACGTCGCTCGGCCACCACACCGGGCAGGTCCGTGGGGATTAGCGCGCAGGTGATACCGTAGTCGACCTGATTGCCAATCAAGCCGTCGGGATCGGTTAGCTTAAAGGCTAGGCCAAGCAGCGTCGCCACGCTGGCCAAGGTGATATAGCGCTTGTCCCAGTTTAGTCGAATGCCCAGCACCTCTTCGCCCTCCCATTGGCCCATGCAGATCACGCCACTGCTGGTCATGGACGCGGCGTCGCTGCCAGCGTTGGGCTCGGTGAGAGCGAAGGCGGGTAGCTCGCGGCCATCGGCCAGGCGCGGCAACAGTCGCTCTTTCTGCTCTTCGGTTCCGTAGTGGCCGAGCAGCTCGGCGGGGCCTAGAGAGTTGGGCACCATGACCGTCACGGCCAGTACGGTCGAGCGCGTGGAGAGCTTTAGAATGACCGCCGAGTGGCCAGCCGCCGAGAAGCCTTTGCCGCCGTACTTCTTCGGGATGATCAGGCCGAAGAAGCCCTCGGCCTTGAGAAAGTTCCAGACCTCCGGGGGCAAGTCACCACGCTGAGTCACCTCCCACTCGGTCAGCATAGAGCAGACCTTTTCGACGGGACCGTCCACAAAGGCACGCTCTTCTTTCGTGAGCTCCTTTGGACGAAAGGCCAGCAGCTTCTTCCAGTCGGGATTACCGGAGAATAGGTCGCCGTCCCACCAGACGGTTCCCGCGTCGAGGGCAGTCTTCTCGGTGTCGCTCATGACCGGTAGAATCGGCGCGATAATCTTAAAGACCGTCGGCGTCACCAGGGTGCGGCGAATAGGTGTCGGCCCAAACAGAGCCAGGGGCACGACCCACAGCAGTGCGATCCATATCCAGTTCGAGCCCAAGCCCGTGCACCAATGTTGGCCGACCTCCACAGGGCCTCCGAATAAAGCACAGAGCACTAGGAGCCAAGCCACCGCAGATGCGTAGAGGGGCAGGTTGCGGTAGAGCAGGGTGACAGCCGCCACAAGGGCGAGGACAAGCAGGAGGAGCGTCATGACGTTCGGCAGTTGATTCGGTTCGAGGGGGGCCTGCCTTTACGGGGCTCCTCTCTCATTAATAGGTCCAGTCCAAGGATCGGCTTTTCTTACGCATACCTTGGGGCCCAAGGCGAAGTTTCCCAAGGGCAAAGCGCCCGTCCCGACGGGACCTTGACGCTTTTATTCCTGGCGCCATGCGTGGCGGCGTCCGATTTCTTCCGTGGCAAGGCGGATTTGGACGGAACGCTGCTCGTCGGACCAGTCCAACAGCTGCCCCATGCGCTCGGCGAGTGCGGGGATGAGTTGGGCGACGAAGGCCTGGGGTCCCAGGCCCACATCGCTGCGCCGGAAGAGGTAGTCCACCATCCCCCGGGCGTCCTCGAACAGCACGGCCCAGTCGACTTCGCCCCATAAAGTGCACTTGTCAATGGGCTCCAAGCCGCCCGGTCGCGAGGCGCAGAACGCCCGCACGTCGGCGCTGCCGGCGGCATAGCGTCCATCCCAGGCTACGGCCAGCGGATCCAGGGATTGGACCCGGCTGGACCCGGGGGTGAGCCGCGACCAGGCGGGTCGGGGGATGGTGCCGCCAAGGGCGCCGTCTAGGCGCAGCTCACGGGTAGGAGAGGCCTTGGCCGAATGGCCTATGCCCAGGGCGGTGGCGACCATATGTCCCAGCTTCTCGGCCGCGCTGCGATAGCCCGTGAGCTTGCCGCCGGCAATGGTGAACAGGTTGCCGTCGCGCTCGATGCGCTCCTCGCGGGAGCGCTCGGAGGGGCCCTTGCCCGGGGGCGCGGCCAGCAGTGGTCGCAGGCCAGCCCAGGTCGAGAGCACGTCGTCTGTGGTGAGCTTCGAGGCTGGCACCAGGGCAGCGGCGGAGTCCACGAGATACTGGACTTCGGCTGCGGTTGCGACGGGGCGCATACGGGGCGCGCCGCCCTTCGGGTTCGCTGCCTCGTCGTCGATGTCGGTAGTGCCGACGATCGTGTGGTTGGGCCAGGGGATCAAGAACATGACCCGCCCGTCCACAGCCGAGGTGAAGATCACCGCGCCATCCGTGGGCAGCTTGGCCCGGGGCACCACAATGTGGCTGCCTCGGGTTGGCGTGGTCCAGGGGGCCTCGCCAGCTTGACTTGGTGGGCCTGATTGGAATGTGCAGAGCGCGCGTAGAGCATCGGTGGATGGACCGCCGGCCAGCACGACAGCCTTGGGCTGAAGCTCGAACTTATCGCCGGTCTCCAGGTCGTGCAGGCGCGCAACGGGCCCGGTGACCTGGTCCACGATGGAGATCGCCTCGACGCGGGAGAGGCAGGTAGCGCCCGTGCGCTCGGCTGTCTGGCGAATGGCCAAGGTCAGGCGAGAGTCGTCCGTGGCCGCGTCGGTGTAGCTGCCACCACCCTTGAGTCGTGCCCGGTCGATGCCGGGAATGCGCTGCTCGAGGGCGGCCGCTGAGCGCCGGGTCGGTAGCCCGAGGGCGCGCGGCGTGGCGAGGGCCGTGTATAGCCACAGTCCCGCCATCAGCTTAGCCGCGCCCACGCGGTCGCCACGCATGACGGGGAAGTGAAATTCCTCCGGCCAGACAAAGCCCGCGGCGTTCTCAAGCAGCAGTGCGCGCTCCAGGCACGAATCGCGCACCAGTGAGAATTCGAAGTGCTCTAGGTAGCGTAGCCCACCGTGCACGAGTCTGGAAGATGAGCTAGAGGTTGCGCCGCCCCAGTCGCCCTTGTCAATCACCAGGGCTTTGAGCCCGCGGGCTGCCAGATCTAGTGCGATACCGACGCCGGTGATCCCGCCGCCGACTACGAGCACATCGAAGGCCGCCCCGGTCCGCAGCTTCTCGATGCGCTTGGCGCGCTCATGATTCACTTCACTCCCCATGGGCGCATCGTCGCCATTCCCCGGGCCGTTGCAAAGCACGGTCAGGCAAAACGCGCCATCCCAACAGGCGAATCCTTGATTCAGCAGCCACGGGGGGCAGGGCTACTTGTCCGTCTGCTCCACTTCGCGCAAGAGCGATTTTTGGAAGTATAGGTCGTGGGGCGTATGAGGTGAGAGCCCACTATCCGCGCCTGCACTAGATTGGCAAGCTAGAACCTAGGCATCACGCACAGCAGGCGGCAAGTCTCGTTCAGTGTGGCTTAGGCCCGTCGCCCGACCAGCGTGTGCCAAAGTCCGCGTACGCGCTCCTCCTCGAGGACAAGCCCGGCGCCGGCTAGGGCTTCGCGTACGTCGTCCGCGTGGGCCCGGTGGCAGCCGCTGAAAGCGAACCAGCCATGGGGGGCGAGCCGCGCGGCGAGTTCGTGCACATGGTCGATGATGATGTCCGCGTAGATGTTGGCTAGGATTACGTCGTAACCGGTGTCGCCGTCACCTAGGACCTCGAAGCCGCCCTCGCGGAAGTGGCACTTGGTCTCCACACCGTTGTCCCGGGTGAGCTCGCTGAAGTGGGAGGCGGCCCCGGGGTCGATGTCGAAACCGAGTACGTCTTCCGCGCCGGAGAGGGCCGCCGCACAGGCCAGGATCCCGGTGCCACAACCGGCGTCGAGTACACGCTCGCCGCCTTTCATCTTGCCCTGCATCACCAACATGATCGTGCGCGTGGTCGCGTGGCGCCCGGTGCCAAAGACGCCGCCTGGATCCAAGCGCATGGGGATGTCCGTGGGCCGTAGCTGGCCCTCGAAGTGGCGCGGTACCACGGCGATGTCGCCGCAGCGAAATGGCTTCCAGCTGCGCTTCCAAGAGTTGGCCCAATCCTCGGCGGGCAGGGCGTGGAAGCGAAGCGGCATGTCTTGCAGCTCGTCTAGGCCGACGCGCTCGGCCAGCTCATCTAGTCTTCGCTGGATGTCCGCGCGCAGGCCCTCCGAGTCGTGGCTGATGGGCACGTAGGCGCGCAGGAAGTCGCTACCCTCTGGCGCGGCCGTGGAGGCCAAGGTTGCCGGGCCGAAGGCGACGCCGGAGAAGGGGGAGTCCGCGAAGAGGCTAGCCACAAGCTCGCCCCATCCGTCAGGTACGGTCACGCGGACTTCGATCCAGGTTCGGGCTAGGCTCATGGTGGGCGCGGTGCCTACAGCTCGTCCCGAAAGAGTATGCCGTCTTGCCGCCCGAGGTAGTCCCGTGCGATAGACTCGTTCCCGGGGGCAAATTCGGCCAAGAACTCGCGCCGAGTGGCGTCGTCCATGATGCCTTGCTTGGTGAAGAGCTCGCCCTTGCCGGCCTTGGCCGAGCGAGCCTCCGCCTTTTGGCGCACCCAGGAGTTGGCGCGGGCCCAAAGGAATTCCGGCAGCCACGCAATGCGTCCGTTGAGCTTGCGGCGGTACGCGAGGGCATCGTCCGTAAGGCGCGGGTTTGGCGTTCGGTCTTTTGGCGGCTGTAGGGCGCTGGCGAGGCCAGCCGCAGATTCCATGTTCCCCGTCAGCCGACCAGCTTCAAAGAATTGATGGATCACACCGGCGCCAAGCTGCTGCTTCTCATAGACGCACACGTCGATGTTGCCGGCACCAAAGGCATCGGCCCACAGGCCAAGCTGTTGGTCGTAGTGCAGGCAGTTCTTGTAGTATTCGCCAAACTCGCGGAAGGTCAGGTCGGTGTAGCCGCCCTTCACGTCTTCGTTGTAGATGGACTCGAGCCAGCGGTCTTGGCGCCGTAAGAATACGACGACACGGACCTCGTCCGCATCGGGTAAAGAGCCCTTTAGATGGCCGATCAGGTCACGTTTCTTGAGCTGCCAGTCTGGGTCTGCGCGGTAGTTTCGCTGGAATACCGAGCCGTCGATCATGGACGATTGTGGACGAGCCAGGGTGCCGCGCTCGGGATAGATGGCCAGGGTCTCGCCGCTGAGCACAAGGGTCTCGGCCGACACCTTTTGTAGCTTTTCAAAGAAGCCGTCTAAAAAGTGCGCGTGGTTCAAGTACGTCATGCACTTCGCGATCCCGTTGTGGTTGTCCCGCTCGACAAAGTCGTGCCACTCGGGGTAGTGGATACCATTCTCGGCAAGCAGTGTACGGTTGGATGCCAGGGCGCCCTGGATCGCCGTGGTCCCGGTCTTGCCGTAGCCGATGTGCAACACGATTCGCTTCATGGACCGCAGTGTACCGCCTTGGGCCGGGCGGCGCATTTGGCTAGGCGGCAATCAGGCTAGTCGGCGCCTCGTTCCTGGGCGAACAGCCAAGCGTAGAGCTCGCCGTTGGCGTAGGTCTCAGCCCAGGAGTTGTGCCCGACACCGGTATAGATGGTGAGGCTTGCGCGGGAGCCCACTTCCTGGAGAGCGTCAACGAGAAGTTCGGATTCGCCGACGGGAACGACTCGGTCGTCCTGCCCATGGAAGGCTCGGACCGGTACGTGACTTGCACGCAGCAGGCCGTCCATTTCGAAGCCCGAACTGATACCTTCCCAGAGCCGCCGGGGGTCGCCACCACCACAGATCGGGACGGCCGCGGCAAATACGTCGGGGAAGCGACTCAGCAGATCCCACGTCGCATAGCCGCCCATACTGAGTCCCGTGATGTAGACCCGGTCTTCGTCGACGGGGTGGGCGGCGCGGACTTCATCGACTAGGGCCATGAGCGCGTCTGCATCCCACCAGGCATCCTCGGGGCATTGGGGGGCGACGATCACAGCGTTGCGCAGCTCGGTGAATTTGCTCGAGTATTTGAGGGGACCATGGCGGCCAACGAGGTCGATCTGCGAGCCGCGCTCGCCCGCTCCGTGGAAGAACAGCAAGAGTGGCCAACCGTCCGCCGGCGCCGTTTTGCTGTCAGGTAAGGAGAGCTGATACCCGAGGCGAGTCCCGGCAATTGTGGCCTCGCTAGTGTGGGTGGTACGAACCGGTTCACCAAGGGCGACGGGCTCCAGCACAGCGGGCCTAGTGTGGCAAGCGAGTGCTGAGGTCAGTAGAAGGGTAAGAGCTAGGGTGCGCAAGATAGCGTTCATGGGTCGAGCTCAATTAAGAGGCCCCGGTCCAGTCCTTCCAAGCCTCAAAGATCATCACCATGGCCAGGGTGTCAAGCTCGCAGTACATGAGCAAGGCCTCGCGCAGTACGTCGCGCTCGCGGTCTTGCATCTCGGTGAACTGCAGGCGCGCGAAAGCGGTCATGGCGGCGCCTCCGTCGGCAAGTGCTTCGTCCTTGGAGACCATCATCTCGTGCTGCTCTCTTGTTAGGTCCTCGAAGAGGTTGGGCAAGAGCTGGTACGGGTCGCGCACTCGGCCTGTGCCGTCGCGCTCGACCCAGACTTTGTCCGTAAAGTTCAGGCTCGGGACTCCACCGTCCGCACCATAAATAGGCTCGGAGTATTTGGCCTGAAGGAAATCGGAGCCGTTCAAGATCGCGGGTAGCACCTTCTTGATCGATTTCGACCCGCCCATGGCTGGGTCGTAGTAGTAGTCCTTGACCGTAACGAGCATGTCGATCATGTCCCTCTTAGGCGTGGGCCATCCGGAGGCGACGGAGCCCGTGGGGTGGGCGATGGACTCGATGAAGGCGACCAGGTCATCACGATCCGAGGGCGGCTGCTCCTCGCGGATGAGCTGGGATCGAATGATGGAGAGGATCGTGTTCTCGTGGGGTGAATACTTAAAGATCGATCCATCGTCGCCTTCGAGCTCGAGCTTCAGGGCGCGTACGAAGTCGTAGCTTGGAAAGTGCCCGGGTTCCACGTCGATGTACTCTCCACTGTGCTCGACGCGACCGTCCTCGAAGACCGTGTGGTGGGAAAACTGGAAGCCTAGGGATTCATAGGCGCGAAGGCCTTTGTGGAAGGGGATGGCCGGCGCCGCCGTCTCGAAGTCGATGAAGTGCAGGGGGTACTTCCACGTGGCGATCTCATCGCGGAGCTGCTTCTTGCGCAGATGCATGGAAGTGTCGGCCTCCTGAACCGAACGCACGTGGAGCCATTGGCGCTCCTTGGCTGTCATCTTGTCCCCGACATCGCCGTTAAACTTTAAGTCCGCCGGAGTCACCTGCAGCAGGCTGGTTACGCCTCGCTGGATAAGGGCCTGCTTGCCCTGGAAGCCGCCCAGGTCCAAGACCTTGGGGACCGCGAAGCTTGGCTCAGTCCATTCGGGTGCAGCGGACCAGCACTCTTCCAGACCGCTCTCTAGGCCGGCGGCCTTCTCGGCGTCGGTCGCGTGGAAGTTGCAGCTCCCACACTTGGCGCCAATGGGTGAGGGGAACTTGCGGTCTTTGCCGTAGAAGTCGGCCAGGCTCGCGACCCACATGCCATAGCTTAGGTTGGCATCCGGTCCATGGTCCGTCGCACCAAGGATCCCCTCCGCAAGCTCGTCCACATTGATTGCGCGGAGGAGCGGCGTCCCGAGCTCGGCCTCGCTCAGGTCTGCGGTGACTTGCACGTCCGCGCGCCCATCTGCGTCTTCAACCAGCAGGAACTTCTGGTGCAGCCCGTCGGTGGGGCAGGGCACCGACTTGTCCATCAGCATTAGGTACGCGGTGACCTGGTAAGTGGGGAAGGCGCTCTGCAGGACGTATTTTTGGAAGGTGACGTCTTCGATGTAGGGCCGGTGCTCTTTGAGCAGCCCGCCGCGCTTGCCCATGAACTGCTCGGCGCCCCCCGCCGAGCAGGACTTCGCCTTGACCTCGATCAGGTCCACACGCCGCCCGCGCTTTACGAGCACATCCACCCGAATGAACAGGTTCTCAAAGAGGACTGCGGCCTCATAGATGATGGCGTTCTCTTGGTTTAGAAGGTCCGCGGTCTGGGCCAGAGCGTCCGCCTCGTTGAGGGTCTTTACCATAGTGCCGCCCGGGTGGTAGAGCGTGGCGAGCTCGCCGACCTGATTTCCTCCCTCGGCTAGGGCTGCCAGGAACGAGTCGTCGTAGGACTTGTCGGGATACACGTCGCGTTTGCGGGTGTAGAAGAGCTTCGTTGGGCACTCGGAGGCGAGCTTGAACCGAGATTTAGTGAGGCGGCGAGTCATGGTGGAGGCAAGAGTTCGAAACAGCTACCGAGCCCGAGGGGCTAGTCGGCGAGAATGACAAAGCTTAGGTCGGCAAAAGTTGAACCGAGGCCTTGGTTGGCGTCGGCCGTGATTGTGCTCTGGCCGTATGCGCCAACCGCAATCCAGAGGTTTGCAAGGGGCACCCGGGCGGCCTGTAAGCATGCGAACATGGGCAGAGGGATGGAAGGCAGGCTCCCTTCAGGCTAGGGCATTTAGGGCATTGGTCAAGGTCCCCGTTATCGAATGGGGCAAGTGAGCAGTAACCCTAGAACGGCAGGCTCTCGCTGGGGAAAAAGGCGGGCCGATCGTCATCGTCATCAGGGGTGTAGGTGCTTGTTTCCGGCGCAGGCTCCTTAAATGACGAGTCGAGTCCACGCTTGCGGATGTCCGGCAGCATCTCCATGTGGGCAAAGGCCTCGTGGAGAACGAAGTCCGTGTCGCCTTGGACCATTCGCGCTCCGTCCTTGTCCTCGAGCGAGGTCGTGGGCAGCTCTCGCAAGAACGCTCGTTGGCGAGGCTCGAGGATGCGCTTGTCGAGCACGAACACGCACCCCTTGTCGGTCTCCCGGCGCATCAGCCGGCCAAAGCCCTGGCGAAAGCGCGCCAGCGCCCGCGGCATGTAGATTGTGTTGCGCTGCTCGCCACTGCCCATGGTTGAGGTCTGGGCGTGGTGGTAGTCGTCGGGCACGCCGAAGGGCAGGCGCACGATCACTAGGTATTCGAGGGTCTCACCTGGAAAGTCCGATCCGTACCAGAAGGTGTCGAGCCCCAACAGGATCGAATCGTGTCGCTCACGGAAGCGCTCGGCAAGCTCCTCCTTGGCGATGCCCATGCCCTGCCAATAGACGGGCAAGTGCGAGCCGGCCAGGCGCGACTCGAGCCCCTCGCCCACCTGCTTCAGGTCGGCGCCGTTAGTAAACAGCACAAGGATGCGCCCGCGGGTCCGCTCGGCTAGGTGGGCAATGAACTTGGTCGTGTAATTCAGGAACGCGTGCTTGCCCGCAACTGGTGGCGCATCCCGCGGCACGCCGATCAGCACGCGGGAGTAGTCGAAGATCTCGGGCACGAACAGGGTCTCGTGTTCGCGGGGTTCGCGCTCTTCGTCCTCGCGCGGCTCGGCGGCGCGGGTCAGGCCGAGGTACCTAGACGAAGCCTCGAAGCTGCCCTTGATCCAGGTTGTTGCCGAGATCAGAACAGCGCTCTCGAGCTCGGGCAGGTAGCGCATGCCGAGGTCCTCCTGGGGCAGCAGCACGCGGGCGACGAGCTTCGGCCCGGTGGCGTTGCGGTTGCGCTTCCACCCGCGGGACTCTTCAAAGTCCACGTCGTAGAAGACCTCGGGCCGTAGGTTCGGCTTCAGGGTCGCGGACTCGTCCTGGGGCAGCCAGGCCTCCAGGGCCATGTTGCTCTCGAGCAGCTCTAGGCGTCCGGTCATGCACCGGTTGCGGATACGGCCGCGACGCTTCGAGGGCAGCTCTTCGATGTTCTCCAAGAGTCCGGACAGGCCGGCATCCAGGCGCGAAAGCGAATAGACCAGCCCGCGGTGGGCGTGCACCAGCTCGTCGCTGGGACCCTCTTCAATGAACTCGCGGAACAGGCCGTGCAGCTCGCGGCGATCGCGGCGCGGGACCTCTGCATCGCGCCAGGTTCGGTACAGGTTGAGCGCGCGCCTAAGCGCCTTCAGTGCGATGCCCGCATCGCGGATGCGGTGCATGGCGTCCTCTGCAATGCCGCGGATCGCGGAGCCCTCGGGCGCCTTGCCCAGAGCGTCGGCCAAGGGACCCCGACCCGTGCGCTCCTTGTAAAGGTTCTCGAGGTTCGCCTCGACGTCCGCCGGATCGATCTCGTGGCTCCAGGCGCCCTTCGCTTGGTTGTGCAGGTGCTCGCACTCATCGAAGATGACGTGGCGGAAAAACTGCTGGCGCGCCAGGGCGAAGGAGTGGTTCGCGATGACCACGTTGGCGCGCTCGGCCCGGCGCCGCGCGACCTCGGCGCCGCAGGTCGACCGGTCCCGGCCCGTGGAGCAGCAGCCGGTCTCCGCGCGCACCTGGCGCAGCAGCCGCGCCCGGGAGCGCTGCCACATCTCGGGCTTGGCGAAAGGCAAAGGCGTGGTCAGCGGGAAGGCGTCCAGGTCGCCGTCGTCGCTAGACGCTGCGAATAGAAGTATCGTGATCCAGGCCAACTTGACCTGGGCCGTGTCCTCGGCAACGCCCTCTTCCACCGGGGCCATGCGGCACATGGCGCGCCAGCATAGGTAGTTGGTGCGACCCTTGAGGCGCACGACCAGGGGCTTCACATCGACGCCGGCCTTGGCGAGCATCAGCAGGGCGAGGGGGACCTCGCGCTCCATGGCCTGGTCCTGCAGGGCGCGCGTGAACGTCGCCACGCCGACGCGCAGCTCCTGGCGCGTGGCCCACAGGCACAGGGGAATCAGGTACGCCAGGGTCTTGCCCGTGCCGGTAGGCGCGTGGGCCAGCAGCAGCTCGTGCTTGCCGAGTCCTGCGGCGATCTCGGTCGCCACGCGCTTCTGGCCCTCGCGGAAGCTGGACTCGCCGTCGCCGGCAAAGTGCGCGGGCAGGTGCACCTGGAAGATCTCGTCGACCTTGCGCAGGTCGTCGTCCGAGAGCACCGTTGTGCGCTCGCGAATGGGCGGAAGCGAAGGCAGCTCCTCGAGGGTGGCGAAGGGCATGTGCCATCGCGGCCGTGCGTTCTGGAGCGCGATCTCGGGATCGGGGTCCGCTCCGAGTGCAGCGGAGAAGCTGCCGTCGGGCATAGCGCCGTCGAAGAGCTCGCCCGGACGTCGTGCCCAGACGGATGGGTACTCGACCATGGTCAACGCGAAAACCAACGCCGCCGCCGCCCGGGACTCGCCCTCGGCCGCGCCGATCCCGCGCGCCACGTCGGCCATGTACCGGCCGACCAGAGACAAGACTGGGCTGGGGAAGGCCAGGAAGTTGGCGAGGCTTGCGGTGAAAGCCTCCAGAAGCGTCTCGGGCGTCCAGGGCTCAGGGCGCCCAGCTTGGGCCGGCGAGCGCCGGTATTCGCGCGTCACGCGCCCCGGGAGCAGCAGTCCCCGTAACTCATCCAACGCCAGTAAGTCCTGGGTGCCCGAGTGGAACTCGTCGAAGGGGTTGTCCTCCGGATCGAGGGCCTTAGCCCAGGGCACGTACTGCTCCCGTCGTGCCACCAAAATCGGCCCACCATCAACGAACTCGCGCAGGGCCGCCCAAGCCAAGTCTGCCGTGGCCGCATCCTCCAGGTCCTTCGCCGTAACGCCAAACTCGCGCTGCATGCGCCGCGTCGCTTTAAAGTTCTCCGAATGCCGAGGCGCAACAAACAGGTCCAACCCGCGCCACTCATTCGCCTCTCCCGGCTCGCGTCGTAGGGCCTGCACCCGAAAGAGCTCGTCCCGGCCAGGATCTGGCCCCGTGGTCCAGGGCACCACCAGCGTGAGTCCCCGCAGCCGCTTCGCAGGCCCCTCGAGGGGGTCTTCTGGCAGGGGGATGGGGTCGTTATGAAGCATAGGCAGGCGTTTGACCACCCATAATAGCGTCGGCTTGGGCCTTGCTCGCCGGTCAATCGTCAGAAGACAAGCTGGCCCAGCCTCCTTTACTTAAAGCCTTGGCTTCGGGGCCTTGTTGATCCAGGACAGCCACGCGTCGCGCTCGGTATCACAAATCACTGAGTGCTGGTGCACGCCGGCGCTGCTGGTTGGGCCGACCTCAAGTTGAAGAGCCCCACAGCGCCAAACTGACCGCACAGGAATAGCGCTAGCTTGTCGGCCGTCACTGTCAGATCCGTGATTCTCCGTGGCCAAGCCCATTTTGTAGATCGATCTGCATGATGCGCGCAACCATGACAGCAGTGGTTAGGACGACCATGCTGCCCGTCGGACTCTTCCCTACTTCGGCTTCTTGCCCGTGACTGCGAGGTTGGCTTTTGGGATGGAGAACACGAAGGCGGTCAGAGCCGAGGCCGACAGGCGCGAGTCGTCGCCGTAGCCCGCGTTGTCGCGGTTGGGCTGGTAGTAGAAGGTGCCGTCGGTGCACTGGGACAGGGTGAACCACCAGCGGTTGGCGTCCATGAGTGCTCGGAAGGACTGCCGCTCGGCGTTGGCGGCCAGGGCGGCGTAGCCCATGCCCATGATGGGTGAGCCATGGGTGTCGGGGAAGCTGTCGGGATGCTCGGCGATGATCGCGGCGTGGGTGAGGGCGCGGCGCTTGTAGACGCTGTCCTTGTAGGGGCTGAGCAGGTTCGCGATGCCAGAGGCGCCGGTGCGTCCCATGTCGGCCCAGTCCTCGTCCCCGGCGACGGAGTCCTCGTACCAGACGTAGCCATTGCTACCGGTGGCTCGCTTCAGGAACGCGTAGGCGGCCTCGTGGCGGGCCCGGTCGATCTCGATACCACAGCGCGACATGAGGGAAAAGACCAAGGCGCCTTGGCCGGTAAGCATGCAGATCGGACCGTAGCCTTCATAGCCGGGGTTGTGGCCCCAGCCCCCGTGGGAGTCCATGGCGTCCCGGGGCACGGCGTCGGGGTGCGTCTCTTGGACGCGCTTGCTGACCTGGGCCAGGTCGGTGTACTGGGTCGAGTGCAGGAAATCGTAGACCTCCTGTAGCTCGGGCAGCACCCACTTTTCGCCGGTCGCGAGGTAGTACTCGCTCATCACGATCCCGGCAGTCATGTAGCGCCAGTTGATCAGGCTGCCCTCGTCGACGGCCTTCGTAGTCCGCGCGTGCCACTGGACGTTGCGCTTCACCGCTGCCATGTGCTTGGTCTTGCCACTCGCCAGTAGCGCAAGGGGCGCAAAGGTGTTGTGGGGGGCGATCCCAAAGGAGCCGTCCTCGCCCTGCTGATCGATCAAGTACGTCAGCAGCTCGTCGAGGATCAGCTCGCTCTTCTTGCAGTCCAAGGGATAGGCAGCGCCAAAGGTCCCGTACTTGCGCTCGACCTTCAGAGTGACGTCCAGCTTCTTCTCGCCGCGCAGCAGGTCCAAGTGCAAGCGGCCCTTGTTCGACCTCCTCTGGCAGTCCTCGAGGGCTACGGCAAAGTCCAGCAGCGGGCCCTGGGGCCCAAAGACGTCCATGCCATAGCCGTTGCGGTGGGGCGTCTTGAAAGCCTTGCTTCCGGCGCCCACAAGGAAGTCCCCGACCTGGACTTTTCCATCCGCGGGGGAACCCTTAAAGACATGCTTGACCAGTAGATGGGTCGGCGCCTCCTCGACCAGCTCAACGCGCATCCCCGACAGGCCCAGGTTGTAGTACCAGCCATCCACGACGGCATCAGGCCCGCGATCCGCGCGCTGCCTCCAGGGGTGGCCGGGCCCGTCGTAGTGGACCTGGGAGAACCCCGTGGGGACGAGCAGGCAGAGGGCGCTGAGGACAAGACTGATGCAGTGGCGAATCGACATGAGGACAGGCGAGGGTAAAAGGGGAAGACTGTGGGCTAACGTACCGACTTTTGGCTGTTAGACCCTCGCCACAACAGTGGCGAATTTAGAGCACAGAAGGCAGACAAGCGGTCTGGCTCCGGAGTGCCCGGCGCTGCCGGACCCAGGGAGGCCACGCCGGGTCGGGTCCGGTCAAGAAATCCCCACCATGTGTAAGTCTATTGGTATAATGCACTTACAGGTCCCCGCTTGGCCGCATCAGGGGAGAAAGTCTGTCCACAAGGGTTGACCGGGGGCCGCTGCGGCGGTTCCATGCCGTCACACCGCCGGCGGGCCCAGACTCGCAGGTCGTGGATGACAGATTGACGAGCCGCACAGACGGACTCGTCCAACACCCCGACAAACTAGCCCCAGGCAAGTGATGACAAATAAGGAAGAAGAGCGTCCCGACGACGCTGCGACTGAGTCCGGTTCCCTTTCAAAGAAGACGGCCAAGAAGAAGGCCACGAAGAAGAAGGCGGCTAAGAAAAAGAAGAACCACGCCCTCGTGATCGTGGAGAGTCCCGCCAAGGCGAAGACCATTGGCAAGTACCTAGGTGCGGGCTACGTGGTGAAGGCCTCTATGGGCCACATTCGCGACCTCCCCAAGGGCAAGTTCGGCATCGACCTAGAGAACAACTTCGAGCCCGAGTACCAGACCATTCGCGGTAAGGGCAAGGCGGTCGAAGAGTTGCGTCGAATCGCGAAGAGCTGTGAGAAGGTCTATCTCGCACCCGACCTCGACCGCGAGGGAGAGGCCATCGCTTGGCACCTTGCAGAGTCCCTCGGCGTCCCCGATGAGAAGCTCTTTCGGGTGACCTTCATCGAGATTACGAAGAAGGCGATCCTCGAGGCCTTCGACGAGGCCGACAAGACCAATCGCCGCATCGACATGGACATGGTCGACGCCCAGCAGGGGCGCCGCATCCTGGACCGTTTGATGGGCTACAAGCTGTCGCCGCTGCTCTGGAAGAAGATCGCGAAGGGCCTGTCGGCTGGTCGCGTACAGTCCGTGGCTGTGCGTTTGATTGTTGCCCGTGAGAAGGAGATCCGCGCGTTCATCAAGCAGGAGTTTTGGCGCGTAACGGCGACCATGAGCCACGGCGACATCGACTTCGGGGCCGAGCTCAAGCGCCTCGGCGATACGAGCATTCAGAAGAACATGACCGAGGCTGTGGCCAAGGCCCTCGTTGAGAAGATCGGCGACACGCCGCTGGTGCTCTCGAGCGTCGAGACCAAGCCTAAAGCGCGCAGGCCCACGGCGCCCTTTACTACCAGTCAGCTGCAGCAGAAGGCGTCAACGATGCTTCGCTTTAGCTCGAAGAAGACGATGATGCTGGCCCAACAACTTTATGAAGGTGCTGAGCGCGGTAAGCCGTTCAATATTCCCGGCCACGACCAGTCTGGTCTGATCACCTACATGCGTACCGACTCGGTGCGCGTCTCGGACGATGCCCTCAATGGCGCCCGCGAGGTAATCGATACGAAGTACGGTGCGGAGTACGTGCCCGAAAAGCCCAACACCTTCAAGACTAAAGCTAAGGGCGCTCAAGAGGCTCACGAGGCCATCCGTCCGACGAATCCGTACATTACTCCGGATTCCCCCGGGGTGAAAGAAGCCCTTCCGAAGGACGTATTCCGACTTTACGAGCTGATCTGGAACAAGTTCATCTCTAGCCAGATGCCACCGGCCAAGTCCGACGTGACGGTGATGACCTTCACCTTTGACGAGGACGGCGCCGAGCTCGGCGAGTCCTACGCGCCCGACGGAGAGACCGGCAAGCCCATGAACCTGCCCGCCAGTTTCGTCTCCAGCGGCGAGGTCCAGGTCTTCGACGGCCACCTGCGGGTCTTCAATTCGGACCGCAAGGACGATGGTTCGATTCTGCCGAAGGGGCTCGTCGAGGGAGAGGCCTACAAGCCGAAGGAAGTTGAGCCGACCCAGCACTTCACCCAGCCGCCCCCGCGGTTCTCGGAGGCGACCTTGGTGAAGGAGCTCGAGAAGAAAGGTATCGGGCGTCCCTCGACCTACTCGGCAATCATTAGCACGATCCAGGAACGCGGCTACGTGTTGCTCGAGCAGCGTCGCTTTGAGGCGACCGAACTTGGCGAGATCGTGACCGACAAGCTCGTTGAGAGTTTCGGGGATCTGATCAACACCGACTTCACGTCCCAGATGGAAGGCAACCTCGACCGCGTTGAGAGTGGCGAGCTTCCTTGGCGCGATGTGGTCGGAGTGTTCTACGAGATGTTTGCCAAGGACCTCGAGCTCGCCAACACAGAGATGGTCTCGATTAAAGAGCACCCAAAGCTGTCCGAGCGCGAGTGCGACAAGTGCGGTTCGCCCATGGCCGAGCTCTACAATAAACGTGGCAAGTTCCTGGGCTGTTCGAAGTACCCGGAGTGTAAGAACACGAT
This sequence comes from Planctomycetota bacterium, assembly GCA_029250885.1. Taxonomy (GTDB): domain Bacteria; phylum Planctomycetota; class UBA1135; order UBA1135; genus CALBMX01. The sequence continues at coordinate 47,382 of JAQXEK010000021.1, forward strand.
GCCCGTGGATGGACCGCGCCCTGCGGCCGAGGTCATCGAGACCGACTACGTCTGCGAGAAGTGCGAGAAGCCGATGATCATCCGCACCGGCAAGCGCGGCAAGTTCCTTGCGTGCACGGGTTTCCCAAAGTGCAAGAGCACGGCCTCAGTCGACGAGAACAACAAGAAGGTTGTGCCGAAGCCCACGGGCATCTCGTGTGAGAAGTGCGACAGCGACATGATCATTAAGGGGGGCCGCCGCGGCCCGTTCCTGGCGTGCTCGGCCTTCCCCAAGTGCCGCAACGCAAAGCCACTGCCCGAGGAGCTCAAGGAGAAGCCGAAGCCCAGTGGGATCGACTGCGACGAATGTGGCAAGGAGATGCTTGTGCGCACCAGCCGCTGGGGCAAGGAGTTCCTGGCCTGCTCGGGCTACCCAGAGTGCAAAAACACCCAGGAGATGGCCGGGGCAGCCGAGGCGGGCGAGTCCACCGCAGGCTCTGACGAGGAAAAGGTCGAAGCTCCCGAGTAAGCCTAGCCCCCCAAAAGTCACTCAATGGCGCCCGGCAGCTCGATTTTGAGTTGCCGGGCGCCATTTGTAGGGGCTCTAGGACCTCGACAAGAATCCCGCTTCCCGATAGAATAGTTCGCCCTTTGGAGCCCCGCACGACGCTGGGCCACCATTATTCACCCCATCCCCGAAAGGGAAACGCTGCCGTGGAAATCACTGAGATTCAGGTCGACGGATACGAGAAGGTCGCGCGCTGCCGCGACGACGAGACCGGCCTGCACGCACTTATCGCCGTTCATGACACAACCCTGGGCCCGTCCCTGGGTGGCATGCGGCTCTTGCCCTATGTCTCCGAAGACGAAGCACTCTTTGACGTGCTGCGCCTCTCGAAAGGCATGACCTACAAGTCCGCTGTGGCCGAGACCGGCCTTGGCGGCGGCAAGTCCGTCATCATCGGCGACCCGGCCAAGATCAAGAGCCCCGCGCTGTTCGAAGCCATGGGCCGTTTTGTCGAGAGCTTTGGTGGCAAGTACATCACCGCCGAGGACATGAACATCGGTATCGCCGACCTGGAGAACGTCAACAAGACGACCAAGTACGTGACGGGCCTCTCCCGCGAGAAGGGCAGCTCCGGCAACCCGAGCCCCTACACCGCACGCGGCTGCTTCCAAGGCGCGCGCGCCACGGCCGAAGAGGCCTGGGGTTCCGATGACTTTAACGGCCGCACGGTCGTGATGCAGGGCGTCGGCGCAGTGGGCCTACCCTTCGCACTGATGCTGCAAGAGGCCGGCGCCAAACTGATCATCTGCGACATCAACCACGAATACGCGGTAAAGCTCGGCAAAGAGCACGGCTTCGAGGTCATCCCCGACGCAGGTCACCACCAGGTCGAGTGCGACATCTACGCCCCCTGCGCCCGCGGTGCCGGTCTTAACGATGAGACCATCCCCGAGCTGAACTGCAAGGCCGTCGCCGGCTGTGCCAATAACGTGCTGCTCGAAGAGCGCCACGCCGACATGCTCAAGGAGCGCGGCATCGTCTACGCCCCCGACTACGTGATCAACGCTGGTGGCATCATCAACGTGGGCGTCGAAGTCAGCCCGGATGGCTACAATGAAGAGGTCGCCATCGAGCGCGTGGACCGCGTCTACAACAACCTGAAGGCCGTCTACGACGTCGCCCGCCGCGACGACATTTCGACCCTTACCGCCTCCGGCCGCCTTGCGGAAGAGCGCATCGAGGCCGCCCGCGCGACTGCATAAAAGCGGTCGCAGCAAAATACCCGATTAGGGAACAAGCGAGCAAACCAGCGCCGAACAGGGGCCCGATTCTCATGTCTGAGAGTCGGGCCCTCTCTCGTTAATCAGTCTGGGGAACGCAGCCCTTTGGGCGCCGCCACTAACTCCAGCGCCGTCGTTCGTTTTGCGTCAGGCGGGGCGAACGGGGCCGGATCGCCGCAACCCCTTGGCCCCCTGTTCGCGTACCCTCTTGGCATGATTCATCAAGAAGAGCTGCGCGTCCCAACTCCCGGGCGCGGGACCCAGGAAGTGACAGCGGATGTCGAGGGCATTGTTGCGCGGGCAGGCCTGCAAACCGGAACGTGCAACGCGTTCGTTCTGCACACCAGCGCCTCGTTGGTCGTGACCGAGAACGCGGACCCCACCGTGCGCAAGGACCTCGAGTCTTGGCTTGCCCGGGCCGTGCCCGATGGTGATCGGCTCTTTCGTCACACGGCCGAGGGCCCGGATGACATGCCGGCCCACGTGCGCTCGGCGTTGCTGGAGACCTCGGTCACGATCCCGGTAACAGACGGCCGGCTGGCTTTGGGAACTTGGCAGGGCCTGTACCTGTACGAGCATCGCACTGCGCCCCATGGGCGCCGCATAGTCGTGACGGTGGTGGGCGCATGAGCATCAAGCTGTTGTACGTGGTCGACCCGATGTGCTCTTGGTGTTACGGCTTCAAGTCGGCTCTGGACGAGGTCCTGCCCGAGCTGAATCCTAACGTGCAGCCCGAGCTCGTTTTGGGCGGCCTAGCGCCGGACAGCGACGAGCCCATGGACGCGGAGACGCGCTCCTATGTCCAGCAGGCTTGGCACGCGGTGACGGCCCAGACCGGCGCGACCTTCAACCACGACTTCTGGACGGCGTGCAAGCCGCGCCGCTCGACCTACCCCTCGTGCCGCGCGGTGATCGTCGCGCGCGAGGTCGACCTGGCTTGGGAGATGCTCGCCGCGATCCAGCGCGCCTACTACCTCGAGGCGCGCAACCCCTCGGACGAGGACACGCTAGTGGCCTTGGCCGAAGAGCTCGGCATCGACGGCGAGGCCTTTCGCGGCCGCTTCCGGGATCCCGAGATCGAGGAAGCGCTCCAGGCCCACCTGCGTCTGCGTACCCAGCTGCGGGCCATGAGCTTTCCGAGCATTGCCATGTCCCACGGTCGCAAGCCGAAGCTGATCGCATCGGGCTGCCTAGAGGCTGCCGAGCTGCGCGAGGCGCTGCGCTTCGAAGGCCTGCTCAAGGACTAGGCCAAGGAGCGGGCCCTGGGCCCGAAGAGAGGACACCGGAGAATTAAAACAAGCGCGGGACATCGATCCTAAGATCGATGTCCCGCGCTCTTCTCTCCCCAAACGTCAACTATCCCTTGCGGAGGAAGTTGACGAGGTCTTCTTCGAGTTCCTCGAGGTCATACTCCGGAACGATCAGGCACTTGTAGACGATGCGCTCCAGGGCCTCGGGGGTGTTCGGGTTTAGCTCCGTAGGCGGCGGGTAGCTGAGGAAGTAGGACAGGCTCAGGCGCTCGACCTCGCCGCCCACTTCTGATCCAGCGTACTGCCAGGGCACGTCATCGAAGGGCAGGGTGCCTGTCAGGATCTCGTACAGCATGACGCCGATACCGGTCACGTCGGCCTTGGTGTCCTGGAGCAGCAGCGGGTTGTAGTGAGGTGTCGTGGTGATGACACCTTGCATGCCGCGCAGGGCCGGGTCGATCATGACCACGGAACCAGAGGGCTTGACGATGATGTTCTCGGGCTTGAGGTCACCATGGTAGGTGAAGCGTCCCTCGCCCTTGAGCTTCTGCAGCCCGCGCACGATCGACAGGAACCAGTTCAAGCGAATGCCTTCCAGCGCGCGGATCTTCTCGCGCAGGGTCTTGCCCTGGACGTAGTCGTACACAAGGACAGGGCGTCCGTCGTGCTCAGTCCAGTCGCGCAGACGTACGATGTTCGCGTGCTCGGTGCCCTCCATCAAGGTCCCTTCGCGGCGCAGCAGCTCGTCGACCTCGTGGAGGTCAAGAAAGTCAATGCGTACGCCGTCGCGGGTCTGAAAGATCGCCTCTGCCGGAGTCTCGTCAGGGCTGAGCCAGTCTTCCGAGCGCTCCGTCGTAATCTCAAGGCCGCGTGTCACATAGCGACCTCCACCGGCGACATCGCCGACCTTCAGGCAGACCTTGCGGCCATCCTTGTCTTCGGCGAGATAAGTGAAAGCAAATCCGCCGCGAGCGATAAAGCGCTGGATCTTGTAGCTACCGATCTGGGAGCCTGTTTGGAGCTTAATCATGGGGTAAATCGAGGTTCTGTGCGGCGTGGGAGTGAGGGAGTGCCGCGCTAAGCAAGTACATCGAACCTGCACATCGGCGAAGTGGAGTCAAAGTGAGGTCTCGATCTCGGTTAGAGATTTTTCCGTCAGGATCACGGGCGAGCCGGGGCTCAATATCCGGCTTACGCCGTCGGACACGCTGCCCGAGCCAAGCCAGTTTGGTTCCTTTTCAAAGGGTTCGAAACGCCATGCGCGACCGTGGGTATCCACAAGCCCAAGCTCCTGGTGGTGCAGGTTGCGCACGCTGTAGAAGCTGCGCCCATTCTCGCCATCCTCGTGGAAGCGGACGAGCCACCCAATCGCATCTGCGGAGGGGCTCTCCGCAGGAGCGACAATCCAAGCGGACTCCGGCATGGAGGCAATCGCTTGGGGCAGGGGCATGGGGGACGTGTGTTTCGTGGTTGCAATGCAACTTGGAACCAAACCCACAAGGAGCCCCAGACCCGCAAATCTTGCCCGGATGGACCGGTTTCGAGCGCTTGTCTGTTTTGGGACTTCGAGAGTTAATAGCATGGTGTTGGCGGGCCTGACTGACCCGGGGTTCCTATCGGGTGTGCACCCGAGAACCTTGGGGCCGATAAGGAGTTTTGGACCGCTTACTTCAACGATTTCCCTAGGGACCCATTTGCGGGCCCTGTTTGAGGTAATCTATGGGCCTTCGAGGCCACCTCCCAAGCCCCCTCCGCACCGCCCTAAGACTTCGCATTCCATGGACCCCAAGCAGGAAAATCCAGTAAGCTCCCGGCGCCCGATTTGGGAGTTCCTTGGTGCGGCTGCGGCTATTGGTGTCGTACTGGCATTTCTGTTCCGCGGATCCCTGTTTGGCGGCGAGATCCTGTCCCAGGCGGACGCTCTGCTGCAGTTTGCACCCTGGAGCGACGTGGCCGAGCCGGACTTCGAGCCCAGCAACCCGCTGCTGCTCGACCAGGGCATCATGATGGAGCCCTGGCTGTACTTCGCGGGCGAGCGCATCCAGGACGGCCAGCTGCCCCTCTGGAACCCGAACAACTTCGGCGGGCAGCCGATGGTGGACACGTACCAGTCCGCTTACTTTTGGCCCCTGCACTGGCTCTACTTCGCCGCGCCCAGCTGGCAGTTCTTTGCTTGGTCCGCGTTTCTTCGGCTGTGGGCGGCGGGGCTCTTCACGTACCTGTTCTTACGTGCCATCGGCGTGCGCTTCGGCGCCGCGCTTACCGGCAGCCTGGGCTTTGCCATGTGCGGATTCATGGTCGCCTGGCTCGGTCACATGCACACGAACGTCGCCCTGTTCTTGCCCGCCTTTCTCTGGGCGGTCGAGCGCTTGGCCAAGGAGCCGACCCTTCGGCGCACCGGCGTTATGGGCTTGCTCGTGGGGCTCGCCCTATTTGGCGGGCACATCCAGACCGCCACGCACTTGGCGGGCGTCCTGATCCTCTACACGCTGTTCCGTGCACGCTTTTCGATCTGCAAAGCAAAGCTCGACACCCGGGGCGTCTTCCTTGTGGGTGCGGCGGGCATCCTGGGCATTATGCTCGCAATGCCCCAGTTGCTGCCCTTCTTCGACTATCTAGAGGACAGCATGGGGGCGTACACCCTGGAGAACCTCGAGGTTGTCTCCGAGGTCGACGTCGGCGAGGCCGCGTCGATGTTGGTGTCCCCCGGACACCTCGGCTCGCCAGCCGCAGCCCAGGGATACGGCCCGTACACGGGCACCCTTGGCGCCAACATGAACTACAGCGAGCTGATCGGCGGGTACGCGGGCAGGCTGCTGTTTATCCTAGCGCTGTTGCAGCTGTTCTGGTTGCGTCGCGGTCGAGCGACAATCTTCTTTGGCGCACTCGCCGTCCTCTCCGCGTTGGTCGCGTGGCAGGTATTCCCCTTCTATGACGTGGCGCACTCGATCCCGAAGTTGCGCAGCACCAAGCTGCTGCGGCTCTTGGTGTTCACGGCCTTCTCGATCTCGGTTCTTGGCGCGATGGGGCTCGACGGACTAGCTAAACGCATGCAGCTTGAGGGCAAGCGAGTGGCCGCCCTGTTCTCCATCGCGTTCATCTTCGTCGCCGTCGAGATGGTCAGCTTCGCCAGCGGGTTCAACCCAAGTGTCGACGGCAAGCTCATTGCTCCTGCCACGCCGGTCACCGACTTCCTGCAGGCCCAAGCGGACGGGGGGCGGATCCTCGGTCTCGACAACACAGCATTGATTCCCAGCGCGAACCTCTTCTACGACCTACCGATGGTCACAGGCTACGACTCGATTGAGTCGCGCACCTTCGCCGAGGTGGTGGCCCTGATGACCACGGACGAAAACGCTGAGTTTTACATTAAGGAGATCCGCTACTTCGACCGCGGCTTCCAGATCGCAGACCTCCTGGGCGTGCGCTATCTGCTCTCGTCCCAAGAGCTACCGCCACCCTTCGAGCTGGCCCTAGAAGGACCGACCAAGGTGTACCGCAATCCCACAGCCATGGACCGGCTGTTTCTGGCGACGGATCTGCGGGTGATTGAAGACAAAAACGATCGTCTGGCCTTCATGGGCTCGCCGGAGTTTACTCCCCAAACCGCGGTCCTGGAGGCACCCCTGGGGCAAGAGCTCGGCACTCTGGGTGCCGGTACCGCCGAGGTGGTCGCCCTCGAGGACACCTACATCGAGGCCGACGTGAACCTGGACGCCCCGGGAATCCTGGTGCTAGCGGATGCCTACAACAGTGGCTGGCACGTAAAAATCGACGATGAGCCAGCGAGGATGCTAAGGGTGGACCACACCTTGCGCGGCGTTGTGGTGCCCGAGGGCCAACATAAGGTGACCTTTGGCTATGCGCCCACGCCCCTGTTGGTTGGCGCCTTTCTGGGCGCGATCGGCCTAATTCTGATCCTGGGGCTGATCCTGATGGGCGGTGGTGGGCGGGCGAATCGCCAGACTCCACCCCCGCTGTTTTAGCGGCCCGCGCAACCCAACCGGTGGGGCATTCCGTATCCTTCCCATTCAATGAATGCCGAACACCTAGAGAGCCTGCGCAAAGCCGGGCGCATTGCCCGGGACTGCCGCGAGTGGGCCCGTGAAAACATAAAGCCCGGGGTCCGCCTCGCGCACATCCTCGAGACCGTCGAGGAGATGATGGCCAAGGAAGGCGCAGCGCCGGCCTTCCCTGCCCAGACCAGCCGCAACCACGTGACCGCGCACTACTGCAGTGCTCCAGGGGACGAGCAGGTCTACGAAGAGGGCGACTGCGTGAAGGTCGACATCGGCGTGCACGTGGACGGCTGGGTCGCCGACAACGCTTGCACCGTGGACCTGTCCGAGGACGGCCGCTGGGGCAACCTGATCCAGGCCTCCCAAGACGCGCTCAACACCGCGATCTCCATGGTCGGGCACGGCGTGGCTGTGGCGGACATCGGCGCCAAGGTCGAAGCGGCGATCCAGGCCCGCGGTTATGAGCCTGTGCGCAACCTCACGGGACACGGCGTCGCTCGCTGGACCGTGCACTGCAAGCCTCAAATCCCAAGCTACCGCGAGGGCCACGAACGACTCAAAGAGGGCATGATCATCGCAATCGAGCCCTTTGCGTCAACCGGCGCCGGCTTCATCGAAGAGCGCGGCAAGGCCGAGGTCTTCATGCTGGTGCGCCCGCCGCGCAAGGCCAAGGGCCTGGACAAGGACCTGCTCAAGGCGATCACCTCCTGGAATGGGCTGCCCATCGCCCGCCGCTACTTCAACGACTTCGACCCCAAGGTACTCGAAGACACCCTCGGTAAACTTGCACGCCAGGGATCACTGATCCGCTTCCCCCCTTTGGTGGAAGAGGGCGGCGTCATGACCGCCCAGACCGAGCACACGATGATCGTGGGTAAGGACGGCGTGGAAATCATCACGGCCTAGGCCTCGATGCGCGTCGCCCTAGTCACCACGCCGCCCTCCGTCCGCTCCGGAATCGGCGACTACACCCGGCACCTGCTCCCGCACCTGCGGGAGCACTGCGAGGTTGTGATCTTTGTTCGCCCGGACAGCGATGAGCTTCATGGTCGGGCTGACTGGCCCGATGAAGAGCCCCTGAGTATCCTGGACTTGGACCCGAACGACTTTGACCAGGTCCTCTACCAGCTCGGGAACGAGTTCAACCACGCGTTCATGATGCGCATGATCCGCCTGACGGGGGGGACGGTCATGCAGCACGACTGGGTTCTCTTCGATCTGGCCCTGGCTAACTATCCGGGGTTGGCTCGAGGGGGTGCAAAGGGGCACCTCATCGCGGTAAGGGAGGGTGGAGCAGCTCAGGCCAAGCTCTACATGCAGAACTGGCTAGATCGGCGGCGAGAGAGGAAGTCTCGGATGCTACTGCCCGACTGTGCTAATGACGTGGGGCAGTTGCTCGCTGGATGGCATGCTCTGGAGGGCGCAGGCCGCTGGGTAGCTGACGAGGCCCTCTTGCGTGTTCCCGCAGACGGTGTGACCCGCGTGGAGGTCGAATTGGGCTCGGAGCCGGGCCGCAAGCTAGACCTCTCGATTGAGAATGGTCCCCGGGCGACATTTACCTGCACCAAGGAGTGCTCCGGCGCCGCCCTGGTTCTGGAACTCGATTCCTTGGACCAACCCCTGGTCTCGATCGCCACCGACGGGATCGCGGTCTCCGCCGAGCAGCGCTCCCACGGGGACAGCCGCCGCCTGGGCAGCTTTGTCAGCAGCGTCAAGTGGACCGATGCGGACGGCGAGCACGCCTTGGACCTCAGCCTGCCCGCAACGCACCCCCTGCGCCCTGTTGACCTGTCCCGGGACCGCTTCCGTCTGCCTCTAAACCGGTCGGTCGTGGACTACGCAGACGCGTTCATCGTGCACAGCGATTATGTCGGCGGCCAGATCAAGGCCCGACGCGGCGCCAAGCTGCCCATAGGCAAGCTGCCCCACGGCTCGTCCAAGCACTGGCTGACCGACAAGCGCCAGGAGGATCGCCGTGCCACCCGGCGCCGCCTAGCCCTGGAGCCGGACTGGTGCGACGGCTTCCTGGTGGTCAGCTTCGGCGGCGTGCAAGCCCACAAGCGCATCGACCACGTGCTGGCCGGCCTGGCCGAGGCGCGCAAGTCTCGGGACGACATCTTTATGGTGCTGGCCGGTGGCTGGCACGTGGACGACCTGGACCCGGTGGGCATCGCGCGCATGTTGGGTGTCGACCACTGCGTGAAGTTCACGGGCTACGTGGAGGAGGAGGAGGCCTGGGACCTGCTGCACGCCGGCGACGTCTCGATCAACCTGCGCGGCCCGACCTCAGGCGGCACCTCCGGCGGTATTTACCAGGCCCTGTCCCTGGGGCGCGCCGTGATCGCCACGGACGCCGCCGAGCAGAGCGAGCTGCCTGACGACTGCATCCCCAAGGTGCCCCTTGGTGGCGACGAGAGCGAAGTCATCGGCAAGCTCTTAGTCGAGCTTGCAGGTGATCCGAAGCGCTGTAAGGCACTGGAGCAGGCTGCCAAGCGCTATGTCAACGAGGACTGCTACTGGGGCGTTGTCGGCAAGCAATACGCCGATTACCTTGCCAGCTTCCCCAAGACCAAGGTCACGCCAGCGGCGCTTCAAGCCATGCGCAAGGACCTCAAGGCCTTCTGCAACGGTTAGCTACCAGCACGATCATACTCAGGATTAGGCCATGCGAGGAGCCCAGCCCCTCGCATGGCAGGCCTAGGTGGATTTTTTCCCACGCGGACGTCCGATAGGTAGGGGATCAGGCCAACCTTCCGTATAACGGTTGTAGCCAAAAGGGCACCAAGCCGAACAAGTAACCATGACCACCGCTAAGAAAGAAATCGACCTCGTCAACACCCTCTTCCTTGGTATCACGCACCTGCTCGCCCCCGTGGCGATCCTGTACATGATCTTAGGTCAGTTCTCTTGGTGGACCTTCGGCTTGGGCTTCCTGTACTTTGCTCTCTGCGGACTTTCGATCACCGGCGGCTACCACCGACTCTTTTCCCACCCGACCTACCGGGCGCGCGGCTTCCTGCGCTTCTTCTATCTATTCTTTGGTGCGGCCTCGGTACAGAACTCGGCCCTCAAGTGGTCCAGTGATCACCGCGAACACCACGGCGAGGTCGACACCGAGCAGGACCCCTACAACATCAAGGCCGGCTTCTGGTGGGCCCATTTGGGATGGGTTCTCGTCAAGGATGAGAAGGTCGAACTCGACAACGTAAAGGACTTGAAGAAGGACAAGCTGGTGATGTTGCAGCACCGCTACTACATCCTATTCGTGGCCCTGTCTTTGATTGGTCTGCCCTATGCGCTTGGGTCCATTTGGGGCGACCCCATCGGCGCCGTTCTTGTGGCCGGCTTCCTGCGCCTGGTGATCCAGTGGCACGCGACCTTCTCGGTCAACTCCGTGGCGCACATCATCGGCAACCAGCCCTACTCAACCAAGAACTCGGCCCGCGACTCGGTGGTCACCGCCTTTATCACCTTGGGCGAGGGCTACCACAACTACCACCACAGCTTCCAAGGCGACTACCGAAACGGCATCCGCTGGTTTCACTTCGACCCGACCAAGTGGTTCGTCTGGACCTGCTCGAAGCTGCGCATCACCTGGGACTTGAAGCGGGCCAGCCAAGAGGCGATCGAACGTGCTAAGGCCGCCGTGTTGGCCGAGCGCAGCCTGCCTTCGATCTAGGCTCCGGGGGCATCCTCCTGGTGGAGTCACTTGCGACCTAGGGAATCTAGGACGTGCGCCCCGGCCCTAGCCCGGTTAGGCTTTATCCCGAGAGCCATTTGCGCGGGGCGAGTCCCGGTCAGACCCTATACTGTGCCCCTAGTCCGCAGCTAGCTCTAAGCAATCCGTGACAACCATCCTAATCATCGCCAGCCTGACGCTGATCGCGTCTTTTCTGTGCTCCCTGTTCGAGGCCGCCCTCTACTCGCTCACCCCCGCCCGCATTGCGGTGATGAAGCGCAAGGGCAGCCCCGGCGCGATCCGCCTGGCTAAGCTGCGCGATACGATCGAAGAGCCGATCACTGCGATCTTGACGGTAAACACCATCGCCCACACGATCGGGTCTGCATGGTGTGGAGCACTGGTTGGCGAGAAGTACGGCAGTGGTGCCGTGGGGATCTTCGCGGGTGTCTTCACGTTCTTGGTTTTGTCCGTGACAGAGATTATCCCCAAGAGCCTGGGCGTTCGCTACGCCAACCAAGTTGGACCCAACATTGCGCTGCCTCTCCAGGTCATGATCTGGAGCGTCTACCCGATCGTCTGGATTGCGCGCCATGCCATGCACGCGTTGACGGGTTCGGGAGGGATCGCCCACCCCAGCGAGGACGAGGTGATCACCACCGCTGGACTCGCTGCTCAAGGCGGAACGATGCGCAATCAAGAGCACCGCTGGGTCAAGAACGCTCTGCGACTCGACCAAGTGACTGCGGGCGACCTGAGGACACCGCGCACCGTGGTAGAGTCCATCGACGCGAACAAGTCCATCGCCGAGCTTGCCCAGCACGCGGACGAATGGGTCCACAGCCGGGTCCCCGTAACGGAAGGCGAGAGTGTCGATGCGGTCATCGGCATGCTCCACCGAAGAGAGGTCTTCGACGCTGCGCTGATGAATCCGAAGGCTGACCTGAAGGTACGAGACCTGATGCGTTCGATTCAATTCGTGCCCGAGACCATGGCTGCCCATGACCTGCTCGAGCACTTCCTAAAGTCCAGGTCTCACTTGGCCGCGGTCTCAGACGAGTACGGCGGCTTCGAGGGCGTGGTCACCTTAGAGGACGTGCTTGAGGGCCTGCTAGGTGAGGAGATCGTGGACGAGTACGATCGCGAATCTGACATGCAGGTCTTGGCCAAGTCGCGCAGCGAAGCCCAGCGCTCCCAGTCGGAACCTGAAGCCTAGTCCGAATCAGATCTAGGAGACTTCGCCGGGTCTCCTGTTAGCTCTTCGGCCGCGAGGAGGAACCTAGCCGAGATCGCGATTTGGTGTCCCACGGACTGCTCCTCGTCCACCACGATGTGGGCGCCCGCCGCGGCAATCAGCGGGTGCGCGTTGTGATACCGAGCACGGGCAACGATGTCGGCATTGGGCGCGAGGGAGCGAGCCAAGGAGGTGATCTGTGCCACGTCCTTGGGGTCGGGAATCGTAATCGCAATTAGCTCGATCCGCTCGGTGCCCACGTGCTCAAGCACATCGGCGTAGCGAGCGTCGCCTACCAGGGACAGGAAGCCTAGATCCTTGGCCTCCTTAATCGAGTGGGGGTTCATGTCCAAGATCATGATCGTCCGGCCGTGCTCTCTGAGTTGATCGGCGACCTGCCGGCCAGCTGGACCAAATCCAATCACCACACACAGCGCATCCGATCCATGGGCGCCGAGCTCGGGGCCGCCCTTAAAGACGGGAAACTTTGTGAGCCGCGCACTCCAAGTGGGGGCGAAGACCACGAGGTACGGTGTGATTAGCAGAGTCAGGATCGTGGTCGAGATGATTAGCAGGAACAGGTGTTCGCTAAGAATCGTACCGCGGCCAATCTCTGCAAGTACAAAGGAGAACTCTCCGATCTGCGCGACGCAAAAGCCAGCCGACAGGGCGCCGGTGCTCGTCGCGCCGAGAAGCCGCAGGGCACCCCAGGTGATCACCAGCTTGCCAACGACGACGGCCAGGAATGTCCCGGTGACCAGGGCCCAGTTTTGCGCCATCCAGAGTGGGTCGGCCAGCATGCCAACCGACACAAAGAAGAGCGTGATCAAGAGCGTCCGCAGCGACGAGACGTCGGCGCGGATCTGAACGGCAAAGGGTGAGCCCGCTAGCAGCACGCCTGCCGCGAAGGCGCCGAGTGCTGGAGACATTCCCATGTGGTGAGCGGCCAGTGCGGAACCAAGACCGGAGACCACTGCCAGCAACACGAGCAGGTCCCGGCTTCCCTGGACAGCACGCGTGTGTAGCAACCGGGGCATCGCGAAGTGAAACAGGGCAAACAGCGCTCCGAAGAGAAGCACGCCGTATCCCAAGGCCACGCCCACGTCCGTGAGGATCTCCATGCCGGTGCCACCGTTGGCGAGGGCGGTCATGAGCAGTACAAGAGCGACCACGGCCAGGTCCTGGATCAATAGGATGCCCAGGACGTAGCCCCCGTAGACCTTGCCGATATCGCCCTTGGCCGTGAGCTGCTGCAGTACACAGGCGGTACTGCTAATCGCGACGATGGCACCCACGCCAATGGCGGAGTCCAAGGCAAGTCCGCAGAGCTGCCCAAAGATCATGGCCACCAAGCCTGTGACCAGAACCTGCAGCACGCCGCCCATGGTCGAGATGAAGCCCAAGCTACGCAGTCTTGCCCAGGAGAATTCGAGTCCGATTGCGAACAGTAATAGGGACACCCCGAGCTCGGCGAGCTGCTGGACCTCTTCCTGGCTGGAGACCAGGTTCAGCGAATTCGGTCCAAGGAGCAGGCCTGCCAGCAGGTAGCCCACTACGGCGCTCTGCCTAAGCCGCTGGCAGATGGCTCCAAAGAGGAAGCCGGCCGATAGCAGGATGAGGATGTCTGCGAGTGCTCCCCAGATGGACATGGTGCTTAGGTTCCTAAGATGTGGCGGCGATCCCGGGTGCGCAAGCCGCGCATCCCGTGCGTACTCTACGGCCGCGAAAAAACGGGCGCAACAAGACTCGGGGGGTTCGGTAGTAGGGGCGGCGGGTGCCGATCCCGGTCCCCTAGTCTTCCACGAGGCCGCGCAGCTCTTGGAGCTTGAGCAGGGCCTCGATGGGCGTCATGGAGTTCACGTCGAGGGTGCGCAGAAGGGCTTCCGTCTTGGACTTGAGCGCCTCCTTGGGGGCAGCGACCGGCTGTGTATACGTCGAGCCGGCTGTAGCGACGGGCGGGCGCTCGTGGGTCGGCGTCTCGGACTCGAGGTCGCGCAGGATTTCTTCGGCGCGCACGAGAACCTGGCTGGGCACGCCGGCGAGGCGCGCCACGTGGATGCCATAGCTGCGGTCGGTGCAGCCCTCGACGATGCGGTGCAGGAAGGAGATCTCTTCGCCGGTCTCGCGCACGGCTACGTTTAGGTTGCAGACGTCGGAGAAGGTGTCTTCGAGTGCCGTCAGCTGGTGGTAGTGGGTGGCGAACAGGGTGCGCGCGCCGATGTTCTCGTGCATGTGCTCGACTAGAGACCAGGCCAGGGCCAGGCCGTCGTAGGTGCTGGTGCCGCGCCCGACCTCGTCCAGGATGACCAGGGACTTGGACGTGGCGTTGTTTAGGATGTTCGCGATCTCAATCATCTCGACCATGAACGTCGACGCACCGCGGCTGATGTCGTCGCCGGATCCAACCCGGGTGAAGATGCGGTCGGTGACGCCCAAGTGGGCCGACTGGGCGGGCACCCAGGAGCCAACCTGGGCCAGCAGAGTGATCAGCGCGGTCTGGCGGATGTAGGTCGACTTACCCGCCATGTTGGGGCCGGTCAGGATCGCGATGCGGCGGCTAGAGTCGGCGGCTGCGTCCAGAGTGCTGTCGTTTGGGACGAAGGCCTCGCAGGCGGCGGACTGCTCGATGACCGGGTGGCGGCCCTCGACAATGCGTAGGCAGTCGTCGTTCGCAATGGTCGGCGCGCAGTAACGCATCTCGGCGGCGACCTCGGCCAGGCCCGAGAGAACGTCCAGCTCAGCTAGGCCGCGCGCCGTGTCTAGGATACGTCCGATCTCAGCGGCCACGCCATCGCGCAGCTTGCCAAACAGCTCGTACTCTAGGTCGCGGCTGAGCTCTTCAGCCTTGAGCACCTTCGTCTCGAACTCCTTGAGCTCGGGCGTGATGTAGCGCTCGCAGGTCTTGATCGTCTGCTTGCGGATGTATCGGTCGGGCACGCGATCCACCTGGCCGCGCGGCACCTCAAGGAAGTAGCCGAAGACCGAGTTGTAGCCGATGCGCAGGCCGGTGATTCCCGTGAGCTCGCCTTCGCGGGCTTGGAACTGGGCCATTGCCTGCTTGCCACTACCGGAGATCTCGCGCAGCTCGTCCAGCTCGGCGTGGAAGCCATCGCGCACCAGGCCGCCCTCTTTGATGGCCATGGGCGGCGAGTCCACGATCGTATTACGAATCTGTGAGGTCACGTCTTCGAGAGCGTCGAGTCGCTCCTCGAGTTCGCGCAAAATGGGCGATCCCACCGTGGCGAGCTGCAGCTTGATTGGGGGAACCACGGCCAGGGATGCGGCCAGGGCAACCAAGTCCCGGCCGGTGGCGCGACCCGTGGAGAGCTTCGCGACTAGGCGCTCGATGTCTAGTACGTCCCGCAGGACCTCGCGGATCTCCTCACGCAGGAAGACCGTCTGTACGAACTCCGTGACACCATCTTGGCGCTTCGTGATCGCGTCGACCTGGGTCAAGGGCGACAGCAGCCACTCGCGCATGAGCCGCGCGCCCATGGGCGTGATCGATCGGTCCACCGCGTCCAGTAGCGTGCCCTCGCGGCGCTCACCGCGCTGGGTCACGACCAGTTCGAGGCAAGAGCGCGTGGCGTGATCCAGCACCAAGTGATCTGTGGGCTCGACCTTCTGGATGTGCCGCACGTGGTCGCAGCTCGCGCGCTGGGTCTCCTCCAGGTACTCGATCAATGCACCCGCCGCGGACACTACCGGCGACTCGTCAGAGAAGCCATAGCCTTCCAAGGTCTTGACCTTGAAGTGCCGCTCGAGAGCGCGCCGCATGCCGTCGCGATCAAAGCGCCAGTCGTCGCGCTCGGTGACGCGCTGGCCCAACCGCCCGCGCAGCTCGACGCCATCTTCCCAGCGATCCTCCAGGGTCAACGGCCAGAGCAATTCCGCTGGGCGAATCCGCGCCAGCTCGTCGTCGATCTCGTCGGGGGTAAGCTCAGCCGCGGAGAAGCTGCCGGTGGAGACGTCGACCCAGGCGAGCCCCGCCTTGGGCGCACCCTTGCCCGTGGTGATGAATACACTAGCTAGGTAGTTGCTCTCTTTCGATTCTAGTGCGTTCTCTTCCGTCAGTGTGCCCGGCGTCACAATGCGCACAACACCCCGGTCCACAATGCCCTTTACATGGCGCGGGTCCTGCAGCTGCTCGCAGATCGCAACCTTGAAGCCCTTGCGCACAAGCCGGATCAGGTAGTTCTCCGCCGCCTTCACAGGGATGCCCGCCATGGGGATCGCGTTTGCACCCTTGTCGCGAGCTGTCAAGGTTAGCCCGATCTCGCGGGACGCGATCACTGCGTCCTCGCCAAACATCTCGTAGAAGTCGCCCATGCGGAAGAAGAGCAGAGCACCCGGCGCGTCCTTCTTCGCCTTGTTGAACTGCTGCATCATGGGCGTCACACCGCCCTTCTTCTTGGCCTTCTTTTTCTTCGCTGGTGCTGGAGCGGGAGCGGCAGCTCCACCGCCAGACTCCGCCGAAGTATTGGGCGCACCGTCAGCATGCTCATCCTTACGCACCGCGTCCGTCTTCGCCTCTTCCACCGTGCCCCAATCCAAAAAGTCTTTCTGATCCATAGTCCTATTGTCCGGCGCTCAGGTCCGAGCCCGGGACGACGAGTTTAGCAGCCCGCTCTCGAAAGCAGCAGCCCCCCGTGCTAAAGCCGTTTTCGCCCAGTGCCTTGGCCCCGCGGCTCGATCTTGGCACTCACTTTGCGTAGGTCTAGGCAGTTCACCACCTCATAAAGCCTAAGGCGGTTGCGAATCGACCCTAGGCTTGTCATTCTGGCCCCCGCAAGGGACACACTCTGATCTAAACCGTGCACACTGAAGCTGACCACCGGCCCCAAGGCCGCCCGAGCCCGGGGCTTGCGACTCGCATCGCGGGCCTTGGCCTCTTGGCGTTGGCCAGCTGCGCGACCTATGCGGAGAACACCGAGGCCGCCCTCGGCGCTTTCCAGCGTGGGGATGTGGACGGCTCGGTCAACGCCTACAGGGACGTGGTTGACTCGAACTTCCTGCGCGGGGCCGAGACCGGTACCGTGCTCCTGGCAGCGGGTCGCTGGACAGAAGCTAGGGCTGAGTTTGAGCGCGCCCAACGCGCCGTAAACGACATCGAACAACAGGCTCTCATCAGTGCCGAGGACCTGACCGAAAGTCTGGGCTCGTGGTTCTGGAACGACACGGTGCAGACCTACCAAGGCGAGGGATTCGAGCGGGTTTACCTGCACATGTCCCTCGCTTTGACCTATTTGGCCGAGGGCAAGCTCCAGGACGTCTTCGTAGAGACGCGCCTTGCGAACGCATTGCTCGAGAGCGAAGAGGGGCTCTACGAAAAGGAATACAAGGCCGGGGGCCTCGGGCACTTCATCTCGGCCCTCACCTACGAGCTGATGGGTGAGTACGACGAGGCCTACATCGACTACAAGCGCATGGCCGCCAAGGGCGTCGGGATGGACATTGCCGGCCCGGCCCTGGTGCGCATCGCGAAGAAGCTGCACCGGGACGATGAGCTACAGGATTTCGAGGCGCGCTTTGGCGCGTCAGAATCTCCGCCGGCCGACGCGGCCTCGATCGTCGTCATCGCCGGCGTGGGGTTGGCTCCTTATAAGAAAGAGAAGGGCTTCGCCGTGGAGAGCCTGGACGGCCTGATCAAGGTCGTGGCCCCTACCCTCCAGCGCCGCGGCCAGAGCGTCGGCAACCTGCGGCTCGTCTTGAAAGACGGTGCAGGCAGCCTGCGCACCGCCGTGGTGGAGGAGGTCTTCGACGTGGCCGAGGAAAACCTGAACGACCGCATCGTGCTGGTGACGGCCAAGTCCGTTGCGCGCACCTTTGCTAAGCGAGAGCTGACGAAGCAACTGGAGGACGACCACGGAATCCTGGGCCGCCTGGTAGGGGACGTCTTTTCCTCTGCCACCGAGCGCGCCGACCTGCGCTTTTGGCAGACCCTGCCAGACACCTACCAGGCAGCCCGCATGTTCGTAGATCCCGGCGAACACGGCCTCGAGCTGCAGGCCGGACCCGCTGGTACGGCAAGTCTAGGCCGCTTTCAGCTAGAGCCGGGAGAGACCTTGGTCATCCTAGCGCGCACCGTGGACTACCAGCTCTTTGCGAATGTGATCGGTGGAACCCCCGTTGCACCCGCCCCCACGCCTATCAGCCCCGCGCCGAATGCGACCAATGATCCCGTGGAGAGCATGCCCATCCTTGGAGACTGAAACCATGAAGAAGATACCTGTCACCTATTCCGCCCTTGCGCTGCTGGCCTTCCTAGGCAGCTGCCAGGGACCCAATATGTCCCAGCGCTCGCAGAACACCTACCGCGCGAGCGAGGGCTCGTTCGAGATTGAGAAGGATATGGGCAGCACCCTGCTGGGGGATGGCGTTGCGTTAAAGAACGCGCGCTCCCACCGCGAGGATGGGCGCCTCTTGGTCGACCTCGACCTGGTAAATAGCCGTAACCACAAGATGTACTTCGAGTGGCGCGTGGAGTGGTTCGACAACTTCGGCGAGCCGGTCAAGGTCAATACGCCCTGGCGCCCAACCGCCCTGGCGGCATCGGCGACGAAGCACCTGGTGCTGGTCGCTCCGACGGACTCCAGCACGACCTGGCAGCTCGCAACGCGCACACCGAACAACCTCGACTAATTCAATTGGGCGGAAGGCTCTACCTTCCGGTCCGTATGGCGTCCTAGGGCGCACCCCATCAACTGCGCAATCTGCGCTCTATACTCGATTACCAACACTATGCAGAAAGCCCTTCAAATCCTTTTCGCCCTACCCCTTCTCCTTGCTGCGAGCTGTAGCTCCGTTAAGTACGACGATCCGAACGGCGTCGAGACCCTGACCAACGACTTTGGCTCCACGGATCTTCAGACCATGGCCGCCGATATGTCGGCCTCGCTCTTGGCCTCCTCGAGCCTTTCCTATCTAGAGCACTCCGGCAAGGGCGAGGACAAGCGCATCATCATGTATGTGGGCGACATCGAGAACCGCACCACCGAGCACATTGACACCCAGGGCATCTCGGACTCCATCCGCGTTCGCTTGATGCAGGCCGGCAAGTTCCGCTTCGTTGCCGGCGATGCCGGTCAGACCGAGATCGGCGACCAGGTCAGCTTCCAACAGGGGTCGGGCCGAGTCGACGGTGCTATGGCCAAGGCCTTCGGCAAGCAACTCGGCGCAGACGTCGTGATGTACGGCACCCTGCGCTCGATCGACAAGGAGAAGGGCCGAAGCCTCGAGTCCCTCGGCAACAAGAAGGAGGACGTCTTCTACCAGTTCGTGTTGACCGCTGTGAACATCGAGACCGGCGAGTTTCTTTGGAGCGCAGAGAGCACCCTCCGCAAGCGCTCGACCACAGGCATCTTCGGGCGCTAGGGCTCTCGACCAAGGACGTAAACTTTCCGGAGAAGTGCGCCCAAAGCGCCCGGTTTCTACGGCGACCTAACGATTCCCTTGCGAGCGACACGGCTTAACGACGTGTCGCTCGCAATCCTGTTTAAGTGGCCCCTGGAGACCCTAATGCGTGGCCCAGAGACCGTCATGATTCCATCAACCCATGCGGATCCTCCCATGCTTATTCGCGTCATGCCGATTCCCTAGCGATTCCCAAGAATCCGTGGAGCAGTTGCAAACGTTCCGGCCCTAGGGGCGTATACCCATTTCCTTAGGGGTGAAAACCTCTTGGGGGGGGACTCTTGAAAGAAATGATCTGGCAAGCTCGCCAGCCACAACTTTCAGAACTTACGAGGTCGGCTGTTTAGGCATCCGGCCTCGTATTTTTAATCTTGCCTGGCCGTAAGCGAAACTTTGGCCATCGTCACGGGCCTAAGAACCCAGTTAGGGATATGGTTAGACCCCATGAAGCGCTACCTCATCACCGGCGGTGCCGGGTTCATCGGCTCTCACATTGCCACTGGGCTTGTCCAACGCGGTGACGCCGTCCGTGTTTTCGACAACCTAGATAGCGGCAACCTCAAGAACCTCGCGCACCTCGAAGTGGGGGAGCAGGGCTCCGGCGCTCCGGTTGAGTTTGTCCAAGGCGATATCCGGGACGTAGAAGCCTTGCGCGCCGCCTTCGGTCAAAAGGGCGAGATCGAGGGTGCCTTCCACGAGGCCGCCCAGGTCTCGGTACCCCGTAGCATCGAGGAGCCCGAGGCCAGCTACGCGATCAACGTGACCGGTAGCCTGAATGTGGTTGAGTCGGCGCGCCGCGCTGGCGTGCGCAAGATCGTGGCCGCCGCATCCTCGGCCGCCTACGGCGACTCGGACGAGCTGCCCAAGCACGAGGCCATGACGCCCAATCCCCTGTCGCCCTACGCATCAGGGAAGCTCGCCATGGAGGGCATCCTCGAGGTCTGGGCCAAGGTCCACCGAATGCACTGCGTCAACCTGCGCTACTTCAACGTCTTCGGCCCGCGCCAGGCGGACGACAGCCCCTACACGGGCGTCATCGCAATCTTTGCTCGGCGCCTTCTAGACAACCTGCCGATCACGATCTTCGGCGACGGCGAGCAGACCCGCGACTTTACCTTTATCGACAACGTCGTGGCCGCCAACCTGCTGGCCATGGACGCCGGCGACGATGCGAACACCAAGATCGGCCCGGGCGAGGTCTTCAACGTGGGCGTGTCTGAACGCACCAGCCTCAACACGTTGTATGGTGCCATGGCCGAGCTGGCCGGCGTCGAACTCAAGCCGACCTACGCGGAGCCCCGTGCCGGCGACGTGCGGCACAGCCTGGCTTCGCTCGAGAAGACGCGCCCCCTCCTCGGCTACGATCCCAAGGTCGGTTTCCGCGAGGGCATCCGCGCGACCTTCGACTGGTACCAGGCCGGCACTCTCTAGCTTCCGGTCTCGACCTGCACGTATTCGACGCCTCGTTCCTGGGTCAAGGCGACGGGGCCGGGACAGTCAGAGTCCTAGATAGGGGGGATGCGAGGAGCAGGAGTGTCTAAAGCATGGCGATGTAAAGGCGGTGCTAGCGGGGAGCCTCGACATACTTAGCTCGCCACGTACGGGTTGGCGTCACGAGCCATGCCCGCGGTCCTGCTGGGGAAGCCTTGTCGCTTGGCCCATGGGAAGCGGCAGGTGGGGCCTAAACACCCCTGAAGGGGCCGTTAGGGGGCCTGGGAGGGTCCGGAGCCCTATGTGTGCTCCTAGTAGACTCGACTCAGGTTGGGGGTGGTCTCCCCTCGAGTTGGTGATTTCGAGTGCAGAAAGGTGTCATGAGTGTGGGCTAGGCCGGCTTCTCAGCCGAAAGGGGGGGCAACCTCTCCGTTTCTCCTCTCGCGGATTTGCAGGCCACGCGCCCCATTTTGCCCTTGGGCGGATTGCCTCATTTCCGAGTCCCTAGTATTCTACCCGGGCATTTTTCCCAGCCTAAACGGCGCAATCGACCCAAAAGGAACGATCGATGCGCCTGTCTGGAAAACCCCGGCGGCCACCTTGCCGCCAACCACGAAACATCATGGATGCCAGCACAATGGATTACGCCGCGGACCTCGAGCAACTGTTCGGTCTGACGGGCGTCACCTACAAGTACAACCTTTCAAAAGATGAGCTCTTCCACGAGGCCATTGCCAACGACCGCGGTCGTATTGCCGAAGGTGGTCCTGACGACGCTCAAAAGGCCTACCCCACCAAGCTTGGTGTGGACGGCCCCCTGGTTTACTACACGGACCCGACCTGCACTGGCCGCCCGGTCAAGGACACCTTTGGCGTCGCCTGGCCCGAGCTCGAGGAAAAGGTCTGGTGGAAGCCGGACTTCCAGAAGTTCCCCGTGGAGGGCTACCAGCGCCTGCTCAAGGATGTCGTGGCGCACCTCAACGAGCGCAAGGCTAGCCTCTACGTTAAGGAGGTCTACTGTGGCCACGATGCCCGCTATGCGACGCCTTATCGGTTCGTTGGCGAGTACGCGACCCACGCCTCCTTCGCCCACAACATGTTCCCGAAGAACATCAAGGGCGTCGAGGACGAGGCCAGCAAGCGCTGGACCATGCTTAACGTCCCCAGCTTCCGCTGCGATCCCGAGATTCACGGCTCCAACTCGGACCGCGCGGTCATCATCGACCTGAAGAACCGCATCGGCCTTGTGGTCGGTCGTTCGGACTACTGTGGCGTGGTCAAGAAGACCATGTTTACCGTTATGAACTACCAGCTGCCGGAGATGGGCGAGATGTCCATGCACTGCTCTGCCAACGTGGGCAAGGGTGGCGACGGCGCAATCCTGTTTGGCCTGTCCGGTACCGGCAAGACGACCCTGTCCGCCGACCCCGACCGCAAGCTCATCGGTGACGACGAGCACGCCTGGACTTCCGATGGCATCATCAATTATGAGGACGGCTGCTACGCTAAGCTGATCGACCTCGACAAGGCCGACGAGCCGGTGATCGCCGCAGCCCTCTCCATGAAGGGCACGATCATCGAGAACGTTCCTGCTTTGCCCGGCAAGACGATGGAGGAGTGTCATCCCGACGACCTCGACCTGTTCGATAAGTCGGTTACCGAGAACACGCGCTTCAGCTACCCGCTGACCTGCAACCCGAATGTCCAAGATGGCGCCCAGGGTCCTCACCCCGAGACGATCGTGCTACTGACCGCCGACGCCTTCGGCGTGCTGCCCCCCGTATCGATCCTGGACAAGGAGCAGGTCATGTACCACTTCACCAGTGGCTTCACCGCGAAGCTCGCCGGTACCGAAGTGGGCATCACTGAGCCTAAGGCCGCCTTCAGCGCGTGCTTCGGCGCGCCGTTCATGGCCCAAAAGCCCGGCGTCTACGCGGAGCTTCTTGCCGCCAAGATGGAGAAGCACAACGCGCGCTGCATCCTGCTGAACACCGGCTGGTCCGGTGGTGCCTACGGCGAGGGTAAGCGCATGAGCCTTACCTACACCCGCGCCCTGCTCGACGCCGCCTTTGCCGGTGATCTGGACAACGTCGAGACCGAGCTCCACCCGCTCTTCAACCTCGCGATGCCTAAGTCATGCCCCGGCGTGCCCGACGACATCCTGAACCCGAAGAACACCTGGGCAGACAAGGCCGCCTACGACGCCGCCGCCGAGAAGCTGCGTGACATGTTCCACAAGAACTTCGCCGACAAGAACCTCGGCGAGCTCGGCATCAAGCCGGTGATGTAGCCAAGCCGAAGCGAACGCTTCCGCAGATATAAGCCAGGGCCACCCAGCGCATGCTGGGTGGCCCTGGCTCCTTAATATGTCTACCGAGCGGAATCTCGGCCCCTTGGCCCAGCGGATCGCCGGCCAGATCGAAGCTCGTCACGGCTTCTGGCCGCAGGCGCCGAGTAGCCGAGGCTACTGAATCACATTGATGTCCTGGGGGGGCGGAGCGTCGGGGTTCGTCTTGAGCTCTTGTTTCCAGGAGAGCATGCGCGCCCTAGATTGCGCCGTCTCGGCATCGTCGATGCGATCTAGGCGCTGGTAGATCATCGATAGGCCCGTAAAGGCCAGGGGGTCTTCAGGGAAGAGCTCGCAGATGCCCTTGGCGGTCACGAGCGCTCCCTCGAGATCACCTGCGTGCATCTGGGCCTGGGACAAGGCCTGTAGGCAGTCGTCCCACTCCGGGTCGATGGCGAGGGCAGCTTGGAACTTCTCGATGGAGTCGGCGTGCTTGCCCTCTCCGAAGAGGGCCATGCCTTCCATATATGGCTTGATCTTGTCGCTCATGGCCTGTCGTTCCTTACTGGTCTTCGATGCCGAGGATCTCGCGACCCTTCTCCGAGATCAGTTGGGGGGTCCATGCGGGCTCCCATACGATCTCGACTTCGGTGCCGTCGATGCCTTCCATGTCGTTCACCTTCATCTTCATCGCCTCGGGAATTGCACGTGCCTCGGGGCAGGACTGCGAAGTAAGGGACATGCGGATGTTGCAGGTGGTGCCTTCAACTTCCACGTTGTAGATCAGGCCGAGGTCGACGATGTTGACGGGGATCTCGGGGTCGTAGATTTCGCTAAGGGCGGCGTAGACTTCTTCGCTTGTGGGCATGGCTAAATGGGGGAGTCAGTGATTTAGAATCAGGATTCAAGGCGGCATTCTAGCGTAGGTTTTTGCGGAAGGGGTGCTCATTGGGGGCAACTCTTCCGTCAACGTGAGATTCGGGTCGTTACAATGGGCGGCTACCCCAGTGCCTTAAAACCATGATCAACTACCAAGGACGGGTCTATCGACCGCCTAGCGAGGCCGATAGCCTGATTTTGCAGGCCACCCTAGGCTGCAGCTACAACGAGTGCACCTTCTGTGGCATGTACCGGGACAAGCCGTTCCGCGTGCGGAAGGTTGCGGACCTGAAGAAGGAAATCGAGTGGGCGGCCCAGCAGCTCGGCGACGTGCGCAAGGTGTTCCTAGCGGACGGGGATGCCCTGATCGCCAAGGCGTCGTTCCTCGAAGAGGTGACCGCCATGTGCTACGAGGCCTTCCCGGGCCTGCGCCGGGTCTCGTGCTACGCGAGCCCCCAGGCCTTGGACAAGCGCACGGTGGAAGAGATGACACGTCTGCGCGAGGCAGGCCTGACCCAGTACTACTTGGGTGTGGAGTCCGGCCACGACGAGGTGCTCGAGAACCTAAAGAAGGGCATCGATGCGGAGAATATGATCCGCGTGGCGCACAAGGCCCAGGAGGCCGGGGTGAAGATCTCGACCATGATCCTGCTGGGCGTGGGTGGGCGGCGACTGACCAAGGAGCACGCTATCGAGAGCGCTCGGGTGATCAGCGAGATCAACCCGCGCTTCGTGTCGACCCTGGTGGTGACACCGGTGGAGGGAACGCCCCTGCACGACCAGGCCATGGCCGGCGCCTTCGACAACATGACGCCCGAGGAGCTGTCGATCGAGCTGCGCACCTTTGTTGCGCACCTGGAGCTCGACGGCACGATCTTCCGCTCTAACCACGCCAGCAACTACCTGCCCCTGGCCGGGAACTTTCCCCGGGACAAGGCGCGGCTGGTGGCGGAGCTAGACTCGGTCATGGCTGAGGATGACTCGCGCAGCTACCGGCCGGAGTGGGCACGGGGGCTCTAGGGAGCCCGAAAATCGATTCTGGTGACCGGAGGTGTCACCAACGAAGATTCCAACCGTCTGTGTTGTGAACGGGGACAATTGGGTTGGCGCACGGCGCCCCGCCTCGCTCGCATCACAGGATGAGTTGGAGCTCTTTGGGGCTTCGCTCGCAACCCCCAAGGCATTCCATGAATCTCGCACTCGCCGTCCGCGCCCTCGTCTCGCACTCGAAGGGCCTTCTACTCGCTAGTCTCCTTCTCGGTGTGGCTCCCGGCCTTGCGTCTGCCGACGGTTTGGCGCGGGTCACCTCGGGCCCTGACTGGGCATGCGCCCACACGACACCCGTTCCGACTAAGGTTGTCCCGCTACCGGGCATGACCTGTAGCTGCAAGGGTTCGAGCCAGACGGTCCAAGGGGAGATCTCCTTCGGCGGCGTAAGGGTAGGCATCGGTCAGGCACCGCCCAAGAAGGACATGGACGGGCTCCTAGTCTGCCGACCCTACATCATTCGGGCGGGCTATGACGCCTACACGTCCGGTGGTCAAACGACCGTCGCGCCGGGGAACTTCGTCAACGATGTGCTCTTGGACTCGGCCTGCGATAAGTCTGACTGCGGCCAAGCGCTCGGGTTCCTGTGGTCTACGGGGGACACCAAGTGTGTCCAGACGACCACGACACTCAAGGCCGGGCACCAGAGCTACAAGGTGACGGGCCGGGCTTGCGATTCTCCGCTGATACAGGACCAGGGCACTCCCTCAAGTGGCGCCAACGGCGGGAATTAGCTCGCACTTGAACTAGGAATCCCCGGGCCAAAACTCGGTCTTCCTTCGTGCCGCTTGCCAAGCTCCGCTCTTCTCCTAGGTCGCGTGGTAGCCCTGTGGCAAGTCGGCGTTTTGATAGGAGACAAACCTTTACCCGAACAGCCCCATGAACATGCTTCCGCTCTTCTTCCTCGCGATCACTTCGCTCCAGGGTCCGACCCCCACGGACGACCGCACAGCAATTGCGCCGAGCCTTGCCTACGGCGACGTCACCCTGTCGTCCGAACTCCACAGCGCCCTACTCGAAGTCCTGCAAGTCGAATCTGAGATCGAGCGCATGACCCGAACCACAAAGCCCTCGGGGGAGCTCTACACAGAGGAGCAGTACAACGAGAAGCTTTTTGGCCAAGGGGCCGAGCTGGGTGGGCACCTCACCCAGCAGCTGCCGCGCTTCGGCTATGGCATGCAGTCTCCGCATATCACAGAGTGCCTCGACAGCCTGCGCCACGACGCGGGCTTCCGTGCGATGCAGGCCCTGCTGCGGAAGAACCCGACATTCAAGTCCCATGAGCTGATCGAACTCTTTACCTCGGACTTCGTTAGCGCACAGCCCATCTGGGGCAGCAACGAGGCCATCGCATACCACCAGGAGCAGGCCGAAGCCGGCCGCTTAGCTCCACTGTGCAATGGGGGAGCCTTGGGCTATCTGGCCTGGGGACTGCTCTACGCAAGTGAATATTGGAAGTCCGAGGACCACGACCGAGAGGCCTTCTTAGTAGAGCTCATTGATCGTGGTTTTGACTCCTTGCTCGTGGCCCGGGTGGTAACCCGCAGCCTTGAGCAGCCCCTGCTCTTCGAGGAGAACCCCGGTCGAGGCATCGCCGGTAGCCTGGACTCCCTGCGGGGCAAGGTAGGCTTCACCCGTACCCACGAGCAGCAGCTGATGGCCGACTTGGAAGTGGTACAAGCCTTGGAGAGCTCCCTTGAGGTCAACGAGAATCCAGACCTTGATGTGCGCCGGGTTAGGCTTGTCACGGACGAGGCCGGGAAGACGACAGCGAGGATGCCCCGGCGCGGACATCTCAAGGTCTGGTTGCCCGCGACCCTGATGCAGGTTCGGATCGAGCTCTACCCCACGGGTGCCAGCGACAAGATGCGAAGGGGGCAGACCTTGGAGGAGCGGCAAACCTATTGGGCTCGCACCTTCGCCAGCTTGGGCTTCGTTGCGGGGCGAGAGCAGGCCCTGCTGGAGATTGAAGCCATTATCAACGGAGATGACGGATTCCCCCAGGTTGAAGAGCTCAGGGCACTCGAGGATAAGCTGGCCGGCGGCCCTCTCACGGAGCCCGAACGCGCGCGATTGGAAGATCTGCAGGCGGCTCGGACCAAGCTCGGAGATGCTGTGATCACCAACCTAGTCAATTTGATCGCGTCCACCGGCGCCAAACATTTCTACGAGCTGACTAGCTCCACCCTAGGCGTGGACCTTCCCAACATGCTTGCAGCGCGCGAGAGTGCAGCCACAACAGACGCTCTTTACTACAGTTGGCTTGTGATCAGTTTCGAGCACGACTCTCGTGCCGTGGAGACCGTGAAGGCCGGTTTAGCGGGGGACTTTGATCTAGGAAAGGGCATGGGGCAAATGATCGTCGACCTTGCCACGCACGAGCGCACCGGCAGTCTCGAGCTGCTCGAACAAATCCTGGAGAATGGAACCGCCGCAAACCGCGCATCAGCGATTGTCGAATCCCGCTGGCTCGATGCGGATCGCTACCGCAAGGCGCTCGACTCTCTCTTCGAGGTTGTGGCCGATCCCTCGGTCGCTCGCACCTCGAGCATACGCCTTCGGAGCGACCTTTTTTTGAGCCTAAACAACCGCAAGGACCGCGTTGAGGTGAAGCGCTTCTTTTGGCACACCTTCGACCAGGGGATCTGGAAACTGCCCAAGGGCTCGGGTGCTTGGGGCGACCTTCCTCGACACCGCGTAGACTTTGTGCTGAACCAGTTCACCCGTACCGAGCTGGACGAACTGGCAAGTGCTGGGCTGCTACACGCCGACTATCTTCCCGCATCAGGAGACTAGGTCTTCCCGGTTCCGAGCAGGCCTAGCTCCTCGGCATGGGGGCGCAGGGAGTCGATGATAAACTGGATGTGATCGGGCAGCTCCGTCTTGAGCAACCGCGCTCCCTCCTGGACCTCAAAGCGATCGACCCCTGCGGCAAACTTCTTGTCCTTCAGCTTCTTGCGGACGCTCTTGACCGTAATGGTCTGGACACCCTCGGGTCGCATCAGGCTACAGGCCATGACGAAGCCCGTTAGCTCGTCGCATGCAAGCAGCGCCTTCTCCAGTAGGTCGTTGTAAGGAACGCCCCACTTTGTGTAGTGGGCCGAGACCGCATAGGCGATCTCGGCCTCGCCCCGATCCTTGAGCCAGCTCACAATGAGGTCAGGGTGCTGGTCAGGCCACTTCTCGTAATCGGCATCGTGGAGCATCCCTGCGATGCCCCAGGCCTCGACAGCCTCCTCTCCCGGTCCATAATGGTGGGCTGCAGCGCGCATGACGAGCTCTACAGCTCTGGCGTGGCGGAGCAAGCTCGAGGTCTCCGTCCAAGCGGTAAGGTGGTTCCAGGCTGCTTCTCGCGTAAGGTTCGTATCCATCTAGACACCATAAGGGACCACGCCCCCCCAAATCCAAGGCGTTGGGGTACCATTTTATTCGATCAGTCCCGTTAGAACCCCAATCCCTTGCTCTCTTGAAGAACCTATATCCGTCCATCCTTTTTGCAGGCCTTGTCCTTACTCCCGCTGTGTCGGGCCAGGACGCATTTGTGGATAAGACCGCAGCTCTCGGGTTGAGTTACACCACAGGCGACAACCCAGCCGGTATGGCAATGGGTGGAGGAGCCGCCTGGTTCGATATGGACCTGGACGGGGATGAAGATCTCTTTACTGTTGGCTCTATGTCGAACCCCGGGCTCTTCCGGAATGACGGCGCCACCTTTACCAATGTTGCCCAAGGAGCTGGCCTCGATGTGCCCTTCTTTGGCGCAACCATGGGCGTCGCAGCAGGAGACTACAACAACGATGGTTTGACGGATTTGATGCTGACCAACCGCGGGGTCAACCAGCTCTATCGCAACAACGGTGACTACACATTTACCGAGCGCTCTGCCCAAGTGGGCATGACCGCGGATGCTTGGAGCGTCTCCGCCTCTTGGGCCGACTTTGACCTCGACGGAGACCTCGATGCCTATGTCGGGAACTACATCAAAGCGATGTCATTCCCGTATCACTTTGGCGCTCCTAACAACCTACTGATCAACACGGCAACCACCGGCGCACCGGCCTTTGTTGACCAGGCCGCAGCCCTCGGCGTGGACAACGTCGGCGTGTTCGGTGCCAGCGTTCCCGGCCACCCCTACATAGCACCGACTGGCCAGACCACCGCGGGCTGCACCCTGTCCGTGGCTACCTTGGACGAGAACGAAGATGGCGCCCCGGACATCCAGGTCGGCAACGACTTCGGCGAATGGGTTGTCCCCGACACCCTTTATCGCAACACACTTCCCCAAGGGAGCGGCCTTGGTTTTGAGAACGTCTCGGACCAGACTGGCTTCAGCAGTGCCCCCCTGTACAACATGGGAATCACTCCGGGCGACTACGACCACGATGGTGACTGGGACTTCTACAAGTCCAACCTCGGTGACAACCGACTCTTTCGCAACGACGGTGGCGTCTATGTGGATGTCGCTGCCCAAGCTGGCGTGCTAGAGGGAACCGAGCCTACATCGGGCAACCTGATTACCTCTTGGGGATCGAGCTTTGGCGATGTGAACAATGACGGATGGGAGGATCTGGTCGTGATCAACGGCTACATCCCCTCTGCTATGTTCCTAAACAATGAATTGCGCGCCAAGAACAGCCTCTACCTGAACAATCAAGACGGCACCTTCACGGAGGTGTCCGACACCACTAGCGGAATGGCCGATGAGATGGTGGGCCGTGGAATCGCAGTTGCTGATGTAAATCGCGACGGTTTCCTAGACCACTATGTGATGAACAACGGCAATGTGACCGTGGCCGCCCTTGGTGACCACAGCCGCTATTATGAGAACGCCGGTAACCTTGCAGTCCCCGGTGCGGCTCGCTGGCTTGAGCTTCGACTGATCGGCCGCTTCGGCAACATTGCCGGCATCGGATCGCGTATCGAGCTAACCGCCGGCGGCACCACCTGGAAGCGCCAAGTCCTAGGCGATCCGGTTTTCGAGTCTAGCAGCTCTCGCAACGTCCACTTTGGTCTGGGTGCGACTCGTTTCGCCGAGAAGCTTTCGATCGATTGGCCCGGCGGAACCCACCAGGAGCTGCATTACGTGTCTACGGACCAGTTCCTCGAGCTTGTTGAGCCCACGGTTCTGATCCAGGGACTGGACGCCCCCATTTGGGCGGGCACTTCGGTCGGTGGCACCTACACCTACAACGTGACCGTGCACAACCAGGGCAAGACGGGCAGGGCGTTTGATGTTCGTTTTGACCTGCATCAGAACAGCAAGGGACCGGCGGCCAAGACGACCTTGGTTCCGGTTCGACTCCGAGCTGGCGAGACTAAGGTCGTGCCCCTGGTGGTTTCTGTGTCCGCCGCGGACCACGCTGCGTTGCAAGGCAAGACCATTACCGAGCGCGTCTACGTCGTCTCGGGTCGCGGCATCGACAGTCGCGAGCTCGAAGTTGTCCTCCCTTAGGGCGCGACATAGCTGAGACAGGGAGCCCAGTTCGTCCCAACGGACGCTTGGCTCTGCACAGGAATGGGACCCGCGTAGCCTGCTGGCAGCGCGGGTCCCATTTCCTTTATTGCTAGCAGTCCTAGGCCAAGAAGGTGTCCCCAGACCTCTTCTCCTTGGCGTGATTTGCGTTGAGCAAAAAAAAGACCCGGGGATAAGCTGTCCACCCCCGCACAGCTTAGTCACCGGGTCAAAGCTTGAAACTCAGGTCAGTTTGATTTGAGTCGCCAGCTAGAGCCAGAAGCCACGGATTCCCATGGCTACTTGCAAACAGCCAGGCCTTGGGCCGATTCCGAACTCCGAAAGCGATTTTCTTTCCAAAGTTCCGCCCAAACCTATCTGGGAGTGCCCCTAAGCCCGTTTGAATAGGGCATGAGCAAGAAAGAGATCGACGTGACCTGCCCCTGCTGTAACTCCCAGTTGTTGGTTGACGTAGCCACCGCCAAGGTCCTACGCAGCCGTAATCCCAAGGAGGAGGATGGCGGGGACAAGACCTGGGGCGCTGCCCA
This sequence comes from Planctomycetota bacterium, assembly GCA_029250885.1. Taxonomy (GTDB): domain Bacteria; phylum Planctomycetota; class UBA1135; order UBA1135; genus CALBMX01. Next base: position 78,388 of record JAQXEK010000021.1, read on the forward strand.
AGGGCGGGTCGAGGCCCGCGACGAGCGCGCCAAGGACGCCTTCAACTCAGCCCTTGACCGCGAGGAAAGCCGCGAGGACGCCCTGGACGACCTCTTCTCCAAGGCCCAGAAGAAGGTTGACGACCGCAAGGACCTCGACTTCTAGTTCCGCAGCCTACTTGGCCTCTAAACCCGGGCCTTGGGCTTAGTGAGTCTCACCAGCTAGCCACATCATCACCCAGCTAAGAGCGTCCGTGCTCATCCAGGTGCGTACCGTCAGTGTGGGAGGCAGGCTTCCCTCGAGGGAGCCCTTGAGCTTGTCGCTTTGCCCGCCGCGCTCACGGGGAAGGTCGTCCACGTCGGCCGGTACGCAGGCCTGAATGGCCGCCATGCCAATCGAGGCCAGCGAGACCAGATTCATGGTTGTGAACCCTTAGGATTAAAGTTTCGTCCGATGCAGGCGGAGGCTGTTAGAGACCACAATGACGCTGGACGCCGCCATGGCGCCTGCGGCCCAGGACGCGGGCAGCGACCAAGACGTCCACGGGGCGAGTGCGCCGGCGGCCACGGGCAAGGCGAGAACGTTGTAGCTAAACGCCCACAAGAGGTTGCCACGGATCGTGCCGCGAGTCTTCCGTGCTAGCTGTATCAGAGAGACGATGCGCCTTGGGTCGTCGACCAAAAGAGCGCAGTCCGCAGCCTCGATGGCCACGTCGGCGCCGCCGCCCATGGCAATGCCTACCGTAGCCGCAGCAAGGCCCGGCGCGTCGTTGACGCCATCGCCGACCATGGCGACCATGTGCCCGGCCTGGGTCATTTCAATGATGCGCTCCGCCTTCTGTTCCGGCAATAGCTGCCCATGAAAGCTCTCGAGGCCTAAGTCGGCGGCAATGGCAGCCACGGCGCCCGGGTGATCCCCCGACAGGATCTCCGCGGACAGACCGAGCCCCTTGAGCGTGGTGATGGCCTCTGCGCTTGTCTCCCGCGGGCTGTCGAAGAGCCCGAAGGCACCGGCGTATTGGCCGTCCTGAGTGACGAGCACGGGCGTCTCCCCGGCTGCGGCGAAGTCCTCGGTCAAACGCTGGACAATCTCCGCGGGCACGCCAGCTTCGACGGCGGCACGAGGGCTGCCGAGCCACATCGCGCGCTTGCGGACCGTGCCCGTGACGCCGCGCCCGGGCTGGGAAGCGAAGTCGAGGCAGGGGAAGATGGTCACGGAGTCGGCCTTGGCCGCGGCGACGATGGCACGGGCCAGGGGTTGTTCACTCATGGCTTCGACGGCGGCGGCGAGTCCGAGTAGCGCCCTCTCCGCTTCGCATCGCGCCTCCGGACTCGTGCCCGCAGAAACTGGCGCGGGCGCCTCCGGTGCGGCTATGAGCCCGGGTCCCGGCGGCACGAAGTCATCGGCGACGATCAGCCTGCGGAGCTCTGGCTTGCCGGCGGTCAGCGTGCCCGTCTTGTCGAACAAGACCGTGTCCACTAGGGCCAAGTGCTCCAGCGCGGCGGCATCCTTGATCAGCAAGCCCTCCTTAGCGCCGCGACCCGAAGCCACCAGGATCGCAGTGGGTGTCGCCAGGCCCAGCGCGCAAGGGCAAGCGACCACAAGCACGGCGACAAGCCTGCCGAATGCAGGTGTGAGTCCGCTGCGCGCTATGGCCCAGTCAAAGCCCGCATCGGTGATTCCGGCGGCAAGCCATGTTCCAAAGAACGCTAGGGTGGCCACGCCTAAGACCACGGGGACGAACACGCGGCTGACGCGATCCGCAAGGCGTTGTGCCGGAGCCCGGGAACCTTGGGCCGCGTGTACGGCCTGGGCAATGCGGCCTAGGGCCGAACTCTCGCCCACCGCTTCGGTCCTGATCGTCAGCGCGCCGGTTCCGTTGAGGCTGCCGCCATGGACGCGGTCGCCGCCGGCGCGCTCGACGGGGAACGACTCGCCGGTCAGTTGGCTCTCGTCCACTTCGCTGTGGCCAGCGGTCACTTGTCCATCCACAGGGATGCGCTCGCCGGGGCGCACTAGGACCAGATTGCCGACCTTGACCTCGTCCAGGCTGACCTCGACCTCCTCCCCCTTGCGCAGGATACGGGCCCGGTCCGGCGCCAGGTTCAGCAGGGCGCGCACCGCGCCGCCGGCCCGACTGCGCGCGCGCCCCTCGAGCATCCGGCCGAGCAGCACAAAGACCAAGATCATCAGGGCCGCGTGTAGGTTGTCCATGCCGTGGCCAAAGACCTCGGGGGACAGGGGGGCGAGTGCAGCCGCGGTAAATGCAACCAGGACGCCCGCGCCGACTAGGGTGTTCATGTCCGGCGAGCGTCGCCTCGCCGCGTGAAGGCCGTCCTTAAGAATGTCCAGCCCGGCCACAAAGACTGCCGGGGCGGCGATGGCGACCAGGGCCCAGTAAGGTACTCCGATCTTGTGAGCACCGAGCATGGCGAGGAAGAGCCCGAGGGACAAGGTGAAGTTGCGCTTGGTGCCGGCCTCTAGGATACGCTCGGCGTCTTCACTGAAGGCGATGTCCTCAGCAAGGCTGCGCCTGTGCTCGCTGTCGAGGTCGGGCACCTCGAACCCGGCATCGCGGATCGCCTGGGCGATCCGCGCGGTGGACGCGACTTCCGGATCCCGGACGACCTTCGCGCTACGCGAGCCAAAGTTGACCTCAGCTTCAAGGACGCCCTCGAGCCCCGAAAGCGCCTTCTGAATTGAGTTCGCGCAGCCCTGGCAGGTCATGCCCGCGATGGGCGTGGAGAGTGTGTTCTTCGTAGTCATAGCGCCCTTAGATTCTGTCCCATCCTAGGCCGTCACTGGTCATCGGATCCGAGAATCGCGGGGATCCGTAGGGACCGCCGACTAAGGCCGGACTGGCCTTACCCCGGACGAGTTCTAGGCCAATCTCTCCCCAATGGCCTCTGCATTTGGTTTGATACGGGCCATATGACTGACAACCGATACACGGCCACAAAGGCCTACGAAAACGAAGCGTTCCTCAACAGCACGGACGCCCGCCCACTCCGCATCCTTGCCGAATACATCGAGCCCGAGACACGTCTGCGCGAGATGCACATCCGCGACACGATCGTCGTGTTTGGCTCCGCGCGAATTCGCTCCCACGAGGTGGCGACCAAGGAGCTCGCCGAAGCTAAGGAGGCCGGCGACGCCAAGGAGATCGAGGCCGCTGAGAAGCGCCTCTACATCTCGAAGTACTACGAGGCGACCCGGGAGCTCTCGCGCCGTCTCACGGAGTGGTCGAAGAAGCTCGAGGGCACATCCCGTCGCTTCGTGATCTGCTCGGGCGGTGGTCCCGGTATCATGGAGGCTGCGAACCGCGGCGCTTCCGAAGCGAAGGGCGAGAACATCGGCCTGAACATCTCCCTGCCCTTCGAGCAGAACGACAACCCCTACATTACCCGGCGCCTGTCCCTGGAGTTTCACTACTTCTTCATGCGCAAGTTCTGGTTCAGTTACCTTGCTAAGGCCGTCGTTACGATGCCCGGAGGCTTTGGCACCCTGGACGAGCTGCTCGAGATAGCGACGTTGATCCAGACCGAGAAGATCAAGAAGCCCATGGCTTTGGTTCTCTTCGGCAAGAGCTACTGGGAGAAGATCCTGCACTTCGAGCCGATGATCGAATTTGGAACGATCAGCCCGACAGACCCTGACCTGTTCTTCATGACCGACTCCGTCGACGATGCCTACGAGTACATCACGACTTGGCTCACGGAGAACGTGCTTAATCAGGAAGACCCCGAGGTCGTGGACGCGGAAGACGGTCCCGAACTCAAAGTCTAGCTGCCCATTTTTGCCATGAGCGCCAACTTGTTCTTCCAACGCTTCTTTGCCGCGGCCCTGCTGGTTGGCGCTTGTCTTTTGTTGTTGGCTGCGGGTAGCCAAGACCCGAAGCCGCCGTCCGCGAGCAAGCAAAAGAAGCTTGTTGACGAGTACCTCAAGCTCGATGGTTGGCTGGTGGAGGATGCGACCCGCCGCAGGGAGATCCTCAGTGAGCTGGCCGCGGTTCCGCCCCTGACCGAGAGGACTCGCAAGAGCTGGCTCAAGCGATTCGAGAAGTCCGGGACCAAGGGACCTGGCCTAGAGAAGAGCAGCGGGCGCCACTATTTCTGGCCGGATGAAAAAAAGGGGCTGTACATCATTGGCGGGAAGACCAAGAAGCCAAAGGGGCTCTTGATCGCAATGCATGGTGGCGGCAAGGGCAGTGGAGATGCTGGCCCAGCTGCGAGTTCATGGAGTGGCGCGGCGAAGGATCACGACCTCTTGCTGATTGCCCCTGAGGTGATCGAAAAGACCGAACACGGCTGGACCGATGCGGGCACCGAGGAGTTTGTGGTTCAGCTGATCGAGCGTGCGATCCGCACCTTCGAGATTGACCCTGGCCGCGTCTACCTCGCGGGACATTCCATGGGGGGCTACGGCACCTGGACCCTGGGCGGGCACCACGCCGACCGCGTGGCGGGACTGACACCGTCGGCCGGCGCACCGACACCCATCATGGCCATCGGCGGTGGATTCCAAGGTATCGTCGAGGGCATCATTCCGAACCTCTACAACGTGCCAATCCGCATCTATCAAAGCGATGACGACGTGCAGGTTCCGCCCGAGGCGAACCGCGCGGCGGCCAAGCAATTAGAGGCCGCGCAGAAGGCCTATGGCGGATTCGACTTCGAATATTGGGAGGTCTCCGGGCGCGGGCACACCGCGCCGCCCGGTGGATACGAGGCTCTCTTCGCGAAGGTTGCGGACCGCCGCCGCGTCTCGCGCCCCACGCGCATCGTCTGGCAGCCGGAGCTTGACTGGAAGCTAGACTTCTACTGGCTGCGTTGGCGGGACGCATCCAAGCGCGCCATCCTTACGGCAGACCTTGATCGGCAAAAGAACTCCATTGAGATCATGGTCAAGGGCGGTGGCCAAGAGGGCCTATCGGTCTGGCTTGATGAGCAAATGGTCGACCTAGAGAAGGAGGTCACGATCCTCTTAAGCGGTAAGGAAGTCTATCGGGGCATCCCCCTGATGAAGCTCACAACCCTGCTGGAGTCCGCTGGCCGGGGAGACACTGAATACCTGTTTCCGGTTCGCGTAGACCTAGACTAGGCGCCGCTAGGCGGTCCGATTGCCCTACCCACACATCCATACATATCATGGCCGACCAAATCGACTACTTCATTCACGGCGACGACATGCAGGCCGTCTCCATTACTCTAGACCCCCGCGAGACCGTACGCGCCGAACCCGGCGCGATGATGTGGATGGAGGACGGAGTCGAGATGGCGACGTCCACCGGTGGCGGCATGATGAGCGGCCTAAAGCGCGCCTTCTCAGGCGAGAGCTTTTTCATCACATCCTTCACGAACGAGGGCGACCTGCAGGCCACGGTTGGCTTCGCGGCCGAATACCCGGGCAAGATTATCCCCGTGGACCTGTCCCGGGGCGAGGTGCTGTGCCAACGCAACGCGTACCTGTGCTCGGCCCACGGTATCGAAATCTCAGTGGCTTTCACTAAGCGACTCGGCGCCGGCTTCTTCGGCGGCGAGGGCTTCATTTTGCAGCGTCTGCGCGGCGACGGCCTGGCCTTCATCCACGCCGGCGGCCACGTGATCGAGCGCGAACTGCAGCAGGGTGAGACTCTGCGCGTGGACACGGGCTGCATCGTCGGCTTCGAGGCTTCGGTCGACTACGACATCCGCATGGTCAAGGGCGTCAAGACGATGCTCTTTGGCGGCGAGGGGCTCTTTCTCGCCGAACTCACGGGTCCGGGCAAGTGCTGGGTCCAGACGGCGCCGCTCTCGCGCCTGGCGAATCGCATCATGAGCGCATCGGGCAGCAGCAAGGGCGAGCACAATCGATTCGGCGGCGTCAGCAACATGGCCGGAAGGTTCTTTGGCGGCGACTGAGCCAAGCCCGAGTTCGCGAAGGCAAAAAGAAAGCGCCCACCGCTGCTTGCAGGCAACGGTGGGCGCTTTGTTGTCGGGAGCCGTAGCGCTACAGGTAGCCGAGGCCCGCGAGGGCGCTGATGGCTTCGGCGTTACCGCTGGACTTGGCCTTTTCGTTGAGCGTGTTGAGCACCGCGTCGAGGCCCTTGTCGTCGGGGAAGGCTCCGATTCCGGCAGCGGCGATGTTGATGCCTTCGATAACGCTGTTGGCGCTGGCCAGCTGGCCGGCGATGTAGCTGTAGTCCTTGGCGACCAGGTTGCCGTTCTCGGCAAATGCCTCGAAGGCCTCCACGCAGCCGCTGGCGTCCAGGTGTGCGAGACACTCGATCAGACCAAGCTGGGCGGTCTTGTAGTCGGCGGAGGCCGTGTCGTCGCCGAGGGCTGCTAGGGCGCCTTCGAAGTTGGCCTTGGCGCCGTCGTAGTCCTGGCTCTGGAGAGCGCTCTCGCCTTGGTTGTTGAGGTCCGTAGCGGAGGCCTCACCGGCGCAGCTGGCAAAGCCAAGGGTCAGGCCGAGGGCGGCGACGAGCAGGGTGGATTGGATCTTGGTGGTCTTCATAAACGGAAGAGGGGCGGTTCTGATTTGGTTGGAGAGCTTGTTCGAGTGGAATTGTAGCTCGGGATTTGGCCTTGGGTTAGGTTTGGTCGGGAATCGCTACTCTAGGTAGCCTAGGCCGATCAGGCTGCCGTTCGGGGGTGGCGCGGGCGCCCTTTTGGCTAGCTGGACGTGGGATCAATCGGTGTATCCTTGTTCGACGAGGAACCTGTACGAGAGGGGGTCAATCAGCTGGAGCAGAGATGCGCCGCCGACGGCGATGACGGCGCCGGACTCGTCTAGCAAGTCCAGGTCAATTGCGGCCTGGGACTTGTTTTGGCGAAGGTAGCCGATGGCGGCGAGGCTCTTGTCCATGGCCTGCCAAGTGAGGTCGTTGAGCCGGGATTCCAGGTTTCGCAGGCCGTGGTCAGGCGGGTATAGCTTGCGACCTAGGGCCGTGACGAGTGCGGCGGCGTCAAGATTCCCGACCTCAAGGCAGTCCCCGGCGATCCCACCAATGAGGTCAGGGCCGGCGGTCAGGCCGTTCTCGGCAACGAACTGCTCGATGTGGGACTGGGCATGCCCAAGGGCCTTCAGGGGCTCAGTCGCCGCGAGTACCTTAATGTAGCCGCGCTTGGCGTGCTCTAGGGCGGGCACGGCCTCGCCTAAGCCGTTCATAGCTTGCTGGTAGGCTTTGGCAGCCGCGGGCCAGTCCCGGTCGGCGGCAAGCTGGTCAGCTTCGGTCAGCCTGGCCAGGGGGTCGACGCTCGGGGAGCAGGACGTGGCGGCAAGGGCGATAGCAAGGGCGATGGAGGCTGGGTTCATGGGACCGAATGTACGAGCGGCATGGACCTGGGACCTACTTTCCGGCGCAATCTGGGCGTGATTTTCGTGGCACGGCCCGAGAGTGGCGCAACGGGTGCGAATCTGGGATAGGTTTGATGGCCGCAAATCCTTGAAAAGGAGGCACTTGGGGCAAAAGCCGGATAGGTTGTTGCATTGCGGATAGCTCATTTGCCGCCCACTAGGCTCCGATTGGAGTATTATGGGAGTGCGATAAGAGTGTGATTGGAGTGCGATCGGAGTGTCCGAAGCCCCCAGCCTCACTCTTCTTCCACAAGCTAAAGGGCCTAAAACGCCCTTCTCGACCCCTCTAGGGTCTCTTCCTTCTTCTGCCCCCTGCTGAACCACCGTGCGCGAAAGCAAAGTCACCGTCAAGATTCCAAGACCCCTGTATCGGAAGATCCAGCAGGTTGTGGATGGCTCGGGGTTCAACTCGCCGACCGACTTCATCGTCTACGTCCTACGGGATTTGATGGGGGAGGCTGACGAGAAGGCCGAGCCCGAGTTCTCCCAGGAAGAGCTCGACGACGTGAAGCGCAAGCTGAAGAACCTCGGCTACCTATAAGGAAGCCAAAGCAACCCAATCCAACGCCGGGGCGCCAAAGCGCTAGGCGTAACTCATTCGAACTCGACTTCGGCCTCAAAACGGGCCCCATCCACCAACAATCATGTCCTCGACTACTCTGGCATTTCCCTCTCCCGTTCACGGCGGCCTCGACTCACTCGTCAACCGCATTGTTCCCGCGAGCGACGCATGGGCTGGCCTCACCAAGGTCGCTGTCAACGACACCGACATGACGACCCTGTACCGGATCGCCGACGGCACCCTCAGCCCCCTTACCGGGCCGATGGGTAGCGCCGACATGGGCACCGTGCTGGCCGACTGCGCCATCGAGCGCGACGGCAAGAGCTGGGCCTGGGGCATCCCGACCATCCTGCCCGTGACGGACGCGGAAGCTGCCGCCATGAGCGCTGGCGATGAGATCGCCCTCGAGGGTGCGAACGGCATCTTTGGTGTGCTCAAGGTCACCGAGGTCTACGACTGGGACAAGGCCGCCTTCCTGAAGGGCTGCTACGGCACCGAGCGCACCGACCACCCGGGCGCCGGCCTATGGATGGGCGACGAGCGCACCAAGTGCGTCGCCGGTGAGATCAGCCTGCAGGAGTTCAGCGATACCCGCGACTTTAAGGGCTACGTGAACAGCGCCGCCGAGACCCGCGAGCTGATCCAAAACGAAGGCTGGGAGCAGGCCATCGCCTTCCAGACCCGCAACCCGCTTCACCGCGCCCACGAGTACGCACTCGTCTACGGCGCCGAGACCATCCTGCGCGAGAACGGCAAGAAGACCGGCGTGGTCCTGAACCCGCTCGTCGGCCAGCTTAAGGGCGACGACGTCCCGGCCGCAACCCGCATGGAGACCTACATCTCCCTGCTGGACAACAACTACCTGGGCGAAGGCGACATGGACATCGAGCTCTGGAGCTCGAAGGGCCAGAACCTCAACGATCAAGCCAAGCTGGTCGGCCTGGACATGCGCATGTACTACGGCGGCCCCCGTGAGGCTGTGATGCACGCCATCTACCGCCAGAACCACGGCTTCAGCCACTTCATCATCGGCCGCAAGCACGCCGACGCTCCCTTCGCCGATGGCGACGCAATCTGGGGTGACTTCGATGCCCAGACGATCTTTGACGACATGAAGGGCGCCCTGGCCATCAAGACCGTCAACGTCGGCTTTGCAGCCTTCTTCAAGGGCCTCGGCCGCGTAGGCCTGATGTCCGAGCACAAGGACGATGAGTCCGTGTTCATCTCCGGCACTAAGGTCCGCTCGATCCTTGGCGACGGCGAGCTTCCCGACGACCGCATCATGCGTCCGTCCACCGCCGAGATCCTGGTGGCTTACTACAAGTCCCAGGCCTAGTCCACGACCTTCGCCGTTGCGTCTCGTCATCTGTACGGGGCGCAGCGTGTCCTTCTCTCACCACGCTCTCAACCTCTACCTCCAACAAGATCCATGGGACTCTTCGATTTTCTAGGCAAGAAGAAAGAACCGACCAAGCCTCTGAAGCCCCTTCGCCCTGTGATGCGCCCCGGCGGACTCGCCCCGCATCCAGACCCCAAGGCCAAGAACAACTTCATCGTGATCACCCTGGACAGCTTGCGCTATGACTCGTTCATGGAAGCTGCGCCGAAGACGATCATGAAGTTGGGCAAGGTAGAGAAGCGCTACACCTACGCGTCGTGGACCGCGCCAAGTCACTACAACCTGTTGACCGGTCTCCTGCCGCACACCACGCCGGACAACGTCTACGCGTCGGAGTACTACAAGGAAGACTTCTTCAACTACAACGATCGCCTGGGTGCGAAGGACATCGACTTTGCGTCGCTGGTCCCCGGCCTGTGGTTCCCGGAGATGCTGCGCAACACGCTTGGCTACCACACCGGTGCCCGCGTTTCGCTTCCCGTGCTCAACCCGAAGACCGGCATCAACCGCGCGTTCGACAGCTTCCAGTTGATGGACAGCCACAACGACATGCGCGCCATGATCCCCACCTTAAAGTTTACGGACGAGCGCCCTAGCTTCTACCTCATGAACGTCGGCGAGACGCACTACCCGTACGCCAAGCCGGACGAGGACAGCTCCATGTGGCCGCGCATCAGTGGCGTCAACGGCGTCTTTAAGAAGATGGGCGACCAGGTCGACTCAGACAACCCCGAGTTCAAGGAGGAGTTCGCCTTCTTCGACCAGGACAAGCTCGACCAACTCAAGGATCGCCAGGTCGACACCGTGCGCTACCTCGACGGCGTCTTCGAAGAGCTGTTCGACACGGTTCCGAAGAACACACACATTGTCGTCACCGCCGACCACGGCGAGCTGTTCGGCGAGGCAGGCTACTTCGGTCACGGCCCGATCATGCACGAGAAGTGCTTCGAGGTCCCGTACCTCGAGGGCAAGATCCGCTAACTGCGCTCAGCTCCTGGCGGTGCGCCAAAGTGCCGCCAAGAGTATCCATTCACCAATCCAAATTATTCACCCGAATCTCGGCGCAACTAAGAGTGCGCCCACAACCCTCCGACCCTATGAGTAACAAAGGTTTCACCCTCTGGTTCACCGGCCTCTCCGGCTCCGGCAAAAGCACCCTCGCCCAGTACCTAACCCCGATCCTGATCGAGCGCGGCGTTGCCGTTGAAGTCCTCGACGGCGACGAGGTTCGCGAGAACCTGTCCAAGGGGCTCGGCTTCTCTAAGGAAGACCGCGACACGAACATCCGCCGTATTGGCTACGTCGCCAACCTGCTGAGCCGCAACGGTGTCTGCTCGATCACCGCAGCCATCTCGCCCTACCGCGAGCTGCGCCGTGAGATCCGCGACCTCACCGAGACATTCGTCGAAGTGTATGTTGAGGCTCCCCTCTCCGTCGTCGAAGAGCGCGACACCAAGGGCTTGTACAAGAAGGCCCGCTCGGGCGAGATCAAGCAGTTCACCGGCATCAGCGACCCCTACCACGAGCCGGAGAACGCCGAGGTCACCGTGCACACGGGCGACCAGTCGATCGAAGAGTCCGCACAAGCCGTGCTTGACTACCTCGCCGGCAAAGGCCTCATCTCCACGTAGAAGGCCAACAGCTAGCCAGCCCCGTGCTGACGCCAACCGGGTTCCGAGTTGGCCAGAGGCGCCCCCTTCGAGTTTGCTCGAAGGGGGCGCCTCCAATTTTTCGCAAACCGCAGCGGGTCTCTCCTGGGCGCATGGAGACACTCGCTCATTGGAGGTTCGCATCGTTTCCCTGAGCATTTTCGGCGTCAAAGTAGAGAGGCTCTGGATCTTCCCCTGTCACATGATTGCAGTCGTGCCATTCGTACTCGCTGGGCAAGATAACCGCGCGACGTCCACCTGCCGATTCCCATTGACCTGACCTTGGTTGGCGCGACCCTAAACACCAAGGGATTGACCAGTACGCATGCCGGATTCTTAATCACGAACTCTCACCGGGTCGTGCTCCGTCGACCCGCCTTGGGAGGTCTACTCCAGAACGGTGAGCTCGATTTCCACTTGCTCACCAGAGCGCAGGACCCCGAGCGTTACGACATCGCCGACGGTTGCGGTCAGCCGCCACCAAGCGTGGAAGTGGTCGACAGAGGTGAGGTCTCGCATGAGGTTCCCGGCTGACCCCGGCATGCGGATAGAGAGAAGAGTATCCCCCTCCCTCAAGCCAGCCTTCATGGCGGCCTGGCCGAAGCGCTGGTTGTCACCCCAGGTCACCAAGTAGGTCACGCGGAAGGCAAAGGGGGTCTGTTCCGGTGGCTCGCTAAGGCCGAGTTTAGTCAGCTCCCCCGCTGTAAGTTGGGTGCCACCAAATCCAGGGGCGGGCGTCAGCCCCCACTTGAAGGATCGCCAAGAGAACTCCTTCGCGGTCACCGTCTTCCAACCTGGCGCGAGGTCTAGCTTGGTCGCACCGGGCACTCCACTGCGCTCGTAGGCAACGCTCAGCTTGCCGCCCTCCGTCGGGAACTGGTCCAAGGCGAACATCACATCGCTGGCCGTTGCAACCCTCTGGCTCGAGAGGGCAACAAGCAGGTCACCCGCTTGAATGCCTGCTTTATGGGCTGCACTGTCCGGCGAGACGCGAATCACCCGCCTCTGGTCATCCCGATCCAAGTCCAGGCCAATCTGCGAAGGGGGAAGGTAGCGCCAGATCATGTCACGCTTCCAGCTACCCTCCGCCAGCTGCTCTTCGTACAGGGCTGGCCGAATCGAATGGCAGTGGATGCAGGCACCCTTGTCGCGCTTGATGTACGAGGGCACCTGTTCGATCAGCAGGGGCTCGGGATCGGGAGCGACAGCGGCGAGCGCTTCATGGCTGGCGTGGGCGGCCAGGCCCGCGCGCATACCCGCCTCTAGGGACGGCAGCGACAGCCACTGGTGCGGACTGCGAGAGTCTCGACCGCCAAAGCGATGGTAGATGGTGCCGTCCGCGTTCATCCAGAGCACGGCGAAGGTCAGCCCTGTGTCGAAGATGTACCGACTTAAATTGACGCTGCGCATGTCCGTGACACGCACGAGCACGTACTCGTCATAGAGGGCCGCAAGCGCGGATGGGGGACGAACAACCTGTTCGTCGAAGGAACCGCAGTCCCTTCAGGCCTCTCACCGAAAGACCACCATCAACGGCCGATCGGATTCGGCCGCTATGGATGTCGCGAGCTCTAGGTTGTCGAGCCACACGGGCTGCGAAGGGCCCTTTTGAGCTGGATTTGGGTCTTCGTCGAGAGAGGCTGCGCTGACGGACGGGGGGGTGAACCTCTCCTTAGGAGCGCTGTCCGAATCCGGATTCGCGAAGAGTAGTCCGACCGCGATGAACGTCGCTAGGATTCCAAAGATGAGGGCACTTGTCTTCATGGCGCCATCTTAGCAGCGCACAAGGTGTTGGAGATATAAGAGACCAAGTCCACAGCAGAGGTCACCTTGACAATGCGCGCGGTGTAGACCTTCGATCTAGCCCACAACGGCGAGCAATTCTTCCCCACTGCTAATGGTCAGGTGCGTACAAAACAGGGGCCATGCCTGAGGCTCCCATGACGGCTTACTCGCCCGCTTGCACGGAAGTCGCCTTACCAAAGAGTCTGGTACGGCCGATGGGCTCCTGCTTCCTCATGCCGAAAGCCAGGGCCCTATGGCGCATCTCAAGGGCCTCACCATTGCCAGCCATACGCAAGGAACGGCGCGGCGGTATTGCCTACCCTCAAGAGCTTCGCGGCCCAGTCCTGGCCCCCGTTCCTAAGCGCGAGCTTGCCCTGGGCACCAACGAGACTTGAGCAGAGTCAAGGGGGCCGATCAGGCAGACGAGCAGGACGGCGGGGAAGAACTATAAGAGTCAACTATAGGTCGCTAGGGTCCTTAGGCGATACCGCGTAGTGGCAAGCTCTATCGCCCTTGCGTCCTGAGTAGTACCGAAGCGCCCGTGACAGCGCCCTTTTGACCTTCAAATTACCCCTAAGTGGCCACTAAGGCTGCCTGGTTGCGTTGGGGGGCAAAACCTGGAAGTCTAGGGCGAGCAGATACCTGGGCTGGTACACAGCAATCAGCCCGGAATGGCTCTATGGTTGACTAAGTTCACTCGAAATGGACTCCAAGGACATCCTTAGGTCATTCATTTGCCCAGATCCCAGGCCCTGCCCCACGTAGGCGGCCCCGTAGACAAGGGCGGCGCCCAGAATCGCCAGCGGCGTGGCGTAGAGAGCCCAGGGCGTCTGGTCCAAGAAGATCTGGACCACACCAAACAGGAGCAGGGCACAGGACAGCATCCCTGATAGGGCATAACCCGCCAGGAACATACCCCAGACGTGGGGGTGAGGGCCAAACCGGGCCTTGATGGAAGACCCCTCGCCCTGGACGCTAGGGCTGACGAGAAGTGAGAGTTGGGGTGACCACACCTTCACGTGGTCGGCCACAAGCGTCATCTCAATGGTGCAGTTCTCTTCTACCACAAGGCCCCGGACCCGCTTCGCGTCCTTGAGGCGGGCCCGGAAGTGGGCGAGGAACTGCTCCGGGGAAGCGGGTGAATCGAAGTCAAAACGCGGCCTAGGGCGAGGCTGGGAGTTGTAATCGCCGCTGGGGTTGTACCCAGGCTCCTTGGGGCGTGCTTTACTCCTTGCCATGGCTTCATGATATCCGGACCGCTCAGGTCTGTATATCAACCGGACTGGTGCTTCAGCCGTCAAGGAGCCTAGCTTTCGGGTCGATTCCAACTCCAAGCGGGCCGATTCCGTATACGAGACCACCAAGATCGCGTCTTTTTGGCGGTCTTCCTTAGGGGAAACTCCCCGCTTTATGTCGGATCGTCTATTAATGATGGCCCCTAATTAGGACGATAGGAACAGCGGGGGCCTCTCTCTCTGGACTCACGCGTCCGAGCCCCCTTTTCCTAGTCCTTTTGCCAATCATCCCGCCCCCAAAGGGGTCCTCTCACGGAATGAAAAACCAGAGCCGCTTTCTGCGCGTAAGTTTTTTTACCGCCTTGATTTGTAGCGCATCCGCTTCGCCGGCGATGGCCTACATCGGCCCTGGTGCCGGCATCGCTGCTGCCGGTAGTGTGATGGTGCTGCTTGGCACCTTCCTGCTGGCCTTCGGCATCGTGCTGATCTACCCGATCAAGGTCGTCGCCAGGGCAATCAGCTCGATCGGCAAGGCCAAGCCGCGAATTAAGCGTGTGGTCGTGGTCGGCCTTGACGGTTTCGACCCGGGCCTAGCGAAGAAGTTCGCCGACGAGGGCCTGATGCCTAACTTTAAGGCGCTCGAAGACCAGGGGTGTTTCAACGAACTCGCCACCGCTTGCCCCTCGATCTCGCCGGTCTCTTGGTCGAGCTACGCCACGGGCGTCGACGCATCGCGTCACAACATCTACGACTTCCTGACTCGTGATCCTTGCTCGTACCTGCCGGTCTTGTCGTCCAGTGAGACGGCGACGATGCCGAAGTCTCTCAACCTTGGCTTTGCCAAGATTCCATTCGGCCAGAAGGTCGTGCACCGCGCGCTTCAAAAGAGCCAGCCCTTCTGGAAGTTGCTTGGAGCTCAGAACGTCTGGTCCTCGATTATCCGCGTGCCGATCACGTACCCAGTTAAGAAGTTCAAGAACGGAACCCTGCTCGCTGGCATGTGCGTGCCGGACCTGCAGGGAACCCAGGGCAGCTTCTCGTTCTACTCCACCAAGCCGCGCAAGTCGGAAGGCGGCGGCACCATCGGTGGCCAGCAGTACCAAGTGCGCATTGGCGGCAAGCACGGCAACGTGATCGAGTCGAAGCTGAAGGGCCCTCCCGGCGCTGACGGCCACGCCATGCGATCGGATTTCTCCGTGCAGTTCGACGTGGACGCGGGCACTGCGACCTTCACCTGCGGCAAGGAGACCGCGGTGGTCGAGCGCAAGGAGTACACCCCTTGGATGCGCATCGAATTCGACGGCGGCGTCGTCGGTATCGCGCGCTTCTACATCCAGACCTGGGACGGCGACGACATCGGCATCTACGTGACGCCGGTGAACATCGATCCGGACAGCCCGGTCATGCCGATCTCTCACCCGTTCGTCTACTCAATCTACCTCGCGAAGACCATCGGTCCCTACGCGACCCTTGGCCTGGCCGAGGACACCTGGGCGCTTAACGAGCGCGTGGTAGATGAAGAGGCCTTCCTTAAGCAAGCTTGGCTGCTCTTCGAAGAGCGCAAGAAGATGCTTTGGGAGGTGCTCGATAAGACCAAGAAGGGTTTCGTGACCTGTGTGTTCGATACGTCGGACCGCATCAGCCACATGTTCTATCGTTACCTCGACCCGACGCACCCCGCCAACGCCGGGCGTGACACCGAGATTCACAAGGACACGATCCGTGACACCTATGCGCGCATGGACACGTTCTTGGCCGAGATTCGCGAGAAGCTGGGTGACGAGAAGGACACCCTGCTGATGATCATCTCGGACCACGGCTTCACGAACTTTCGTCGCGGTGTGAACCTGAACACCTGGCTTCGGGACGAGGGCTACCTCGTCTTGAAGGAAGGCAAGGACACCTCGGGCAACTACTTCGAGAACGTGGACTGGTCGAAGACCAAGGCATTCACCCTTGGACTCACCGGCATCTTCATCAACCGCAAGGGCCGCGAAGGCAAGGGCATTGTGGAGAAGGGCCCCGAGCTCGACGCGCTGGTTGCGGAGATCAAGGGCAAGCTGGAGAAGCTGACCGATCCACAGGATGGCGCCGGCGTCATCCGCGAAGCATTTATCACGACCGAGCTGCACTCGGGCCCCTATGCCGACATGGCGCCGGAGCTCTTGATCGGCTACGAGAAGAACTTTCGCCACTCCTGGGAGTGCGCCGTTGGCGCAGTGCTTCCGGATGTGTTTAGCGACAACACGAAGAGCTGGTCTGGCGACCACTGCGTTGACCCACGCCTTGTGCCTGGTGTCTTCTGGAGTAACCGCAAGATTACCCACGACAAGCCCGAGATCTCAGACCTCGCGCCGACCGTCTTGGAGCTCTTCGGTGTCGACCGACCCAAGTACATGAAAGGTACGCCCTTGTTTGAAGGCTCAGATTTATCCCTAGCGCCGCCCGTGAAGGCAGCGCCTGCTAAGAAGGTGAACGCGTGAAGTTGCCCCGTTGGACCACTTATCCGGCACTTGCCGTCTTGTCGGGAGCCATCTGGATGGGCGTCCCCGAAGTCTCGGAAGATCCCAACGCCGGCGCCGCCATGCGCCTGCGCGCGGAAAGTGAAGGCGAAGCCGGTGCGCCGGTCGCCCTGCCCTCGAATCCGAAGGTGCTGGGCGAAGCCAAGCACCCGCGCATGGTCGTCTTGGGCGTCGACGGGCTCGATCCCGACATTTTAATAGAGGTCATCGAGCGCTTTCCGAACGAGACCAAGAACTTCCAAGCTCTGGCCGCCCAGGGCCAAGGGATCAAGGACCTTGTGACTGCGTGCCCGCCCCAATCCCCAGTGGCGTGGTCGAACTTCATCACGGGCATGAACCCGGGTGGACACGGGATCTTTGACTTCATCCACCGCGATCCCGCGTCCCGCGGCATCAAGGCGTCGATCATGAATGACGAGCCGGGTGAAGATCTGCAGCTGCCCGGCACCAGCTACAAGATGCCCTGGGGCGGAAGCTCTGAGCCGAACCGGACCGGCACGCCGTTCTGGTCTCTGCTGGGGGAGGCTGGCATTGCCGCCGACGTCTGGCGCATGCCGATCAACTACCCCGTGACCCCGGGCAAGGGTCTGAGCTTTCCGGGCATGATGACGCCGGCCGTGGACTCGGCCTATGGGGAAGCGACGCTCTATACGACGGATGCTTCGGTAAACATTGGCAAGGGGCGACTAAGTCTCGTCAAGAACAAGGACGGGCGAATCGCGACCTCGATCGGCGGGCCGACGAACTCCTTCCAAGATATCGTCAGGAAAGACAGCGAGGGCAACGAGGTCCGTTTGCCGAAACCCTCGACCGTACCGATGACGATCCACATCACGCCGGCGAACGATGCCGTCGCGATCATGATCGATGGGGGAGAGACACTTGTGCTGGAGCCCGGTGAATGGAGCGACTTCACGACGATCACCTATTCGATGCTGCCCATGGGCGCGTCGGACATGAACGGCATCGTGCGCTTCTACCTGCGTAGCATCGAGCCCGAGTTCGAGATGTACATGTCGCCCGTGAATATGGACCCGATGGCACCCGCTGCGGTAATCTCCGAACCCCAAGATGCCGCAGCCGAATTGGCTGGCGACATTGGCCTGTACTACACCCAAGGCATGGCGGAAGACGTCGGTGCCTACAAGAAGGGCATGCTTACGACCGAAGAGTTCATGGACCAAGTGGAGCTGGTCTACACCGAACGCAACCGCATGTTGGACGTGGCCCTTGATCGTTACACTTCGAGCGAGGAAGGCGGCCTCCTGTTCTTCTACTACTCTACCGTCGATCTGGGTAGCCACATGATGTGGCGCCACACGGACGAGGAGCACCCCGACCATGACGCAGCCCTGGCTGCCGAGTCTTCCGAAGACTGGAGCAAGCGCGAGGGTAGCACCTGGAAGGACTCGGTCATGGACCTGATCCTACGCATGGATCCGGTGCTTGGACACGTCCGCAAGCAGGTCGGCGACGACACCGCTATCATGGTCATGAGCGACCACGGCTTCGCTCCGTTCCGCCGCAAGTTCGACTTGAACTCGTGGCTTGTTGACGAGGGCTACCTTGTGCTCAAGCCGGGCTTCTCGAAAGAGCTGCCCCTTGGATCCGATGGCTTTAGCGAGGTCAGCCTTGGCTTTGCCGTGGGCAAGGATTCCGAGGGCAACGTGATCACTGGCAGCCCCGTGGATTGGTCCAAGACCCGCGCCTACGGCGTTGGCTTCAACGGGCTGTACCTCAACTTACAAGGCCGCGAGGGTGGCGAATCCCACGGCGAGACCTTTGACGGCGGTATTGTGAAGCCCGGCGACGAGGCGGACGAGCTTCTCAGGGAGCTAAAAGCCAAGCTTGAGGCCCTTGTGGACCCCAAGGATGGCGAAAAACCTGTGCTGCGCTGCGATATCGCGACCGATGTCTATACCGGCGATCGCGTTGCCGAAGCCCCGGATATCCAAGTGGGATACAATTCGGGCTACGGCAACTCGGACGAGGCGGCTGTGGGCCGCATTACCAGCGATTGGCTCACGGACAACCTCGGCGGAACCTTTAACGGGAGTCATCTAATGAGTCCCGATGTTGTGGCCGGTATTCTCATCACTAACCAAACGGTCAAGACCCAAACCCAGACCCTCGCGGACCTGACGGCGACGATCATGGACTTTTACGGCCTGGCGATTGCGCCAGGCATGGTTGGCCAAAACATCTTCGAGTAGCAGCTACTCAATCCCCTAAAACTAGACGACACCTGGAGTCTCACTATGTTCGGTAACAGCAACAAGATCAAACTCGACGGCGACCTGATGGATCGCATCAAGCGCGTGGCAGACGTCGCGGGCTACGCCTCCCACGAAGAGTTTGTGGTCCACGTCATCGAAAAAGAGCTCGCCAACTTCGAAGGCGACGACTCGGACGAAGACATCACCGAGAAGCTTCGCGGCTTGGGCTACATCTCTTAGCCTCGGCGTCCCCCCAAGAGATCCTTCTCCCGGCCCTCCACCCCTAAAGCGCCCAGGCACCTCGTGCCCATGCGCCGCCCCCTATGGACGCCCTCAACGGCTTCTGCAACAGCCTGTTCAACATCCTCTTCTATCCCATCGAGGGACTAGGAGCGCTTGTTGTCTTGACGCTGGTCTCGATCGTCTTCATGCCGCTCTCGATGCTGTTCTTTAAGCGATTCAGTTCGCAGAAGGGCATCGCGGCCGCCAAGGGACAGATCAAAGGTCATATGATCGCGATCCGCATCTACCAGGACGACCTGGCTGTAGTGGCCAAGTCGATCGTGATGGTGCTGTACTACAATTTCAAGTACCTGTTCTTGAACTTCGCGCCGTTCCTGCCACTGATGGCGCCCTTTGTGGTGGTCGTCGCGCAGCTCGTGATCCGCTTCGGCTTCGCGCCGATCCCGGTTGAAGAGCGCGACCTGTCCGGGATGCTTGCTGGTCAAGGAACAATGATCGAGGTGCAGTTCGCAGACGACGCCAAGCAGGACGCTCTGGGACTGACCGTCAACTTGCCCGACGGCCTTACCGCCCTCTCGCCTCTGGTGCCGATCCCTAGGGAAGGCCTGGCATTCATGGAGGTCGCCGCGACCCAAGCCGGCGCTTGGGACGTAGAGTTCGCCCTAGCCGGTGGCGAGACAGTCACCAAACGCGTCGTCACCGGGACCATGGAGAACGTCGAGCGCATCATGCAGCCCGAGCGCGTCAACGACTTCTGGATGGCCTGGCTTTGGCCCGCCGAGGACACCTTCGGTGCGAACTCATCCTTCGAGCGCATCGTGATCGCCTACCCGGACCGCGAGCTGGCTTACATGTGGGACGGCGCCGGTGGTGTGTTCCTGATGTTCCTGCTGGTCGCCTTTATTATCGGCGGCGCTGCCATCAAGATCTTCGACATCCAGATCTAAGAGCGGGTCCCTAGCTAAATCGAAGCAGCCGCGCCGTCCTCGGACGACGCGGCTGCTTTCGTAGTGGGTTCTGCGCCGCGAGAGCCGTAAAATCGGCGAGTCACATGGCGCGAGCCTCAAGACTCGTACCGCAATCTGTAACGCACGCACCCGAACTATGGACGCAAGCACCGAAGCTGTTCGCGAGCTCTACGAGCTCTTTCCCTATCCGAGCGGCTCGCCAACCGTGCGCCTTGGCTTTGATGCCCGCTACCTCCTGAGCCTGGTTGACTTGGAGAGGCCCGCGGGTCGGCCCCTGCGCGTTCTCGATGCCGGGTGCAGTCGCGGCGTAGGCACTTTAGCCATGGCGGTATTACAGCCGGATGTGCAGGTGCTAGGTGTCGACCTCAATCGCGTTGCGTTGGAAGAGGCGCGCGCGGAGGCCGCCCAGCGCGGTCTGACGAACATCGAGTTCGCCGAAGTTGACCTCTCCAATCTCGACGGGCTTGAGGTGCCCGAGGGCGGCTTCGATGTCATCGTCTGCTCGGGCGTGCTGCATCACCTCGTCGACCCCACCGCAGGGCTGCGCAGGTTACAAAAAGTGCTCGCTCCCCACGGCGTGCTGAACCTGATGGTCTACAGCAAGACCGGCCGCCGCCAAATTCTCGAGGTCAGTCGCGCCATCGACACCCTCGTGGACAAGTCGCTGCCGATTCCCGGCCAGCTGGAGCAGGCGCGCAAAATGGTCGCGGAGATTGCGGCCGATCCCGATGCGGGCGAGATCTGGCGCGAGGCCCGCAGTCTGGACGACGTGGAGTTCGTCGACCGCTACCTGCACATTCAAGAGCGTGTGTACGACGTGCCAGAGCTCTTCCAATTGATCGAAGACGGCGGCTTGGGGTTTCTGCGCTGGGCCGATCCGACGACATGGCGCCTAAACCCCGGCGCGGTAGGGGAGGTCGTCGGGGGGCAGGTGATGGGTCTTGGCGACCGCGAGCTTGCGCACCTCGTGGACAACCTCGGACAGGGGCCGGCCACCCTAGAGATCTACCTTTGCCAGCCTGAAAACAGCCTGCGGCCAGGGCCCACGGCGAACCAGCTTGGAGACACGGTCTTCGCGACCCACCCCGAGGCGCGCTTCGTATCCAAGATCCGCAACACATGGTGTGAGACCCGCACGGAAGCCCTGGGCGTGGAGCTGCGCACGGGCAAGCTGGCGGTGCCACCTCCCGGTCCTCTGCGCTCGCTCGTCGGTATCCTGGCCACACAAAACCAGCCTTTCTTCGGTCGCGACCTGCTCGGGATTTTGCAGGAAGAGGGACATGCGCCAGGCGTCTGCGAAGCGACTTTCTTCGAGGCGCTCCAGCGCGAATGGCTCTACTGTCCACACCCTGTCGAGCTTGGATAGGTTTCGCCGCGTTCGCACCCTGAAAAACCGCGGCCAGCCCCTGCCGGGGAAAACTAAAATCGGGCACACTAGACCCATGAAATCGCTGCTCTCTCTTTTCGTCCTCTCCCTGTTCCTGCTCTTCGGAGCACCCGCGTCTGCCCAAGGTGGCTGGGACACGGTCAAGAAGCCCGAGCTCGGCCTGACCTACAAGATGGCTCGTGATTACGAGGCCATCCCCGTAGATCCCCTTGAACAGTGGGAGGTGTTGATCTATCTGGAGGAGAACCCGAAGGACCCGAAGGACCGCAAGAAGATCCAGCCGCGCTTCTCGTTTACGATCATTGACCACAACTTCGGCCTGTCCACGCCGCTGACCGGCGAGGATGCGAAAGAGGGGGAGGAAGAGGAGGAGGAAGAAGAGAAGAGCAAGAGCCCAAAGATCCTGCCGATCAACAGCTTCGAACGCTACTTTGACCAGCGCTGGTCGAGTTATGGGCTGGCCGATGAGACCGAAGGCAAGGGGTCGGGTGAGTACTCCCTGCGCGAGTTTGAGCTCGAGTCCAAGAAGGGCGGCGGCGCGGGCACGGCCTATGTCTTCAGCAACGCGGCCCGCAGCGTCGTGATCATCGGCACCTGCCATAAGGAAGATCTCGAGGACCAAAAAGACATCTGGGACGCCATCATCAAGAAGATGAATGTTGTCGAGCCGGACACCGGCAAGATCGACAGGGAAGCCCAGAAGATGCTCGATAGCTATCGCAAGAAGGGCTACCTCGACCCCGAGTTTCGCGTCAAGGCGCGCATGGACCTGCCCAAGGGCTGGAAGTCCGACGATACCGAAAACTACATCCTGGTCTACTCCACCAAGGACGAGCCTCTTATCAGGTTGATCAAGCGCGAGCTCGAGTCCATCCGCAAAGAGTACGAGAAGCTCTTCCCGCCTTTGCAGCCCGTGACCACGGTCAGCCGCGTGCGCATCTGCAAGGACCAGGCCGAGTACTTTGCCTATGGCGGCCCAAAGGGCAGCGGCGGCTACTGGAACTGGATGGCTCAAGAGCTGGTCTTCTTCGACTACGACAACGTCGAAGGCAAGGCCGGCACCGGCAAGGCGAACTCGCGTATCGTGCTGTACCACGAGGCGTTCCACCAGTACATCTACTACAGCGCGGGCTCCTTCTCACCGCACTCTTGGTACAACGAAGGCACCGGCGACTACTTCTCCGGCGCAAAAATCTCTGGCGGCAAGGTCAAGTCCATCGGCGTCAACTCATGGCGTATCGCGACGGTCCAGAACATGATCGAGAACGGGCCTTTGGCCCCCTGGAAGGACATCATCCGCTGGAGCCAGCGGGAGTACTACGGCGGCAACGACAAGCGCATGCAGGGTGGACACAGCTACGCACAAGGCTGGTCGATGATCTACTTCCTCCGCGAGTCCAAGGTCGCCCAGAAGCACGAGGTCTGGTCCACGATCCTCGACGTGTACTTCAACACCCTGCGCGAGTCCTACAACTCTGGCTTAGCCGAACTCGAAGCCGCAGGCGATGGCGAGAACTACCAGAAGATTTCCCAGCTCTCCGAAAAATCCCTGACCCTAGCCGTCGATACGGCCTTCGCCGACGTGGACTTCGAGGAGATCGAAGAGGAATGGAAGAAGTTCATCCTGGGCTTGAAGGTCCCGAAGTAGCCGCCCGAAGACAGGCCCAAAGCAATCGCCCCAAGCTCGACCAGTCGGTAAAGCTTGGGGCGATTCGCTTTGAGTGGCGACGTCCCGGTGGGGAGGGTGCCCCTACTTAGTCTCGACGTCCGACTTGCCGAGGGCAGTAATTACCCGATCCTTCCAAGCCGGGCGGCAGACCACGAGCTGGTGGTTGTACGGGTCGGCTTGGTTGTAAGGATGATCGCTGCCATCCAGACGGCAGACGGTCCAGCCGGCTGCGCGGGCGATGGTCTCGGGTGCGCAGGTGTCCCACTCTTTGAGGCCGATGTTGTGGACGTAGATGTCGCCTTGGCCGGTGAGCAGACGGCAGGTCTTGTTGCCAGCTCCGCCGTAGGGTACGAGTTCGCCAGCACCGACTTCCTTCGCGAAGGTCTCGACCCAAGGCGGCGTGTGGCTGCGGCTGACGGCGACGCGGGGCTTGTCCATCATGTCGGACTTCGCGTCGACCAAGGTACCGGTGCCTTCGATGCCAGCGCGCTCGCGGCCCTCGAGGGCGACGCCCCAGATCAGCATGTCCTGGGTCGGCAGGTACACGACTCCAATCGCACACTTGTTGTCGAACGACAGCGCCACATGCACGCCCCAGTCATCGCGCATTTGACTGAACTCCTTCGTTCCGTCCAAGGGATCGATGATCCATGTGCGGCGCTTCGACAGGCGAGCCGCCGTATCGACGGTCTCCTCGCTGAGAATGCCGTCATCGGGATAGCGCCCTTGGATGACGCCCTGCAAGTAGCCGTCCGCGGCCTGGTCGCCCACGTCGGCCAGCATGCTGCCCTCCCAACGGCCAGTGTTCCGCAGCCCGAGCACGCGGTCGCCCGCAGCCCGCGCAATCTCAATCGCAAAGGCCAGGTCGCGCTCGATGTCCTGGTCCGTGAAGTCCTGTGATGTGTCTGAAGTCATAGGTGAGAGAATAACTCCTCAAGTCCCAGGGGAGAGCTTTTCACGGCAGCTTTCTAGGGGCGAGCGATGGCTCCGCCGGGTTGCCCCGAAGATTCCGCGAAGTGATCTCACCCGAAACCAGGCCTCTAGCTTGGATCAAGTCTCCGAGCCCCCGCTACCAAACCCTCTTCCATCGTGCAGATCTGACTCCTTTTACCCGCTTGATCCGTTTCCCTAAGGCCTACGCCTAGCAGGCCTTATCGGGGTTCGACCAGTACATGGCAAAGGGGCTGCCGCCAGGGTCGGTGACGATGGAGAAGCGGCCCTTGCCAAGGATCTCGGTGGCGGGGACTTGGAGTGTACCGCCGAGTTCTACGACCTGGTTGGTGCTGGCCTCAATGTCGCTGACGGCGATGTAGGGCAGCCAGCAGGAAGGTGTGGTGTCGCCGACCGGCTTAGCCTGGATGCCTGCGACGCCAAAGCCCTCGGGCGATCCCTTGGGCGCAAGAACGGTGTAGATTGCGCCTTTGCCCATGTCCATGTCGATCAGGTCCCAGCCAACGACTTTGG
Source organism: Planctomycetota bacterium (assembly GCA_029250885.1). Lineage (GTDB taxonomy): Bacteria > Planctomycetota > UBA1135 > UBA1135 > CALBMX01. The sequence continues at coordinate 102,805 of JAQXEK010000021.1, forward strand.
AGTAGAACTCCCGGGCCGCGGGGGCGTCGTCGCAGAGGATCTCGACCCAGCAGAACGTGCCCGGCGAGCCGTCGGCGATCCACTCGGGCCTAGTCGGGTCGGTTGGATCCAACGCAAAGAGTACGGCGCCCTCGGCATCGGCGATGGCGCAGATCTTGCCGGTCTCGGGAAGGTCAAGCAGGGGCATCTTGGGCTTGCCGCCGGCTGCTTCGGCGCGCTGCATATACCCTTCGATGTCGTCGGTGCCCACGTAGACAGCCCAGTGGGGCCGAACGGAAGAGCCGGGCTCGATCGGCATGAGACCGCCCACGGTCTTGCCCCCTAAATAGAAGTGGGTGTAGGTCTCGCGCTCTTCCGTTTTGGTGGTCCAGCCAAAGATCTTGTTGTAGAACTTGCAGGTGGCATCAAAGTCCGTGCAGTGAATCTCGTTCCAGATAATGCGGCCGCTAAGAGAGACTGTTGGCTTCGTCATGGCACCGGTATGGTGGATTTAGTTCTCTTCGACAAGAGTCAGCTGGTAGCCACAGGAGAGGTACTTGTCCACGAGCTTTTGGATGTCCGAAATGCGGACCTGCATCACGATCGATACGCGGCCCTTCTCTTCGGGGTAGATGGCGAGATCGAAGATCGTGGCATTAACGGCGACAGCAATCTGGGCGGGGTCGAGCTTGTAGCTGGGACCCTTGGGTCCGCGCAAAACGAGCCGGTGCCCGTGCTGGGTGGTGGTTCGGCGAGCGAACAGCTTGAAGATGTCGGACTCCGTGACAATGCCCTTGAGTTCGCCTCCGTCAAGGACCGGCAGGCCGCCGATCTTTGCCCGCAGCATGATCTGGGCCGCGCGCTCCAAATGGTCATTAGGGGCCACATGGAGCATCTGTTCAGCCAGCAGGCTCTCGACTGAAACCTTAACGCCCTCTAGCTCTCTGCGCTCCCGCTCCTCAATCGTCCAAGGCAGGGCTTGCTTCAGGTCGCGGTCCGTCAGCATGCCAAGCACCCTCTTGCCGCGAACTACGGGCGCACGGCGGACACCCTTCTCCTGAAAGAACTCCCAGGCCTTACGGCAGTCCATGCCAGCCTCGATCGTAAGGACCGGACTTGTCATGATGCTGCGGATTAGCATGGCTAGTTCTCCTGGGTTTCCTCTTCGAGTACGCCCGCTTCGCTGTCGGCAGCTGCGCCCCGGGGACTCTGGTGGAAGTAGCTTCCGGGGAATAGCCCCGCGTGGCCGAACTCGATCGAGTTGACCTTCGTGATCTCGGCCGCGCAGACCTTGTACTCTGCGGTACCGGTTACAGAGTCACCAACGTCGTTGGTGAGTACGTTGGCTCGGGCCTCAGCGAAGTGCAGGGACATCCAGATGCACCCGGGCCGGACTTGGCGCGAGACGTGGGCCGCGACCTCGATGACACCGCGGCGGGTCTTGACCTCGACCAGGTCGCCCTCGTCGATGCCGCGCTTGCGTGCATCCCTTGGGTGGATCTGCACGAAGGCCTCGGACTGCTTGGCGTCGAGTCCCTCGTCGCGCCGCGTCTGGGTCGCCGAGTTGTAGTGATAGAGCGTGCGCCCCGTGGACAGCAGCAGGCCGTAGTCCTTGTCGGGTAGCTCCATCGAAGGGCGGTAGGCGACGGCCGTCAAGAGCCCCTTGCCGCGCAGCACGCCGCCTTCGTGCAGGTACTTCGTGCCGGGATCTTGATCGTCTTTGCAAGGCCACTGCAATCCGCTGAAGCCGTCGGGAGTCGGTTGATCCAGGCGCTCGTGGGTGATGCCCGCAAAGTTGGGTGCCGAGGCAGAGAACTCGCGGAAGATCTGGGCCGGTGTCTGATGGCTCCAGACGGAAGGGTCCAGATTGCGTTTCGCTGATGCGCGCCGGCCGAGTTCGAGCAAGATCTCCCAGTCTGCGCGCGCCTCACCGGGCGGGTTGACCGCCTTGCGCACGCGCTGCATGCGGCGCTCGGAGTTGACGAAGACGCCCTCCTTCTCCGCGAAGTTGCCCGCGGGGAAGACCACGTCCGCATAGCGCAGTGTCTCGTTCGGGAAGATGTCTTGGAGGACCACGAACTCGACGCGGTTCATGCGCTCTTCGAGGGCGAGCACGTTGGGCTCCGAGAGCAGGATGTCCTCGCCCATGACAAAGAACGCGCGTATCTGGTCGCCGGCAGCCTTCATCATCTCGTTGAGGTTCAGGCCGGGATCGGGGGAGAGGTCGCGCTTCCAGAGCTTCTCAAACTTCGCCTGGGACTCTGTGTCGTCGACGCGCTGGTAGCCGGGATAGTAGATCGGCGAGGCGCCGGCGTCGTTTGCGCCTTGGACGTTGTTCTGGCCGCGCAACGGGTTCAAGCCCATGCTCGGCCCGCCGAGGTGGCCGGTCAACAGCACCAGGTTCGCTAGTGCGTAGACGTTGTCGGTACCGTGGCTGTGTTCGGTGATCCCGAGGGTGTAGTAGATGCCGGCTTTGCGCGTGGTCGCATAGGACCGCGCAGTCCTGCGGATGAGTTCTGCCGAGACACCGCACATCTTCTCAGCCTCTTCCGGTGTGTAGTCCTGCACCGCGTCGCGCACCGCTTCAAAGCCCTCGGTGTGCTCGGCGACGAACTTCTTATCGGTCAAATCCTCGTTGATGATCACGTGTGCCATTGCGTTCAGCAGCCAGACATCGGTGCCCGGCTTAATCTGCATGTGGTCGTCGGCAATGGTTGTGAGCCAGATCGCACGCGGGTCGGCAACGATTAGGGTTGCGCCGCGGCGGACCGCACGCTTCATCTCCATCGCGATGATGGGGTGTGCTTCGGATGTGTTGCTACCAATGACAAACAGGAAGTCGGCGTCGCGAATCTCGCGGATCGAGTTCGTCATCGCACCAGCACCAAATGTGTTGACCAGACCGGCCACAGTGGGGGCGTGTCAGGTCGCCGCACATTGGTGCACGTTGTTCGTGCCGAAGGCGACGCGGCTGACCTTCTGCACAAGGAAGTTCTCCTCGATCGTGCAGCGCGCCGAGCTTACGAACGCAAGGCTGTCGTCGCCGTACTTGGCGCTGACCTTCTCCAGGCCAGCAATGGCGGCGTCGAAGGCCTCGTCCCAAGTTGCCGGATGCAGGTCGCCATCGGCGCCGCGAACCAGCGGTGTGGTCAGGCGCTCTTCATGGTGCACGAAGTCGTAGCCGAAGCGGCCCTTCACACAAAGGTTGCCATCGGAGCTGACGCCGCTGAATCCAGCGGGCAGGTCCATGTTCTGGTTCGGCGTGGCGTCCGGGCTGGTGACCTTGACGACCTCGCCCAGTCCGTCGCGCCCGTCAGGGTCCACGTTGAAGTCGAACTGGCACCCGACCCCGCAGTAGTTGCAGGTCGTGCGTACCTTCTTGAGTTCGCTCTCAATCGGCTGGTTGCGTGTCTTGGGCTTCTTCTCGCCCATGGCGCCGGTGGGGCACACGGCAACGCAGCCGCCGCACAGCTCGCAGGTTGTGTCCAAGAGTGAGCGCGAGTCCGGCGTGGCGATCGCGGTCTCGGAACCGCGGCCCACGAGAGTGATTGCTGACACGGCCTCGACCTCGTCGCAGTAGCGCGTGCACTTTGCGCACAGTATGCACAGGTCCGAGTCGTACTGGATGTAGGGGTTCACATCAGCGCTGCGGTCTCCGGCGATCTCGTCGCGTAGGTTCGTCAGCTTGCCCCAGTTCTCGGCACCGAATTTCTTCGATGCACCCGCGAGCTTGTTGGGTGCGCCTCGGTGCTGGCCGCCTTCGCTGTCCTCGTCGGCGTGGTCCGTGAGGTACAGGCTGAACAAGGTCTTGCGGTGCTTCTCGACGCGCTCGCTCTTGGTCTGGAACGATGCGCCATCGGTGGCCTTCGTCGCGCAGGAGGGTAGCAATCGGCGCTGGCCTTCGATCTCGACGAGGCACGAGCGGCAGGCCCCGGCGGGGTCGAGGCGCGGGTCGTGGCAAAGGGTCGGTATTGCGATGTCATTGCGGCGCGCAACTTCCAACATGGACTCGCCGGCGGTGAACTCGAACTTCTGACCGTCGATGGTGCAGGTGGGCTTGGTGATGATCATGGAGCTAGTCTTGGAAGTCGCCAGGGAAGTATTTGCGCGCGCTAGTCAGGGGGAGGGCAGCGATCTGGCCGAGGCCGCAGATGGAGCCTTCGCCCATCTGCCAGGCGACGTCGTCCACGTGGGTGAGGGCTCGGTCGCCGTTACTTTGGCAGGTGCCGGCCACGTCGCGGTCCACGGCTTCGCGCAGGTAGCGCGTGCCGATGCGGCAGGGCGCGCATTGGCCGCAGGACTCGTCCTCGAAGAAGCGCAGCTGCTCGAGGCAAGCCCAGCGCATGTCGACGGTGTCGTTCAGCACGACCACGCCCGCCGAGCCCAGCATCGAGCCGACCTCGCCGAGTGACTTATAGTCGAGGGGGCGGGTGCGTTCGGATGCGGGCAGGAAGCCTGCGCTGGCGCCGCCGGGGCAGAAGGCCTTGAGCTCACCGACGTATCCACCGGCGGCCTCCACCAGCTCGTCCAGGGTTACGCCCAGGGGCAGTTCGTAGGTGCCGGGGCGCGCCACGTGGCCGCTGACGCAGTAGAGCTTTGCGCCAGCCTCATCGCGGCCCTGTGCGCGGAATGCCGCGCCCCCACGGGCGAGGATGCCTGGCACGCAGGCGATGGTCTCGACATTATGGATCAACGTTGGCTTGCCCCAGAGTCCGACCTCCACGGGGAAGGGCGGCTTCAGCCTGGGCATGCCGCGCTTGCCCTCGAGGGCTTCGAGCAGAGCCGTCTCTTCGCCGCAGATGTAGGAGCCTTGGCCTTCGTGGATGTGAAAGTCGAGCCCGGTCAAGAGGCCAGCGGCCTCAAACGCGGCGATGGCGTCTTCGAGGCACACGCGCGGGACCTGGAACTCGCCGCGCAGGTAGAGGTAGATGGTGTCCGCGCCAACCGCGCGGGCGGCGATGGCCAGACCCTCGATGACTAGGTCTGGGCGGCGCATCATGAGCTCGCGGTCCTTGAACGTACCGGGCTCGCCTTCGTCGGCATTCAGCACGACGAAGCGCTCTTGGACTGGCTGGCCGGCGACCGCGCGCCACTTGATGTGGGCCGGGAAGCCCGCGCCGCCGCGGCCTTGAAGCCCCGAGTTCTCGAGCTCTTGGAAGAAGGCGTCCGCATCGTCTGTGCCAGCGCCCAGCTCGGCCGCCTTGGCCAGGCCCGCGCCTTCGTAGTTTGCCTCGCCAAGCAGGTTGATCGAGAGGGAGTCCGGCGCGGCATCCGCGGGGCCGACGTCGCCGGTCCAGGTGATGCCGGTCGCCGTGGCCTGTACGCGGTGCGAGCTGGAGGCGAGCGCGGTCCAGTCGCCCTTTGTCGCGGCCATGTCGAGGGCTGTGACCTCGGGCAGGGTGACGCGGTCCTTGAGCACGGCTGGCGGCGTGTCGCAGGCGGCCAGGCAGGAGCAACCCTCGGCATCCAAACCGGCGGCCAGGGCCGCCTCGAGCACCTCATCGGCGCCCTTCATGCGGCAGGAGAGCCCGGTGCAGACGCGGACCTTCTTGTCCGGGCGCGCCAACAGGGAATAGAAGCTCGCCACGCCAAACGCGGCCGCCTCGGAGCTGCCTGTGGCGGTTGCAACCTTGGCCGCGGCCTCGGGCACCATCCCCCCGGCCGCCTGGAGCCGATCGGGCAGCTCGCCCTGCTTGCGTCGTTGCTGTTCGCGCCTGGACGCATCCTTGGGCGCCCTCCCTCCTGTAATACTCATAACCCCTATCGTATCCGAGCCCGGCTTCCCCAGAGCGCTATATACAGGTCTTGTATCCTCGACCCTTTCGGAATCCTCGCCTCCCAATGGGCCCTCCACCCCCACCCTCCGCCCCGCGGACTCTCAGATTTCCCTGTGGTGACACACGGCTTTCTATTTACCCTTCCCCCTGTACCAGCGAAGCCGAAAAAAACTGCCTGCTGCCCCATGCCCCCGACCCTCAAACCAAACCCCAGCACTAAGCCCCCAGGGATTACCGCACGCGGCCTTCGCCGCACGTTCGGGTCGATTTGCGCGGTCGCCGGCGTTGACCTGGATATCGAGCCAGGCACCGTGACGGGAATCCTAGGGCCCAACGGCAGCGGCAAAAGTACAACTTTGCGCATGCTTAACGGTCTGGTGCGCCCCGATAGCGGTACGGCGTCTGTCGCGGGCGTCCAGCTTGTGGGGGATGGCACGGCTGTGAGACGCGTGGCGACCTTCGCGCCCGGGGAGATCGCCCTCTACGGCGAGATGTTTGGCGACGAGCACCTGGCGTGGCTGCTCCGGGGGCGCCCCAAGGCTGCGTTCACCAAGGCCCAGGCGATCGCGGAGCAGCTAGGCCTGCCGCCAAAGAAGAAGGTGCACGCCTACAGCCACGGAATGAAGCGCCAGCTGCTCTTCGCAGCGGCCATGGGGCCCGACGTGCCAGTGCGCATTCTCGACGAGCCGACCGAGGGACTTGATCCGGCCAAGCGCCAAGAGGTACTCGAAATGATCGGTGGGGAGGCTCGGGCGGGGGGGCTAGTCCTGCTCTCCTCGCATCACCTTTCGGAAGTGCAGGCGGTCTGCCAGCGCATGGTCTTTTTCCATGGGGGCAGCGTCATCGCGGACGAGTCCCCGAACGATCTCAATCGAAGGGCGCGCCGCTCGGCGACCATGGTGTACGAGTCCCCAGGCCAAGCGTCTGGGGTCGCAGCAGCTCTCCAGCAGCAGCTAGGCCCTGACTCCAAAGCAGTAATCGCCAGCGTGACTCAGGACAAGAACAACGTGCTGGTCCAGATTGCCACCGATGATCCGCGCCCGTTTCTAGCCGAGCTCGCAGCCCAATCCGGACCCGCTCCCCTCTCACTAGAGCTGGGAAAGCTCTCCCTGGTGGACCTTTATCGAACGGTCTACGGAGTGACCGGCCTATGACCCTTTCCCGCAATGTGCGCAACGCACTCTTCACAGGTCTTGGTTACTTCATCGCTCTCGAGCTGATGTTGATCGCGGCGATCCTGTTTTGGCCAAGTTTCGAGGAGAACACAGCCGCCCTCAAAGTGCTTGCGAGCCCCCTGCCTGTGCTACGGGAGATGTTCACCGAGCTCGAGCAGAAGGGTGTCTCCGCCTATGTGCTGAGCCAGCACTTCTTCAAGGGGTGCAACGTGCTTGGGTGCGCGGCGGCTGCTCTGATTGCGGCGAATGCAATCGCTGCCGAGGCCCAACGCGGAACCCTAGAGATCTTCCTCCTGCGGCCCTTATCACGACGGCGCTTACTCCTAGAGCGCTGGCTCACGGGGGCGATCCAGGTGTCGGTTCCCGTACTCCTGACGACCCTAACGATTCCACTGTTTTTAAGCCAAGTGGACGAGTCCCTTGCCTTGGGTCCGTTGATGCTCTGTGCGGTGCACCAGTGCCTCTTCTTATTGAGTTTGTTCTCCGTGACGTTCCTCTTCTCGACGATGGGCCGGGCGCCCTTGCACCTTGCTTTTGCTGTGCTGGTGTTCATCATCTTCAACTTCTCCATTTACATGGTAAAGACGGTCACCCACATGAGCGTTTTTCGCCTTGCCGACATGGAGACTTTTCTAGAGATCTACGAGAAAGGGGCCCTCCCTTTGGGTGTGACCGCTGGCATCCTTGTGCTGATTGGGGGCTGCCTGTGGGGTTCTTTATCTGTTTTTGAGCGCCGAGTCCCTTGACCGTGTTCTCTCGAAATTTGATCGGGCCACGCACGGATCGGCCCCGCCGCACAACGAGTGGGCGGTGCTCGATAAACTGACACCCGGGCGCTCTGCACCCGCCTAGACAAACTCTCCTATGCTGACCCTACTTGCCTTCGCCACCTTGGCGACCCTAGGCCCCCAATCGGCTCAAGTGCCCGCCGACCCAGTGCCCGTGGAGTCCGCCGTTGACCGGGATCCATGGTTTGCAGGTGGCGTGTTCGAGGCGCAGATCGCCCCGGGCTTTGAGGTGACCGAGACCGGCAGTGGCCAAGTCCACTTTTTCGAGGTGCGCCGCACGGGCGACCCTCGGGACCAGGCGTTCCCAGCCCTCAAGCTACTGTGTGCTCCGGGCGCCGCAGCAAGTGTGACCGTCCCCGAGTTCGCCGACCTCTTGGCCGGAAATGTGGGGGAGTACGCCGCGAGCCTTTCCATGGAGTTGGGACCGACGGAGAACCTCGAGCTGGTGATCGGAGGCGTTGCCCGTCGTGGGCAGCGATTCCAATTGAACTCCCCAGGCGCCGGGTCGGCTCAAGGCCTCAAGATCGATGTGCTTGTCTATCAGAGCGGGGAAAATCTGATCGGCGTGATCGAGAAGGCGGACTTGCTTGGGGATGAAGGTACGCGTTCTATGGCGCAGCAGGTTTACTCGACCCTTAAGGTGAAGCCAGTGACGATCGCGAGTGCGCGCTTGGTGCAGGTCGGCAACTTCACGGTCGAGGTTCCCGTCATCTCCCGGACCGCGTGGAATCGTCCCGACGGGGCAGCCTTCCTGCGCATCGGCGTTGGCGGCGGAAACTTCGAACTAGGCGCTCAGGAAGGCTTGACGGAGCAGCAAGCCCAGGTGATCGGGTCGAGCTACCTCATGGCTCGACAGCAGGCCCTGCAGGAGTCGGTCAAGGAACTCGGCGGTACAACTCTGGACACCCGCTGGGCTGGCGAGTGGATCCAGAACGGCCAGGTCCGCGGTTTCCACATGGACTTCGTCCAGAGCGACGGAGCCGCCTTTACGATCTCAAACTTCTACCTGCTGGCGGGGACGGACTTCTTTACCGCAACCGTAACCGTGCCCACGGTAGAGCTTCCCATCGCCTTGCCGCGATTCCGGGACATGTTGGAGTCGCTCCAGTGTCCGGGCAACGAGGACGCACTGAGGGCCTCCTTCGGCAGGACATCCCTGAACCAAGCGCACGGGTTGACGCTCTACTACCCGGACACCCTGCGCCTGGAGGAAGAGCTGGCGGACGTGACTCGATTAACCCTGCGAGGCCTGGACAACCTGTTTCCCAGCGACCTGGCGATGCACTTGTTTGTGGACCCATCTCCACTGCCAAGTGGGGGCCTTGAAGCCTTCGTCCTTGAGACCATCGAGGCGCAGTTTCCAGGCGCAGAAATTGGCCAAGCCTCTGCCATCGAGGGCAACCTGCTGGGCAAGCGCGAACCGGGCTTTCAGTGGACGTGGACCTTTGATGGAAAGTCCTCACTAGCCACGGCCCTCTCGGCCCCCTTGCACGGCGGAACCCTGATCGCACTTGCGACGAGCCGCCTTGAGAATGGCGGTTCGTCTTCCTGGTCCTTTGCCAACATCTTGGCGGGTATGCAGCGGCTCGATCCTGGCGATCGGTGGATCCAGTCTGAGACCTATGATGTCATCTTCGACCCAGCCACGTGGACGGTGAACTCGAGCCATGTGGGGACGGGAAGCCAACTCCGGTTTAAGAACGAAAGAGGGTCCCTGCAGGTGACCTTCCAGGACGCCACTTCACCCCTTGGGATTAACACGGAATCCCCATTTGAGGACCTTGTAGACGCTTCAAACCCTTATTTTGAGATCCAAGAGACCTATGCTGGTACCGCGGTGACTGGTGAGCGAAGCCAGGTGTTTGAGGTCCTCGCCCAGCACCGGGATGCAATCGACATTAACGGCGTGACCTGCATTCGCAAGAGGCTTCATTTCGCCCTGCCCAGCGGCGAAGCTTACGTGCTCTTCCTCTACTACATGCTGACTGAGCAGCGCGCCGTAGTCGCACACTTCTGGGCGAAGGCAGATGACAAGGAATCCCTTGAGGCAGGGCAAAAGCTCGTAGAGACCCTCCGCATCCGGGCAGGTCTTGGGGTTATAGAACAGGTGCAGGTTCTCGGGGACTTGCGTATCGACCTGCCCCTTGGTTTTGTGCGCGACACGCCGGACAGTGCCGGACCCGAGTCGCTCTACTTTTGGAACTCCCTGGTGGAGGGTACTTTCGCCGCTGTGGCCCGCATTCCTTCGAAGGGGCTACCCGAATACCAAGAGCTCTGGAAGGGAGCAGAGAGCTCCATTCGGGCGGGCGTCGCCCCGGGTCTTCTCGAAGGTTTGACCACCGAGGTTGGGGAGCTCTCCTTCCTTGGGCATCGCCGCGAAGCGCGTATCTATCAGTACACACCACTCGATAGCGATCAGCAGCAGGTGCAGCTTAAGTCGATCGCCCAGGCAGGGCCTTGGACCTACGAGCTGACGTTGGTGGGGCCCCTGGAATCTCAGTACGAATTTGACAAGCTCCGGGCCGTGCTGGAGGGAGCAACCCAAGTGCCAACGTGGCAGCAGGTCTCCGAGCAGGGCTACAACATTGCCTTTGACCCCGCGCGTGCCTCGCTCTCGCGACAAGGACTTCCCAACAGTCCGATGGCTGGCTTCTTGATCAAGGAGGCAGGCATTGAGAAGCTCTACTCCGTCACAGACGGCCAGTGGACTTTTAGTGGCCCGGATGATGCCGCATTCTCTCGCGGGATCACCAGCACTCTCACAAGCCAGTTCGACCTCGGTGCCACCAAGTCTTTCGATCTTGAGCTTGAGACCACCAAGCTAAGGTTCCAGTCGAGCACCAACACCCTCAAGAAGGTAGGCCAAGATGGCGTGAGCTTCTCGAATCAGACTCCTGGTGAGGGCCTCTATATCGCTGTCAAGCTCCTTGGATCGGCTAGCGCGCCGGAGGTATTAATGGACCAAAGCGTTCTGAACGACGGCGCGTATTCCATCGAGGATTTCCGCCTCGTCGAGCGCGATGTACTTGGGGCGCGGGTCACCGGGCATATGGCGACCTTCGTGGACAAGGGGGGGGTGAGGTACGCGAATCAGAAGTACGTCGTTCCGGTTCCAGGCGGAGCACTCGAGCTGTTCGCGACTTGGGCCCCTAGCGCACAGGACCTAGGGCTGACCCAGGTAAACTTGTTCTTCGATAGTTTGGAACTTGTGCAGTAAGTCCGGCGCTCGGTCGTCAAGATGAGCGCCACATGAGAAAGATTGCAGTCCTTGGCCTCGGCTACGTCGGCCTACCCGTTGCGGCCGCCCTATCGGCCCGGTACGTAGGTGTGATCGGTTTCGATCGCGACGGCGAGCGCGTGGCCGCACTGGGCCGCGGTGAGGACTCTACTGGGCAATTCACAGCCGAGCAGCTGGGCGCATTGCCTTTGACCTTGACCGCGGAAGCGGCTGACCTCACGGACGCGGACTTCTACATCGTGGCTGTGCCCACGCCTATCGACAGCGACCGGAAGCCGGACCTCAGGGCCCTGCTTGCGGCAACCGAACTGGTCGGCGCACTGCTCAAGATCGGCGACGTCGTCGTCTTCGAGTCCACGGTCTATCCCGGTGTGACCCGGGATATCTGCGGGCCCGTGCTGGCCGCCAATTCGGACCTAAAGCCCGGCGTTGACTTCCACTTAGGCTACTCCCCCGAGCGCATCAATCCGGGGGATGCCGAGCACACCCTGGCCAAGGTTGTGAAGGTCGTGTCCGGGGACACACCCGCTAGCTTGGAGCTCATCGCAGGCGTCTACGAGCAGATTGTCGAGGCGGGCATCCACCGCGCGCCTTCGATCGAAGTTGCCGAAGCGGCAAAGGTCATCGAGAATGTACAGCGCGACCTTAACATTGCCCTGATGAACGAGCTCGCGATCATCTTTGACGCGCTCGACATCGACACCCGCGCCGTGCTGGAGGCGGCCGGCACGAAGTGGAACTTCCATGCCTACACTCCGGGGCTTGTGGGCGGCCATTGCATCGGCGTGGATCCCTACTATCTGACCGACCGCGCCGAGCAGGTTGGATTCTCGCCGAAGGTGATCTTGGCGGGCCGCGAGACCAACGACGCCATGGGCGCATTCGTGGCAGCCAAGCTGGTCAAGCTGCTGCTGCGGGCGGGCGTCTCGGTTCGAGGCGCCAAGGTCGCGATCCTTGGGCTTGCCTTCAAGCCGAACGTGGCGGACCTACGCAACTCCCGGGTGCCCGCGATGGTGGAGGAGCTGCATGACTTCGGGCTCGAGGTTTGCGTTCACGACGCGCTGGTGTCGAGCGAAGCGGCCCAAAGGGAGTACGACATCGAGCTCGTCCAAGCTGGCGAGCTGATCGGCATCGACGCGGTACTTGTGGCTATCCCCCACGAGGGCGTGGAGGTCCTCGCGGCGAACCTATGTTCCCGAGGCGCCAAGGTGCTCGTGGACGTGATGGGAGCTTGCTGCCCCGAAGACCTGCCTGGGAAAACGACCTACTGGAGGCTCTAGAGCCCCCTTCTGACCCCGATCTGGGAAAGGATTTCCAGGTTTCCCTGCACCCGGAAACCCCTTCCTAGACACCTAGGGGCCGATTTTCCGCCCTAGGCCTTGGACCTCGCAAAAAGCGCCCCCAATGCCCCTTGGGTCGCGATGAAGAACGGTCGATGGGGAGGATCTGGGCCCGGTATTTTTTTCCGGGCTACCACCACCTCCAACCCCCGAGCCTCCCTTCACGTGGCGAACTCCCCTTTCACCCAAAAAGCTCTCCAGAGCACTCTCTGTGGCGCGCTGCTGTTCCTGGCAGCCTGCGCTGCGACGGAGCTTCCCTCCCCGACGACGGACATCAACTCGGCGACTACGGTTGCAGATTGGAGCGCGTTCACCATTGGGCCCAACGATCTGGTCCACATCTCGGTGTTAGGCCAGCCCGACTATTCGCCCCCGGCGGTAGGCGTTCGGGTCGCCCCGGACGGGACCCTGAGTTTGCCGGCCTTGGGCAGTGTGGCTGTCGCCGGAAAGTCTGCGGCGGAAGTGGCTAGCTTTGTGGAGGCTGGACTGAAGAAGTACCTGCTCGAACCGTCGGTCTCTGTGGCCGTACTCGAGCAGAGCTCGCGCAGGTTCTACGTCTTCGGCGACGTGAATACCCCGGGCCCGTTCGTGATGGATCGCCCGATCACGGCACTGGAAGCGTTGGCCCACGGGGGTGGGCTCGTATCTGGCGCTAACGGTGAGTCGGTCGTGATCATCCGTGCCCACGGCGAGGACATCGAGGTGATTCCATTCAATGCGGAGACGCCCGGTCCGGACGGACTGGTCCAAGTCCTGCCTGACGACTTCGTGTTCGTCTCCAAGGCAGGCGTCGGTGTCTTCAGTGAGAGCGTGCTGCCCTATCTCCAGGGCATCGGCTTCACGGTCACCCAGGTCTCCTCGGTGGCACTTGCTTACGACCGCATCTACAACGACTAGCTCGACTCCGACCTCCCAAATTTCTAACGATATGAACAACGGTTACGGAGAAGTAGTCCAACAAGAGGAAGAGACGATCCGCCTAGGCGAGATCTTCTCGATCCTCTATCGGAACAAGCGGCTGATTGTCGCGGTGACCACATTGGTTGCCGCGGTGACGCTGTTCTGGATTTGCAACCTCTCGCCTAAGTACAGCGCCCAGGCCACGCTCTTGCTCGAGCAAGACGAGGCCGCTGGCGGCGTGCTCTCAGAGCTGGCCAGCCTGACCTCGGATCCCCAAGCCGAGGCTGAGATCGCACTGCTCAAATCGCGCTCTCTGGCCGCTGTGACATCCTCCGCGCCGTTCTTGTGGCGCCCCGAGGACGTGGTCTTCTCGCCTACGGCACCGGACTTTGACCCCTTCGCCAAGACCGGGCCGGTCCAGGCGAGCCTGGGCGGCATGGGAACGGCAGGCGACCCCTCGGCCATGGAGAACCTTGGCCTGCTCTGGGAAGTCGACCGATTCGACCTGCGTCCCTTCGAAGGCATGATGGCCAGGGTCGCGGGAACCAGCGTAAGCAACCACCGGCTGCACGCCCGGTTAGACCCGATCGAAGGTGACTTCGAAGGGGCGCCGATCTACTTCGACGTGAGCTTTAGTGAAGAGAAGCTAGGTGGAGGACACACGATCTCGATCAGCCCCCACGATGGCTACCTCGGAGCGAATGACGACGGCGCCGAGACGTTTAATTACACCCCGCGCATGAGCGTGGAGGTCTTTGGGTTCCACATGCAATTCCTTGCGACGGGGCACTACAGCGGTCAACGGTACCGGCTCAAGCGCGTGTCCGCGGAGAGCGCGGTCTCGGGCTTAATGCAGAAGGTCACCGCCGCCGAAATGGGGCGTAAGACCAATGTGATCCTAGTGACGGTTCAGGACACGGATCCAAACCGCGCTGCCGAGACGGCGAATGCACTGTGCAAGAACTACATCCGCCGCAGCGTGCGAATCGGTCAACAGAAGGCCAGCCAGACGGTCAAGTTCATCGACGCTCAACTCGTGGAGCAGCTCAAGTCCCTGCAGCAGGTGGAGGCCGAGGTCGTGCGCCTGCACACCGAGAACCCCGAGACGATCGCCGTCTCTACGTCGGCCACCGCGCTAATCGAACAAGCGGCCGCTCTCGAACTCCAGATTACCCAAGCCGACCTGGCCAAGCGCGTCATCGAGGAGGCCATTGCCTACCTTGACCAGGGGGACTACGAAGCCCTGGCGCGCCTGGGTCAAGAGATGCCCAACCTGATCGCCCTCGGTTACATCCGGGAGCTGGCAACCCTTGAGATCGAGTCTCTACGCCTCGACCGCAGTGACGTTCTTGGCTACAAGATGCTGCTGACCACCGAGCGCCAGCGCGTGAAGGGCCTGGTGGAGGAGAGCCAGTTCCGGATCGACGACCTGGAGAGCAGCTTGAATGGTTTACGAGCCGGCAACCTTGCCTCCATCGCTCGGGTGTCCGCGGGTAGTGAGTTCCAAGGCTACCTCCAAGAGATCTCAAAGTTGGATGCTGAGCTGAGCCGCGCCAAGGGTAGCGCGACCGCCGAGAGCCCTCTGGTGCGATCCCTAGAGTCCGCTCGAGGCGAGCTTTTGTCGCGGTTGACAGAGCAGGTAGCCAGCGCACTCGACGGTGCAAAGGCCGCTAAGAGTAACTACTCCGACCTCCGGGATGCCTATGCCAAGAGCCTCTTGGAGTGGCCTGAGGAGGAACGCGAGACCATCAACGTTGGAGTGCAGCGCTTGCAGAAGCGCCTTCGCTTGAACTTGAAAGCTCAGATCGACGGAATCTCGACCACGATTAGAATTATGAAAGAGCAAGCCGGCGCGCTGGAAGGCCGCCTTGGCGCGCTTCCAGAGGGTGAGCTCGCCCTTGCCAAGCCTATGCGCGAACGCGAGGCTCGTACTAAAATTGTCGAGTTCCTCCTGACCAGTCAGCAACAGGCTACGATCACCGCGGCTTCGACCTCGGCGTCGGCTGTGCTCATCGATCCAGCCTTTCCGCCGAAGGGACGTATCTTCCCGCGCGTGAGCCTCTTCCTTGTGATTGGCACCCTGCTTGGCTTTTTGCTGGGTTGCGGCCTGGCCCTTGTTCACAACCTTATGCGCGGCGCCCTGCACTCCGAGGCAGAGGTCGAGCGGGTTGCGGGCGTGCCCGTACTCGGCTCGGTCCCCAACTACTTGGTAGGGCGCACAAAGATCAAGGGCGCAAAGAAGGGCATCCGTTTCCTGCCGATGCGGGACAAGCCGGAGAGCCCCCAGGCCGAGGCCTATCGCCAGATTCGGGCCAGCCTGCGCATGGCCCTAGAGGGCGCCGGTTCCCTCAAGACCCTTGCCTGCACTTCCTGTGTACCGGGCGAAGGCAAGACCGTGACCAACGCGGACCTTGCACTGGTCTTTGCCGGCGCTGGTGACAAGGTGCTGCTTGTGGACTGCGATCTGCGCAAGCCCCAGGTTCACAACATCTTTGACGTCGAGCGAGGCCCCGGCTTCGGAGATGTGCTTGAGGGCCGCAACGACTGGCGCGACTGTGTGAGCAACTCGGCCTCTGGCGGCGTAGACGTTCTGCCTGCGGGGCGCTGCAACGGGCGACCGGGTGAGCTTCTTGCCGGCGACGCCGGCCTTCCGATCATCGACGAGTTGACCGAGGCCTATGATCTGGTTGTCTTCGACCTGCCACCTGCGGTTGTCGTCGCGGACGTGTCGAACTTCGCCAGTAAGCTTGATGCCTTAATCTTGATCTACCGCTCTGGTGGGGTCTCGGGTCGTCTCCTTGGAGACGCAGCCGGGCGCCTGCGCCGGGCGGGTGTGAACCTCATGGGTGTGATCGTGAACGCGGTCATCGTCCAGGCTGCCCCCGGTGGCTATGGCTACGGCTATGGATACACGGATCACTACGGCGAAGAGGAGAGCTAGATGGGCGCCGGCGAACAGTTCTTTACGTCCTTCGTAGACGCTCTGAACACAAGCGAGACGCGCCATGTCTTTCTACGTGGGCACGGTGTGTTCCCGAGCATTGCCTCTGGATCCGACGTGGACATGCTTGTGCACCCGAGAGATCGCTCCTCGGTCGAATCGGACTTTCGAAGGATCGCGGGCGAGCTTGGCTTCCACGTGTGGCAGCGCTCACGCTCGGGATTCCTTACGCGGCTCTTCGCCTACGCCTTCGACGCAGAGGGCCAGCACGTCTTCATCGACTTCGACATCCATACCTCCGAAGCGAGCTTTGGCATTCCCTACCTGACCGCGGAGGCTCTACTAGATCACAGCGTCGAGCGCGGCGGACTGCGCTGCCTACCGCTGCCCATGGAGGCCGCGGTCAACGGTCTAGGGCACCTCTTCATGGGAGGAGCGATTCCTTCGAAGTACCATGAGGCTTGGCGCAAGGCCGGGACCACGGAAGACTCGATTCGCCTGGTGCAGACCGTCGCGGGCTCTAAGGACGCTGGCCTGATCCTGGCGAGCTTGGAGCAGCAGCAGGATCTGAGCACAGTGGGCCCACGGGTCCGGCGCCGCCTGTTCCGACGCAATCCACTGCGCTCTCTATTTGGCTTCATCGCATTTGGCTTCGGCGAGCGCATCAAGCCCTGGTTCTCACCCCGCGGCCGTTTCCTGATCTTCGCGGGCACCGACGGTTCGGGCAAGACGACCTTGGTCAAGGAGCTCATCGACCGGGTCGGTCCGCGCTTCCGGGATGGAGAGGTTGAGCAGCATCACCTGCGCCCCAAGGTTCTGCCCCAGATCTCGTCCCTGTTCCACGGCGGCAAACCAGCCTACTCGATCGAGGACATGGACGACCCGCATCGCTCGCCTCCCTCGGGCTTCCTCGGTTCGTGCCTGCGGACGATGTACTACTGGGTAGATTACCTGGTGGGGTACCCCATGCGCATCTTGCCGCGCCGGCGCCGCAACACCCTGACCGTCTACGATCGCTGGTTCTACGACCACGTGGTCGATCCGCGCCGCTTCCGAATCGCCTCGGGTCACCCACTCCCCGGATTCCTGCAGCGGTTTCTCGCCAAGCCGGACTGCCTGTTTGTCTGCACGGCCAAGCCCGAGAAAATCCTAGAGCGCAAGCAAGAGCTCGCCCCAGAAGAGGTCGCGCGCCAAGTCGAGAAGTTCCAAGAGTTCGCCGCCGCGCACCCCAAGGCCACCCTCGTCGACACGACCGGCGAAGTCGACGATTGCGTGGACCAAATCATCCAAGCTGTCTTCGGAGGAGCGGCGGCATGACCGACGCGCGGACCGCCCTAGAGCTGTTCTATCGCCACGCGAACTGCGCGCCCGGGCAGGGTGCGCAGGTGCGCGTCTTGACGGGCAACGCGAGCATCGCTGCTGCTCGTAAGAGCGGCGCGACCGTGCACGAGTTCCTGCGACTCCCATCTACCGGCGGCGCCTTCGTCTTGGCCAGTCTGTCCAGCGCCCGCGCCTTCTCCATTGGCCTAGAGAGCATGACCCTCTCCCGGCCCATCTGGCTCGTCGCCCGCCGCGTACTCGCGGCCGTGGCTCACCTTGGCCTGCACCGCTGCCTCAGGCTGCCGCGCTTCGGTGTGGTCCTACCCGCCGAGCACCCAGCCCATGGCCGGGACTATTCCCTGCAAATGGGAGTCCCCGGTGGGGGGCAGAAGTTCATTGTTCGCGAGTGGGGAGCGGGCGAGCCCGAGTCCTTCTGGAAGGTGGGCGAGTCCGGCCTACCGGCCGACCTGGTGACCGCCGAGTCCGATGCTCTCCAGTGGTTCGCAGCGAAGCAGACCTGCGGTGGTTTGGCCCCAAGGCTGCTCGCCTGTGGGCAAGACGATGCAGCCTCCTGGCTGCGCATGGAGTCGATCTGCGGCGATGGACCGGCGACGGACATGGACCGCAGCGTAAAGGGCTTCCTCGCCAAGCTCGCTGGAACCGACTATGTCTCTATGGAGCTGGAGTCGTCGGCTTGGTTCCAAAACCTGACCACGCGCCTGGGGCAGATCACCGAACAGGCACCAGAGATCGCGACCAAGTGCCAGACGGCCCTAAATGAGATTCTGACCGCTGTTCGTGGCAAGCAGTTGAACTTCTGCCCGTCCCATGGGGACTTTACTCCGTGGAATGCGAAGGTCGATGCTGGCGAAATGCACGCCTTCGACTGGGAGTTCTTTCACCCCTCTGCACCCGCACTCTTTGACTGGCACCACTGGATCCTACAGACAGGAGTGCTGGTGCAGCACGACTCCAACGATCAGCTCTTCGCTGCGTTGCAAGAGCCCACGGCCCTCTCGGGCACGGCCGATAAAGACGAGCGCGCTGCGCTACTCACGCTCTACCTTGTGGACATGCTGGTCCGCGAAGAGTGGATCATGCAGCATGGCCGCCCAGAGTTTAAGCAGGTCGAGTGGCTTCGAAACGCCCGCATGGACCTACTCACACGGAGCGCGGCGTGAACACAATGCCTAAGAGATCGCGGGTCATGGGCCCCATCTACCAGCGCTTCCTTGCCCTGCAGATCATCGGCCTGATGGTCTCCCTTTCGATCTCCGAAGAGGGTAACGCCCTGGTCTATGGGATCAAGATCCTATCTACTGCGCTGCCCTTCCTGAGCTGCTGCAGCTTGCTCATCTTGAGCCGAGGGGTCGAGGCGGCATTCAGCCGTAGCTTCTACACTTTTCGCTTTGTCTGGCTGCTTGGGGGCTTGGCTACCATCGGTTGTTTCTGGGCCGCTGACGGCGCTTATAGCGCAAGTAAGGTGATCATCTTCCTGGTGACTTTTGCAGCCCTGACCTGCGCGTTGGTCCAGTACGAGTTTGTCGAAGCGGGCAAGCGCGCTGACGTGCTTGGCAAGCACATCCTCTACGCCTGCTTCGTCCTGTTGGCGATCATGGTGTTGAATTACTTCGTCTTCAATATTGGCGGTGGCGACTCTGCGCGACACCGCGCTGGCGGCAACTTGATCGCCCCAACGAACGCGGCCGCAACGGTGGGGTTGTCCCTATTGATTGCGCTTCACTTTATGGTTCGCCTTGCCCCTGAGCGGAAGACGCCGCACCTGCGCATCCTAGCCCTCGGGACCCTCGTGATGGCTGTTTGGGCACTGCTTGTCTTGAGCACGCGCTCGGCATTCATCTGCGTCGTCGCGGCGCTTTTCTTGGCCCCGGTCTTCAACGGTGGGTTTCGACTGACCTATCGCAGGTTGTTTCTCGGCGTGACTCTTCTGGCTGGCTCCGCATTCACCGCAGCCAACATGCACCTGGTTGGCAACGTGCTCTCCCGGGACATGGACACCACCAGCGTGTGGGCCCTGTCTGGGCGCACTTGGCTTTGGTCGCGGGTGTTTGATGACTGGACCCTGTCGCGTGCCTTCTCCGGCTATGGCTTTGCGTCGATCTCGGAAGAGCGCGGTGTCCGAGACTGGTGGACCGGCGAGACCATGTTCGCGGGCGCCCACAACGCGTACCTGCAGGTGCTCTTTGGTATGGGCATCTTCGGGCTGCTGCTCTACTTTGGCTTCCTTCGATCCTTCCTGCGCGCCATGCGCGTGAAGCACCGCTCCTTTGTTCCCGCGCAGCACGCCCTGCGCATTGCGATCTTTATCTACTTCGTCACGTTCAGCGTGACCGAGCACCTGTTCGGCCTCAATGTGACACCGGCGTTCTTCCTGGTCTGCTGTGTGCTTGCGAGCTCGCGCTACCGCACGATTTGGGAGCGCAGCGAGCTGCGTGATTTGCCGGAGGGGAACCATGGAAGCTACTAAGGGCAGGGACAGCTTGCGGGCAAAATCTAATGGCATCGAGCAGGCACCAAGCAGGCGCGTCCTGATCGGCGCCTATGCCTGCGAACCTGGCGTGGGCTCCGAAGGCGGAGTCGGATGGAGCTGGACTCGTCAGATTGCCCTGCGTAACGACTGCACGGTGATCACGCGCAAGAACAATGTCGAGAAGATCGAGCGCGCGGCCAGGGTCGAAGGACTCGACAGCTTGACCGTCATTGGCTACGACTTGCCCATGTGGATGCGCTTCTGGAAGCGCAAGAGCCGCGGGGCCCTGGCGTATTACTACCTGTGGCAGCTCGGCCTTGCACTCTTCGCGCGTCGTCTGGACCGCGAGCGGAACTTCGACCTGGTCCAGCACATCACCTTCGTGACGAGCTGGATGCCCTCAGGGCTCGCCCTGGTGAACAAGCCATTCGTTTGGGGTCCCGTTGGTCAGCACCCGCGCATTCCGCGCCGCTTTCTCAGCAAGGCCACACTCAAGACGCGGCTGATCGAAATGTACAAGGCCGGGATCAAGTCGACTTTTCTTATGCTCGATCCGCTGCTGCACCTCACGATGCGCCGCGCGAATCGGATTCTGAGCATCGGCTCCGAGTTTGAGTCCCGGGTAGACTTCCCCGTTGGCGCCATGGTCGAGCGCATGCCGGCAGTGGGGGTTGATTCGATGGCCGAAGGTCAAAAGGCAGGTACCAGAGTCCTGTTCTCGGGCCGCCTAGTCGAGTTGAAAGGCCCTGGGCTCGCCCTAGAGTCCTTCGCTATTACCTATTCAGGTCATCCTGAGGCGACGCTCACCTTTCTTGGGACTGGCCCCTTGCAGCGCCAACTCGAAGAGCGTGCGGTCGAGCTTGGCGTAGACGGCGCAGTCCACTTCCCGGGTATGCTGCCCCACGAGCAAGCACTCGACCTAATGGCCACTGCCGATGTATTCCTGTTTCCCTCCTTCGAGGGGGCGGGCATGGTTGTACCCGAAGCGATGGCCGCCGGCGCGGTGGTTCTGTGCCTAGACTTCGGTGGCCCCGGTGACATGGTCGCAGGGGAGCGGGGTATTGCGGTCCCCCTTGGCGAAACGAAACAGCAGACCTGTGCGAACCTGGCAGCCGGACTCGATCGCCTGCTCGCTAGCCCGAAGCTGCGCAAAGAGCTACGCGGAGTCGCAAAGCAGTGGGTCGCATCCGAGATGCTCTGGAACAAGAAAGGCGAGCGCATGCAGCAGATCCACGACGCCGTGATGAAGGAGACAAGCCGCAAGTAATGGGTATCGCCAAGACTATCTACGCCCGGCTCTTTGTGCGCGGACGCGAGCACCTCGGTGCGTCCATGGACCCGGCCCTCTCCGAGCGAGACGCCTGGGGCATTCTCGGGCGCGTGGCCTGCAACCTGATCCGGGGCGCAGCTTGGAAGCTGCGCATGGGCCAAGTCGGCGGTCGCTTCTTTGTCGGCAAGCGAGTTAGCATCCTCTCACCGAGCCACATCAGCTGTGGCCAGAACGTCAAGTTTGAGGACCACGCCGAAGTCCAAGGTCTATCCACGGGCGGCGTACACTTTGGAGACGGCGTGACGGTCGGACGCGGAGCAAGCATCCGCCCCTCGTCCTACTACGGCGGTGAGCTGGGCGAGGGCATGACTGTCGGAGCACGCTCAGCCATTGGCGCCTACAACTGGATTGGCGCCAGCGGCAAGGTGACAATTGGCAGCGATGTAATGCTGGGCCCACGGGTCATTATTATCCCCGAGAACCACAACTTCGGAGCGACCCAGCAGACCATCCGCGAGCAGGGCGTCACTCGTGCGGCGGTCGTGATCGAAGACGACTGCTGGATCGGTTGCAACGTGACGATCCTCTCCGGCGTGACCATTGGCAAGGGCTCAATCGTTGCGGCCGGCGCCGTGGTGAATAAGAGCCTGCCTCCGGGTTCCATCGCCGGCGGAGTTCCCGCCCGCGTCATCCGCAATCGCGAGGCGGCCTAGCATGCAGAGCGCATTGGTCTTCCACGGCTCCGCGGACCTGTACGGTTCCGACCAGACCACCATCGACATGGTGCGCGGTCTGCTCACCGGCGGTTGGCGCGTGACCGTCGGCCTGCCCCACGAGGGCCCCTTGGTGCAGGTCCTTGAACTTGCGGGTGCCACCGTTCACATCGGCGGCTTCGAGCCCTTTGGACGCTCAACCTTATCTCCCTTGGGCTTGCTTGCCTCGCCTTACCAGATTGTCTCTAGCACCCTGGCTTGCTGGCGCTTGGTGCGCAAGCTGCAGCCCGACGTGGTGCACGCGAACACGCTGATCATTCCCGCGCCCGCCTTGGCTGGTCGCCTAGCCGGCAAGCCGGTGGTCTGGCACATCCACGAGATCATGACGCGCCCCAAGGCGCTTGTCTGGCTCTTGACCCACCTGGTCGGCCTGCTCGCATCGAAGGTTGCCTGCAACTCCGAGGCCACTCTCGACGAGCTCGCCAGCCACAACCCGAGGTTGCGCAAGATAGCGACTGTCGTGCCCAACGGCGTGACGGACTTTCCCGCCCTCGATCCCGAGCAGGTGCGCGCCCAGCTTAGCATTCCGTCAGACCGCTTCGTATTCCTGTTTGTGGGCCGCCTGAACGCATGGAAGGGGCAAGAGGTCTTTGTCGAGGCCGCCGCGGCAATTGCCAAGCGCCACCCCCAGGCCTACTTCTTGGCAGCCGGCGACGCACCGGATGGCCAGCCCCACTTCCGCGAGTCCTTCGAGGCCTTGATCGAGAAGCACGAGATAGGCATGAGTTTTCGCTACCTAGGTTTCCACTCCGACACCCACGCTCTCTACAGCGCGGCGGACGCATCCGTTGTTCCGTCCCTGTTGCCCGAACCCTTCGGCCTGGTCGCGGCCGAAGCCATGGCGGCCTCCCTCCCGGTTATTGTTGCAGGCCACGGCGGGCTCAAAGAGATCGTCGTCGACGGAGAGACGGGCATGCATATCGAACCCGGCAATGTGTCCTCGTTGATCGCAGCCATGGAGACCATGCTGGTGTCGAGTGACGAGACCCTCGCTATGGGCGAGGCGGGTAAGAAGCGCCAAGTACAGCACTTTTCGGTGGGGCGCTACCAACAGTCGTTCTTGGAGATGTTCCAGGGCCTGGCGAGGAAGGCGGCATGACGCGCGGCAAGATCATCCATGTGACCCTGGGCAAGGCGAACCCTAACCGCGCCAATGGGATCAATGTGATCGTGCATAACCTCGCCGAGTCCCAGCCCAAGGTTGGCCTGGCCACCGAGGTCTGGGGTCTCACACCGACACCGGAGGAGGGCTCCTTCGAGCGCAGCTACCCCCTGCGCCTGTTCGAGCGCAAGTCCCACCGCATGGGGCTCTCGAAACAACTCAAGCAGGCCATCGCAGAGCTGCCCACCGACGCCATCGTCCACTTCCACGGGGGGCTCTTGGTCGAGTTCTACCACATGGCTCGGCGTCTGCAAAAGCGCGGCATTCCCTGGGTTTTGATGCCCCATGGGTCTTACTCCGAGGTTGCCCTGAAGCGCGGCCGCCTGAAGAAGCACGCCTTCATCAAATACTTTGACCGCTTTGTCATCGAGAACGCAGCCGCGATCCACGCCCACGCGCCGGGCTCCATGTCAGGGGTCACGGACTTGGTGACCGTGCCCACGACCAAGCTCTTCCCAAATGGCTACACTCTCCCCCAGGCTCCCTTTGCGGCGCCCCAGGCAGGGTCGTTTCGGTTCGTGTACTGTGGGCGCATCGCCCTGTACCACAAGGGGCTTGACCTGCTCGCAGGTGCCATGGATCTGCTCGAGCACAAGGGCATCGCGCTTAGCCTGGACATCGTCGGAGACGGCCCCGACCGCGCGGAGTTGACTGAAACTCTGGAGCAGTCCGGTGCAGCGCGCCATGTGACCTTTCACGGTCCGCTGTTTGGCCAAGAGAAGCGGGACGCATTATTAGAAGCGAGCTGCTTCCTCTTGACCTCGCGCCACGAGGGTTTCCCCATGGCTGTCACTGAAGCCGTGGCCCTTGGCCTGCCCCTACTAGTGACGGAGGGCACCAACTACGGCGACTACGTTCGCAACTGGGACTGCGGTATCGTGATTGAGAGCGCGACTCCCGAGGCGATCGCCCAGGGCATGACCGAGATGGCAAGTCTCTCCCAGGAGCGCCTCGCCGAGATGGGCAGCAACGCCGTTCGCCTAGTGCGCGAAGAGCTTAACTGGGAGAGCGTTGCGCACCGCATGGCCGACGAACTCTACGCCCCAATTTTGGGGACAGCCGCATGACCTCCCACAGGCGAAGGGACCTAACGGGCTTGTTGGATCAAGCCGTGGTAAGCGGCGGCACGCTGCTCACCACGATGCTCTTTATCCGCGGCGCGGGCATGGAAGAGTTCGGAATCCTAAGCCTAGTCTGGCTGGCCATGCTCTTTGGAACGGCCGTGCAGCACGCGGCAGTGATCGCGCCGGCTTACGCGCTCTTCCCAAAGCTTACCTCCAAGGAAGCTCCGGGCTTCCGCTGTTGGCTTGTGCTGATTCAGATTGTGTTCGCCGCGCTTCTCTTGGGCGTGTTGGCTGCCAGCTGGTATGCGCCGGGCTTCTCGCTGCTGCCCAAGTCGCCGGGGCTTGCCCCTGCGCTGCTATTCCTTGGCGCACGCCAAGCATTCACCTTCTTGCGCCTCCAGCTCTTTGTCGCCGATTCTGGTCCCAGACGGGCTCTGGTGGTCGATGCCATTCACATGATCGCTTCGGTCGCAGGTCTTGTGGCCCTAGGCAGCGTTGGAGATCTCAATGCGGGTTCGGGTTTGATCGTGCTCGGCGCTGCTTCCGGCGGTGCCGCTCTGCTTGCGGTGCCCGCTTTCCTTCAACTCGGTTGCCGGTTCGCCCTGCCGAAGCGAGAGCTGCGCATTCGCCACATTCACTTCTCCAAGTGGCTCGTGGGCAAGGCGCTCGCCCAGTGGTTCACCGCGAACTCATTCCTAGTCGCACTCGGCACGATCCAAGGACCCGTTGCACTTGGCGCCGTACGCGCGGCCCAGACCCTGGTCGGCGTCGCAGGAGTCGTGATCCAAGGCTTCGAAAACCTGGTGCCCGCACGGGCTGCCGCCGTCTATGGTGATCAGGGTAGTGCGGGTCTTAGCTCCTTTCTGCGCGGGTCGATGCCGCGCTGGTTTGGATACCTTGGCCTGTGCCTCTTGCCCATGATCACCTTCCCCGGTTTCTTTCTGATGCTGCTGACAGGCGGGGATCAGGCGGGCTTGGAAGAGCCGCTGTACTTCTTCGCCTTCGGAGCTCTGCTGGCCCTGGGGATCCTCTACCTGCAGGTCTGCCTGCGTGCGGTGGAGAAGGTTGGCGTGCTCTTCTGGGCCCAGCTTGCATCGGGGGTTGTCGGTGCGGTCGCCGCTGTCCCTGTGACCATGAACTATGGGCTGCGCGGCTGCATGGTCGGAATCATCGTCCAGCAACTCGTCGTATTGGGCCTTTTGCTGCGGCCCACGCAAGCGTGCTTGCGTCAGGGAGCAGCGGCGGATGTGGGCGAGGCGCTCAGCGGCACGGTGCGTCCCGATCCACAATAGGAAGCTCCTCGTAAGGCCCTACTTCGCGAGTTCGCGTCGCGGCGCCACGATGGGCGTCTTCGCAAGCAGCTCTTTGTAGGCCGTCGCGATCAAGTCCCACGAGTACGAGTCCTGGGCGCGTTTGCGAGCCGCGGATCGCCGCTCACTAATCTCGAGCGGGCCAAGTGCCGCCAGATTCACGTAGCCATCTGCCGCCTCTTGCGGTGACGCAAACCACTCGGCTTGGACGGAGCCAATGACCTCCCGGTTGAACGGGTTGTCGTGGGCTAGCAGTAGGTTACCAACACCCAGCGCCTCTAGCAGGGAAGGGTTCGTCCCGCCGACAGAGTGGCCGTGTACGTAGGCGCGGGCGTGGAAGCGCAGTGCCGCGAGCTTGGAGGCATTGTATTCCGTACCAAGGAAGCGAATGTCGCTACCGCCAGCTGCAGTCAAGAGCTGGCGCACATAGGGCGTCGGGTTTTGGGTGTTGCCAAGGATCGCCAGGGGCATGCCTAGGTTGCCGGCGGCCTTGTAGCCTTCGATTGCTTCGAGGATGTGGTTCTCAGGCTCCAATCGACAGACGATCAAGAAGTAGGTATCCGGCTCAAGGCCGTACTCAGTCACGGTGTCCGTCTCGGGCGCCTTGGCTGTGACCTCGGTTCCGTAGGCGATCGTTGTGATCTCGGCGCCGGTCTTGTGGCGCGCGCGCAGGTGGTCACCCAGGGCTTTGGCGTCGGAGACGACTCGGTGCGCGGCGCGCATGGTGACGTACTCCATGGCGCGGAACCACAGCTTCGCTAGGGGCGGCCACTTGGCCCGGGCCCACTCGACGCCATCAGGGTTGATCCAGATCTCGGTGCCAGCCATGCGGGGTAGTGCCGTTGCGAAGGCGGCGCCGTACCCCAAGAGGTAGATAATATCGACCTCGCGGCGCAGATCCCAAAGGGCCAGGCAGTCGTGGACGATGGTGCTGGCCGGGCCTAGTGGGGGAGTGGGGTAGTAGCGTAGCTCTGCCCCGGCGTAGGTGCTGGGGCCTTGTTCTTTGGACGCCTCGCAGGTGACGATGACCCGGTGACCCGCGGCGACAAGGCGTCGGGCGAGTACGTCGGCGGCCGTCTCAAATCCGCCGTATCGGGCTGGGATTCCGCGGGATCCGACGATGGCGATGCTGCGCTTTGGGGCGCTGGGCGCCTGCTCGGTGGGGTCCAAATCGACTGGACCCACGCGCTGGCCTAACTCGACCCTAAGCAGGTCAGATAAACCGGGATGCGCGGCCTTTGCAGCTTGCTTGGGGAGGGGTGCCATGGGTCCCCTGCCTATCGGAACAATTTTCCGGTCGCCCAAGGGCCGGGAGCGATTTCCCAGCAAGGTTTTTGGCCGAACTCATTAATGGGAACAGGACATGCCCCGCGGGCCGTCTAGACCTTGGCGTAGGCAGCCTTGGCGGGAACCTGGACGAACTCGTCGAGCTCGGGGCTGTAGGCCGTCAGCTTGCCGCCATATACGCACCCGGTATCGATACCTAGGGCGACCAGCTTGCCGTCGATTCGGCGCTGTCGCGGGAGCTTACCGGGGGTGTGGCCGAAGATAATCAAGTTCGAGCCGCTGTAGACCTCATACCAGAAGGGGTTGCCCTTGGTGCGTAGTCGGCGCACGGAGACCAGGTTCTCGGGGTGTGTGTCCCGGGGCGCCTTGCCCTGTTCGATGCCCGCGTGCACGGCGCACCAGCCGCGTCCGTCCCTCGTCATGCCGGCACCGGGCACATCGGTGTGCTCGGCGAAGAAGCCCGAATGGGTCTGCAGGAACCGGACGATCTCGGCTCGTCGCTCGGGGACCACTTCGCAGACTCGGCGCCCGTCGCCCGCGAGGTCTTCCGTCTCAAGGGGAGGGAAGTCTGTGCGCAGGGCGGGGCGATCGGACGCATCGGCCCTCTTTGGGCCCAGTTGAAAGCGATCGAGTACGCGGAGCTCGTGATTGCCGAGAATAAACCGCGCGCCGGACTCCTTGAGCACATCCATGACGCCCGCGGGATCCGGCCCCCTGTGGAACAGGTCGCCCACCGAGAGTAGGCAATCCTCAGAGCCCAGGCCGAGCTTCTCGACGAGCTCCGCAAGCTCAACCGAACATCCGTGGATGTCCCCTACAATCCAAGTTGCCATGGTCTTTTTAGCGCGCTGAAATAATACGAAGGATGTCTAAGGCAAAGCTGACGCTAACCACTTCGGCTTCAAATGAGCCGTCGCTAAACGCCTCCATTCGACCAAGGTCTAGGCCAAGCTCGATCCCCGGTTTGGGAGCCCAAAGCCAGCCCACCGTCGCCTGGTGGATCATGCCCGAGCTGACGTCGATGCCGCCACCGCCGCCCGCACCGACCTCGTAGGTTCCGTGGAGCTGGCAGTTGGGGAAGCTCTCGAATGGGCTTGCGCTTAGGCGCAGGCCCAAGGTGCCCTCGGCATAACCGCTGATGTCGCCCTCGACAGCTCCAGCCGTGCGGATGACGACCGCTGCGTGCTCGCTGATGTGCCGCTCGAAACCCACACCAGCCAACTGCAGATTTGTGTCGTGCTTGCCACCGGACTCAGTCCGGGTGGATCGGGTTGGGTGGTAGATCTTGTAGTGTGCCGAGGCCTGCCAGACGTCCAGCTTGCCCTCGTGGCTGGGCATCTGTTGCGTGGCGAGATTAGCCCGATCATAGGACGGGCGCAGGCGCAACATACGTGGATCCCATCCGATTCCAAACCCTATCGTTTGGCCGCCAAACCTACCATTGGGGGCATCCAGGTAGCCTAGGCTCGCATGAGCTGACCAGTTTTCGGCCAGGCGAAAGCGTAGGCCCGCCGACGCGCCGAGCAGCAGGCCGCCACCTGTATCGACTCCGCCACCGCCACCCATGCCGGCCACACCTTCGACTTCCCACCGTAGGTCCGGATTGCCAAGCTCGCCCGAGCGGCCATAGCCGCCAAGTGCAGTGGCAAATCCGCTGACGCCACCTTCGACGGCACCCATGGCGTAGATTGGGATGTAGCTGCTTTCGCTGATCTCCGCGGCCAATTGAAGACCCGCTACACTGACATCGCCGCCAAAGGCGTTACCGGAAATGGTGCGGGCACCACTGCTCGGCTCGATGGTCAATGCGCCGGCACCAATGCGCCAGCGCTCGAGGTCGATTGCATCCATGGGGATGGGGGCGCCCCAGCCGGTCGCGACTCGGCCAGCGAGCAGCTCACCTGGAATGCTTAGGCCAAAGGAGAGGGAGGTGTCGTCGATTTCGCCGCCGGGGAAGTCCGTCTTCGCCAGCTCGAGTCGCACACCCAGGCCGCCAACCTCGCGCTCCAAGGCCGCGAATGGGCGCAGCATCATGCCCGTGCCGTTACTTGTGGCCCCACCTCCGCCGCCACCGACAAAGGCTCCAACTTCGGCAAAGAAGCCACCCGGGATCTGCCTGCGCCAGCCGCCGGAAAAGCCACCCGAGAAGAAGCCACCACGGTCACCGGCGACGGATCCGTATCCACCAAATCCCGCGAAGACCCCGGGCCAGTTCTCAAAGGCCTCCAGCAGTTCATATTGGATGCCGAGCAACCCCATGTCCTCGCTCTCGTTTACTTCGATCTCACCGTAGGTGATGCGCCACCGGGAAGGCGACGTCGAGAGCTCAAGGCCCTGGCCATAAGCTCCAGGTGCAAGTGCGATCGCGCCGAGGAGTGTTGCGCAAGTGGCGAGAGTTGAGGTCTTCATCAATTGTGTGCCCCAGCGTCCGGGGCTCGTCCAAGATTCGATTCACGAGGAAGGTTCCAATGACCTAGATCCTAGCAAAGCACCGATCCTGATTGCGATGATCGGGTCGACGGGAGTGCAAGGAAGCGCGAGTTGTCCTGATCCTCTCGCTTACTCGGGTACTCGTGAACCCCTCTGTGCCGGTCTCGGTCACAATTGTGAGCGTAGAGATGGGCATGGACATCGAGGAATCCAAGGACGACTCTTAGGTACAACCCGGATGGGTGTTGTTCCCTCCCCTAATCTTGAGAGTGGTGACGATTAAGACCGAAGTCTCTCCTGGGCGGTTCCATCTTCGCACCTTGTGACCATCTCTAATGGATGCTACGGTTTATCTTCGTCCCCTGGGGCTCTAAGACGCGGACCAGAAATGCCTAGAAGGCGAGCGCTGGGCGAACCTCGCGTGGATTCGAACAGACCAAGCAAAGAGTGAGCGAAATGAGTGTAGAGAGACTGCAGAATTATGTGGGTGGTGAGTGGATCGACTCGACCTCCAAGACGACCGGCCAAGTCCACAACCCGGCGACGGGCGAGCTGATCGGCGAGTGCCCCTTCTCTACGAAGGACGAGCTCGACCACGCGGTCGCCGTTGCGAAAGAGGCCTTTGACGGTTGGCGCCGCACCCCGGTGGAAGACCGAATTCAGCCTCTATTCAGGCTAAAGGCACTGCTGGACGAAAACGCAAAGGAGCTGGCGGCGATCCTTACTCGCGAGCACGGCAAGACCTTGAGCGAGGCACTTGGTAGCGTACAGCGCGGCATCCAGATGGTCGAGGCGGCGACCGGGGCTCCGTCCCTCATGATGGGCCAGTCCCTCGAGGACATCAGCCGCGGCATCGACTGCCAGTCCGTCCGCCAACCTGTCGGCGTCTTCACTTGCATCGCGCCGTTTAACTTTCCGGCCATGGTTCCCCTGTGGTTCTTCCCCTTCGCAGTGGCTTGCGGCAACACCTTCGTGTGCAAGCCCTCGGAACAAGTGCCCTTCAGCCAAAAGTTTATGTGGGAGTTAGTGCACGAAGCGGGCTTTCCGCCAGGTGTCCTAAACCTGGTCAACGGAGCCCACGACGTGGTCAACGGTATGATCGAGAACCCCGACATCGAGGGTATTTCCTTCGTGGGCTCGACCCCCATTGCCGAGTACGTCTACTCGAAAGCAAGCGCTAAGCTCAAGCGCGTGCAGGCACTCGGCGGCGCGAAGAACTACATCTTCCTGATGGCGGATGCGGACATGGATTTTGCCCTGGATTCGATCACAGAGTCCGCCATGGGCTGCGCTGGCGAGCGCTGCCTGGCCGCCTCGGTGGTGCTCTGTATCGGTGGCAACAAGGACGAGGTTCGCGAGGGGCTGCTCAAGCGCATGCAGGCCCTAGTTGTCGGCGACGGCTCGAAGCCGGGCGTACACCTGGGCCCGGTGATCAGCGCCGAGCATAAGGAGCGTGTGCTGGCCAAGATCCAACGCGGCATCGACGAGGGCGGTGAGCTCGTACTTGATGGTCGCAACCCCGATGTGCCTGGCGACGGCTACTTCGTGGGGCCAACGCTGTTTGACAACGTGAAGGAGGGCATGTCCATTGCTCAGGAAGAGATCTTCGGTCCGGTGCTCTGCTTGATGGAAGTGGACACCCTGGAGGAGGGCCTGGCGATTGCGAAGCGCCAGCCTTTGGCGAATGCGAACTCGATCTTTACGACGTCCGGTAGGGCTGCAAGGCAGTTCGGCTACGAGGTGCCTGCCTCCATGGCCGGCATCAACATCGGCGTCGCGGCGCCCATGTCTTTCTTCTCCTTTGGTGGTGCCAAGCAGTCGTTCTTTGGCGATCTCAAGGCACACGGCCGCGAGGCCTTTGACTTCTACACCGACCGCAAGGTTCTCATTTCGCGCTGGTAGGCGCTAACCCCAAACCGCAACGAGCTAACCATGAGCAGAATCGTCAAAGGCGGCCTAATCCAGTGCGCGAACCCGATCAACGACGAGACCCGCCCCGTCGCCGAGATCCAAGCCGCTGCCTTCGAGGCACACATCCCTTTTATTGAAGAGGCCGGCAAGAAGGGCGTGCAGATGCTCTGCCTCCAGGAGATCTTCAACGGGCCTTACTTCTGCCCGAGCCAAGATCCGCGCTGGTACGACGCGACGGAGCCTGTGCCCGGTCCGACAGTCGAGGCCCTGAAGCCCTACGCAAAGAAGTACGAGATGGTGATCGTCGTGCCAATCTATGAGATTGAGCAGCCAGGCGTCTACTACAACACCGCGGCGGTGATCGACGCCGACGGTACCTACCTTGGCAAGTACCGCAAGCAGCACATTCCGCACACCAGCGGCTTCTGGGAGAAGTATTTCTTCAAGCCCGGCAACCTGGGCTACCCGATCTTCCAGACCCGCTACGGCAAGGTCGGGGTCTACATCTGCTACGACCGCCACTTCCCCGAGGGCGCACGTCTGCTTGGCCTGGCCGGCGCCGAGGTCGTGTTCAATCCCAGTGCGACGGTGGCCGGACTGTCCCAATACCTATGGAAGCTCGAGCAGCCTGCCCACGCTGTGGCCAACGGTTACTTCATGGGGTGCATCAACCGCGTTGGCACCGAGGAGCCATGGAACATAGGCAAGTTCTACGGCTCGAGCTACTTCGTGAACCCGCGCGGAGAGTTTTTGGCCGAGGCGTCCGAGGATAAGTCCGAGCTGATCACTGCCGACATGGACTTTGAAATGATCGAAGAGGTCCGGCGCGTATGGCAGTTCTACCGCGATCGCCGCCCAGAGACCTATGGCGATATGGCTCGCCTGCTTCCCTAAGACCTGATTCATCACCACCAACCGCGAAGTGAGCACCATGGGAATCCTGATTCAGAACGGAACGATCGTCACCGCACTCGACACGGTCGTGGGGGACATTCGGTGCGAGGATGGCAAGATTGTCGCCATCGGCAAAGGGCTTGAGACCAACGCCAGCGACGAGGTGATCGACGCTTCCGGGCAGTACGTCTTCCCGGGTGGCATCGATCCCCACGTGCACATGGAGATGCCCTTCATGGGCACGGTTTCGGCCGATGATTTCGAGACCGGAACAGCGGCTGGAGTCGCCGGTGGAACCACCTCGATCATTGACTTCGTGATCCCTGCACGCGATGAGAACCTGATGGACGCCCTCGCCGTTTGGCACGGCCGCGCTGAGAAGTCTGTGTCGGACTATGCTTTTCACATGGCGGTCACGTGGTGGGGGGACCAGACCGCCAAGTGGATGCGCAAGTGCGTCCAGGAAGAGGGGATCCCCTCATTCAAGACGTTCATGGCCTACCGCGGCGCTATTGGCGTGGACGACTTCGAGCTGATCGAGGTCATGAAGACGGCCAAGGAGCTCGAGGCCCTGGTGATGGTCCACGCCGAGCACGGGGACATGGTGGTCTCACTCCAAAATCAGCTCATAGCCGAGGGCAAGACGGAGCCGAAGTACCACGCGCTCTCTCGACCCGCGCCCGTGGAGGGCGAGGCCACTTCCCGCGCCATCATGCTTGGCCGCATGACCAAGGAGCCCCTGTACATTGTCCACGTGACCTGCGTGCAGTCTCTCAAGGCCATTGCCGAGGCGCGCGCCCGTGGCCAGGAAGTCTATGGCGAGACGTGTCCCCAATATTTGCTGCTTGATGACTCGGTCTACGATACTGAGGACTTCTCCGGAGCTGCCGCGGTCATGTCCCCTCCGATCAGGCCGCGCGGTCACCAGGAGGCCCTGTGGAACGCGCTTAAGTCGGGCACCCTCGAGGTGGTCGCCACGGACCACTGCCCTTTTAATTTGCACGGTCAAAAGGATGCGGGCAAGGATGACTTCCGCCTAATCCCCAACGGTGCGGCGGGTATCCAAAACCGTCTTGCGTTGATGTACACCTACGGAGTGCTCGAGGGTCGCTTGACCTTGAACGAGTTCGTGGACGTCACTTCCACGCGCAGTGCAAAGATCTTTGGTCTCTATCCCCGCAAGGGCTCAATAACTGTGGGCGCCGACGCAGACCTGGTGATCTGGGATCCCGAAGTCGAGGGTACGATCTCCGCCAAGACCCACCTACACCGGGTGGACACAAACATCTTCGAGGGCTTCAAGACCAAGGGTGGTGCATCCACCGTGATCGTAAACGGCCGCATCCAATTCCAAGACGGCGACCTGCGTGTCAAGCGCGCCGCCGGACGCTACCTCAAACGGAACTTCGCATGACCGAGTCCAGCAACCGCGCAGAGACCCTGCGCAAGCACGCCGAGTTCCTGCTGCCCTCGGTCTCCAACTACTACTCAGATCCTGTCGTGATCGAGTCGGGTAAGGGCTGCCGCGTGAAGGACGCGGACGGCACCGAGTACCTCGACTTCTTCGGCGGGATTCTGACCGTCTCCGTTGGACACTGCAATGACCAGGTGAACGACGCGGTCAAGCTGCAGTTAGACCGCTTGGGCCACGTCTCGACGCTGTATCCAACTGCGCCGATCGTCGAGCTTGCGGAGCGCATGGCGCGAATCACACCGGGTCGCCTGCAGAAGAGCATGTTTACGGCCTCGGGCACTGAAGCCGACGAGACGGCGGTGGCCTTAGCCCAGGTCTACACCGGCTCGATCGAGCTGGTCGCCCTGCGGCACGGCTACTCCGGACGATCAATGTTGGCCCAGTCGCTGACGGCCCATTCGCCCTGGCGCGCGGTGCCAACCCAGATCGCAGGCATCAAGCATGGGCTCGCGCCCTACTGCTATCGCTGCCCTCTCAAGTTGACCTACCCCAGCTGTCAGGTGGCCTGCGCCACGGACCTCGGCGAGCTGATCGCGACCACAACCACGGGCAAGATCGCCGGCTTCTTGGCCGAGCCGATCCAGGGCGTGGGTGGCTTCATCGTGCCGCCGAAGGAATACTTCGAGGTCGCGGTCGACATCGTTCGTAAGGCCGGTGGCGTGTTCATTTGTGACGAGGTGCAGACCGGCTTCGGTCGCACCGGCGGCAAGATGTTCGGTATCGAGCACTTCGGCGTCGAGCCCGACATCATGACCATGGCCAAGGGTGTGGCGAACGGTATGCCCCTGGGTGTAACCATCGCCACTCCGGAGATCGCGGACGCCTTCCAGGCACTACAGCTCTCGACTTTTGGCGGCAACCCAATCTCATCTGCTTCAGCCAATGCGACCTTGGATGTGATCGAGGAACAGAACCTTGCTGGTAATGCCGAGACCCAAGGCGCGCGGCTGCGGGCTGGGCTCGAAGAGTTGCAGGCCAGGTACCCGAAGATGATCGGCGACGTGCGCGGCATGGGCTTGATGCAAGCCATGGAGTTCGTCGTTGACGAGACAGCTGGCAATCGCACCCACAACCCAGAAGCCGCAGCAAAGTTCTTCGAGGCCTGCAAGGACCGCGGCCTGCTCGTTGGCAAGGGCGGCCTAAACGGAAACGTGCTGCGCATCGCCCCGGCCCTTAACGTTGAGGCTGCAGATATCGAGCACGCCCTCAGCGTCATGGGCGAAGCCCTCGCGACCTTCGCTTCGTAATCCCAACGCTAACCCGAATCCTAACTGAGACTCTCCCATGGCCGACCTTAGCATCGAAGTCAACGGCATCCGCTTCCCGAATCCCTTCGTCTTGGCGTCTGGCCCTCCGGGAACGAATGGCAAGGTAATCAAGCGCTCATTCGAGCTTGGGTGGGGCGGCATCGTCTGCAAGACACTGAGCTTGGACCACAGTAAGGTCCACAACACAGTGCCGCGCTATGGCAAGTTGACTGTGCCAGGCGAGAAGAAGAAGGTACTTGGGTTCCAGAACATCGAGCTTATTTCGGATCGGCCCTTCGACACTTGGCTCGACGAGCTCGCCGACTGCAAGGCCGCTTATCCAGATCGCGTCTTAATTGCGTCGATCATGGAGGAGTGCGAGAAGGACAAGTGGGTAGAGATCGTCGAGCGCACCCAGGCCGCTGGCGTGGACGCGCTGGAGTTAAACCTGTCCTGTCCTCATGGGTTGCCCGAGCGAAAGATGGGTGCGGCCATGGGGCAAGATCCGGAGATGGTTGAGCAGGTCGTCGGCTGGGCCAAGGGCGCGGCGACGGTTCCCGTGTGGGCGAAGATGACGCCCAACGTGACGGATCCGACTCTCTCGGCCATGGCGGCTGTACGTGGCGGCGCCGATGGGTTGGCCGCGATCAACACGATCCTGTGCGTGATTGGCGTAAATCTCGATACGCTGCGGCCTATGCCGACGGTCGAGGGGTACACAGTGCCCGGCGGCTACTCTGGCCGCGCTGTGTTGCCGATCGCCCTACGGCATGTCATGGAGATTTCGCGGTCGTGTCCTGGGACTCCGGTATCCGGCATGGGCGGCGTGGAGAGCGGTGAGGACGCGATGCAGTTGATGCTACTTGGCGCCAGCACGGTGCAGGTCTGCACCGGGGCGATGCTCAAGGGCTATGAGATGATTAACGAGCTCTGCGATGGGTTGACGAGTTTCATGGACAAGCATGGGTTCGAGTCCGTGGACGAGATCGTTGGCAAGAGCTTGGACTACTTCACGACCCATGCCGATTTGGTGGAGCGGCAGTTGGCGGCTAAGCGTGAGAAGGCGGGGCAGGCGAACCGGGACTCTATGTGGCAGGGTGACATCGCGAAGGAGACGGACTCGCTCGTTACTGATTAAGAGGCGCTCCGCTTTGGCGCTTGGCGTTGCTCTCGGGGACTAGTCTTGCCTGGGCATGGCTAGGGTGTAGAAAGTGCCAGAGATAAGGAAGCCTACGAACCAGGCGTAGATGTAGATGGATTGGAAGATTTGGGGGACGTTGTCGACAAAGCCTGCTTGGTGGAGGAAGCCGGGGACGTTGGGGAGGATGCCCAGGGTTAGGGCGGCGATGGCGGTCCAGTTAAAGCCGCTTTTGTACCAGTATTCACCGTCGCGGCGGAAGAGGGCGTCGACGTTGATGTTGGTGCGGCGGACTAGGAAGTAGTCGGCGATGATGATGCCGCCGATGGGGCCGAGCAGGGCTGAGTAGCCGATCAGCCAAGTGAAGATGTAGCCGCCGGTAGACTCGATCAGGCGCCAGGGCATGATGCCTACACCGATGATCGCGGTAATGAAACCGCCGATGCGGAAGCTCGCGCGCTGGGGTGATAGGTTCATGATTGCGTTGGCGGGCGAGACGACGTTAGCGGCGATGTTAGTTGAGAGGGTTGCGATGGTGAGCGCTGCCAGGGCTAGGGCCACGCCAAAGCCACCGCCCATGCGCCCGGCCAGCTCGGTAGGGTCGGGGATCGCCTCGCCATAGATCGTCACCGATGCGGAGGTAACGGCGACACCAATGAAAGCAAAGAGCGTCATGAAGAGGGGCAGTCCGATGGCTTGTCCCAGGGCCTGGTCTTTCTGGGTTTTGGCGTAGCGCGTAAAGTCGGGAATGTTCAGTGAGAGCGTGGCCCAAAACCCAACCATTCCCGTGAGAGCGGGAAAGAAGTTAGCGAGGAACTGCCCCTCCTTTTCGCCGCCCACATCAAAGGCTGACTTCGCGCTGAGCATGTTGCCGAAGCCGTCGGCCTTCTGATAAGCCCAGCCAAGTAGGGCTAGACCCATCAAGATTAGGAATGGCGCCGCCCAAGTCTCGAGCAGCTTGATCGAGTCAATACCCCGATAGATGATCACAAGCTGGAGGCCTAGGAAGACCAGGAAGCAGACCAGCTCGCTAGGGTTCAGGTGAAGCCACGCGATGTCCTCGGCTCCTAGGGGTTCACTGGTCAGGGCATCGACAAGCTGGTAGATCGCTGAGCCACCGATGGCGGTCTGGATCCCGAACCAACCGCAGGCCACCAGTCCCCGCAAGATCGAGGGCACGTTCGCCCCTCGGATGCCAAAGCTCGCTCGACTCAAGACGGGGAAGGGAACTCCAAGCTTCGTTCCGGCGTGGCCGTTGAGAATCATGGGCACCAGCACGATTACGTTGCCGAGCAATACCGTCCCGACCGCTTGCCACCAGTTCATGCCCAGGGCGATCAGGCCACCCGCGAGCATGTACGTGGGCACGCAGACAACCATGCCAATCCAGAGAGAGGCCATGTGTAGGACAGACCAGTTGCGGCTCTCCGGCGAGGTCGGCGCGAGGTCGTCGTTGATCAGAGTCGGGTCGGGGTTGTTCAGCATGGGGAAGTCCTAGGGGATCGCAGGCAGGCGCACAGGAGAAGCTCCACCGTAACCAAAGCGCCCGTCAAAGTCCCGGGGGCCTTCGTTTCCCCGAAAGCGCGTGGTTTGGGCCGTACCGGATTGCTTCAATGGACCCATGAAAGATCCTCATCTGGAAGCCGCACTGGACGAAGCGCGCAAAGGTCTTGCCGAGGGCGGTATCCCTATTGGCTCGGTGTTAGTGCTCGACGGCAAGATCGTCGGGCGGGGCCACAATCGACGTGTGCAGAAGGGTTCGCCGATCTTGCACGCCGAGATGGACTGCCTTGAGAACGCGGGACGGTTGACTGCCGCGGAGTACGAGCGCTGCGTGATCTACTCGACCCTGTCGCCCTGTGACATGTGCAGCGGCGCGATCCTCCTGTACAAGATCCCGGTCGTGGTCATCGCTGAGAACGAGACCTTCCAAGGTCCCGAGGCGCACCTTGTGGAGCGAGGTGTCGAGCTTCGAAATGCAAAGCATGCCGGTGCAGTCGAGCTGATGCGCGACTTCATCGCTGATCGCCCCGAACTGTGGAATGAAGACATCGGCGAGCCTTCGTGAGAGATACCCGAGATTCCCGTGGGATGGAAGAGCAGCCGTTGCAAGGGAGATCATGACCACTAGCCCTCTCCGGCGACCACCTCCTCCGACGCTTTTCAAGCTCGAAAGGAAGTCCCGGCTCCTGCTAGCTTCCTTGCGCTTGGTTGCCTTCGCCATCGGCGCGACGCTACGGGCGCCGGCCCAGCAGCCTTAGTAGCTCATGCCTAGCACCAGGGAGACGACGTCGCCATCGACGTCGTAGCCATCGTCGTCGATCCACTCCTCTTCGATAAAACGCAGGTCGATGCCAATAAAGGCGTGCTGGTCGATCATCATCGTTGCACCCACCCGCAGGTAGGCGCCGACCCCATAGTCCTTGCCTTCAGGTTGTCCAGCAAGCTCGTTATCGCGATCGTATTGGAATAGCTCTAGGCCGAGTCCCGCATAGGGCACGATGTCCGTGCCGTCGATGGGGAACTCTCGTCGGATGCCACCCATGAGCTCGTAGCCCTCGACTTTCGTGTTGCCCGTCGCCCCAAGGGTCTGCCGATCGCTGTGCCGTTCGATCCCAAACTCGTAGCCAAAGTCGCCGTCTTCGCGGCTGGCTGTGTAAGCAAAGCCCATGTTGGGCTGCTCATCGATACAGTCGGCTGAGTCGTGGTCAAAGACGCGTTGGCCTAGATGCAGCGAGCCGGTCTGGCGCAGCTCGCTAGTGCCAGGAATCCGATCCTGTAGAGAGGTGCAGGAGCTGAGAAGAGTGGAAAGGATGACGAGGGTGAGGGGTGTTCGCATGGCATGAAATGGGGTTTGGGCGCCAATAAGCAGCGTTGCAAGGCTCTAGTTCCAAGGGCAGAAGCGGGCGAAAGTGTGGCTCTACAGTGAAAGGGTACCCCACTAGCCCGGCCTACTTCGGTGAATCTGGGACGTGGATTGTTCAAGCGGTGTTCAAGCATTTAGATAGCTCTAGCCCGTAGCGTAGGATTAAGGTCTCCTCACACCTTCCCCCTAAAACCACAAAGTACCTGACACTTATGTTCCAGCAGCTCATTGGACTCGCAGGCATCGGCCTTGTCGCCGGCCTTGCCACGCTCTCCTCGTCGTCCACCACGGAGGCTCCAGCCACCGAGGGTGCCTACACCATCGACGCGGTCCACAGCTCCGCGCTCTTCAGCGCCGTACACCTGGGCATGTCGCGTTTCTACGGTCGCTTCAATGAGATGGGTGGCGAGCTGTCCTTCGATCCGAAGGACCCGACGAAGTCCAAGATTAAGGTGGAGATCGCCGCGGCAAGCGTGGACTCGAACGACACGAAGCGCGACCAGCACCTTGCGGGTCCGGACTTCTTCTCCGCAAAGGAATTCGAGACCATCTCGTTCGAATCCAAGTCGGTTGCAGTCAAGCGTAAGGCCACGGACGAAGACGCTCTGCAGCTTGAGGTCACGGGCATGTTGGACATGCTTGGTAAGAAGCGCGAGGTGACAGCGGTCGTGGACCTGGTAGGCTCGGGGCCTGGGATGCGGGGCGGCGAGCTGATCGGTTTCCACACAGTCTTCGAAATCAACCGATCCGAGTGGGGCATGGACTATATGAACGGCCCCTTGAGCGACGAGGTCGAGATCATTCTTAGCCTCGAAGCAAAGCGCTAGGCTCGACCTGTGGAGCCCCTCTGGATCTTCCTACGCATGGCTGGCGCGACCTTGGTTGCGACAGCCATCCTGCTCGGTCTCGCTCGATGGTCGCGAGCGAAGTCCGAGGCGAGCGGCGCGACGCCCAAACCCCGGCGATGGGCGGCCCTCGCCCTGGGCGTCGGAGTGCTCGCAGGATTTATTAGCTTCAAAGGGGTGCCGACCTTTCCCTTCGGTGAAGACACTATGGCCGCCACCGATCGGCTGTTCTTCGCGGTCGCTCTAGCCGCTCTGCTCGGCCTTTCCAGCTCACGGCGAGCCCTAAGCTTGGCCGCGATCTTTGTGCCATTTCTAATCATTGGCGCGCACAATGACCTAGGCGCGAGCGCGCTCTCCTGGGCGCTGTTTAGTGTGGTCATGCTTGCGCTTATGGACGCGGGCGACCGCACGATCCGCACCCGCACCGGACCCGTTGGCGCGGTTCAGATCGGAATCGTATTGGGCGTCGTGCCAACTGCGATTGCGCTCTCGGGCAGCATATCTTATGGCCAGTTGGCCGGGACGGCCGGGCTCGCCTTTGGCCTGATTAGCTTGGTAGCCTGGCGCAACTGGGATGCGGGCCAGGTCGACGGGGCCTTTGCCATGTTGATGGCAGGTGCATTTGCCTTAATTGCGATGCGGTTTAGCGACCTTGATCCCCTGCACGCAGGCCTGCTGCTGGGGGCGCTTCCCCTTTCTCTGCTGGCGACGGCTAAGCTGGATCGCCACCGAAACTTAATTGGGTGGCTGGTCCTGCTGGCCCCGGTCGCGATCGCCTTCGTGTTGATTGCTATGGCCTACGAGCCGGATCCCTACGCCGACTACATGTAGCGTGGAATGACCGCCTCCTAGCTGCGGCGCAGGTCACGCAGCCTCTGGTGGTAGGCGGCAGCCAGGTTGTTGCGCGTGAGCAAAGCCACCACATGGCGCGGGTCTGCCGCCGAGACGACAGGCATCTCGTGGATCGTGTACTGGTTCATCAGCCGCAGGGCATCGTCTAGGCTGTCCTCGGGCTTCACCGTCGCGACCTCTTCCACCATAAAATCGCGTACGATCACGAGGTCCTGCACGTCCACCTCCTGGAAGATGCGTCGGATGTCCGATAACGAGAAGATGCCCACCAAACGCTTGTCGTTGTCGACCACAGGAAAGTAGGAGGCACTCTCGCCCGCGACGACTTCAAGGGCGCGCCGCAGGGTCGAGTTTTGGCTGACCATGGCGACCTCGCTGGTGTAGTCGATGACCTCGCCGACCTTCATCTTCTCCAAGACGTCCACGACGAAGTCGCCGAAGTGGGCTGGTGAATCCGCGGGTCCGTTGACCTGGGTGTCGTAGATGCCCCAGCCGCGCGCCAGTATCAGGTGGATGACCGACACCAACATCAGGGGAAGAAGAAGTCCGTAGCTACCGGTCATCTCGCAGACGATGATGATCGCGGCGATCGGCGTCTTGGCCACGCCGGCGAAGAAGCCACCCATGCCTACCAGGGCGAAGCTAGCTGGGCTGATGCCAAGGCTCGGGAAGTACTGCGCCCCGATTTGCCCGACGATTCCACCGAGCAGCGCACCCATGGCCAAGCTCGGCGCGAACACGCCACCGGAGCCGCCCGTCGCAATGGACAGGGACGTGGCCAGGGCCTTGCCGACCACGAGAATCGCCATGGTTGAGATGGCAAGCTGGCCGCCGATGGACCCCGTCATCAGGTCGTAACCACCGTAGAGGACACCGAATTCGCCCGTTAGGGGCGCAAGGAAGACCGCGAGGAACGCAAGCAGCAGGCCACCGAGGGCGGGCCTCGCCGGCTTCCACAGCCAGTTCATTCGGTTAAAGGCACCGTGGATGCCATTAAACGTGCGAACGTAGAACAGGCTCGCGATCGTACACAACAGAGCGAGTCCCAAGTACAGCAGCAGCTCCCTTGGGTCGCCCTGGGTCAGGGTTCCCAGGACTTCGCTGGAGATGTGAATCGCCTTGGTCTCGCCGGTGATCGAGGTGAAGGTCGTGTAGCCAACGATCGACGAGATAATGCACGGAATGATCGCGTCGCCCTCGAACTCCGGCTTTCTGTACAGGACCTCGGGCGCGAAGAGCGCGCCAGCCAGAGGAGCCGTGAAGAGCGCGCCGATTCCAGCGCTCGCTCCGGCCAACAGGAAGATGCGCCGATCCCGATCGCCCAGCCCCATGGCCTTTGAAGCGGTGCTACCGATACCACTTCCGACCTGGGCAACAGGGCCCTCTTGCCCAGCGGAGCCGCCGGAGCCGATGGTAATCGCGGACGTCAGGGCCTTGATAAAGATGACGCGCTTGCGAACCGCGCCGCCTAGGTCGTGGAAGGTGCGGATCAGCTGTTCGGTTCCATGGCCCTCGGACTCGGGCGCCCACTTGTACGTGATCCAGCCAACCAACAGTCCGGCCAGGGGCAGGATGAAAAACAGCGGCCAGTTGTCGGCGAAGGCTTGAAGAAGGCCGAGGCTGGCTCCCACTTGGCCAAGCCCTTCGGTCTCGAGTTCGATTGCCCGGGCAAGGGCATTGGCCTTTAGAAGGTCAACGAGATGATCGAAGCCAACGGCCGCAAGGCCACCGCCCACACCAATGAGCGTGGCCATGCCGATCCACTTGCCCATGTAGCCAAGTTCGCCGGAGCCGAGCTGACCGAAGAATGTCTGAAGGCGCTTCGCCATGGGCGCAGCATAAACTCCGGCCTAGTCACTGGGCCAGAGCAGATCCCTCTCTTCCTTAATCTGACGCAAGAGTCGCAACAAGACCGGCCCCTCGTCCATCAGGAAGAGTGCATCCATGTTTAGCTGGCACACCGCGCAGACCGGGCGTTCGCCGCTGTAGCTCATGACGTCTAGCTTGCCGATCTCCACGTGCTCTATGCCAAAGCGGTCGGCGTCGATCGGCGTTCCGTCTTCGTGGAAGCCAAAGAACAGCTTCACATCCGCGGGCTTGCGACGGCATAGGTAGCAGCGGTCCGCGCCATCCGCGCGGTCGAGGGCGGAGAAGTAGCCCTGGAAGGTCTTGTCAATGCTCATCGTGCGGTTTTGCCCTGGACGCGCATGCGAATCGGCTCGGCATCGTTACCTGTGAGCTCAAACTGGGCCACCGTCACCTTGCCCGCAAACACCTTGCGCAGCTCGTCGATCTCACCTTCGAGTGTCGAGGTTGGAGCGGCGAGTGCCGGGTCTGGGAGGAGCACCGCGGCCACTGCCGAGCCGTCTTCCAGTCTTCCGATGGCCCGCACAAAGGCGCCGCTGTGGCGGCCGACCTCGAGCACCTCAAGACCCAGGTCGCAGGCGGCCTCGCGCTTCATGAAATCCGTCACAAAGTCGACCTTCGCGTCGTCCATTAGGCGCGCAAAGTCGGGCTTGACGAATTGTTCCAGCACACGGGGCCCGCGTCCGGCTTCGATCAACGACAGGTGCGGCTGCACGTGGCGGAAGTGGAACGAGACGAAGCGGTCGGCGACCCGGTACACCCCGCGCCGCGACCGCAGCGGATTGGGATCGGTCAGGGGAATCGAGCGCTCGACCAAGCCCAGCTCCCGCAGGACGTGCAGGTACTTGTTTGCTGTGGTGGAGTCTACGCCCACGGTCAGGGCGATGTCGCCGACCCGGCTCGCGCCGCCCGCAACCGCACATAGGATGCTGTTGTAGGTGGCGGGGTTGTTGAGCTCGGTCTTCAAGAGGAATGCGACCTCGTCGAAGAGGTAGCCCTCGGGGCGCAGCACCTCCCGCAGCAGGTTCTCTTCGATGTCGCGCTTCTGGTGAAAGCGCCGAAGGTATGCGGGCATACCACCCAGGATTCCATAGGCCAGCACGCGCTGGTCCAGGTCCCAGGTGGGGTGGAAGGCCATCGCCTCGGTGGGGGCCAGAGGCTCGAGGCGCCGTTGGCCGGTGCGCCGCCCGAAGAGCGGAGACTTTTCCGATAGAACCTCCTTCTCCATAAACGAGACCTGGCTACCGCAGAGCACGAACATCAGCTTCGAGCGCTTGCCGCGCTGGTCCCAGAACTGCTGCAGCAGCGACGCCAATCCCTTGGTGGACTCGCAAAGGTAGGGGAACTCGTCGAGTACGATCACGAGGCGCTCGTCCGAGGCCCGCTCGGCTGCGAAGCCGAAGGCGCTAGGCCAGTCCGGAAACTCGATCCCATCCAGAATAGGGTCCCCCAGACCCTCCCGGAGGGCGTCCCGGAAGCCCTTGAGGTTGTCCTTCTCCCGAACCTGGGCAGCCAGGAAGTAGACCGCGCGCCTGCCATCGCAGAACTGCTGCAGGAGCTCGGTCTTGCCCACCCGACGCCTTCCGTAGAGGACGAACAGCTCGGGATCTTCGGAGTCGTAAAGCTCGTCCAGGACGTCAAGTTCCCGTGAGCGACCTATAAATGCGTCAGCCATAAGGCGCAGTATACGGGTCCGTAATATACCCGGCAGTATAATAATCGGAATACTTTAGGCCCTCAAGCCACATTCCTAGCCCCCTGGAGTTCTAGGGGGTATCCCCACGGACTCCCACTCCTAAAAATGTCGATCGCCGCGCGGACGAGCACGGCGATCATCGCTTAGACGATAAGCAGGGCAATCAAGAAGGATACGATCAATACCCGAGGCTGGCACGTCTCCGGCAAGCTACAGCCTGAATCTAGTCCGGGCTACTGCCCGCCACGTCCGCCGCCGCCGTTACGTCCGCCCCAACCCGTGTTGGACTCGTTGTAGGCCTCGATCTGCTCGGCCGTCAGGAACTGCTCGAGGGCCAGGGCCGTGTCGTCGCGCAAGCCACGCATTTCGTCGCGCACAGCATCCATGTCGCCGGTGCCGCTGCGCATGGCGTCACGGAGGTCATCGCGCTTGGCGCTCTCATTCCAGAGCGTGTCGTAGAGTTGGGACGCCTGGGTGCCATACAGGCCGAGATCCTCAGACATCCTGTCGACGCGCGCCTGAAGCCTAACGGCTTCGCGCTCGTCCCGTGCGATCTCGCGGTCGACATCTTCTTGGTCGCGGATCTGCGTAAGGGTAGAGGCCACGAGGTCCTTGACCGAACCTTGGTCGCCGCTAG
Source organism: Planctomycetota bacterium (assembly GCA_029250885.1). Lineage (GTDB taxonomy): Bacteria > Planctomycetota > UBA1135 > UBA1135 > CALBMX01. The sequence goes on from JAQXEK010000021.1 coordinate 147,476, forward strand.
CTTTGGCCATGTAGGCCTCGACAGCAGCGAGGATCGCTGGGTCTGCGGGTGCGCTGAGCACCTCACCTTCACCGAGGACGAGCTCGCGGCCCATGCCTCGGTTGTGGCTCTCGAGCATGCTCAGTCGACGCTCAAGGGACTCCGTGGCGGTCACGAGCTTGTCCAGCTGAACCGAGACCAGTTCGCCTGAGGCGGGGGAGAGCACTTCATTGCCGGGCGTGCTGGCTGCAACGGCACCGGGTGCAAGGAGGTAGGTAGCAAGGCTGCCGGTGATGCCGGCTGCCACGGCGCAGATGCCGAGCAAGAGGGGTGATGAGGCCATAACAATGAGTGGTGTAACAATGGAAGGGGAGTAGAGTCTGCCGTGTAAACCCAGGGCTTGTACTGGCGTTCCGGCACAATACACAGTCTCTACGGGAAAAGGGCCCTAGGCACGCCCCTTGGGGTGCCTAGGGCCCTTGAAATGGGTTCCGAAACTTTTAGTTTTCGAGTCCTTGCATCCGCTGGACGAACTCGCCGACCTGGACTAGGTCCATTCTGATGCCGCCGGTCCACTCGGTCTTGGAGGCGCCGAAGTAGAAGTTCATCGGCATGTTCAGGCCCTCGACCGCTTCGAGCGGAAGGGGGGGCTCACCCAAGGCGCTGGTCATCATGGGCACTGTGCCGGAGATGATCTCGCCCAACTCGAGGCTGTAGCTTATGAAGGGGTTCGACTTATTGGCCAGGCTGGTCAGCGGAGCAAATCCCCTTGGGGTTGTACCGCCGGCGGCGATACGCCCAAGGGCTTCGGTAATGAGGTCATCGCCACCACCGACGATCATGGTTCCGATGCCACCAGACTGCGCCAGGGTGATCGTGAGATTCTCACCATACATGGCGACCATCATCTTCTGCAGGTCGGCGACCTCGGCCTCGGGAAGCTCCTCGCCCATGGAAGCCAGCATGGCCTCCATGTCGAATTCGAAGATAAAGCGCGTGAGGTTGACCTCGCCCGACTTGCCCGTCTTGGTCTCGAGGTACTTCATGCCGAGCTGCCCCCAGAATGGCTGCTCAAGGGCGCCCTTGTAGGCGGCGAGCAGGCCATCGTACTCTGCGCCATCGAAGAACATGCTCACTTCCATGCCGTTCTCAGTGAAGCCACCCGAGGCCACAAGGCCGTCGCCAAACTGGGAATAGATGTCCTGAAAGGCATCCATAGAGGCCATTAGGCCCTCGCCCATCTCGGCGGGGTACATGCTTTGGAGTGACTCCAACAGGGGGGCCATCTTGGTCATCATCTCGCCCATGTTAGCGCCGACGACCATGTTGATCGAGTCGTCGCGCATAAGAGGAAGCAGCTTGGAGAGCTTCGAGGGCCTATCGGAGGCGATGCCGGACATGGGGCTACCTTCGGAGACCACGAGGGTCTCACGGATGTCCAAGCGCGAGTCCGTGATATCTAGGGACAAGCGGAATTCCTCGATGGAGTCCATGGCACCCTCGGCCATTCCAAGGGCCGAGTCGAGCATGGAGGTCATGTTGAAAGGCATGCCGGCAGGCATCTCCGAGTCCATCTGGATCCGGGCCATCCGCATTCCTATTTGAAGCAGGGGGCCGTAGGTGTCGAGCACCGACACCATGTCCACAGAGACGCCAATCAGGCCTGCGGGCACGGTGCCAAGGATGCGTGACTCACCAGCTTCGGGGTAGCTAGGCCCCATGGTCATTCCGACATAGTTACCGGACGTGCGCAGTTGGATCATCTCCGCAGGCATGCTGCTCATACCTGCGAAAAGCTCGCGCATGAACTCACCATCCCTCGTCGGGATCAGCACGAAGGGCTGGGGCTCCTCTTCCAAAGAGACTGGGCCCAGTGCGAAGCACAGGGGCCTTGTGTGGTCAATCATGGCGGGATCGATGCCCACTATCTGAAGCATCGTGTCCGCACTCACCATCTCGGCAACCTCAGGCATGATCTTGCCGGCAAGGTCGAGGGCGATCCCCTCGAGCTCGGCGATAGGCTTGGTCATGATGACGACGGAGAGATCAGCCGGTAGGAGAGCGGCCATGTCAGCCGGCACATCTGCGAAGGCTGAGCTGGCGGGAGCGGCTGCCACAGGAGCGGTCGTCTCCGTGAAGAGTGCGGCTGACGGAAGGCAGAGTGCGGCTGTCGCAAAGGAAGCCAATAGCAGCTTGTGAGCTTGCATGATGTACTTGATCGGAGTGCTGGTGTCCTGGAGCCCAGCCGTTGTCGCGGCGGTAGGGGACCAGAATCCGTTACGGTGTCGAGGCGGTGGCTTTATAGAGCGAACTCTTAATAGTGCGAACGGTGCTATTCCCCCTACAGGAGTAGGCCTCTGCCCCAGTTGTCTCTCCTAAGTTTCGGCTCCAGCTCCTCCGGCAATTGAGCCAAAGTCGAGATTGCCGCAGGTGTCTTTGTGACAGCGCCTACAAGCGGCGTATTTGGCCGCCCACAAGGCGCGGCTGGGAGACGTAGACTTCACCGGTGCCCTCGCCGTTCTCGAGCCATTGCGACTCGATCGTCAGCTTTTGGATCGGGCCATCAATGTCCGGGATCGACTCCTCCCAAGAGCGCCAGACCGCGGCATCGCCTGGCTCCCGAAGCAATACGCGGTCCCCAATCCAGAGGTCGTTCAGGCGCAGGGTGAAGCGCACTCCTAGCATATCGGGGTTAGCGCTCCAGCCCATGGCTATGTTGCTGGTAAAGACGCGGGCGTTCGTGTCGCCAAAGGCATCGGTCGCGACTTCCCAGCTGGCCCGAGCCATTCCGTTTGACTGGCTATCGCGGACCAAGGTGGCACGAACCGTGTCGTGGTAGCGCTGGCCGAAGTTCATCGGCCCCATAAACTCGAAGCTGTCCGAGGTGACCTCGTCGACTGGGAAGTGCACCGGCCTGCGGCCGTCGCGCAGCCTCTCGGGCGTGACACTAAGCAGCTCACTGTGGTCGCCGGGGATCACGTAGGAGAGGGCCACTCCGTTGGTCGTAGAGAAGGCCTCGGCGATTGCTGTAAAGGTGCCGTCCTTGCGTTTTATACAGATCTCGGCGAAGCTCTGGACCGTGACTGCGGTCGGCTCGGATTGGGCGTCAAGGCGAAGAAAAAGACCTGCGAGCTGCTCGGTATAGAGCTGTGGCTGGGTCGTTCCAGGACCAATCTTCGTATTGCTGCCGATGAGCAGCACGCTGAGTGGCCGGACCTCGTCAAGGAAGAGGCCGAGAGCGATTCCGTCGTCAATGTGACCGGCCACATTGAAGTGACGCATCGGTCCTACTCCACCGCCATGGAACTTCTCGATAATCGTGAGCCCTGGGCCCAACTCGTTGTGCTTGTTGTACTCGGTAGCACCGACAAATAAGCTCTTGTAGATCGCTCGCTGGCCCATCTCGCGGGCGCGCAGGCTCCAACCGGTAGAGTAGATTCGCACAGTCTGGTCTTGGGCCCGATCTTCCACAGGAGGGGGCCCAAGTCGGGCTTGGTTGTGGACTTGCTCTTGCTTGAGACCAAGGGCCACAAGCAGCAAGGCAACAGCGATGAGCAGGACGGAGCGCATGGACTTAGGCCTACTGGCCGAGGATCTTTTGGCGGTAGAGCTCCTTCACGTCGAGGGGCACACCCTTGTGGCTCTCACCGTTAAGATTAAAGTCGCAGGTCGCCTGCACGATGAAGTCGCCACGTCCCATTTGGCCGAGGGTGACGTTCTGGGCCACCACAGAGCTGGGCCCGAACTCGGCCTTCTTAATGTAGACAGCGAAGCCGTAGTTGGTGGCCTCGCTGATGTGGATTCCGTCCACGTCCACCTGGGAGAAGTCCTTGGATGCGACTCCGATCGAGGCGCTCTCCACGGTGCAGTCACGCACGGAGACCTGGCTGTTTTCGCCAGCGGAGATGCCCTTATCGCCGATGCGAGTGAAGGTGCAGTTGCGCACGGTGATCTGGCTGCCGCTGACGTCAACGGCATCCTCGACCGAGGCGAGGAAGTGGCTGTTCACCACCTCACCGGTCACGAAGTCGCCATCGAAGGCGTCCGAGGCGACCGTGTCGATGACGATGCCGTCGAGTAGGAATTCCGTGCCGAAGATGTTCAGGGCATCTTCGCCCAAGGCGTTGTCGAAGCGGCAGTTGTAGATTGAGACCGGCGCGTGGTAGAAGTTGATGCCACCGGTCATCATCCATCCGCCGCGGCGGATGGCGTTGGTGTTGCGCACGTTGACATGGCGCCAGATGCTGTCGCCCCCGGGTTCGAGGACGGCGACGCCGCCCCATAGCTCGCCGCCGGGAAAGGGGCCCATAACGATCGGGTCTTCGGCGCTGCCCTCGAAGATCAAGGGCGAGTCCGTAATCAGGGCGTTGGACGCGCCGAACTGGAGCTCGACCCCGGGTCCGGCATGCAGGGTGTAGTTCACGGGGATGACGAGGTCGCCGTCGACCCGGTGCACTCCCGGCAGAAGCCGCAAGCGCCGGCTGTCTTGGTCGTACTCTAGGAACGAGTGCTTCTCAAGGGCCTCATCCAATGAGGGCGTCTCAGGCCGGCCGCCCTCTTCACGCCAGACCTCACCGAACTTGCGGATCGGCAGGATCTCTTTCTTCACCGCGGGGTCCGTGATGAGGTGGTATTCGGCTGTGACGCCGATCTTAATGTCCTTGTTGGCCTCGGTCCCCGTGAGCACAGCCTTCTTGAGGGCGTCGAGGTCCTTCAGCACGGCCTCGCGATCGGTCCCCGAGAAGGTGAAGTACACGTGGGTTCCATCCGTAGGCAGGGTCACCGAGCCGTTCTCGCCCTGGGTCTGCACGACGCCACCAATCACGTCAAGGTCCCGGGCACTCATGAAGCGCCCGTTTTCCAAACGGAAGCCTGTGACCACAACGGGCACGCTGGTCGTTGCCCAGGCCTCGACCTCCAGGTTGCCCTCAGGCGACTGGCCGGTCTCGTCTTCTGTCAACAGGGTGCAGTCGAAACCAACGGGCATGCGCGGGTGGGTCAGCTCGTGCAGGAAGGCCTGCTGCTCGCGCAGCTCCGCGATGATCGCCTCGGTGTTCATCATCGGATCTTCGAGCCCCTCAAGGCGCAGCAGCCCCTCGAAGTGCTTGAGCTGTGGACGCAGGTCGGCGATGGTGTTCTCGATGTAGGCCGGGCTGGAGAAGCGCCCGATCTCGCGGAACATCGTGTTGTAGAACTGGTCGTTCTTCAGGTACGCAGGCACAACCCATTTGAGGATCACGAAGGGGTCCCGGGTGTGCAGTGGGACGCCGGAGCCCGTGTCGAAAATGATCGGCTCGAGGCGCCCGGTAACTGGGTTGTGGTAGTAGCGGCGGCTCTTCCAGTTCGCGCCGTGGGAGGTGCGGAAGAGCACCGCGAGGGCGTGCATGATCGCGTTGGACGGAATGTCTAGGATCTCATGGGTGCGTTTGCCGTCGCGGTCGCGCTGGATCTCGCGCATGAGCTCGAGGGCCTGGTCGAGCTGGCGCGACAGATTCTCCGAGCTGCGCAGGCGCTTCTCACCGTAGGCGGCCACCTTTGCGCGGGTGACCATGCGCGCGGGTAGAACGGTCTCAGACGCGTAGCCCAGGGTCGCGATGTACTGGGCTTCCATGTCTAGGAAGGTGTCCTCGACGAAGCGGACGATAGGGCCCTCGCGGCGACCTTGGGACTCGACGAGCTCTTTAGTGAAGTGCTCCTCGAGGTAGTAGATTCCGGTGGAGTTACCGTTCACGATTACATTCACGAAGTCCGCGCGTGGGGCGAGCAGCCCCTCCTTGCGCGCCATCTCCATGTGCAGCCACTCGTAGAGGTAGTGGCGGGTCTTGGGATGCTGGATCGAGAAGCGGCTCATGCCAAAGAGCTTGTCGCTCTCGAGTTCCACCCGGAAGGACCACTTGTCCGTGTCGAGGTGGTCGAGGAAGTCGCCCTTGATGCGCAACATGGCCTCGATCTCTTTGCCGTCGCTTTTGATGATGGCAGGTACTAGGTCGCCCTCCTCTTGTGCAATGCGTCCGAGCAACATCGACCGATCGTAGACGGCCTGAAGGGTGTCAGATGCGGCCTGTTCGAGCACGATCTCGATGGTCTTCAGGTCGTTAACTGGGGGCACCTCCGGCACATCGGCGGGAGCGACGGGGATCTGCAAAGCAGCCTTGGCCGCGATCGGAAAAGAGTCGCTCTCGTCGACTTCGCTCCCGACGTTTACTGCTCCACCCCCAGAGCCCATGGTACCGACCAGGGCGCCGATAGCGACGCCCAGGGCGAGGATGATCGCCCCTGTCCAAAAGTCAGAGCGTGGTGCGTGGTTGTCCTGGATCTTCACGGTCTGCTAGAGGGGGATGTAGGAGGGAGTCGCGCCGTCGTTCGGGCTCGATGCGTAGACGAACTTGGAGCAGCGGTCGATCTGCATAGGGAATCGTGACATGAGCTTCTTGAGCTCGTCATAGTCGGCCTCGGCGCACTTAGCTTCTACGATCATAACGTCCGGCGTGGGGGACGGGAAGCGCGATGAGAGGCGCCGGCGCATGCGCTGGTCACAGGTGCGCAGCTGGCGGTCCACGGTAATGCGAATCGGGCCCGTTCCGGCGTCGGTGGCGTAGTATTCGCGGTCGTAGGCAATCCACTGCACGGGCAGCAGGTTCTTGTTGAGCACGTCTTGCCACTCTTCAGTCAAGTAGGGCCGCAGGGAATTGGCGAAGTCGCGCCGGTTGACGCCCTCCACATCGAGGTCCACGGGAATGTCCAAGAGTCCCTTCCAGCCCAGCATGTTCTCCCGCACCTTGCGCTCCAGCGTTCCGTGAACACCGCGGGTATCCTCGCCATACCAGCGCAGGCGAACCTTCTCCCGGTGACTGATCCCGGCGAGGTTCTCCTCGAGGGCCTGATTCTTCCACGTGTCGAAGTAGACGCTCTGAATCCGGCGCGCGGGATAGAGCGTCGTGAGGGCGCTCTGATCGATGCGCATGAACATACGAAGCTTCGAATAGAACGCCGCTTGGGCGACCATCTTCACTTCATAGCGCAGGGATGGAGACATGGCGCGGGCTGCTAGTCGAGGCCATCGGCTTCGACGACGCTGATCGTCGCGGTGGGGAAGGCGCCCTGTACGGCGTCGAGCAAGGCGCCGATGGAGGCGTTGTCCTTGACGTCAATCACCAGGGATGCGTCGAAGGCGTCCTCCTGCATGTCCACACGGCGCAGGTCCACCTCGCTTGCGAGGGGCTGGATCGTCTTGGTGAGCAGGTCGAGGGCGGTTGTGCGATCCTTGCCGTCTAGGTCGGCGCCGATGTGCAACAGGGTGCGCGCACCGATGGACGTGCCACGGCTGCTGCTGGTGATGGCCATGTAGGCCAGCACGATCAGGATCATGGCCGCGGTGGCTGCGCGCTCGTTCGCGCCCATGCCCAGGCCAATGGCGACCGCGAGGAAGAGGTACGTCAGCTCCTCGGGCTCCTTGATCGGTGTGCGAAAGCGGATGATCGAGAGGGCGCCAACCAGTCCTAAAGACAGGGCCAGGGACTGCTGCACCACGGTGATCACCATCATCGTCGTGGCCGCAAGCACGATCAGCGTGGGGGCAAACTTGCGCTTGTTCGACAGGACCTTCGCAAAGCGAACGTAGTGGAACGCAAGAACCTGACCCAGGATGAGGGTCAGGGCAAGGTTCAAGAGGGTCTCAACAAGTGGATTGCTCCCGATGTCCGAGATGTCCAGGATGTCGATAGCCAGCAGCGTGGGCATGGAAACCATAGGGCGGATTTTGGCGCGGAAATAGGGGG
>JAQXEK010000066.1 GCA_029250885.1 Planctomycetota bacterium
GCGAGCCGCCGCCCCCGGGCTACCAGGGCTCGCCGACGGTGCATTAATGGGTTCGATATCGATCCCGCCGCACGCGACTCGGTTGATTTCCGCTATGGCTGACGGCCCTATCCGGATGCAAATCCATCGGCTCGAACCCGGCAAGACCCTCCGACGAGACGGGTAGGGGGTTACGTGTCACGCCTCACACAGCGGCAGCCCTCCCCACCTTGACCTCCCAAGACCGTCAGCCCGCCCCACCACCACAAAAAGGCCGCGGGTGTCCGGCATGCCTTGCGACATACCGGACACCCGCGGGTCCCTCCCTCGAGCCGTTCTTAGAAGACGCCGGTGGGCAGTAAGCCCTCGGCGACCTTGGCTTCGATCTCTTGCGGCGTCAGGTTCCGGCGCACCAGGGCCAAGCGATCGGGAAAGCGCTCCGGGGCTTCCCAGACCTGGCTCCAGTAGCAGGACTCGCTCTTCGATGCCCAGTTCGCGTCACTGAGGCTGGCGAGCAGCACCTCGCGGGTGCCGGCCGACACCGGACGGTTGGTGAGGCTGCTCGTGAAGTAGGCCTCGATGCGCAGGCGAGTCGAGCGGCCCGCGTCCATGGCGTAGACCTGGTCCAGCAGGTCGGTCATGGCCACCGTGTAGGTGTCCTCGCGGGCCCAGCCGGGGTTGAGCAGGGCGATCGCCTTGTCGCGCGGGCTACCGATGTCGAGCACGCGCTCGAGGTTCGCTACCGCCAGCATGCCGGCGTCCTGGGTGGCCGCCCAGATCAGGTTGTCGCGGGCCAGGACCGGCAAGCTGGCGGGGTGCGTGAGCCCGTCGGACAGGAGCCGGTTTAGCTCGGGGCTCTCGGACGAGGCCAGCTGGAACCAAGCCTCGCTCATCAGGGCCTCGTGGCGCTGGGCACCAGCGAAGCCGTCCTTGCCGAGCAGCTCGAGGGCCGCGGGCAGGTCGTCCGCGATGGTCGAGACCAGGAAGTCGATCTCGTGGTCGATGCCCACGCCGATCAGCCCGTTGATGAGCGCCTGCATGAAGCGATCCTGCTCGCGCTTGGCGTGGCCCTCCAGCGAGCTCAGCTCCGCGAGCTGGTCGTCGGACAGGGTCCCGGCCTCGGTTAGGTCCATGAGCTCTTGCAGGCGCTCGGTACCGGGGAAGTCGACCTCCCAGGCCAGCACGGCGCTGAGCTCCTCGAGGACGTGGACCCGGAAGGTGGCGAAGTCCGTCTGCTTGGCCAGCTTGCCCCAGAACAACAGGCGCTCCTCCAGCGACTTGCTGCGGCGCATCTCCATGTGGAGCTCCTCGAGGTGCGCACCGTTGTAGAGCTCGTTGCGCACCTGGTCCAGCTTGGCCGGGACCCACCAGCGCAGGTGCCCGAGCGCCGTCGGCGTGACCTCCAGGGCGCCGTGCGGCAGCTCCTCGATCGTGACCAGGTCTAGGTTGAACGGACCCGAGTAGTCCTGAAGGCTGGACAGGTAGGTGATCAACTCGAGGTCGCGCACCAGCGCCTGCTCGTGGCGACGGTCGTAGCCGATGCTCTGGGCGATGCTGAACTCTGGACCACAGACGCCGTGGCCGTCCTTGGCCGGGTCGGTCGAGGTCGGCAGGGCGTTCGCCAGGGACATGTCGACCACCTGGGCCACGAGCCGCGACTCGGCGCCGCGCTCCAACAAGCCGAGGATCATCAGGCCGCGGTCGCGACTCTCCCCGCGCCAGAAGGAGTCCTGCTGCAGCAGCCCCCAGGTCAGGCGACCCAGGGCCCGTCCGTTGCCAAGGGGCCAGAACTCGTGGGCATCCAGTGAGCGAACGTGGTGCTCGCGGGCCAGCTCGGTCGACCAGATCGGCGCGCCCTCGACGAAGCTCGCCTCGAAGGCCGCGAGCAGCTCGTCGATCTCGAAGTCGGGGTGCTCGTCGACGAGCTCGGCCGCGGCGCCGAAGGCCGCGTCGTACAGGATGCAGTCCCGCAGGGCCAGGCGATCCATCGCCAGGCCCCGGGTGTCGAAGCGCGGACGGTGGTGGTCCAGGTACTGCTTCAGTGGAGACTCGGGGGCGGTCATGCGCCACTGCTTCTCAGCTTGACTGATCTCGTTGCCAGCCTCGTCGAAGGGGTGGGTCAGGAGCGTGAACTCCTCCTCCGCTTCGAGCACGCGCAGGAGGGCAGCGTGGAGCCTGGGCGACAGGTGGTTGGGATAGGGCGTCACGGCTTCGCGATGGACGCCCTGGCCAGCGTCGTGCGGGCCGCCCTGGCTCGCGAGCGGCGCCGAGCCGAGGGCGGGGAGCGCGCTCGCCATGGCGAGCAGGCCGGACAGGGTGATGGAGATCGTGTTCATGATGGGGCTCAGGGTAAGGGGTTCGGTGTTTGGTGCTCGGTTGGTTCGGGAGTCACTTCGGCAATGGGCCCCCCATCGAGGGGAGGATGGGAAGGGCCCCGCCGAATGCCGTCGGGCGCGGGCCGCAGCCGGAGGGCTGGTCGGCGGCGCGCGGCGACCGCGATTACTTCGCCTGCGGCTCCTGGTCGCAGGTGCCGATGGCCACGTAGCTCATGTGGCCACCGGACAGGGTCGTGGTGGACTCCTTGCAGACCGCAGTGCCGCCGCTGAAGATCCACCAGCCACTGCAGTCCGAGGTGTCGCAGGCGCTGTCGATCTTGATCTCGTTCACGAACACGAAGGCCTCGGCCAGGGTGTCGCCACCCTCCTCGTAGCTGTCGTAGGCGGGCATCAGCGTGTAGCTCTCGCAGACCAGCTTCTGGCCCGGGTTCGTGTAGGAGCCGAGGCCCGTGATCTCGATCGTGACGGGACCCGAGCAGCTGCAGCCGGTGGCCCTGTAGAGCTCCGATTTGGAGTCCTTGGGGACGATCTTGCCGCACAGGGGGCCTTCGTCGGGCCCTTTGCGGGGCCCTTCGCCGGGCCCCTTCTCGTTGGCCTGAGCAGCGAACACGAGGGTGAACAGGATGGCGATGGTGCCAAGGATGTGAATGGGAAGTTTCATAAGGATCCGTCCTTTCCAGGTCTGGCCTGGGTCGTTGGGTGTTGGCTCCAAGAGCGAGGAGCCGGCGCGGTGCGGGGTAAGTCTCCCGCTCCACCAGCCAAGGGCGGCTCACCTCTTCGCGATCGGCGGACAATCCGTCGATTCCTGCGGATGAGGGCCTGCGCTCGGCCTGCCCTTCCTTATTAGAGGCCCGCTGCCCCGAAACTTCCCCGGGCGAAATCGACAGCCCTTGACAAGCGCGCCAGCCCGGCTACCTTGGATGAGAGCCTCGCTGGATTCCTTTGAAGAATCTGCCTGATTCTTCGCCGATCCGCCGCGGCCGCTGCGCCCTTGGTTGTTGGCCGCGTTACCGCGGCCGCCAAGAGGCACCCATGACCCCCACCCTAACGATCAACCGCGTGGCCCCAGACACCCCCTTCGCCGAGCTGCTCACCTCCGCGCGCCGGGGTGAGACCAAAGCTCTCGCGATCCTGACCGAGCGCTACTACCCGACGGTCCAGGAGCTCGTCCACCACCGCCTGGCCTCCGACGTCCGCACAGGGCGCCCTTGGCTGACCGCGCGCTTCAGCACCGGTGACGTGGTCCACGACGTCTTCTACGGTGTGCTGCGCGACCTCGACGCCTTCGCCGGCAGCGCCGAGGACGCCTTCATCGGCTACCTCGTCGTCGTCACCCGCAACCGCATCATCGACATGGTGCGCTTCCACGAGGCCGACCGCCGCGACGGTCGCCGCGGGTCCGCGCTGCCCGATGGCATGGACCTGGCCTCGTCCCGCAGCGGGCCGGCCTCGATGGCCGCGTCGCTCGAACAGATCGAGCTCATCCAACACGCCCTCAACGAATTCGACGCCCGCGAGCAGCACCTGTTGCGCGCGCGCATCGAAGGCCAAGCGACCTTCGCCGAGCTGGCCGAGCAGCTGGGCTACGACACCGAGTCCGGCGCACGCCGGGCCTTCTACACGGCCCAGGCTCGCCTGGCTCTGATCCTCAAGGACATCTAGGGGCGCCCGATGGTATTAGAAATCATGGGCTCATCCCAAGTCAGACCCAAGCTGCTCGAGACCGTCCTGGCCCGGGCCCTCGAGCTGCGCGACGCCGGGAACCCGGACTGGCTCGCCGAGGCGGTGCGCAACCACCCTGAGCTCGAGGGCGCCGTGCGCGAGGGCGCCGACAGCTCGAACCTGGTCAACCAGCTGTTCCAGAGCGGCTCCTCGTCCGACGGCTTGCTGGGCCAGACCCTCGGCGAGCGCTACGTGCTGACCCGTCGCATCGGCGGCGGCGCCATGGGTGTCGTCTACCAGGCCGAGGACAGCGAGCTTGCCCGCACGGTCGCGATCAAGGTCCTGCGCGAGGGCCTGCTCGACCCCGAGGTCTCGCTGCAGCGCTTCGTGCGCGAGGCCGAGGCCATGGCCTCGGTGCAGCACGGCTCGGTGATCACCGTCCACGACCGCGGCCTGACCGAAGAGGGCGCCGCCTACATCGTGATGGAGTGGGTGCCCGGCGCGACCCTGACCGAGGTCGCGCGCCGCGGGCTCGCCCGCCAGCAGCAGGGCGCGAAGACCAAGGACCCCGACGGCGTCGACTGGCTGAGCGTCAGCCTCGAGCTCGACGCCGGCGACGAGTCCAGCTACCTGCGGCTCGTGGTGCGCTGGATCGCAGAACTGGCGGCCGGCCTGCAGGCGGTCCACGAAGCCGGCGTGCTGCACCGCGACATCAAGCCGTCGAACATCCTGGTGCGCGAGTCGGGCCAGCCGGTGCTCTTGGACTTCGGGCTGGCGCTCCAGGACCAGGACTCGAGCCTGACCCTCGGGGACTCGGTGCTGGGCACGCCGGCGTACATGCCGCCCGAGAGCCTGGGTCATGAGGAGCGCCACAGTCCCGCCAGCGACGTGTACAGCCTGACGGCGACGCTCTACCACCTGGTGACCCTGCGGCCGCCCTACGAGGGCACGCCGACCGAGGTCCTGACCGGCATCGCGACGCGCGAGCCCGTGCGCGCGTCGAAGCTGCGCCCGGGCCTGCCGCGCGAGCTGGCTGCGATCCTGGACATGGGCATGCATCGCCGGCCGCGGGCGCGCTACGAGAGCGCCGCCGCGCTCGAGGCGGACCTGCGCGCCTTCCTTGACCACCGGCCGATCGTGGCGCGTCCCGTAGGAGCGCTGCGCTTCGCCGCGCGGCGGGTGGCGCGCTCGCGCATGGCGCGCGGCGCGGCCCTGGCACTCGGTGTCGTGCTGCTGGCCACCGGCGGCTGGGCCTGGAACGACAGCTACCAGGCCAGCCTCGACGCCCAAGCCTACGAGGTCACCAGCCAGCTGCCGCCGAACTTCACCCTGGTCGGGCCCGCAAACCGCGTGTTCCGGCTGGACGAGGACCGCGCCGCCGTGGCGGGCCTGCTCGACCGCGGGGTCGAGCTCGGGCGCCAGCCGGTCAAGCTGCATCTGTTGCGCGCCTCCTTCCGTCTCGACCACGGCGACGGCGACGCCGCCGCGCGGGATATGCGGGTCGTGGCGGACGAGCTTGGCGGCGCCTATGCCGACGCCCTCGCCGCACGCTACGCCAACCTGCCCGCAGACGCGGTCGGTTACGCGGCCGTCGACCTGACCGGGCTGACCGACCTGTCGCCCCCGACCACGCCCCACGAACGCTACCTCCAGGCCTACCACCAGCTGCGGGCCGGTGACATGCCGACCGCCTTCGCGACCCTGTCGGACGCCGAGCTGCGCGCGCTGCCCCACGCCGAAGAGCTGCGCCTGAGCTTCACGCCCCTCGGCGGCGCGCGCGGCCTGAGCCAGTACGAGCGCGCCCTCGAGGACCTGACCTCGATCGACGAGCTCGAGCTCATCCTCGGCGGCCGCACCGCCACCACCGCCCAGATCGGCGGCCGCCTGCTGGACGAGATGGGCCTGTACGTCGAGGCCATGGAGCGCACCGAAGAGGGCCTGGCCCTGGCCGAGCGCTCCTACATCCTGCGCAGCAACGCCGGCTTCACGGCGCTGGCCCTCGGCCGCCCGACCGATGCCATCGCGCACCTCGAGGTCGCCATCGACCAACGTCCGAATTACCGCCGGCCGATGCAAAACCTCCTGTGGGCGCTGGTCGACCTGGGCGAGTTCGACGAGGCCCTGCGCCGGCTGGATGCCGCGCCCTTGGACGAGGGCACGAACACGGACCAGTGGCGCCACTTCTCCCGCGCGTCGGTCGAAGTCTTCCGCGCCTTGCAGCAACGCCGCGATGGCGAACTCGATGCAGCCGCGGCCACGGTCCAGCGCGCAAGCGCCGCCATGGCCGCCGCCGAGGCGATCGGCTCGCCCGGTTCCCTGGGCCCCTACCCAGAACAAGCCATCCTCGCCGGCCTCGAGGCCGACGACGACGAGGCCGTCTTCCTCGGTCTCGCCGGCCTCTTGCTCGACGACCCGCACAACGCCTGGCTGCTCCAGGACGTGATCCAGGCGATGCCCGCCGACCTTGGGCCCGACGCCTCCGTCGTCGCCCGCGAGGTGCTTGCCACCCTGAATCCGCGCCAGCTGAGTCCCTGACGCCTCCCTCTCTCTTCTCCATCCACCCGTCCCCGTACCTCCCCGCTAGCCATGTTTGATCCCCGATCCAAACCAGCCGCACTGCGGACCTCCCTGGTCCTCTGCCTGCTGTCCGCGCCGTCCCTCGCAGTCCAAGGCCAGCCGGCGACCCAGGTCCCGATGACCCAGTACCAAGGCATGCGCTCGGGCTCGGCCCTAGGGATGCTGCGCTCCGCTCCGGCGGGCAGCCAGCTGCTGATCCGCGCGGCCGGCCAGGTCGCCTCCGCCCCCGCGCCGTGGAGCGCTGAGCGCTTCTCGGTGCCGACCGTGACCAACCCCGACTTCTCCGGGGCGGCGCTGCTCGCCGGAGTGAACCGCGGCCTGGGCGCGCTTCCCCACGCCACGACGCTAGGCTTCGGGTCGATCTCGACCGGCGGCGACATGTTCCCGCCCGTGCAGGCCAACGGCTGGCTCGACTCCAGCACGGGTGCCTGGTTCGCCCTGGCCTTCCAGGTCGCCGAGCGCGCCAATCCGGGATTGGACCCCTACGGCGAGCCCGAGAGCGTGCTGCGCAACCTGCAGAGCCTGGGGCACAACGTGTCGGACGCCGTGCTCGCGTACTACGACGAGGGCAACGAGCAGATCGCCGCTGAGCTGGTCAACTCGGTGGTGGTCGAGCAGACCGGTGAGCAGATGGGCATTGCCGCTGGCGCCTACTCCGAGCTCATGGGTCTGGACTTCGCCATGGGCGCGATCGCCAACGACCCGCTGGGCGTGCGGGTGCAGCTGTTCGCGCCGGTGCGCGATCGGATCTTCTTCTCGCTCCAGAAGGAATGGGTCGAGAGCTCCGCGAACGCCGGCTTCATCGCCGCCTTCCAAGCCGTGAACGGCATCCAGCTCAACGCGCGGACCATCTACGGGATGAACTGGAACACCATGGCCGCGCCCCTGGCCTGGAGCGCGCCCAAGGTCGAGTACTCGGAGGACGAGCTGTTCGGCGCCTTCGGCGCGCCGCACCTGGGGAAGGAGCTCGACGCCATCTCCGTGTTCCGGAACGCCGCGGCCAACCGCGTGATCTTCTCGACCACCACCAGCAGTGGCTCCCCGGACCAGGTTCTGATCCACGACGCGATCGCGATGGGCACCTGGGCCGGCGAGGTCCCCATGAGGACCGAGACCGGGCAGCTCGTGTCCGAACAGATGGGTCTCAACAGGGGTGGCTCCCAGACGACGCGCGATGACGTGCGCGGCCTGTGCACCTGGGACCCGCCGGAGGCCGCGAACCCCGACGGTGCCATCGCCACACCAATCGACCACGCAGGCATGGGCGTTGTCGGGAACAAGCTCGGCCTCTCGGTGAACCGCTCGCGCTCGTTCGAGGGCAAGCTCGACGCCAAGACCAAGCCCAAGAAGGCCATCGAGCTTCCCGAGCGGATCGACATGCAGGTGACCGGGATCGACTTCGGGAGCAGCGGCGGCACGGTCTCGTTCTTCGCGGACTTCGGCGGCCTCACCTCGAGCCAGAACAAGCTGATCCTGAAGAGGGTCAGCGTCCCGGCCGGGGCCACGACGGCGAGCCTGTCGCTCGACTGGGATCTCGGGATGATCAGTGCTAGCGGGACCAGCAGCCACCTGCACTTCATCGCCCTCGCCGTCCCCACCAAGAAGCCCGCCGTGGTCCAGACTTCCTGGACCGCGATCCTGAACCCCTAGGGAGCTCGCCTCCTTGCATGGTGTCCGCGCGGGAGTTCGCCCCCCGATCCACGAAGGGCTTTTTCAGCCCTTGCACGCCACCGTACGACCACTACTTTGAAAAGCTATTGCTATCTAACTAGGCGATGCAACGGTCGGCTCGCTTCGCACGCCGCCGCTGATCACCCCACCCGTTATGCGAAGCTTGTTGACAAACCCAAATCAAGCATGCGGCTACACGAGCATGTGGTTACAGTATGTGAATGGCGAATGTAACTCGTGAAAGGACAGGCGAATTCCTTCGTATCCTGTTTGCAATCCTCTTGGATAATCCTGAAGGGATTCAAGCGAAAAATGCTTTGAGTCAACTTCAGGCGAAGCTTGTTTTGTCTGAGTACGAAGCAGGTTCATATGAATCAGGCGGCATGCGATTCCACAAAATCGTTCGTTTCGCTACTGTCGATTGCGTGAAGGCCGGTTGGATGCTCAAAATCAAGGGGAAGTGGTTTATCACTTCCGAAGGCGAAGATGCCTTGGGTAAATTCTCCTCTCCAGATGAGTTTTATAAGGAGGCGACTAGGCTTTATCGAAAGTGGAAGTCAGAACAAAGTGTGGATGAATCTACCTCTCCGGATTCGGAAACTGAAGATGCTCCAGAAAAGGAAGTGAGTATTACCTACGAGCAAGCTGAAGAAGTCGCTTGGGAAGAGATTCGAGAGCATCTTGCAACAATGAATCCTTATGAATTTCAAGACCTGGTTGCGGAGTTGCTGGAAGCCATGGGGTATCACTCTGCATGGGTTGCTCCAAAGGGGAAGGATGGTGGCATCGATATTCTTGTTCATAAGGATCCATTAGGAGCAACACTTCCCAGGATCAAAGTTCAGGTGAAGCGGATGCAAACTTCCGTATCGGTCGATGGATTACGGTCTTTTATGGCAGTCCTGGGAGATGATGATGTTGGAATCTTTGTGAATCTTGCAGGGTTTACAAGAGATGCTGAGATTGAAGCAAGGACTCAAGAAAAGCGGAGAGTCACTCTGATTAACCAGGAGAGGTTAGTGGATTTATGGATTGAGCATTACGCTGATTTGGATGAGACTGCGAGGCGAAGACTTCCACTTAAACCCATCTATTTCCTCTCTCCTGAGGGGTAGTAAATGGGCTCGCATAACCTGGCGTTGCAGCGGACGCGCTTTCGCGCGCAGCTGAACGCCAACCCCGTTAGGTCGGCAAGAGATTAGTATCCTAAAGGCACCCATGTTTGAACAGACCTTCAAGAACCTCGAGAACGTCCTGCGCCAGGAGGCTGGCTGCACGACCGAGCTGGACTACACCGAGCAGACCTCATGGATGCTCTTCCTCAAGTACCTGGACGACTTGGATGAGGAGCGCTCGATGGAGGCCCAGCTCGAGGGCAAGCCTTATGACTACCTGATCGCCGAGTCCTATCGCTGGGCCAGTTGGGCAGCTCCCAAGAAGGCGGATGGCGGCTTCGACCACGACAGCGCCATTACGGGCGATGACCTCGTCGAGTTCGTGAACGACAAGCTCTTCCCCTACCTCAAGGGCTTCAAGGAGCGTGCGAGCGGCCCGGATACGGTCGAGTACAAGATCGGCGCGATCTTCAGCGAGATCAAAAACAAGTTCCAGTCGGGCTACTCACTGCGTGACGCCCTGGAATCGATGGACGCGCTGCGCTTCCGCTCTCAACAGGAGAAGCACGAGCTCAGCCACCTCTACGAGGCCAAGATCAAGAACATGGGGAACGCCGGGCGCAACGGCGGCGAGTACTACACGCCCCGCCCGCTCATCCGCGCCATGGTTCAGGTACTCCAGCCCAAGATCGGCGAGACGGTCTACGACGGCGCCTGCGGTTCGGCTGGCTTCCTCTGCGAGTCGCATGACCTCATGCGAGGTGGGGAGTTGACCACCAAGGAGCTCGAGAAGCTCCAGACGAGCACCTTCTACGGCAAGGAGAAGAAGTCGCTCGCCTACATCCTCGGGGTCATGAACATGATCCTGCACGGGATCGAGGCGCCGAACATCATCCACACCAACACGCTGGCCGAGAACCTCGCCGACATTCAGGAGAAGGACCGCTTCGACATCATCCTCGCCAATCCCCCCTTCGGCGGGAAGGAGCGCAAGGAGGTCCAGCAGAACTTCCCCATCAAGACGGGTGAGACGGCCTTCCTCTTCCTTCAGCACTTCATCAAGAGCCTGAAGGCCGGCGGCAGGGCGGCGGTGGTCATCAAGAACACCTTCCTCTCGAACTCGGACAACGCCTCGAAGGGTCTGCGCAAGGAGCTCATGGAGAGCTGCAACCTGCACACGGTGCTCGACTGCCCGAGCGGCACGTTCCTGGGTGCGGGTGTGAAGACCGTGGTGCTGTTCTTCGAGAAGGGTGCTCCGACCAAAGAGACCTGGTTCTACCAGCTCGATCCGGGCCGCAACATGGGCAAGACCAACCCGCTCAATGACGACGACCTGGCCGAGTTTGTGGAGTTGCAGAAGACCTTTGCTGATTCGGAGCAGTCGTGGACGGTGGATGCGGGTGATGTGGACGGGGAGAGCCACGACCTCTCGGTCAAGAACCCGAATGCTCCGGAGGAAGAGCCGCTGCGCTCACCGGAGGAGATCCTCGCTGAGATCGAGGCGCTCGATGCGGAGTCGGCCGAGGTGCTGGCTGGGATCCGGGAGATGCTGTGATGGAGGGCTGGAGTTGGCCGAGGCTCGACGAGATTGTCGAGGATCGACGGGGTAGCGCGAAGATCGTTGCCGACAAGGAGTATGAGCTTTGGAGCGTCCCGAGTTTTTCTCTCGGCGCGCCAGAGGTTGTCCTAGGTGAGACAATCGGTAG
>JAQXEK010000084.1 GCA_029250885.1 Planctomycetota bacterium
GTCAGCTGGAACCAGTCGCGGCAGGTGACGCGGTTGCCCGTCCAGTTGTGAAAGTACTCGTGGCCGATGACACTCTCGATGCCCTCGTAGTCCCCATCGGTCGCCGTGTCGGGACTAGCTAGAACGAACTTCGAGTTGAAGACGTTGAGACCCTTGTTCTCCATGGCGCCCATGTTGAAGTCGCCTACTGCGACAATCATGTAGATGTCGAGGTCGTACTCCAAGCCATAGGTGTCCTCGTCCCACTTCATCGACTTCTGCAGCGAGACTAGGGCGTGCTCGCACTTCTCGATGTTCTGGGGCTCAACCCATATCTCAAGGGCGACCTTGCGGCCGGAGGTAGTGGTGTAGTCCCCGGCGTGGCACTTCAGGTTGCCCGCGACAAGCGCGAACAGATAGGCCGGCTTCTTGTGCGGGTCTTCCCAGACGACGCGGGTCAGCCCGGACTCCAGCACCTCGGTGCTGAGCTTATTGCCATTCGACAGCATGACGGGGTACTTGTCCGCATCACCGTCGATGGTCACTGTGAAGGTCGCCATGACGTCGGGGCGGTCGAGGTACCAGGTAATGCGGCGGAAGCCCTCGGCTTCGCACTGGGTGCAGAAGTTGCCGGAGGACTTGTAGAGGCCGGAAAGGGTCAGGTTCTCCTCCGGCTTGACGGAGACCGTGGACTCGAAGACGAAGGTGCCGCTTGGGACGCTCGCGACCGTGAGCTGCTCGTCCGCAACCTCGAAGTCGACCTCGACGCCGTCGATGGCAACCCGGCGCGTGTCCAGCAGCTCGCCCATCAGCTCTAGGGGCTTGCTGCCGTCGTTCACGGAGTCATTGACGCGCATGACCAGCTTGGAGTGCACCAGGGTCTCGCCCTCACCCAGCTCGAAGCGCAGCTCGACCGTGTCGATCCAGAAGTTCGGCTCGGTGTAGTCCTTGCGGAAAATCGGCGTGGGGGGAGCAGTTGGGGTGATCGTGGGTGAGTTCATGGCAGTCAATATGGGTCGTTGGGGAGCGGTTTGCGTCCCATTTACTTTGGTGAGCGGGGCGGGGGTGGAGTGAATGCCCCGCGAGCCTCAAGGGCGTCAGGATAGCGCCAAATCGGGCGCCCTAGGGTTGCGAAAAGCTCCCTTTCGGTGTCGTAAGCGGCTTTTTGCGAAGACTCGGTCGATTTTCAAAAACGGCGTATGTGCCATACCCTACGGCGCCGTGCCCTCACTGCCCGTCGGGGCACGGTTTTGCCACAATAAGCCGGCACAGCAGCGGTAAGGCGGGCTCGCAGTTTCAAAAAGGGCTTCCCCGGGGGAAATCCCACGGATTTGCCCCGGAGCCGCCAAGCTCTCGCCAAAACCCCACGGTCGCGCTCTAGGCCAGACTGTCCTAAAGTAGAGTCCATGCAAAGCGCTCTGCGATTCCTGACCCGCGAAGAGAGCCCCTCTGATTTCGAGACGGTCTTCGCCATCCACTCTGCAGCCTTCGACTCCGACACAGAGTCGAAGCTGGTGGATGCTGTGCGCGCCCAGGCGTCTCCGGTCGTCTCCCTGGTCGCCATCGAAGGGGAGGGTCGCGATACTGGCGAGGTCATCGGCCACATCTTAGCGAGCCCCGTCACCATCGAGCATGGCCCCAAGGACCTCGCGTATATGGCCCTGGGGCCCATGGCCGTCCGACCCGACTTCCAGCGCCAAGGTGTGGGAGCCCGACTCGTGCTAAATGCCCTCGACGCGTGTCGCGAGCTAGGCGCTGCTGCCGTCTTCGTGCGCGATCACCCGGATTACTATCCCCGGCTGGGCTTCGAGCCTGTGGCAAACCTAGGCCTGTACTTCGCCGACCCAGACACCGAGCGTCCCTTCTTCGCCCTCGAGCTGCAGGCGAACGCCCTGACAGACTGCGCCGGCGAGGTCTACTACCACCCTAAGTTCAACCGCTCGTAACTGGAACCGGATCGATTTACTCGGAGTAGCCCAAGCCTTCGATCATCTTCTCGTCCTGCTCCGAACGGAGTGCCCCCTCCGCTTGGGGAGCTGCCGAAGCGCGCAGAGCCTCGAACTGCTTGCGCATGCGATTGACCTGGCCAGCGCGTACCGTCCCGTCGACGACGGGAATCGGGAGCTTCTCTTGGGGGTCCTTTCGCAGGTTGTAGAACTTGGCCTCGCCAGCTCCATTGTGCGCCCTAGGATCGAAGCGCAACTTTGAGTTCACGCCTCGGGTGGCAATCACCGGATCAGGGTGGAAGGTGCGCAGCAGGAGTTTACGCATTGGGTCGGGCTCCGGGTCCAACAGCTGTGGTAGCAGCTTGCCATCGATCGTCTCGGGGGCGGGCACATCCAGCCAGGCACAGATCGACGGAAACAGGTCCATGATCGAGGTTAAATCGCTGACCACATTGGCCGTGCCCTCCATGCCCGCGGGCAACTTGACCACGAGGGGGACGTGCACCATCTCGTCGAAGATCGTGCGGCTGTGCCCAAGAACTCCGTGTTCCCACATGGCCTCTCCGTGATCCGAAGTCACAACGATCAGGGCGTCGTCGAAGATCCCCGCGCGCTTCAGCTCGTCCAGCATCCTGCCCAGGGCATCATCGGCGTAGCGGATGTGCCCGTCGTAGAGCGAGAGGATGTGATTGGCATGGGGCAGGGAGACCTCGTCAGGGCCATCACCGATGACCATCTTGCCTCCACTGCGCGCGAAGTCGATCACCCAATCTGGGTCCATGCCTTTAGCGTTGGGACCGTCGTACTTCGAGTCGACCAGGTCTTCGAAGAACCTTGACGGGGGCGAGTAGGGCATGTGCGGCTGCAGCACATGCGCGTAGAAAAAGGGAGTGCGCTGCCTGTCGCGCATCTCGTCCCAACGCTGCAAGACCTGGACAAAGTCGCCCGGCTGCACAAAGCTGACCCCATGGCCCTTAGCGTTTGGTTCCTCGGTGCGGTAGAGCTCCTCGTACACCTCAAAGCCCTGCTGCAAGTTGCGCAAACTGCCTCCTTGGATGTTCGCGACAGCACCAAAGGTCTGGTAGCCGTTAGCGGCCAACAGTTCGGCCAGGGTGAGCTCGACGGCCGGTAGGGCGTGATCGCCGTCGTAGACACCGTGACGGTCGGGTAGTCGACCGGTGAAGAGGCTCGGGATACTGGCTAGGGTGTAGGGCGCTGGGCTAAAGGCCTTAGCGAAGGTGACCCCCTCCTTGGCAAGGCGGTCGAGGTTGGGCGTCGTCTCGGTCTCGTAGCCGAGGTGGTGCACATGCCGCGCGGCAAGGGCATCGAAAACGATCAGCACAACCGGCTTGCCCGCAAGGGGGGCCACGGGGGCCGCGTCGTGCCCACAACCGAATAGTGCGAGCAGGATAAGGAGCGAGAGACTCTTTGGGCGCAGCTGAGTGGGCATAGATCTACCAGACTACCGATCGAGCACAAGATCGACTAGCGCTGCCGCAGGCCTAGTGGCGAGTAGCGCCAACATCTTTGGGAGTGCATAGATAGCGACGGGGTTTCCCTGCATTCCGCCGATCCTACAGGCCCAGGTTCAGGTCGATCGCGTTGGTCAATACAAGCCCGGTCGGGTGCAGAATTAAGACCTGGGTGGCCAACTGAACCCCGAGCAGTGCGGCCACAGGCGGGATCGGAAGGGCGCGCGTGTCGGTCATGGGGGCGCTGTTCGCAAAGTGGATTAGCTGCGATGGGCTGAACAAGTCGACGAGCACCTCACCCTGGGGCAGGAACAGACCCGAGGACGGCGCGCCGTAGACGTACAGGGCCGAGCCGGTGTTGCCCAGCGCGCCGGACTTGTCGACAGAGGTCTGCCAGAGTGCGCCAATGGCCGGCTCGCTGATCGCGGTGTAGACCACCGGGTTGATCCCAGACCCATTGCGAGAGCTGCTGCTCGCAGCGCCACCAAGCCCGCCGTTCGGTAGGTAGTTTTGCACCATGATGTCATCGCTGCCGGAGCTGTCGTCCTGCCACGTCACCAAGCCCACGCCCGATATACTCTGGACCGCGCTAACGCGGAACTTGTTCGCAGGCACGGTGGACAGCTCAGTCGGACCGTTCAACACAGATCCTGCGTCATCCATGTTCTGGCCATTTAGGATGCTCTGAGCAAACCCCGAGCTCTCGGTCCAAAAGAACTGAACGCCGCTTGCTGTCGCAACAGCAGCTGCTCCACCTTTGGTCGTGCCCCCGAGGGGTCTCAGGTTGAGCCCCGTGCTTCCCCATGCCCGAGTACCTGTGGCGTCGAACTTCTGGGCGGACAGACCGCTCATGGATTGGCCGGCGTTGAGCTCCTCGTATAGGACGAAGGTCTCTTGCTCAGCCGCATCGAAAGCGACTGCAGGCGCGACGCGAATCTGGGAGCTATTGGTCGAAGCGCTGACTCCATTGTGCGGAAAAGCCTCGGTGCCATTGCTTAGGACGCGCTGGGCGAAGACCTCAAGGGATGGGCTGCTCGAGTACCACGAGAACACGGCGCCGCCCGCGCCGTCGGTCACGAAGTTGGGGAATGCGCCGAACTGTAGCGAGCCCCCGTCGAAGACCTGCACGGGGCTTGCACCCCATAGGAGCGATCCCGTCCGGTCGATTTTCTGTGCGTACAAGTGGCGGGGCGAGCCAAAGCCACCTGAGGAGAACACAAACGAGAGGATCGAGGATCCTGCATCGGAAGCGTGCATATCCGCCACCGAATAGCTGCCGCTTCCTGGGGCCAAGGTGAGGCCCGCGCCCCAGGTCGGCAGCCCGCTCTTGCTTAGGCGTTGCATGCCGATATTCGAGTTCTGGGTCCAAGCGACCATGACCGCGCCGTCACCTGTCCCCGCGATCACCGGTGCCGCAAGGAATGCCGACGTGCTGGTCACCTGTACTCCGTTCGATCCCCATACCTGGACACCGGCCGCGTCCACCTTCGTCGCGGTGATCTGCGTGCTGCCCGAGCGGTCATCGCGGAAGGCCAGCAACGCGTTGCCCGCGCTGTCCACATCGAGAGAGTAGTCCTGGGTCGAGGAGAAGCCGCGGTCAGCGATCAGGACTCCGCCGTGGCCCCAGAGTTCCTCGCCCGCCGCACTAAGCCTCTGCAGGCGCACATCGTAGCCGAATGCGGGGGTGCCGGCAGGGTCCGAGGAGAACCAGCTCACGTATGCGCCGCCGTCGAGATTTGCGACGATAAGCGGCTGGGCCTCCTCGTTCGCGAGGTCCGCCACGGCGAGGTTTAGGGCGGGGTTTTCCGAGTATTGGGCCGAGGCCAGGGGGGCAGCAGCTAGGACTAGGATGGGGAGCAGGGCGGCGGGAATTTTCATGGGGAAACCAAAGGGCGTATAACCGCGCTGGCAGAGGGGCTGGCACTAGAGCCGTTGCAGCGGGGGTGTAACTCAGGGTAGCAGCCGCTATCTGATCGGGGGGGGTGTTTCTGGGGGCAACCGAGCGGGCGGGGTCGGCCCTACTTAGGATGCGGGCTGAAATCCATAATCGAGAAGTCCCCCGTCTCCATTCCCGATCGAATGGCAGATGGGTAGAGTCTCGGGATGAGTGATCATGAGGTACAGAAGCGGCGAGCGCTGACGGCACTGTTGGGCGTCACAGTCGTTTGGGGCTGGACGTTTGTCTGGATGAAGCAGGCCCTAGACCTGGTCACTTTGACCCTGGGCCCGGAGGGCGAGGATGCGGCGATCGGCATGTTCTTGACCATTCGCTTTGGCTTGGCCGCGCTGCTGCTTCCGCTCTTCCTGCCGTCTTGCCGAAGGCGCGAAAACTGGTCAATGGGCCTGGTCGTTTCGGGGGGCTCGCTTGGCGCGTTGCTTCTCACGGGCTTCCTGCTGCAGATGACGGCACTCACAACGGTCTCGCCGGCCGTGTCCGCGTTCCTGACCAGCCTGTATGTGATCTTCACCGCGTTCCTCTCCCTGTTCTTCGCCCAGCATCGCAGCATCTCGAAGGCGCTGTTCGCCGGCGTTCTCTTGGCGACCCTGGGTGCCGCTTTCATCAACGGTCCGCCCCAACTGGGCTTCAGCCTGGCTGAGTGGCTGACTGTGATCTGCGCCTTCATCTTCGCCGGCACAATCCTTCTAACTGACCTGGCCACGCGAAAGTATGCCCCCGCCGCCGTCTCCCTGGCCTCGTTCGCCGTGGTCGCCACAGGCGGCCTGGTCTACACCATCTGGTGCATGACACAGCCCAGCGCCCCCGAGCCAAGCCAGCTCTTAGGCCTGCTCGGCATGTACGACTACTGGTGGCCCCTGGCCTGCTGCTCGATCCTTGCAACCCTAGTCGCACTCTCGACCCTGAACCACTTCCAGCGCACCCTTCCCCCCGTCCGCGCGGCGACGCTCTATGCCCTTGAGCCCGTCTGGGGAGCCATCATCTCAATCCTTTATGGAATGGAAGCCGTTGACGGGTGGTTCGCCCTAGGCGCCACCCTACTACTAGCCGGCAACCTGATCGCTGAGTTTATGCCCAATAAACCCACTCCAGCCCCCCCGCCAGAATAGCCCGAGGCAACACCCGCCAAAAGCACCCCCTTCAGCCAAAGACTACCCTCAAGTCCCCCCCCAAAAACAACCGATCACTCACTAAGACCCCCGCCTTCCGCTAATACAGAAAGACAAGTAGAAGCTCGCCATGCCCACCATCGTCCCATCCCACCTCCTCACCCCAAAGGCGCTACCTAGCCTTCCCTCGGTAGCCCTAGAGGTCATGCGGATCGCCGAGGACCAGTCCGCCACCTTGGAAGAAATTGCGCGGGCTGTCTCCCGGGACCCCGGACTTACCGCCAAGCTACTTAAGCTCTCGAACTCGGCCCTCTTCAACATGGGCAGCGGCGTTCACACCATCCAACAGGCCAGCATGATCTTGGGCATGAAGTCCGTCATGATGTTGGCCTTGTCCTTCTCTCTGGTGGAAGCCATGGACGAGGACGAAGACAGCAGCTTTGACTTCGGCGACTTTTGGACACGCAGTCTGACGGTGGCCGTCGCGGGTCGGCGGCTCGCTACCGAGTCCGGCAACCCTGATCTGGCGGACGAGGCTTTTCTCTGTGGCATGCTATCGCACATCGGCGGTTCGGTCCTGGCCCGGGGCTTGAGCGACGACTACGCAGGGCTTATGGAGAAAGCGCCTGGCAACTGGCCCACCAACGCCGAGGAAGAGGCGCACTTCGGTTTCTCCGAGTCGGATGTGATCGAGGCTCTGCTGGGCTCCTGGTCCCTGCCCAAGCGCACGATGATGGCCGTCGCTTACATGCAGCGCCCCGAGTCCCTGCCCAGCGGCCAGAACACGGAGACCCGCGAGCTAACTGCGATCATGACCCTGGCCAGCCTGACATCGCGCACGCTGTGGGATGAGAACAAGGCCACGCCTTACCGGACTCTCCAGCGTTGGACTGCCGCGCGCTACGGCATCGGTAAGAGGCGCCTTGACAAGCTGCTCAACGAGCTCGGCGCGGGCGTCTCCGAGGTGGCCGGACTCTCGAACATCAAGCTGCCCGACCACATGAACACGCACAACCTAGTCGCCGCCGCGCGGGAGCAGCTGCTCACCCGCAGCCTCTCCAGCGAGTTCGACCTGCACCAGGTTAGGCAGGCTAAGGAAGACCTGCGCCTCCAGAAGGAAGAGTTCCAGCGCTTGGCCTCGACCGACGCCCTTACGAAGCTTCCTAACCGCGCCGCTCTCGATCAAAAGCTATCCGAAGAAGTTCGCCGCCGGTTGGGCCGCAACCTGCCCGATGGACTAGGCGTTTTAATGGTGGACGTCGACCACTTTAAGAGCTTTAACGACACCCACGGCCACGCCGCCGGCGATGCCGTCCTGGCTGCCATAAGCGACGTCCTCGTCGAGATCCTGCGTCCCGGGGACTTCGCCGCGCGCTATGGAGGCGAGGAGTTTACGGTCATCATGCCGCTAACCACCGAGCAGGGCATGGAGTCCACAGCCGAGCGTATTCGCGCCAGTATCGAAGCCGCCCGGATCCCCTGGGAGGGCGACAGCCTGCGCGTGACCATCAGCTTGGGAGGCGCACGCCTTGAGGTCGCGCAATCCGAGCTCGACGGAGCACGCTTACTCGAAGAGGCCGACGCCAAGCTGTACGATGCCAAGGGCTCCGGCCGCAACTGCGCTCGCCTCTAGACGGAATATCTTGTGACTCCCGCCTAAGGCTTGTAGGCCCCACCTGTGCTAGGCATAGACTTGGAATCCATGCGAAGCACGTCGAGGTGCCGCCGGTGTTTCTCTACTTTCTCCTCGGGCTTCCTATTCGGGCTTCCTCTCTAGTTGGGTCTTATCCCAACAGCTTCCCCACGATCTGCTCGTCTAGTCCCTGGTGCACTTGCATTGATAGGACGGCGTGCTTGAGGATACTC
This sequence comes from Planctomycetota bacterium, assembly GCA_029250885.1. Taxonomy (GTDB): domain Bacteria; phylum Planctomycetota; class UBA1135; order UBA1135; genus CALBMX01. The sequence goes on from JAQXEK010000084.1 coordinate 8,330, forward strand.
GTCTTGGCTAGCTCGGCACTCTCCCTAGCTCTGTCTGCGTCCCCGATGCTGCCGGCTGCAGCGGCGGCGTGAACTTTCGACGAGGCGGCTGCTTTTGCGGCACTGGACAGCGAGCTCTCGGCCGCGCCAAGGGAGGACTGGGAGGCTGCGATCGAGTCCATGGCCTGGTCGATGCCGTCCATCGCTTCGGACGAGCCGGCAACCGAGTCCACCGACAAGGTGTCGATGTTGGCGAGGGCCGCTTCTGAGGCGTCCGGCAACTGCACATCGACCTTATCGTCGGCGTCGTAACCGACGCCAAACGAGACGCTCTCCCCACTGAAGAGATTGGTACCTGCATAGTCCGAGCCGAGGGTCTGCTTGACCTGCTCTTTAAGCTCCTGGAACTCGGCGTCCATGTTCTTGCGGTCTTCGTTAGACAGGGTGCCGTTCGAGGCCCCCGTCGCAAGCTCGCGCATCCGCTCTAGGTTGCGGCTCATGCTGTCCATGGCGCCGCTAGCCCTGCGTGTCATCCCCATACCCGCCGAGGCGTTCTCTCGGCCACTTTCATAGGACGCCGCGCGAGCCTCCATCCTGGCCATGATGCCGGCGCCGGATGGATCATCCGATGCGGTAACTATTCGCTTGGAGAGGCCAAGCTTCCCACTTTGCTTCTCTAGATCTGCGTCTAGCCTGATGGACTGCGCCCTGAATGCTGGCTCATGTCCGGATCCTTTTATGTCCACGGCTAATTCCCCTTTGCCGGGTAGTTCGAAATCAGAGCACCAAGAAGAGTTTCGGTTACGCCCCGGGACAGCCTTCCCCAAGGCGTTCCTAGCTGTCCTTTCGGCCCCGGCTAGGTGCTCGAATGAGGCGAACCGGAAGAAAGTTGCAAATGGAGGAGGTGCCCCCTGGGAAGCCCCGTCCTAGGCCCTCGGCAGCTCGATCCAGAAGCGGCTGCCCTTCCCAAGCTCGCTCTCCACCCGCGCTGTCCCCCCGTGGGCCGCCGCGACGTTGCGCACGATTGACAGCCCCAGCCCCGTACCACCTAGGCTCCGTGAGCGGTCCTTGTCGACGCGGTAGAAGCGCTCGAAAAGACGGGACATGTGCTCAGCAAGGATCCCTGGCCCCTGATCCGTGACAGCAAGGATCGCACTCCCGCCTTCCACAGTGAGAGCGACCTCGACCTCGGTGCCGCCAGGCGAATACTGAATCGCGTTCTCAACCAGATTTAAGAGCGCGGTCTCCAAGGCTGCCCGATCACCTTGTATCGCAACACCCTGTTTTATGCGCGTGACCAGGTGGATGCACTTCTCGTCAGCCGTAGCTTGTGCTTCGCCGACCGCACTTCGGACGACATCCTGGAGCTCCACCGCCGAGTGCAGCACGTCGCCCTCGTCAGATTCGGCCCGGGCTAAGGCGATCAAGTCACCCACAATCGCCGACAAGCGGTGCGCGTTTCTGTTGGCCTTATCTAGGAAGCGCGCACGCAGTTGCGGCTCGATGTCTGGGTCTTCCAGCAGGGTCTCGAGGTAGCCCCGGACGCTGGTCAAGGGGGTCTTGAGTTCGTGGGAGACGTTCGCGACAAAGTCTCTCCGCACCCTCTCCAGGCGCTCGAGTTCCGTGCGGTCTTCAATCACAAGCACACAGCCTGCGAGCTCTTCTCCAGATTCGGACTTAAGCGGCGATGCCCGCATATCGAGCACCAAGACTGAGCCCGTCCCACTGGACAAAAGCTCCGTCCGCTCGCGAACGCGCCGGCCCTTATTGATGCAGCGCTCCACCAACTCCTGGGCCTCCTTGCGGTTGGTCGCATCCACCAGCAGCATTCCACGCTGGTCACCGCCCTCCATGTTTAACATCGTGGCCGCAGCCTTGTTCGACAACACGATGCGCTGGTCCATGTCGACCGCAAGTAGGCCATCTGCCATGCTCTTCAAGATGAGCTGCCGTTGAGCCGATCCGCGATTGGCCTTGGCCTGGACCCGGGCGATCGTCGCGTCAAGCTTCTGGGCGGCGTCGGTCAGACTGTCAAGCTCACGGCCCGTTGTAGTACCACGTCGAACCCAATCCCAGAAGGTCAGCTCATCGCCTCCGGCTCCGTCGGTGCCCTCCTGCCTGGCTCGGACACCGGCCAGGTCCCGAGCGAGGCGGTGCACCTTGCGCGCGTTCAGATAGTGCTGAATCTGCACCCACGCAAACATGACGAGCAGCGCCGCGGCGAGCTTGCCTTCGCCGCGGGTCACGTTGAACTCGTCGGGCAGGAAGATCAGGCAGCAGGCCCCCAAAACGGCGCCCGCAAGCACGAGCATTAAGAGAGTACTGCGGCGCATGCCTAGGGGCGCTCCGTAAAGCGATAGCCGACAGATCGAACCGTCTCGATCAAGCCGCGTTGTTCGCCTAGCTTCTTGCGGATCGATCGGATGTGGGCGTCAATCACCCGATCCAAGGCGACACCCGATTCCCCGCGGGACATTTCCATTAGCTCCTCGCGATCAAAAACACGGCCGGGCCTGCGCGCCAACACATGAAGCAATTCAAATTCGGTGGCCGTAAGCTTGAGCTCCTCGCGTTCGCCATCCGGCCCGCTTAGCATTGTGGTGCGGTGCTTGACTAGGTCGATCTCTAGGGGGCCGCGCTTGAGGACCTTCGATGGCTCCTCTTCGGCAAACTCCCTGCGCCTGATCGCCGACTTTACTCGGGCCACCAGTTCGCGGGGGCGGAAGGGCTTCTGAATGTAGTCATCGGCACCAAGCCCAAGGCCTAGGACCACATCGGCCTCTTCGGTCTTTGCGGTGACCATCAGCACGGAGATGTGCTTGGTCTTTTCGCGGTTGCGCAACTCGCGGCAGATCTCCAGTCCATCGATTCCCGGCAGCATCAGGTCTAGTAGCACCAAGTCCGGAAGCTCACGCTCGATAGTCAGCAGACCGCGCTCGCCGTCCTCGACGCCGATCACCGCAAAGCCCTCGCGTTGGAGGTGGTACTCAATCAGCTCGCGGATGTCCTCTTCGTCCTCTACGACGACGATTTTTTTACCTTTCATCGATGCACGGTAGCGGGGTTTCTTGAAGATCGTGTGAAGGGCCCATATGGCTTTTTGAGAATGGGATCGAGATGTCACCCGAGGACGACAGAGGCCTAATTTTATCCATCTTGGGGGGTTGCCTTGTCTTGTGGGGCGACTCAATTTTGGCTGCGGTAAACAAAAACCGTGCAATCTAATTGAGATTGGATTGCACGACTTGGTCTCTCCCTAGGAAGGCATTCCCACCCGTGTGGGACTAGGGTAAAAGAGTGACCGTAGCCGCGTTGCTTACCGATGTGGGGACACCCCCAAGGTCGAGGGCAATCGCAGCGTGGCTAATGGTTAGGCCAGCGAGGCCCGGCAGGATTCCGGGGGGCAGGGTCAGGCCCGTCCGAGCGTGGCCCTGGGCATCAAGGGTTCCCAGGGTCGTCGCGTAGGGAGCGTGGTTGAGGTTTAGGAACGTCCATGTGGTCAGGGCGTCCGCGTTTAAGGGGAGCACGAGCCCGTTATTAAGGGAAGTTCCAGGAGCGTTGCCACTGGCGCTTGCCAGCATCAGGTACAGCTCGCCGGCGTGGGCCGTTCCGAAGGACAGGTCCATGGTTTGCTTGCCGCCGGCCACAAGGGAGATGTCGGCGGGATAGGCATCCAGAGTACGGTGCTCCATAGCGAAGAAGTTGTCCGCTTTGGCCCGACTGGAGATCCAGATGCCAACATCCGTACCCGTAGGCGCGAAGGGCGAGGCTGCGATACCCGCGGCGGTGTAGATGCCGATCAGGTTTCCATTGGCATCCTCGACACGTGCCACCACCATGTCATCAGCAGGCTCGGCCCAGACTGTCAGGTTGCCTGAGGTCACTTGCACGGGCAGGTCGTACCAGATCGGGGTGGATTGGGTGTACCAAGCACCCGCGTTGATGGCGGCCATGAAGAAGATACGATCAAAGTTGCCGTCAAGATCGTTGTCCGTGACGCGAACAGCGGTTCCACCCCAGGTGTTGTGATCTAGGCCGATCACCACGCCTGCACCGAAGAAGGTGTCGTTGGGCGTAGCGCCGAAGTCGATCGCAGCCTTCGACGTCGCGTGGGGCTGGGCGAAGGTGGAGTGGTACATCCAGGTGTCGCTCACGAACGAGAACTTCCCGCGGACCTTCTGGTTGAGAATCTCCAGGTCGTTGTTGGCCTCGACCCAACTCGGGCCGACGTTGGTGCCGTTCGGCAAACTGAAATCGTCCTGAACGAGCAGCTGTGCGGAGGCAGTTGTGCTGAGGCCTGCAAATAGGACGGCCGCAACGAGGGTCTTCGAGATCTTCATAACCTTGCGTTGACTGGGGGTGGTTCGGCGCTGCTCAGACTGAGCTCGCCAACACATTCTATGGGCAACCCCAGTTCCCTAGGGAACAATCCGCCATCCCTGTCGGCCTCGTCTACAGCTGCTTGGGGATCTCCTTGGCACCCTCCTCTAGGCGGTCGCCAACGCCCCTTTCGCAGGTATCCTTAAGGCCAATTAGTCCCTTTTCAAACTCGCCTCCGGCCAAGATATCCATGAAGAGAGCGAACCAGCCCCCAAAGACCCCGGGGATCTCACCGCTGAAACTCCAGGTCACCGTGGTGTTGTTGTCGTCGTCTTTGCCGTAGACGAACTTACCCTGAGCAAGGTCCCCTTCGCCATTTTCGGCCTGAAAGACTAGGTCAAATGCGACGCCTTCGATTGGGCTAGAAGACGTCAGGGTCATGTGCCCCTTCCCCAGCTCCTCGCCCTCCCAAGAGTAGGTCATCCCCTCTCCAAAGTCCGGTCCACTGTAGGTCCAAACGCACTCGGGATCCCGCTCGCGGCTCCAGGCCGTCCAGTCGGGCCAGGTGCGCAGGTCAGCCACATAGGAGTGCACCAAGGCGCGATTCGCATCAATAGAGATCGAACGTTCCACCTGCCACTTCTTGTCCAGGAAAAGTCCGGTGACCGTAAAAGTAACGACAAAGATAAGCAGGGTGATAGCAAACTTCTTCATAGGCAAGAGCATCGCCTATCGACGCCAAGTCGGCAACTATCAACCGCGCTCCGGGTCTACAACGCTGTACGCCCCTGAGCATGAGTCCAAGGAAGCGCATACAGAGAAGTCAGAAGGCTTGGATAAGTTGGAAACAAGGGTGGAACGGCGGAGTCAGTTTGAATATCACGGTAACTGTAGAGCGCTCGCCCTACCCCTTGGGCACCTCCGATGTGCCCTCAAACGAAACAAATGAAGCCCAACCCCGAACTCCTGGCCGCTTATACGGCGACCTCCTATTTCGCCGATATTCCCTCCGGCCGCGTGGCCCTGCGTATTGGCGAGCCTGCGATCGAGTTAAATGACATCCTGATCGAGAACGAGGTCGGGTCCTGGGCCTTTGTCACCGCTTGTAATCCCAAGTCAAAGCCGACAGCCGAAGCCAAGAACAAGAAGTACCTCCTAGAGCTGGAAGAGCTGCTCAAGGATCGCGAGCTGATCTACTTTCCGGGCGAAGGAATCGGCGACTCAGGAGCGTGGCCTTGCGAATCTAGCTTCCTGATCCTGGGCATCAACCTAGACGAGGGCATCGAGATCGCGCGCACCTTTGGACAGCACGCGATCCTATTCGGCCGCTTTAGCAAGCCCGCCCAGCTGGTCTGGGTTAACGAATAAGATCGACGCGCTGGGCCAGCTCCAAGAGGGCTGCCAGGTTCGCGATATTCTTAAGCCCATTGGCCTCGAGATCTCGGCGTAGCCCACTGTCCCCCGCCAGCTCGGCGGCTTTCTCAAGGAACGCCGGATCTCCTGTGAGTCCAAACCCTCGGGCCAAGCTTTGGCCGACTTGGTAGCCATCGGTGTACTCGTCGTGGCCGTCGTCGGGCAGGTCGCCAGCGTCACAAAACACCTTGCTCCCATCCTTAGTCCCCACGGCGAGATGCGCCCAGGGCCCGCCATTGCCCTTGGGCCAGGCCAGGTCCGAGATCATCGAACGGTAGGAATCCGCAAGGATGCGGTCGAGGTCGGCCGCGCGGCCCGTGTCCACGTCGCGATAGGCACGGGCCAAGATCGCCTCGAGGCCGCTCTCTAAGATTGCCTGCTCAATGGACTGGCGCACGCGGTACTTGCCACCGAGCCAGCGACCGGTCCCCTTCGACTGAATGATGCCGCTGCAGTCGGACTGGCCGGCGGCCACTAGGTCAACGATCACATCGAGCCACTGGGTGCGCGTCTGCTCGCGCCAAGAGTCATCTTGGGAGAGGGCATAGGTCGCGGCCACAACATCGAGCCCCCAGCCTTGCCCACGGCCGATGTCGAAGCCCATGCCCGGGTGCTGCTCGACTTCGGCCATCGCGGCCAGCAGCCCTGTACCCTGAACATAGCCGCCGCTGCTGTTCGGAAGTTGGTGGTACTCAAGGCGAAAGGTCTCGGCCAGCAGCCACAGGTCGTCCTTCGCTAGACTGTCGTTGCCCAGCCAGGCCAAAGCCTTCGGCGCCCGGGTGTAGCGGATCAGATGCTGGGTGTCGTGGGGCTGAAAGGCGGCCAGCTTGGACTCGTAGTCCGGCTGCAACCCCTGGCTGCGCACGAAGTCTCGCTGGTGCGCGGGTGCCTTGCTATAGCCAAAAGCGTCGACCTTGCCCGGCTTGTGGCGGGTGGGCGTCGAGCCGTTGAAGTAGCTAAAGGGCATGTAGTCCGAGCGACCCGGATGGGTTGCCGGCTGGACCCAATCGCTGAAAGAGCCCGGCTCGCCGTTGGTATTGTAGAAGGCCACCGGCATGCGATCCGTCTGGCGGCGGTGCAGGTTGACCAAGCTCTGGTAGCCGCGACGCGACGCGGTCATCGCCACGGTCACGCCCTCCAGCAGGTGGATGCCCGAGCCGCCGGTCATGCCGCCGTAGGCGACGCCGAAGGGATGCGCCCAACCGAGCCGCGGCTGGTCGGCCTTGCTTGGCGCGACGAGTTCGAGCCAGCTCTCGAGGTACTCGTCCTCCTGTTCGGCACGCAGCTTGGCAATGCCGAGGTGCTGCAAGCTGGGCAAGACCTGGGCCTGGGCGAGGAAGCTCGGCGTGGCTGGGTTGGACCAGGAGAGCAGCTGGCCGCCCGGCATCCCTTTGGACTTACCGGGCACGCAGAAGGCCAGGCCGTCTTGGGCGACAGGTACCTCGCTGCCCTGGACCGCCTTGGCTTCGACGGAGCCGGCGGGAACGATCACTAGGCGCCGATGGAACTGGGCCTGGGCGGGCATGAAGTGCACGGGGCCCGGGAAAGTCCAGGCCTTCTTCCCGGTGGCCGGCGCCACAAGGTCGAACCGCTCCGTGCCCTGGCCGCGGCTGCCCGGCGCAGCCACATCTTCCAGCACCACAAACCCGGCCGGCACGTCGAGGGTCAGCCCCGCAAAGTAGACGTCGTCCAAAGGCGAGCTAGCCTGGTCGAGCCCCGATGCGCCGTTGTTGATCCGCAGGTCGAGCTCGAGCCTAGAGCCACCCGCGAAGACGCGCGCGTAGGCGTGGACGCCAAACAGGTGCGGCAGAGGAGCGAGCTTGGGGCCTGCGGACTCAAGCTCCATGATTCCGTAGGTCTTCACCTCACGCTCGACGGCGCCGTTCCGAGGGGTCGCGATCGGGGTCGCGGCGAGGGGCTCGAAAGCAAACAGCGCGCCGCTAGCATCGCGACCGGTCAGGCGGATGGCCGCCGGTTGTCCCAACAGCTTGGCGAGGTCCGCGCTGGGTGCCGCAGGTCCTTGGGCCAGCAGGCTCGCGGCGGACGCTCCGGCGGGAAGCTCACGGGTCCCCGTGACCTTAGTTTCGCTGGGGTCGCCAAGCACCAAGTCGAAGCGGACGCGGTCGCCGGGCCGCGCACCGGGGGCCGCCTGCACCTGGGCGATGACCTCGATCACATCGGCGCCGGCGCTGGGATTCGCGAAGCGGGACACGGGCTCGAATTGTGTAGTAAGCAGGTCGCCGTTGGAATCCCGTAGGGCGAAAGGGGCCGAGCGAACGCCGGCGATCAGGGTGCCCGCCGGAACGGGTAAAGTGCCGTGAAGGGCGAAGCTCGAGTCCGGGCCCAAGGTCGTCTCCAGGGTCGCGACCACCTGGCCAATGGGCAGGTCCACCCAAGGGGAGTCCACGACTTCCGCTAATTGCACAGGCGGTATGGGTTGGGGAACCGAGAGCTTGGACGTTGGGTTGGGAGCTGCTGGTACTTCGCTGGCAGCGGGCTGCTCGGTCGCTGTCTTGGATGCTGGGGCGTAATCGGGCGCCTTCGCGCCAGCCTCCTCCACATCGGGTTGAGCTAAACCCACACCTCCCCCATCGCGAAGATTCGCGTCGCGGGCGTAGGAGGGGCCGAGGGGGGGAAGACCCAACAGCTTGCGCCGGGCTTCATCGCCATCGGCTTGGAGGGACCTGCCGAGCATGGCTAGCACGGCGCAGAAGATGACCACCCCAAGCAGGACAAGGACGGATTTCATTCGGTCCTTATGGTAGCCAATCCCCTGGACTCCGGGGTGGCCCAAAACGCACACGACGCCCCCGGATTCTCAACGGGGACGCTGTGTCCTTGAGGGCTCTTTACGGCCGCTTATTCCCCTTTGCCGAGCTCAGTCGCCGATCTCTTGGACCAGGGCCAGCAGGGCCGCGCGGTTCGGGAGGTTCTTGTCGCCGTCCGCCTCGAGGCTCACGGTCAAGGAGCCGGGATCTGACATGTAGCGGGCGTAGTCTAAGAACAGCGGGTTACCCGTCAGCTCGTAGGCGTAGGCAAGGCTCGACCAGCACTGGAAGTTCTCCGTGTAGCCATCTTGGCCGTCGCCGGGAAGATCGCCGCCGGTGCAGAAGGGCACCGTGCCCGCGTGATCCAGGGGGCCGGTCGCTAGGTGCGACCAGGGGCCGTTGTTACCAGGAGTCCAGGATAGGGACGAGATCATGCCGTAGTAGGAGTCGTGCAGGATGTCATTTAGCATGGCCGTGTGGGCCGGGCTCACATCTTCGAAGACGCGCTCGCGCATGGCCCGCAGGGCGGACTCTAGGATCGACATCTCAATCGAGCTCCGGACGCGGTACTTGCTGTCCAGCCACTTGCTGGTCTTCGACTCGATGATGCCACTGCAGTCGGCCTGGCCGTCGTTGACCGTCTCGACCACCAGCTCCAGCCATTCCATCGTCTCGGTACGATAGGCGGGGTTGTCCGTGGTCGCATAGGCCGCGGCCGTAATCTCCAGTCCCCAGCCCTCACCGCGACCGATGTCGTAGCCCTTGCCCGGGTTGGCGGCCACTTCATTGACCTCCGCCAGGAGGCCCGTCCCCTGGACGTTTTGGTAGGGCGTGTTGTGGTGCTCGTGGTACTCAAGGTGGAAGTTCTCGGCCGAGGCTAGGATCTCGTCCTTCGCGATCGCGTCATTGCCAAGCCAGGTCAGCGCCTTCGAGAGTCGCGTCAAGCGAATCAAGTGCTGGCGGTCATAAGCCTGGAATCCGGCCAGGTCTTCCTGGTAGGTCGGCTCTAGGTTGTTGGTCTCGACATAGTCCACCTGAAAGGTGGGAGCAAGGTCGTAGCCGAAGGTGTCCGGACCCGAGTTCTGCTTGCCGTTGTAGTAGTGGAAGTTGACGTAGGTAAAGCCGGCGCCCTGTTCAACCCAATCCTGGACGCGACCGGGGCGACCGTCGGAGTGGTAGAGTGCCACAGGCATGCGATCCATGGCCATGCGCAGGCCATCGCTCAGGTGCCGATAGCCGTCGACGGAAGCCGAGGCTGCCGTGCGCACGCCTTGGTATAGGTGCACTTCGCTACCGCCGGTCATGCCGCCATAGGCCACGCCGAAGGGGTGCGCCCAGCCAAGGGTGCCGTACTGCACCGGATAGTTCCCGTCGTCCGTACCGTTCACAAGGTGGCTGCGTAGGGTGTTGAACTCGCCCGTTAGGGTCGAGCGGACCGTCGAGAGCCCCATGTGCTCTAGGCTGGGCAGGGTATGGCGTTGGGGTGCGAAGGACGGCGTCAACTTGTTCCACCAAGACAGCCACTGAATATCGGTAGCCAAGTCCCGGCCATCTACGCAGAATCCAAGCCCTGCCTGGTCGAGATAGGCCTGGGCCTGGGCCACCTTGGAAGCGGGCGCAATGGCGAGGCGACGGTGGAACTGACCCTGCCTTGGCATGAAGTGCATGGTGCCGTCGCCGATAGGCTTGACGATCGGGAAGACGCTCTTGCCGCCGGAACCGTAGCTATTGCCAACGAACGGGTCCACGGCGTCCTGTAGCACGACCCAGCCGTTCGGCACCTTGACCTCGATCTTCTCGAAGTACACTGTGCTGAGTGGGTCTTCGACCGTGGTGCCGGGCTCGTTACCGTCGGCACCGTTGTTAAATCGCAGATCGAACAAGACCACCTGCTCGTCCTTCATCACCGAGGTGTATGCATGGACACCAAAGAGGTGCGGCAGAGTGCCGGCGTCGCCACCGACGGGACTCACGGGCAGCATCGTGTCGTAGGTGCGCAGCTGGGTCATGATCGGACCATGGCGCATTAGCTTTGCATTGTCGCCGTCCATGGGACGGGTCGTATATTCGTGGCCGAAGACATCGGTCGAGGAGATCACGATGTTGGCGGGGTTCGACAGCAGGCTGTCGACGTTGGACGGCGCGGGGGTCGGACCCGAGGTAAGGTCCTCGACGCCGGGTGAGCCCGGGCCGGCGGAGTCCGCGTGGGGGGCGTAGCTGATCGAGTACTGGGCGCGGGTTCCAGCCGGGGTCTCCGGGTCGCGGCGGACACGGGCCAGCACCTCCACCACGTCGGCGCCGTAGGAGTCCACGGCGTAGAGCGAGACCGTCTCAACCTGGGCATTTACGATCGTGCCGTCGTAGTCGAGAACGGTGAAGGGTGAACTTGAGTCACCCGACGGCCAGATACCCGGGGGGACCGGTATCGTTCCGCGCAAGGTGAACTCGGCCGCAGCTGGGACTTCGACCTCAAGGGCGCCGACCACGGTGCCGGCTTCCAACTCAACCGACTGAACAGCGTCGCCACCGCTAATGTCATCCGCGGTGGAGACGCTGACTGTGCAACTCCAACTACCAAACACGGCGATGCAGATGACACCGGCGCTTAGACCACTTGCAAAACTCATGATTCCTTTCCCTTGGAATGGAGCGGCCGGGTACTAGCGAGCGGAGAGTTCTCGATGGCCGTTTCCTTCCTCCAACCAGCCTTGTCGGAATCGCGTGTCCCCAAAGTGTGGCGCATTTGGAAATTCGTAAACAACTTCCGCGGACTGTATGCTCTGGCCATGCTGCCCCCCGCCCCACGCTCCGCCCTGTGGCTGACCGTCGCCAGCCTGGTCGTGATGGCCTTGGCTTGGCTGCTGCTCGCCCTGCCACTAAGGGGTGTGGAACCGGGGACATTCCAGGTCGACGAGGCCGAGTACCTGACCCTCGCCGTGCACTCAGTGCGCCAGGCCCGTGGCCTCAGCGACGCATCCGTGGGTGGCCAAATCCAAGTACCCGTCAAGGCCGCCCCCTGGCGCACGGGTATCCACAAGTCCACCTTTGGCTTCCAGAGTCCGGGCCTGCCGAAGCTGCTCTTCGGCATTGCGGGCAGCGCCGCGGGCGTTGGCGAGGTCAACCCAAGGGTCTTTTTACGCTTCAGCAGTCCGAATCTTCCACGGGGTGTCGCAAAGAGCGAGCGCATAGCCGCCGCCGGGGCCGTTCTACCCGCACTGGGCCCTGGGCGCGCTGTGACGCGCTGGTTCGCCGCAGCCATCGCCGCCCTGCTCTTCGCCCTCGCCACGGGAATTTCCAGGGCGTGGACCTCTACCCGGGGCAGCTACACCACGGGCGCCCTGGCCGCCGTACTCTGGCTCTCGGCGCCCGTCGTCTGGGAGGCCAGCGCACATGTACGGCCCGGACTTATGCCCGTGGCCTTCTGGTGCGTCGGGCTCGTAGCGACCCTAGGTATCCGCCGCCCTGGGATCCTCCCCGTCAGCCTAGCCTTGGGCCTGTCCTGTGGACTCGCGACGGCGGGCAAGCTCAACGGCATCCTGCTTGCCCCCCTGGTGCCGGCACTGCTGTACTGGAACCGTCGCGCCTTGGACATCGAGCCCCGAACCGCGTTCCGCCATGCCGCAGTCGGCACCTTTATCGCCGCGACCATTAGCATCGGCGCATTCCTAGCCCTGGCTCCCGGACTCTGGCACGACACCATCTCTGGCATGGCCGAGATCGTCCGCATGTGGAGCGGCGACTTGGCATTCCAGGCCCGGCAGGCAAACCTGGCGGTCGAGGTCTCCACCGGCGCCACAGTCAGCCTAGCCATGGGCTTCCAAGGCCTGGTGGCTACGTCCGGACCACTGGCCGGGCTTGTCCCCTACCTTGGCGCCGCCCTCTTGCCCCTTGGGCTGGTCGCCCTAGTCCGGGGTAGCCGCGGGCGAAGAGACAAGCCCGCCCAGTCCCATCGGGACCGGGCCCTTCTTGCATGGGCCCTTGTGCTACTGGTCGCTTCGGCGTGGTTGATCCCCATGGACCGCCCGCGCTACATTCTGCCCATGGTGGCCCCGGCTGCCTTAGTCGAGGCCCTCGCCATCGCCCGCCTGATCACGCTCTGGAAGCCGGCCACGGCCGCCAAGACCACACCGTCCTGACTGCACACCGCCCACCCCATGGTTGACCCCGCTATCGCACTGCGTCCCTGGAATCCTGCCGACGCGCCCGCTCTTATGGAAGCTATCGCGGAATCCGCCGGCGACCTGGGTCCCTGGAGTCCCTGGTGGCATCCGAAGTTCGACGAATCCGATGCCCTAGCGTTCATCGAAGGCACGATCCAAGCACGCCCCAAGGGCGAAGCTCACGAGCTCGCAATCATAGCGGGCACAGGGGACGGCGAGCGCATCCTTGGAAGCTGTGGCATCAATGAGATCAAGGCCCTGCACGGCGTGGCCAACATGGGCTACTGGGTGCGTTCGTCCGAGACAGGCAAGGGCATCGCAAGCGCTGTGGTTCGCCAGCTCGCGGCTTGGGTCTTCGGGAACATGGACTTGAATCGGCTCGAGCTGGTCATCGCAACGGGCAACCCCGCCAGCAAGGGCGTCGCCGAGAAGGCGGGCGGCAATTTCGAAGGCGTACAGCGCCAGCGCCTGCTCTTGCACGGCACCTCCCACGACGCGCTCATGTACTCGATCTGCAGGGACTAAGTGCCGGGCTAATCCTGGTGGCCGAGCTTCTCTAGGTGCCGGGCGGCGGCATCGCCGATGGTCGACTAGGGCTCGAACAAGGTGGGGACTGAGACACGGGCAGGGGGCACCTAGAGCTGCTCCTCCACCGCCTCGATCTTGTCTTGGACAGACTGGCTCTTGTCAATCCGCGAGCCCAGGCGGATCGTTGTGGAGATACGCTGGCTTCCCTCGCCGTGCAGGGTCTCGTGAATCTGCTTGAGGGCGGCCATGATCGTGTCGTAGTCCCCCTCGATATTGGTGCCGTAACCGTGCAAGTTTACGGGCAGTCCCGTGGCCTTGAGGATGGCGTGAGCCCGAGCAACTTCTTGGCGGACGCTGACTTTGCCCGTAAAGGGCACGACACAGATATCGGCAATGACGTTCATGGCCGTAGGATAACAGGCGGCATGATTAAGTATCTCGGTTCCAAGCGCACATTGATTCCTAGGCTGCTCGAAGTCTTTGGGGCGGGGCCTAAGAGCCCGCGGGTGATCGTGGATCTATTCTCGGGCACGTCTCGGGTTGGGCACGCCTGCAAGAAGGCCGGCTACCGGGTGCTGTCCAACGATCACAACAGCTACGCTGAGACCCTGGCGCGCTGCTATGTGCAAGCGGACCTGGACGAGCACCGGGACGAGGCGATTCGTCGCATTGGCCTGCTTATGGAGGTCTCGCCCAAGGCGGGCTACTTCACGCGCACCTTCTGCGTAGAGAGCCGCTTCTTTACGCCAGAAAACGGCGCAAGGATCGACGCGATGCGCGATCAGATCCAGGCCTGGAGTCTGGCCGGCGAGCTCCATGTCGAGCTCGAGGCGATCCTGCTCGTCTCCCTCATGGAAGCCGCCGACCGTGTCGATTCGACCACGGGTGTGCAGATGGCCTACCTCAAGTCTTGGGCGCCCCGGGCAAAGAATCGTGTGACCCTTCGCCTGCCCGATGTGGTGGCAGCGGGCCCGAACGGCAAGTGCACGGCCCACTGCGGAGATGCCGTCGACGCGGCGCGCATGTGGGCGAACCAGGCCGACCTGGTCTACCTCGACCCGCCCTACAACCAGCACAAGTACGTGGGCAACTATCACATCTGGGAGACCCTGGTGCGCTGGGATGCGCCCGAGGCCTATGGCGTGGCGCGCAAGCGAGTGGACTGCCGCGAGCGCGGGAGCGCGTTTAACTCCAAGCCGCGTATCGCCGCTGCCCTAGGCGACGTTATCGACGCGGCCCTGTCCGGACAGCGCGTAAAGCGCCTAGTGCTCTCCTTTAGTGATGAGGGCTATTTGAGCCGCGCCGACATCTCGGCCATGCTGGAACCCCGCGGTGCCCTCGAGTTGATCGAGATCGACTACAAGCGCTACGTTGGTGCCCAAATCGGGATCCACAGCCCCAAGGGCAAGCGCGTCGGAAAGCCCGGTGCAAGGCGCAATACGGAGTACCTCTTCGTGCTGCAGAGGCCGTAACAAGCTAGGGCCACTTTCCCGGCTCGCCTTTCCAGCGTGCCGAACTGAAGTTGTCAAGACCGCGAAGTCGAACGTGGGCCAGTTCCTGACCTAGCTTCAAAGGGGCATCGTCCCGACCCAGAACACCTTGATGTTCGACAACAGCGGGAAACCGACTAAGTGGCTGCAGTCTCACCTCGAGCAACACGGTATCGAGGGCGACAGCCTATTGACCGGTGGCAGTGTTGAAGCCACCTGAAGCGAACAATCTACGGTTTGAGTTACGGGCTCGCTCTCAGTCCTTCGCACGCAGGCTCATCCCCGCCATCTTAAAGACGCCCAGGGCTTTGCCCGTGCTGTCCTGCATTCCGCCGACCCCGAACCGACCAGTTACAAGAACCGGAAGATAACGGTGGTACTCGGCCGCCGTGCCTTCATCCATCAGTACATCGATCCACTCGTCGGCTCGGGGTGCGCCGCCGAAGCAGCAGGCCTGAAGGTCGCGAACGAGCATGAAGTCTTGGAGGTAGCCGTCCTTGATCTTGCCGGGAATCACGTAGCCCTCCATCTTAATCTCGCGGTCGACGAGGTCGATGATGTCGGGTGGGAAGGAGAGCTCTTCGCGCTCGTCCTCGGACCACTCCTCGGGAAAGAGCAGAGCATCGAGCATGGCGTCGGCATCTAACTCTTCAAGGGCAAGATCCCAGAAGCTGATCTCTAGGGGTCCGGCTTGCCCTGGCTCTTCCCCGGGCTCATCCATGGGTTGCGCAACGGGGGCGGGATCGCTGGGACCTTCAATACGGTACTCTCCGTAATCCGCCGGATCAGCCTCGGCCACCTCTGTGGGCTTGGATTCGACTTGATCTTCTGACCCGTCGATTGCCGCGCCTTGGATCCTCACGAAGGGCTTCTCTAACTCTTCCCCACCACAGGCTCCTGCGCTAAGCAGAAGGCCAAGGGCGAGAGCCGACCGGCATGTTTGACCAAAGCTAGGGCGTGGGTTCATGGGGTAGATGTTGATGTCTGCGGCCTAGGAGCGGGAGAGGGTGTCCGCCACATCCGTCGAATAAGCCTTGAATGCGGGCAGCAATCCGGAAAAAGCTCCCACAGCGACCATCCCCAATGGAGTCCAAAGCATGGCGGGGTGGTACGCAAAAATATCGAGGGCGACGCCGACCTCCTTGCGCACAACACTGGCGGCCAGGGCGAGGATTCCGAAGTAGCAGGCGAAGCCAAGTACGCTGCCGAGTGCCGCGATGAACGTCGACTCACACAGGATCACGGCAAACACGGTGCGCCGGCGCGCACCGAGGGATCGCAGGATCGCAAACTCCCTGCGACGCTCGTTCATCGTGTTGTATAAGCTAGCGAGAATGGACCCCGCGGCAACGACGACCACGAGATAGGCGACCAGTTCGAGCACCTTGCTGACCCAGACCAGCTTGTCAAAGAGCTGGGACACAGAAGCGCTGATCGGAAACGCCAGGGTCGCATCGTCGCGATTGCCGTTAATCTCTTGGCCAAGAAAGAACCCATCGCGGTTGCTCGTTAGCTTGAGCATCACGGCCGAGAGCTCCTTGTGGTGGTCGTCGATTTCGTGGCCCGCCTCGGGAACAAACTCCTCGCCAGATCCGCGCAACACGTGGCCATCGAGGCGAAAGATGCCCTCGATCGGAATCCATATAACACGGTCCGCTGGCGTGTTTGTAGGTTCGAGAACCCCAACGACGACGTAGTCTTCTTCGTGGGCGTGGTCGACGCCGTGTGACGGGTGGAAGAAGTCATTAACGCCAAGACCCGTCTCCTGTGCGACGAAGCTGCCAATAACGGCCTCGCGCTTGTGCTCATCAAAGAAGTAGCTGTTAGGTGTTAAGGCAAGGGGCCTAACTACGTCTTCGTGCTCGCCGAACTCCACGTCTTGAAAGATCCGGCTGTCGGTGCCGACGATACGGAAGCCCTCGTAGTGGTCGCCAAGCGCGTAGGGAATGGCGAGCTTTACGCGCGGGTCGGCGGCGATCTCCTCGTACAGCTCCCAGGGAATGTTGCCTGGGGAGGTCTCGAGATGAAAGACCGTGTTCAGCACGAGCTGCAGTTGACTGCCGCGGGCGCCGAGTACCGCGTCGAAGCCAACGGGACCGCCGGCAAAGGCGTCCCGGCTCTGGCGCGCGACGCTGAAGACGCTCATGACAAGTCCGGCCGCAAGCCCGACCGAAAGGATCGTGACCATACTGGACAGGGCGTGTTGGCGCAGGCTGCGCACCACGATCATCACGACGCTGCGCAGGTAACTGATGCCACGGGTCATTGGGCGCCCCCCGGTATGGTGGACGCGCGGTTCAACTCCGCCAGGTCCAGCTTGTGCTCGAAGTCGGCGATCACTGCCTGGTCGTGACTTACCACCAGCAAGCCGGCGCCGTGGTCGCGGCAAGCCTGGCGCATAAGGCCGAGTGCCTCCAGTGCGGAGCCTGGGTCAAGGCTGCCCGTAGGCTCATCCGCAAGGACAAGCTTCGGCCGGTTGGCGAGGGCGCGGGCCAAGGCAACACGCTGCTGTTGGCCAACTGAGAGCTGGTGCGGTCGATGATGCAGTCGATCGCCCAGGCCAAGCTCGACCAAGAGCTGCTCCCCAAAGGCGCGGTCTGGGCCAGGACCGAAGAGCATGCCAAGCAGCACATTCTCTAGGGCCGAGTAGCCGCCGAGCAGGTGAAAGGTCTGGAAGACGTAACCGATGTTCAAGGCGCGAAAGCGATCCCGCGCGGACTCACCCATCTGGGCGAGGTCCTTTCCCGCCACCTCGACGCGACCCTCGTCTGCCCGCCGTATCCCGGCGATCGCATTCAGCAAGGTGGTCTTGCCCGAGCCACTTCGCCCAGCCAGGCAGACTTGCTGGCCAGGATCGAGGCGCAGCTCCGGCACTTCGAGAATCGTCGCGTTGGCGCCGCCCGGATTGCGGGCGGTCACCTTTAGGCCTTGGATATGAAGGAGATTCATGGGCCAGCGATTCTACTCAGCCCACCGGATTCTGCTCAGCCCTTTTCGGGGCACGGGACACCTGAAGATTAAGATTCAAACGCCCCGCATACGGGACAGGCACTACTTTAAGTCCAGACGGCCTGACTCTAAAAGTCCGTCTACTTCCTTGGCCAAGAGCTCGGCCGCATCCAGGAGATGGTGCGACGCCGTGCTAAAGAGTCCCGAGGGTAGCTCGATGATGCGGTCCTTGACGATGGCTTCAAGGGTAGCCAGCCCCTTCTCGCTCTCGAGAACGTTGCGCGTGACGCCGTAGTAGACGCTCGGCTGGCTAATCACCAGGACATCGGGGGCGAAGTCTAGCATCGCCTCGATATTGACTCCGTCGTGTCCCGAGCGCCCGGATTCGGCGGCGACATTCACCAGGCCGGCTAGCTGTAGCATGTGGTGGGCCGTCGTCCCGGTGCCCGCGGCCCAGCCACCGGAGCCGTAATTCGTGTAGACAAGGCCGCTCACCTCTCCGCGCTTGGCGGCTGCCTCCTGGAGAGCGGTGGCACGTCGATCGAATTCGGCAAGCAGATCCTCCGCCGTATCGACCTCGCCGAGGGCCTCGCCGGTGGTTGTGATCGCAAATCGAATATCCTCGAGATCATCCACAACAGGCAATTCCAATACCCGGATACCGCTTTCGATCAGACGGTTGATCGTGTGCTGATCCTGCCACGGACTGACCACCACAAGGTCAGGATCGTAGGCAAGCATCACCTCCGCCGTGAACTCGTTGAACAAGAACTCATCCCCCCAACGGGAAAAGTCCAAGTCTACGGTCGCATAGTCCCCAACAGTGTTGGGTAACGCGATGATGCGCTCGGGACCGGCCAGGTCGAAGACGATGTCTACGGCGGTAGCGTTGGTCGGGACGACCCGGATTGGCCGAATGGCCCCAGTTGCAGGCGCAATGGGCATTGGGTCTTGAGCGCACGCCGCGAGTGCGCACACCAGCAAGCTCGTGGTACGCAGACGCTTAATTGGGTCCGAGTTCATGTGCGGAATGTAGCGCTTCCCCCCGCCGAGGGCTTGGGGCTGTCCCGAAAAACGAAGGCGCGCGGACCACATCTGGTCCTGGGAGACTAAAGTAAGGCCTCATATCCTTCGCGAGCCAGAGGGAAGCCGGTGCAAATCCGGCGCGGTGCCGCCACTGTAAAGGGTGCGACTCAAGAGTCCCCCCAAGCCAGAACGCTCCTGCCTCGCAACACCCAATTTGGAGTCCCTATGGATCCCACCTTGCGGGCAACGGATGGCGCAGCTACGAAGCATAGCAAGCGTCCTCATGGAGCCCCGACATCTTTGGTGCAACCCAGCCCCGTTCGCGAGGCTCGACCCATGAGCCGCGACCGTCCATTCACCTCGCCCTATCTGCTAGCCGCGGTTCTCGCGGTGCTGCTGCTGGGAATCAGCATGGGGTCCCTAGAGTTAGGCTCCACGTCGCGCATTGGTCTGGGCGAGACCCTGCACGGACTGCTCGCGATGCTAGGCTTGAAGGAGCCCCTAGAAGGATCTCTTCAGACGATTGCCGAGCTGCGCCTCTACAAGCTGTTCACGTCGATCGGTGTCGGCGCGGCCCTCGCGCTCTCGGGCGCGCTCTTCCAGGGCGTCTTCCGCAACCAGCTTGCGTCGCCTTCAATCATAGGCGTAACAGCAGGTGCGAGCCTTGGTGCTTCTGTGATGATCATTGCGCTTTCGGGGTCCGCCGGCAGCTTCTTCCTTGTAGAGCGGGCAGCCGGTCTAGGCCCGATTGCGATCTCGGTTGCGGCCTTCGTGGGCGCCGTGCTCTCCACTCTACTGGTCACTCTCTTCGCCACAACGCGCGGGCGCATCTCCGTTCCCACCTTGCTGCTCACGGGCATCGCGGTCAACGCGATCGTCGGCGGAGCCATCGCCGCGATCCAGCGCTTCTCAGTGGAAGAGGCCGATCTTATGCGCGCGCTAATGACTTGGACCTTTGGGCGCCTAGAAGACCGCTCCCTCTACCACGTGCTGACGATCTGGGTTGGCCTAGGGCTGACCGTATCGATTATCCCCCGGGTCAGTTCGGAGTTGGACTTATTTTCGGCCGGCGAGGAGGACGCCCACAACCTCGGCGTCAACACCGCCCGGGTCAAGTGGCTGTCCCTTGGCGCCGGCGCACTTTGCGCTTCCCTAGCCGTAGCCGTCGCCGGACAGATCGCCTTTGTCGGCCTGATTACACCACACATCTTGCGCACAATCGTTGGGCCTGCCCACCGTAGACTGCTTTGGCTCAGCCTACTTGGCGGGCCGGTGCTGCTCTGTGGCGCGGACCTTGCCCAGCGCGTCGCACTCGGCCATGGTGCCTTGCCCCCAGGGGTCATCATGTCCCTTCTTGGCGGGCCCTTCTTCCTGCTGCTGCTGCTGCGCAACCGCGGCCAAGTGGAGGCCTGGTAATGAAGCTCGCCTTTAGCAACATCGTGTTCGACTATGTGGGACACAGCGCCGACCAGAGCTTGCGTGCCTTGAATGGCGTGACCGGCGAGGTGACGAGTGGCGACCTGCTTGCGCTGATCGGACCCAATGGCGCCGGCAAGTCGACCCTTGTCCGACTGCTCTGTGGCCTGGACAAGCCCGCTGCCGGAACCATCACGGTCAACGGCAAACCCCTAGCTGAACTCGATCACAAGCAGCGCGCGCGCATGATCGCCGTTGTGCCCCAATCCCTCGACTCCCTGCCAGTCGTACGGGTGGACGACTTTGTGCTCGGCGGCCGATACGCGTATTTGAGTGCCTGGGGCGGACCCTCCGGTGAGGATCGCGCCGCCGTCGCAGACGCCCTGCAAGCCTGCGACTGCACGGGCCTGGAGAGCCGGCTCCTGACCCAGCTTTCGGGCGGTCAACGCCAACGCGTACTGATCGCCCGCGCCCTCGCCCAGGGCGCGCCGGTGCTGCTCGTGGACGAGCCCACCAACAGCTTAGACCCCGGTCACCAGCTCGCTATTTTCGAGCTGCTCGACCAGCTGGCCAAGCGCGGCCATGCCGTGCTCGTCGTCACCCATGAGCTCAACCTGGCCAGCCAGTATGCCACGTCGTTGGTGCTGCTCGACGAGGGACGCATTACCTGCCAGGGCAACGCCCATGAGGTGCTGACGCCCAGTGCGCTGGAGCCGATCTACGGTCGGGGACTGACCTATGGCAGCCTAAAGCTAGAGGTGAACGGCAAGCAGCGCCCCTTCGTCCTGCCCTGGCGGAGCCCAGACGAAGATGGCGAACCACAACCGGATCACCAGGGCCGCGACGCGTTGTTTTAGGGCGCGCAGGCCTTTACGACTAGGGCCGCGAGGCTCTTTAGATCCGGCACCTCAAGATCCGCGAGCGCATCCGCGGGCGGCGTCGCCCCGTGGCCAGGATCCGCGCCCCGGCGGTTCACCCAGACGGTCTGCAGTCCCATTTTCGTGGCCGGCGCAACGTCGTGATACTGGCTCTGGGCAACGTGCAGAATCTCCTCCTTGGGCACTGGGCTGTTGCCGATCAGATGCTCGAAGTTGGTAGCGCTTGGCTTGTAGGAGCCTATGTCCTGGGCCGTGAAGACATGGTCGAATTGCACATCCAGCTTGATCGCGGTCCTGGCGAACAGGTCGTTGTCGACGTTAGATAGAATCGCCAGCTGGCCGTGCTTTGCAAGCACCTTGAGGCTGTCGACTGTGTCCTCGAAGACGGGCCAATCCCCCACGGATGCCGCAAAGCGCGCGCGCGTGTTCTCCGACGGTCGGAAACCTAAGCTCTCGCCCATGCGTACGAGTGTGTGGCCTAGCACCTCGCGGTAGGGCATGAACGCCTCCTTTGCGGCGCGCAGTTCCACGACAGACTCAGCCGCGGCAAAGGTGCTCAACAGGGCTTCGTCACTCCAGGCCAAACCCCACTCGGCGCAGACCGGTTCGAGGGCTTTAAGCAGGCCGCTCTCCCAATCGATTAGTGTGCCGTAGCAATCGAAGCTGAACAGTTGGATGCGAGAGAGTTCCATGGGCTGAATCCTGGAAGGGGCTGGGGAGGAACCGTGAAAGATAGGCAATTCCTTTAGCCTGCAGGAGTAAAGGTCGCGCCCAATCGGCTCGGGTTGGTTTGCCAGGCACCTCAAGGGCATACAATGTTTTCCATGAAAGGAAAATCGATGGGGTACTTGCTGCTTGGGCTGCTGGTGGGGTATTCCGCAGGCTGCCGCGCTACGGGCATCGAGCATGTTTCTGGCGATGAGTTCCAGGACCTTATCGCCGAAGGCCAGCGGGCCAACTCAGCCTATTGGATCCAAGCTGTCGGCGCGACTGCGAGTCGCGCTTACCTCGAGCATGGACAAATCGTCACCTCCACAGGCACTCCAAAGATCCAAGTTGTTTGGACGGAGACCGCAGAGCTTCCGGAGGAATTCCTACTGGACTGGACGAACCTCGACACCCTCAGTGTCGGACAGCCCAGCTCGGCGATTCAGAACCCGCTAAACAAGATCGGCGGCTAGCCGCGCACGGTCTTGACCAAGCCCAGATCCCATAGCTAAATGTTGGACGAAGATCAGCCGGAAGATGAGGCATACCGCGAGCCCAACGATGAGGCCAGCTACGTCTGCCAATCCTGCGGCGAGGAGATCGTGATCCCCATCGACGAGCTCGCCGGTACGGATCAAGAGTATGTCGAAGACTGCCCGGTATGCTGCAGGCCCCACGTGCTGAGGGTTCGTCTAGACCATCGATTCGGGCCGTCCGTGGACGCCCGCGCCGAGTGAACTCACCGGCCTAGTCGACACTCGCCTGCAGGATCTCGATGTCGTAGCCATTGGGGTCTTTCACGAAGATGTAGCGGCCCTTGTTCTCGCGGTACCACCAGCCGCGCGCCTCTACATCGGCGATCACCGCGGCAAGGTCGGGAACCGTAAAGGCAAGGTGCCCGAACTGCGTGCCCAAATCGTAGTCACGGCCGTCGTGGTTGTAGGTCAGCTCGATATAGTAGCTGGCCTCCTCGTCGCCCAGAAAGATCAAGGTGCACTCGTCACCGATCGTGCCGCGCCGGTATTCCTTAAGTCCAAGGAACTCGGTGTAGAAGGTAAGGGTCTCTTCGAGATCCTTAACGCGGATCATCGTGTGGGCAAGTTTCATGGGGCGTAAATCGGGCTGTTGGGGAATCGGAACGCACCAGCTTACCACGCTAGGCAGCCGCCCTTTGCTCACCATCAATGCACTCGTTGGCCGTACTTAAGAACACGTTCCAAGAGATTGCGGACAATAAAAAAAAGCCCCTGCCCGTGCCGCGCAATGCAGTCCGGGTGGGGGCTTCCAAGTACGGGGCTAGTGGCCCCCTAGGGCGAGCTACTCGCCGATTTCGTCCATCAACTTGTCGAGTTCTTCATCAGCGTTTGCGTCGTCGATGGCGTCGGTGGCTGCCTGGTCAGCTTCGTCCTGGGTGGGAACGCTGATCTCCGTGCCGTCGGTTTCGGTCAAAGCTTCGCTTCCGCCACAGGCGGCTAAGAGAGTGAGAGAAGCGGCCAGAATGGACAACGTAGTGCAGTTTTTCATGATTGGAATTGGTGTTGGAATAGAGGGGGATGGAATCAGTATTAGTTGTCGCCGCGGGTCTTGCCCTTTGCGGCATCGCCGCGCTTGGCTTCGCCGCGGGTCTTGTCTGAGCCGCCAGACGCACCTTTGCGTGCGTTGTCGGCTCGCTTTACTTCGCCGCGGGTCTTCTCCGCTGCGTCGCCAGACGCACCTTTGCGTGCGTTCTCGGTGCGCTTCACTTCGCCGCGGGTCCGCTCCGCTGCGTCGCCAGACGCCTCTTTGCGTGCGTTCTCGGCGCGCTTCACTTCGCCGCGGGTCTTCTCCGCTGCGTCGCCAGACGCCTCT
>JAQXEK010000007.1 GCA_029250885.1 Planctomycetota bacterium
GGGTCCGTGTTTGAAAAGGTAAGCGCCTGGGGGAACTGCGTGTCGTCCTGAAATGAGTACAGCGGCGTGCTCACGCCAGAGTCCGGCTCATAGAGCGTGCCGGTGGCCTGGCCCATAGCAGATGCAGGCAGGATCGTGCCCGCGGGCATGTTGACGTTGGGCGACTGTAGATAGCCTCCACCGGCGGTCTCGACCTTCAGCTGCTGCATGCCAAGGTTCGGTACATTCGCGCCCCCGGCATCAGTGATGGCCGGCGGCAGGGTGACGCCTTGGCCAGTTGCTGTGGCAGTGGCAAGGCCAAGGGCGGCGAGAGAGAGGATGGTCTGCTTCGTGTGATTCATAGCTAGTTCCTCTACTTGATCTCGGTGCCCATCAGGGCGTCGCGGACGAAGGTGGTCAGATCCTCTAGTTCCTGGGCTGTCAGTCCTCGGTCGATCATCTCGGGTGACTTGGTGCCGGTGGCGGATAGGTCCGGTCCGCCGCCGGTTGCCATGAAGGCTACGGCCTCTTCGATCGTCTCGGCAAAGCCGTTGTGGAAGTAAGGCCCGGTCACCTTAGCCATGCGCAGCTGAGGCGTCCTAAACTTGCAGTCGTCGGCGGGGTTGGGGGTCGCCGTGATTGCTCCTGACGGGGCGGCGGTCCAGTCTTCGCCCGCCCCGCGCCCAAGGTCCGCGTCGCCGTTCAGGGCAAGCTGTCCATACTCCGGTACGCCGACGTTGTGGAAGCCAAGGTCGGTCATAAGCGGTGAAGCATGGCACGTGCTACAGGCAGCCTTGCCAAAGAATAGGTCCATGCCGGCCATCTCGGCCGCGGTCATGGCGGTCATATCTCCCGCTAAGTATTGGTCGTAAGGCGTGTCGAAGACGCTGATGGTTTCCTCGTAGGCGCCGATGGCGTCGACGAGGTTGGCCTGGGTGACCGAGGCGGTCTTGAATGCCGCCTTGTATAGGCTCATGTAGTTGGTGTTGGCCTCCACCAAGGGGATGACGTCCGTGCCCCAACTCGAGTTCATCTCATTAAAGCCGCCCACGGGGAAGTTTGCTTGGTGGGCAAGGTCACCCGCGCGGCCGTCCCAGAACATGTTCGGGAAGACATGGGAGTTGTAGATGGTCGGTGTGTTGCGGTCCGTCAAGATCGTCTTGAATCGAGCTCCGGCAACGGCCAGGTTGCCATCGTGGGGAATCGTACCCGTGTCCGTATCCAGCGTGTGGTCTTGCACACCCTTGCCCTGGGGCCGAGCGTCTCCCCAGCCAAGCTGGGGATCGTGGCAGGTCGCACAGGCAATCCCGTTGGGCCGGGAGAACTCCTCATCAAACATGAGTAGAAAGCCCAGGTCGATCATGGCCTGCTGTCGGTCGGGAGAGACGATCTCCACGGCCCCGTCGTTACAGCTTGTTAGCGAAGCAGTAAGCACCGCGAACAGTAGGCTCGCAGAAAGTTGAAAGTGCTTCATGTTGAAGTGGGCAGTATTTTCTAGAGACGAGAGTTTGGTGGCACGGAGGAGACCTCCATATAGCCATGGCGACGGGCAAGATCCGCACCAAGTTCCAAGACTCTTTTTTATTCTAAGAAGGAATCGAATTTTCCGCTGTCCCATTCCTCGGATGTCCCGGGCACAGCCTTTACACAGCATCGCGGCTGTCTAGAAGCTGGCGGGCGGTAGGGCGGCTCAATGCGGCCGCTGGGGTGCTTAGACGCGCCAGGGTGGCCCGGCCCGACCCAGAGTGTCGCCCCAAGGTCCCGGATGGGAGGTTTTTGGGTCATTTCAGCGCGCGATCCCCTATAATCTTGCCCCGATTTGCCTGGCGAGGAATGCGCCCAGATACGCACCCGCCACCTAGAACAGAACTTAGGACCCCCATGCAGAACATCACATACAGCGACAAGGCTCTTGAACTCCAGGCCATTGCCAAGGAGATCGCGGAGAAGCACGTGCGACCCCACGCTGCTCGCCTGGACAAGGCGCAGGAGTACAACTACGAGGCTGCCAAGGCGTGCTCTGAGGCCGGCCTGTTCGGGACTTGGATTCCCGAAGAGTACGGCGGCAACGGTACGGGCGTCCTGGCCCTAGCCCTGATCGTAGAAGAGCTGGCTAAGGCCGACTCGGGATTCGGTGTGGCCTTTGCCGTAAACGCACTCGGGTCCTTCCCGATCCTTGTGGGCGGAACGGAAGAGCAGAAAAAGCACTGGCTCCCCATGGTCGCATCGGGCGAGAAGATGGTTGCCTTCTGCCTGTCGGAGAAGTTTGCGGGCTCGGACGCCGGCGGTCTTGCCGTTCGCGCCTACGAGGATGGTGACGACTACATCATCTGCGGTGAGAAGAAGTGGACCACCAACGGTGGCGTCGCCGACATCTACACGGTGTTCGCTGTGACTGATCCGGAGTCCCGCTCCCGTCGCCTGTCCTCGATTATCGTGGAGAAGGGTACGCCCGGCTTCACCATCGGTAAGGTCGAGGACAAGATGGGCATCCGCACGGTTCCCGTGGTGGAGACCCGCTTCGATAACGTGCGCGTTCCGAAGAGCAACTTGATCGGTGGCCGTCCGGGGCTCGGCTTCAAGAACGCCATGGAGACCCTTGACTACGCCCGTCCCGGTGTTGCGGCCCAAGCCGTCGGCGCCGCCCAAGGCGCACTCGATTACGCTCTTGCCTACTCGGCGCGTCGCCGCCAGTTCGGTAAGCCGATCAACTCGTTCCAGATGGTCCAGAAGATGCTATCGGATATGGCAATGAAGACCGAAGCCGCCCGCTGCCTCGTGCACTCGGTGGCCAGCATGGTCGATAACGGTCGCGCGGCCGAAGCGGGCAAGAAGGCCGCTATGGCCAAGTGCTTCGCGACGGACACAGCCATGGAAGTGGCGACGGACGCGGTCCAGGTCTTCGGTGGCTACGGCTTTATGGAGGACTACCCCGTGGCCAAGTTCTTCCGTGACGCCAAGATCCTGCAGATCTACGAGGGCACCAACGAGATCCAGCGCATGGTGGTGGCCCGCGCTCTGATCAAGGAGACCGCTAACCTGGGTCACCTCAACGCGTTCATTCCCAAGGAAGAGCAGTCTAGCTTTAGCGAGGAGCCAGCTAAGACCAGCTGATCGCTTGTCTCGTCTCGGTCGGGAGCAATCCCAGGCCACGCTTAGGGGCAGTCCCACTTGTGGGACTGCCCCTAGCTCGTTTCTAGGCAACCCCTTAGGATGGCTTGATTGATATGCGGATAAAGTGATCCCGTGATCTCTGTTCGGTTTTGCCCCAAACTTCGCTCTAATAGGCTCAGAAGCAAAACCAGACGACCCTACCCCCCTTTCTTATGGCCCTTCCCCAACTTCGCCATTCCGAGCTCGATGCGCTGCTCGACCCAACTCTTGATTCCCCAGATTCCTTTTCGGCCATCGCGCTCGCCGCGATTCAGGACTTGGACCAAGCGGGGACCTGCTTGCAGATCAAAGATTCGGACTCTTGGCGTCGCCGTGCAGGCCACTTCACCAACAGCGGGTCGGCCTCCTTTCTAAACCAATTTCGGGCGGACGTGGACTGCATCGAGGTGCTCGACCGAGAAGGGGAAGGTCGCCTAGCGCGCCGGATCGAGTTCGCTCGCCTACGCCTGGGAGTCGCCATGGAGGAGGCCGGCGTGACAAAAGAAGAGGTGCACGAGGGCATCGCCCACACGGGGCTCGGCTGGAACAACCAAGTGGCCCTTGCGACGATTGCCGCCTCGAGCCTACCCGCCAAGGTCGCGCGCCGTTGGGTCGAGCTGCATGCCATGCGCACGGAGCTGGTCGAGCGCAACCTCTACTTGGTCCTGATGAACGTCGAGCGCTACAACCACACGGGCGCATCCCGCATCGACCTGATCCAAGAAGGCAGCATCGTACTCTACCGCGCCGTGGATGGCTTCGATTGGCGGCGCGGCCTACTGTTCCGCACCTACGCTGTGCACTGGCTAAACCAGGCCTTCCGCAACTACCTCTACAACTTCGGCCACACGGTGCGCGTGCCGATCTACCTGCAGAAGATCATGAAGCAGGTCAACGAGGCGAAGATCCGCCTTGGTGACCCGAAGGCGTCCAGCGCCGAGATTGCCCTAGAGGGCGATCTCGAAGAGCATCTTGTGGATTCGGCCCTAAGTGCGACTCGCATGAGCTTGTCCCTAGACGCCGAGTTTAGCTCCGCCGCAGGCACGAGCCGGCTCGGAGACTTCCTTGAGGATGAGCACACGATCGAAGATGACCTGAACCGCATGGACCGGGTCACTCTAGAGGGGGACCTGAAGGACGCCTTGGCAGACCTTCGCGAACGTGAGCGCTTCGTCGTGACCCAGCGCTTCGGCCTTGGCAACATCCGCGAGCACACCCTGGCCGAGGTCGCGCTGCGCCTAGGCGTTAGCGTCGAGCGCGTTCGGCAGATTCAGATGACAGCCCTCCGCAAGCTCAGCTCACCAGACCTTCGTAGACAGTTTTCAGCCTACCTGAACTAGGAGTGAAACCTCCCTGGCCTTGCCCTTGGGGACGACTCACCGTCGGCCCTGGGGCATGACACGTCGAGCAACTGAAATACCGTTCATGGGGCAAGGCCTCGTTGCACAGTTCCGCGTTCTCCTCGGTCGCTCGAGCCTTACGCCAGGCTAAGACACCTCGTAGAGATCACGATAAGTGGCGGCGACGCGGAAAGAGTCATAAAACTCATGGTAGGCGGTGTGTGTGGTGTAACGATGGCTCGGGCTCCCTTAGCGGCCCGAGCACCCCGACGGTAGGTGTTGTGCGCGAACACGCTGCCCAAGGTCCGCGCAGCTTCTGGGGTCAAAATCGCCGCGGTGATGAGAAGTGTTCCACGCGGTATGTTCGTTATGGACGGAGTGCGCTACGGTAGGAAGCCTGATGGAACCTCCGAACCGCGCAGTGAGGACCTCGAAAATCGTCGGAGACGGTGTCACCGAGGCTAAGCCCTTTGGTGAGCTGACTCCCAAGCGGATTCGAGCCGCATTTTTAGACCTCCTCGGTCGGCCGCCGCTGCGGGCCGAGCGCGACAAGTGGGCAGGCAAAGGACTGGTCGCCCTGTTGGACGATCTGCTCGGTGGCGAGGCGTTTTGGACGAAGTGGCTCGAAAAGCAGCTCTACTACTTCCTCTTGATAGACAACTTCAGGCCGCGGGCCGAGCGCGTGGAGTCGATTCCCGCCGACCTGACGGAGGGACGTCTGCATGTGCGCGATGCGATCCACCGCGTGGTCTTGAGCTCGAGCTTCAACCAACGCAATCCCGGTGCAGATACCTTTGTGACCGTGGTCATGGAGCAGTTGCTGGGGATCGTCGTGCAGAAGCAAACGCGAGAGCTTGAGATCGGCAAGGCGGCCTATGACGGCGGTTCAGGGCTATTCCTGGGCGAGGTCGTGAACTCCCAGTCGGATGTGGTGGGCGTTGCCATGGGAGACAAGCGCTTTGGTCAGGGCCTCATCGATCGTGAGTACCAGCGCCTGATCCGCGCCGAGCAGAACAAGGGCGAGCGGCGCGACGCGATCCGCGCTTTCGAGAAGGATGAGTTCACTTTTATCGATCACTACCGCAAGTGGTTCCTCTCTCCGGAGTGGGAGGCGCGCCTGGGCCGTCCGCGCAGGACTACGAACCGGGATTGGGTAAGCTCACTCCTTGTGGATGTCTACGATCGCCTGCCAACCCCGAGCGAGTCCCGGCGCATGCGCGACGCCCTCGACGGCCTCTCGGACCCGACCCCCCTAAAAGGGCTTTTGGCGCGTCTCGTGCTGGACTCGCAAGAGGCCAAGCTCCCCGCTAAAGAAGACATTGAGAATGTAAGCAAGTGGATCGATCAGAAGTTCCTAGATCTGCTGGGCCGAAGCTCAACCGACGAGGAAGCTGCGGTCTTCACCGGCGCCTTTCGCGAGCCCGATTGCCGGCCCGCTACGATCCTACTTGCGATCGTGACCGGTGGCGAGTACCAGAGCCAGTAGGCCAGAACCGGAGCCCAAAAGATGAGCGAATCAAAATCGAAGCGGAGTGGACAAGTGACAAGGCGCGAAGTCTTGGGGGCCGGCCTGGCCGCCGCGTCTTGCCTGCAGTTGGGTGGTCTAGGGCACGCTGCCTCGGCTGCGGGGCGGACGGTCGGACCAAGTAAGGAATTCAAGACAAAGCACCTGGTGCTGGTGGCCTTTGCGGGTGGCGTGCGCAGTCGCGAGACCTTCGGCATGCCGACTAACATCCCCTACATGCGCGCGATGGCCGACGAGGGCGTGCTGTTCAACCGAACTCGCACATCCAACCTGGGACACTTCGGTGCCGCGCTATCTGTCTTCACCGGGATCTCCGAGGCGCGCGGTATCCGCGAGAACGCCCGCGGACCAGACCCGACCTTGTTTGAGTACTTGCGCAAGGACGGCGGGCTGAGTCAAAACGACGTGTGGATTAGCACCTCGGGCGGCGCCCAGCAGACCAACTACAGCGCGAGTTCACATCGGGACTATGGGCAGAAGTACGGTGCCAATGTGCTCGACGGCGACGGCATCTTCAACGCCGAGTTCAAGGACCTGCTGGCAAACTTTGGCAAGATGCGCGAGGTGCCCGGTGGCGAGACGGACGCCCTGCGCAAGATGCGCAAGGTGCTCGATAGGGGCAAGTCTGGGGCCGATCCCGATGCCTCTGCGCGCGTCGAGAAGTATATTCTTGAGGAGCTTACCCGGGGCACGGCCAACATTAATGGCCCGGCCGCTGGCGACCGCAAGGCGATCCGAGTTGCACGCAACCTAATCGCGATATTCAAGCCGAAGGTCACGGGCATCGTCCTGCAAAATGCCGACACGGCCCACGGAGACTTCAACGGGTACGTGGAGGTTATTCGCCAAAACGATGCGGCTCTCGGCGAGCTCTGGGAGAGTGTCAAGGCAGACCCCGACCTGCGAGACACGACCTCGTTCGTGATCTTGCCCGAGTTCGGGCGCGACCGCGACTTGAACACACGCCGTGGCTTGGACCACGGCGACGGTTCGGACGACCTGCGCTACGTTACGACGACCTGCTGGGGTCCGGACTTTAAGAGCGGCGTCGAGTACGATACCGAGATCGACACGATCGACGTGGCGCCGACTGTGACGTCGATGTTTGGTACGAAGGCGGCATTTTCCAAGGGCAAGCGCATCTCAAAGATGTTTGCCTAGTCGCGATGTACAGTTAATGAGCGGCGCGACCACGACGGAGTCTGTCTGGCCGCGATCTCAGGTCGGCCAAGAGGGCAGAGGATATGACGAAGGCGAGTAGGCTTGGAGTGGGTGCGTTCTTCCTTTGGGGGGCTGTCTGCATGGGGCTGGTTCTGTCGACGGACGCCCAGGTGGCGCGGGCCCAGCCGGGCACCTCTCTAAAGGCCAAAGCCGCCCCAGCGGTAGAGCGCTGCGAGGAGTGCCACGTGGGCATCGAACCCATGCACCCCGAGGCCGAGCTTACCTGCACCGAGTGTCACGGCGGCGATCCGAACGCCGTGTCCAAGGCCGCCGCCCATGTGCCGCGCACCCGGGACGAGGTCTCCGACGAGCGCGTCCTCGATCCTGCCCAAGACCTTGCCCGGCGGCGCTTTGAGAACCCCATGGATCTGCGCATTGTGGACCGCACCTGCGCCGAGTGCCACGAGGACGCCGTGCGCCATTTCGGCTCAAGTTTGCACTTCTCCACCGCGGGCCACCTTTCTGACGGCTTTTATGAGATGGGTCTGTCGAAGGAGAGGGGCGGACGCTTCTCGATCTTTAGTACGCCTCATCCCAAGTTCGGTCAGCCCGACGAGGGTGGCGATGTCGAGCGCTTGGTCCCAATCCCCGGGTTCCGGGGCGTGGGCTCCGATTCGGAGCTCTCCACGCACTTTGCAGACCTGCCGCGCAAGGAGTGCATGCAGTGCCACTTTTGGAGCGAGGGTGCGGCCGTGGACGGGCGCGCCGGCTTTGACGGCGACTACCGCGGTGGCGGCTGCGCGGCGTGCCACGTGCCGTATTCCCTAGACGGCTTCTCCAGCAGCGCCGATCGCAAGGCCCTGCGCAACGAGCCCGGGCATCCGCGCACTCACTCCATGGTGCGCGCCCCAGAGACAAACGCCTGCACGACCTGCCACTTCGGCGATGCGTCCATCGGCTTGAACTTTCGGGGCCTGTCCCAGTTGCCGCCAGGTGCGCCGGGTGGTCCGGATGTGGCGGGCACTACGGACACGTCCCTCAACCGCGCCTTCTATCTCAATGATCCAGCCATGGTCCCGGCGGACATCCACTTTGAGCGTGGCATGCACTGCGTGGACTGCCACACCCAAGGGGACCTGATGGGGGACGGCAAGCTGCACGGCCAAATGGAGCAGCAGGTAGAGATCTCTTGCGAGGACTGCCACGGCAGCTTTGACGAGGTTTCGAACCTTCGCACGGATCGCGGCACCCCCCTTGAGAACTTGCACCGCGAGGAGAACCCTGGATGGTATGGCAACCCCGACGATCCCGACCAGGCGGACGATCCAGATCGCTACCGCGTGATCCTGACCGGCAAGACGGACGGTGTGCAGCACATCGTCCCCCAGGTGCGTAGTCTTGTGGATGAGGGCAGCCTTGCGTACGAGTACGATGCGCACCAGGCCATGAACCAGAACCACCGCAACGTGGAGTGTTACACCTGCCACAGCGCGTGGAACCCGAACTTCCTGGGCTTCCACTTCACGCGCAACGAATCCCTCAGCCAGCTCGACTTGATCTCTGGCCGTCGTACACCTGGCCGCGTCACAACCCAGGAGAAGGTCTTCGCTACCTGGAAGAGCTTCTATGCAGGCCTGAACGAGTCCGGCCGCGTGGCCCCGTACATGACCGGCTTCTCGACCATGGGCAGCGTTTGGGACAAGGACGGCGTCCTGCAGATCGACCAGGCCATGCCGGAGACAGTTGAGGGTCTCTCGGGCATGACGATGATCCACCACCAGACCCACGCCGTACGCAGCACGGCGCGCTCCTGTGTCGAATGCCACCGCGCACCCGGAACCTGGGGCCTGGGCACTGAGAACTTCCAGCTGGCGCGTCAGCTCGCGTTTGTTGCCGACGAGCGCGGCATCGAGACCGTTGCACTTAACCGCGGCCAGCTTGCCGCCTCCGCCCCCCTTGCCAAGTTTGCGATCCCCAACGTGACCGCGGTCGAGCTAGTCTGCGATCCATTGCAGGGCCACGCCGAGACCCTCTTCGTCGCCGAGGGTTTCCACGGCGTGCACGTGCTCGACGCAAGCGATCCCCTAAAGCTCAACCGTATCGCGTTTGTCGCCACAGTCAGCCCGCGCTCGCTTCAAGTCCAAGGGGATGTGCTGTACGTGGCCGATGGCGCCGGAGGGCTGCGGCTCTTCGACATCGCCGAGCCCGCGAAGATCAAGCCTTTGGGCAACTTGCCCATGTTCGATGCCCACGACGTGGACGTGTCTTGGCCTTGGGCCTATGTGGCCGATGGCGCGGGGGGGCTGGCAACCGTAGACGTAAGTGCGCCGATCTCGCCGCGTTTGCTCGGTGGACTTGGTTTCGCAACGCGCGCAGGCGATACCGACTACGTGACTCAGGTGGCGGCGCTCTTCCAATACAGTCGCCCGATTGTCGAGAGCGGGCCCGATGGCAAGGCGCGCGCTTCGGACGAGCGCACTGAGGCGCGCCACGTGGCCGCCGTACTCGACCAGACCCGTGGGCTGCAGCTGGTGGACGTAACCGAGCCGTCCTTGCCGACGCTGTTGTGGCCGAAGCCCGTGGCTGGTCGCACCGAGAGCATCGGCGGTCGCGGTCAAACCAGCTACCGCGGATTGGTCGCCTTGAGCCACGTAGATGTGGGCGATGCCCAGGGCGGCGTCGGTACCGCCGAGCGGGACTACTTGTATCTGCTGGCCGAGCGCAACGGGCGTGGCGGAGGTCGCTCGACCTTGTACGTGGTCGACATCACGGATCCCGAGAAGCCAAAGTTGACCGGGGATGTTCGCACTGGAGACGGCACCGAGTGGTTGGCTCCTGCTCAATTCTACAACCCGCCTTTCCTTAACACGACGATGCTTGCCTTTGGGAGCGACGGCGTGCGCGCCGTGGACGTTGGCTTGTCGAAGGAGCCCACCGAGCTGGGAATCCTGCCGGGTATCTTCGAAACCTTTGCGGGAGCTGTGGAGCAGTTCCCTCTAGACCAGATGGTTGAACCCGACGGCAAGCCCCTAAAGGACGTCAGTCACGAGGGATCGCGCTGGCTCTCGGGCGCCGAGTTCGCGCGCATCCTTGGGGTGGGGCGCGAGCGTCTTGGGCTGGCCGACGAGCCCCTAAAGACTCCCAATGCGCCGGGTATCACCGCGCGTCTGTTCCTAGACCAAATGGATGCCGACCACTCTGGAGCTCTAAGCCTCGAGGAGTGCCGCACGAGCCTGTCAAGTGATGTGGACGAGGACCAGAATGGATGGATTAGTCTTAGCGAGCTTGCCGCCATTACCGGTGCCCTGGCGGGTACGCGGTCGTCGTCCGCCGAAGAGCGCACCCAGCCCTTGGCGAGCATCAAGCGCGAGGCGCTCACCCGCCTGCTGCGTGGAATCTTGGATGGGACCGATCCCTCGGAGTACGATCGCAATCAAGACGAGCGCTTGAGTCCGGCCGAGGCCGAGCGGGCCGTGTTTGGTGCTCTCGATCTCAATAAAGATGAACGGCTGAGTCGCGACGAGCTCTCGCGCTTGCCGGGCGAGACGCGTCGACTGCGCTATGGGGACGGGGTCGCCCAGCAGCTGTTCGAGGGCCTAGGCGGGGCCAATGGCACCGTGTCCGCAAGGGAGTTTCGCCTGTCCGAGATGTTGTTTTCGATCTTGGATTCTGACGGGGATGGCGAAGTGCAGTTGCAGGTTCGCGTCGAGGTGTACGACGTGCGGGAGGGTCTGTTGCCGCCAAAGGTGGAGTGGCTGGCTCGTGAGGACGTGTCGGGCCTGCCGCCCTTGATCTCGGTTGACGGTGTGTTTGAGGCCTTCGATAAGGACGGGGATTCCGTGCTGACGCGATCCGAGATGAAGGAGCGGGGCGAGCTGTTCCTCGAGATGGATCAGAACCAAGACGACCGAGTGGTTCGCAGCGAGGTCGCTCGCCGAGTCAACCTCGTGACCACCAGGGGGGTTGCCGTCTGTGCGGACGAGTTCGTAAATCGATGGGACCTAGATGGAGATGGAACCGTCGATGAGGACGAGGTGCCGGGTGTCGTCTATCCCCGGTTGGTCGAGCTGCTGTTTGGGAAGTAGGACGGGGACCCGTTAAATAGCTCCGCCCCCGGTCTCGACTTGAGAGCCAGGGGCGGAGCTTTCTCGTCAGAGGGTTCGGCTTACTGGCCGTCCCAAAATTCGATCGAGTTGAAGACAATCAGGTCGGCCATATAGGCGACGCTGTAGACAGGGACGATGTTGAGCCCCAGAAAGACGGCTTCGTTGGCCCAAGCGTTGTCGGTGACCTGCTGGTTCCAGTCGTTAAGGTCGTTGAAGGTCTGGTTGGGACCGAGGCAGGAGGTGGCGCCGAAGCCGAGGGTTAGCGCGGCGGCAAGGATAAGTTTCTTAGACATGGGGATGTTTTGGGTTTGAAGTGCCTATCAAGGACGGGTAATCGCCCCGCTTGTGGGGGCAGCCTAGCCCCTAGGGGTGAAGTAAGGCAAGTCGGGTGTTGGGAAAGTGCAAGACGAGGGACTGGTGGAAGGGCGCCGGCTTGGGGTCCCCTTTTGGGCTCATTTCTGTTAGAATGCTGCGCGATTTTCTAGCCATGACATCTACCTCTCCAGGCCCCAGAAACCCCTCCCAGACTGATGAAGCGCGCGTTGCCCTCGAGGGCGGACGCAAGCCTTCTTGGCTTAAGGTGCCGCTGCCCGGCGGTGATGGCTATGGGAAGCTGAAGCGCATGACCCAGGAGTTGGGGCTGAACACTGTCTGCCAGTCGGCGCGCTGTCCGAACCTAGGCGAGTGCTGGGCCGGCCAGCAAGCGGCTACTAAGAAGGAAGAGGCCGGTCACGGGGCGACCATGACGATCATGGTGCTTGGCGATGAGTGCACACGTCGCTGCCGTTTTTGCGCGGTGAAGACCGTGGACCGAGCTGCGGCGCCGGATCCGAAGGAGCCCGAGCACGTGGCGGAGGCCGTGGCGCGCCTAGATCTGTCCTACCTAGTCATCACTAGCGTGGATCGCGACGACCTCGAGGACGGCGGCGCCGGTCACTACGCCGATTGCATCCGCGCGATTCGCCGCTCGAGCCCGCGCACAATTGTGGAGACCCTAATCCCGGACTATACCGGCGTGAATTTGAACATCTTGATGCAGGCGCGTCCGGACGTGCTCTCTCACAACGCGGAGACCGTGCCGCGGCTCCAGCGCAAGATGCGCGACCCCCGCTGCAGCTTCGAGCGCAGCACCCAGACTCTGCTGGAAGCCAAGTCGTCCTACGACGGGGTCTTCACAAAGTCGTCCCTCATGCTGGGCATGGGGGAGAGGCACGAAGAGGTGCTCGAGTCGATGCAGCTCCTGCGGGACGCCGGCGTGGACTTCTTGACCCTGGGCCAGTACCTGCGCCCAACTCCTAATCACGCCCCAGTTCGCGAATACGTCACGCCAAAGGCATTTGACGAGCTTGCTGAGGCTGGCGAAGCTATGGGGTTTGCCTATGTCGCCTCGGGCCCCTTGGTCCGTTCGAGCTACCGCGCGGCCGAGTTCTTCGCCGAGCGCCTTGTTCGCGAATCGCGAACTCAAAACAACTAGATCTTCCTTCCTCCGGAACCTCTATTCACATGATGCAACCCTCAACAACCGACCCGGCCAAGATCACTGCGATGCATACGATCTTGAACAGCGCCGGCGAGACGACAGATGGCTACGATCCGGGGCTCCCGGACGAAGAGCTTCTGCACTATTACCGCTCGATGAAGCTCGTGCGCGCCTTCGATGACATCTGTCTCAAGCTGCAGCGCTCGGGGCGCATCGGATTCTCGATCCCCAACTTGGGCATCGAGGCCTGCCAGATCGGCGCGGCAAGCGCACTGCGCAAGGACGATTGGTTTTTCCCCAGCTACCGCGACTTCGGCATGGCGCTCTACCACGGCGTAAAGGCAGTGGACATGATGCACAACATGTTCGGCAACGCCCACGATAGCGCGAAGGGCCGCCAAATGCCGGTGCACTTCTCGTTCACCGATCCAATCAAGTTCGCCTCGATCTCGTCGCCCCTGGGCACCCAGCTGCCCCAGGCGGTTGGCGCCGCCCACGCGGCGAAGCTGCGCGGCGAGGACACGGTCGCCCTGGCCAGCTTCGGCGACGGCGGCACCTCGACCCTGGGTTTCCACTCGGCCCTGACCTTTGCAGGCGTCTGGAAGTCCCCGGTGGTCTTCCTGTGCCAAAACAACGGCTACGCGATCTCCCTGCCCGCCCACGAGCAGACCGCGTCCGACGGCTACGCCATCAAGGGCATGGCCTACGGCGTCCGCGCTGTCACCGTGGACGGCAACGACGTCTTCGCCATGCGCGAGGCCACCCTTGAGGCCGCTGCATACGCCCGCGCCGGCGACGGCCCGACCCTAATCGAGGCTGTGACCTTCCGTATGGGCGGCCACTCGACCTCGGACGACCCCTCGACCTACGTGCCGAAGGAGGTTGTGGACGAGTGGGCCCAGAAGGACCCCATTGATCGCTTCGAGAAGTTCCTGGCGGCTCGCGGCCTCTGGGATGCGGCGAAAGGCGAGGCGACCACGGCAGAATGCCTGGCCGAGATTGACGCCGCTGCCAAGGAGGCCGCCGCGACAGCGCCGCCGAAGCTCGAGACCATTTTTAGCGACGTCTACGAAGAGATTCCAGCACACATCCGCAAGCAAGGCGAGGCGAGCTTCGAGCTCCAAAAGCGCCTTGGCGAAGCCGCAGCCGGCGACGGCGCCTTCCCCCTCTAAATCCATGGCTATTCAAACTCTAATCGGCGCCGTCAACGACGGCCTTCGTACCGCCATGCGGGCGGATGAATCTGTGCTCATGTTTGGCGAAGACGTCGGGCTAAAGGGCGGTGTTTTTCTGGCAACCGGCGGACTCCAAGAGGAGTTCGGCAAGGAGCGCTGCTTCGATACGCCCCTCTCCGAGGACGGCATTATCGGCGCGGCCATCGGCATGGCCATGAACGGCATGAAGCCCATCGCTGAGATTCAGTTTCAGGACTTCATCTTCCCGGCCTTCGACCAGATCGTGTCCGAAGCCGCGAAGCTGCGCTATCGCTCCGGCGGCCAGTACACAGCGCCCATGGTGATCCGCACTCCTTATGGAGGCGGCATCCGTGGCGGCCTCTACCACAGCCAGTCTGGCGAGGCCTACTTCTGCCACACCCCCGGCATGAAGGTCGTGATCCCCTCCACGCCCTACGACGCCAAGGGACTCTTGCTCGCGTCGATTGCGGACCCTGATCCAGTGCTCTTCATGGAGCCCAAAGCCCTGTACCGCAGCGTGAAGGGCGAGGTCCCCGAGGACTACTACACCGTGGACCTGTCCACGACCCGCACCGTGCTTGAAGGGGAGGACGTCACCGTCTTCTGCTATGGCGCGATGGTTCCCGTTGTGGAGAAGGCTGCTGCACAAGCAGCGGAAAAGGGCATTTCGGTCCATGTGGTCGACCTGCGCACCTTGCTTCCCCTCGACGAGGATGGTGTGATCGAGGCGGCCAAAAAGACCGGCCGCGTCGTGACCGTCACCGAGGCCCCACGCTTCTGCGGATACGCCGGCGAGATCAGCGCGATTGTCGCCGAGAACGCCATCGAGTACATGGAGGCGCCCGTCCTGCGCGTCACCGGTTTCGACACTCCCTTCCCGAACACCCTCGAGCACCACTACCTGCCCGATGCCCGTCGCGTGATCGACGCCATCGAGAAGGTCTACAGCTTCTAAATCCACACGTTCTAACCCGAACAGCGGGTCCTTGTTAGTGGGACCCCAACCCAAGCGAATACAGAAATGACCATCGAATTCAAACTGCCCGATGTCGGCGAAGGCATCGCAGAAGGTGAGATTGTCCAGTGGCTTGTTGCCGAAGGCGACACCGTTGAGGAGCACCAACCTATTGTCGAAGTGATGACGGACAAGGCCACCGTGGAGGTGCCCGCACCCTCCGCCGGAACGATCACCAAGCTGCTTGCCGGCGAAGGCGACGTCGTGCCCGTGGGCGACGTGATCTTCCACCTCGACGCCGGCGGGGCTGCTCCGGCAGCTGCTGCACCTGCGGCCGCGCCCGCCGCAGCAACTGCCGCGCCTGCACCGGCCGCAGCCCCCGCCGCGACCGGCGGAGCGCTTATCGAGTTCAAGCTGCCCGACGTCGGCGAGGGAATCGCCGAGGGCGAGATTGTGCAATGGCTTGTTGCCGAAGGCGACAGCGTCGAGGAGCACCAGCCTATTGTCGAAGTGATGACGGACAAGGCCACCGTGGAGGTGCCCGCACCCGCCGCAGGGACGATCACCAAGCTGCTTGCCGGCGGAGGTGATGTGGTGCCCGTGGGTGACGTGATCTTCCACCTGACCACCGGCGCTGGCGCCCCTGCTGCAGCACCTGCACCTGCCGCAGCAGCCGCGCCCGCACCCGCGCCCGCGGCTGCGCCCGCCGTTGCTGCAGCTCCTGCACCTGCTGCAGCCGCCGAACCGGCCCGCCCCGCGGGTTCCAAGACCCTTGCCGTGCCCAGCGCGCGCCGAGTCGCCCGGGACCTTGGCATCGACCTAACCTTCGTGCTTGGATCCGGCCGCAACGGCGTGATCCGTCGCGCGGATGTCGAGGCCTTCGCCGCATCCGGCGCAACGGCTGCCCCCGCAGCTCCGGCCGCCGCTCAAGCAGCCCCGGCACCAGTCGCCCTGGCCCCGGCCCAAGCCCTGGCTATCGCGGCCACGGAAGCCGAGACCCGTACCCCCTTCCGCGGGGTGCGTCGCAAGATCGCTGAGGCGATGACGCGATCGAAGTTCACGGCCACTCACTTCACCGTGGTGGAAGAGATCGACGTGACGGACCTGGTCACCGCGCGCAACGCCGCCAAGGCCTTCGCGGCCCCCGACGGTGTCAACGTGACCTACATGCCATTCATTATGAAAGCTGTGGCCAGCGCACTGGCCAAGTACCCCATGCTGAACTCGGCCCTCGACGAGTCGACCCAAGAGGTCGTGACCTACCGCGACGCCAACCTCGGTATCGCTACGGACACGCCAAACGGCTTGATCGTGCCGGTGATCCCCGCCGTAAACACGAAGGGCATGATGACCCTGGCTACGGAGCTTGCCGAGCTTGCGGGTCGCACCCGCGAAGGCAAGATCAAGCCCGACGAGCTGCGCGGCAGCACCTTCACCATCACGAACGCCGGCAACATCGGCGGTATCTTGGCTACGCCGATTATCAACTTCCCTGAGGTCGGCATCCTGGGCGTGCACCGCATCCAGAAGAAGCCGGGCGTGGTGACCACCGCAGCCGGCGACGAGATCTGCGTGCGCAGCTACATGAACCTCTCGATCAGCGTCGACCACCGCCTTGTGGACGGCGCGGACGCGATTCGCTTCTTGGTTCACATGAAGAACCTTCTGGAGACGCCGGCGCTACTCGCCCTGTAATTCCCGTGACCACTAAACTCGACATTCCCTTCCAGCTGGTCGATCCCTTGGGGGAGGCCACTGGAGCCGAACTCCCGAAGCTGTCTAACGACGAGCTGCGCGAGCTCTTCGTGCACATGCAGCGCGTTCGTACAGTGGATGCGCGCATGCTCAAGCTGCAGCGCGCTGGCCGCGTGGGATTTGTTGGAGCGACCGTGGGCCAAGAGGCCTCGATGATTGGAACCGCAGCGCCCCTGCGGGACTCCGATTGGCTGTGGTCGGGACTGCGCGAGGGGGGAGCGGCGCTCATGCGCGGCCTTCCGTTGGGAGAGTACATCGCCCAGATGTACTGCAACGCCTTCGACACGGCCAAGGGCCGTCAGATGTGCAACCACTTCCAGCATAAGGGCTCGAACTACCCGAGTTGGTCCAGTGTCATCGGCACGCAGATCCCCCACGGGGTCGGCGCAGCCTTCGCGGCCAAGAAGCAGGGCAAGGACGAAGTCCACACGATCTACTTCGGCGACGGTGCCACCAGCTCGAATGGGTTTCACTCCGGCATGACCTTTGCCGCGGTATGGAAGGCGCCCTGTGTGTTCGTCTGCATCCACAACGGCTGGGCGATCAGCGTGCCGTCCGCGGCCCAGACCGCCGCGCGCAAATGGACCGACAAGGGAATCGCCTATGGCGTGCCCGCCGCCGAGGTCGATGGCAACGACGTCTTGGCCTGCTACGGCGCCATGGAAGCTGCCCTCGAGCGCGCCCGCGCCGGCGAGGGACCGACTCTCTTGATCGTGAAGACCTACCGGATGATGGGGCACTCCAGCTCGGATGACCCCAGCGTTTACCGCGACGAGGAAGAGGTTGCTCCCTGGAAAGAGCGCGATCCTGTCGAGCGCTTTGCCAAGTTCCTGGAGGGCCGAGGAATCCTTGCGCCCGGGGAGGCTGCCGGCATCGAGAAGGAGATCACCCAAGAGACAGACTCGGAGATCCACAAGCAAGAGGCGGCTCCCGGCATGCCCCTGCGCTCTCTGGTCGAGGACGTCTACAGCGAGGTGCCTAGGCACCTCATGACCCAGTACAACAGCTTCATTGAGACGGTCGAACGTCACGGCGAAGCTCAGAAAGGCGACGGCGCGTTCCCGCTCTAGCCACCGTAAACTCACCCAAACGCTCTCCCGATGTGGGTCGCCGTTGCGACCCCATCCAAGCCCCCACCTGAAAGACATGAGCCGTAAGGTCGTCGTCATTGGAGCCGGTCCCGCCGGCTACGTCTGTGCCATCCGCCTTGCCCAACTGGGCCAGGACGTTACCGTCGTCGAGAAGGGCGAGCTTGGGGGCACCTGCCTCAACGTGGGCTGTATCCCGTCGAAGGCGCTGATCGCCGCGGGTGCGCTGATGGAGAAGGTTAAGAAGGCCTCTACCATGGGCATCACCGTCCAGGACATGAGCCTTGACGTCGACACCCTGGTGGGCTGGAAGGAGGGCGTGGTCAAGCGTCTGACCGGCGGCATCGGTGGCCTGTTCAAGCAGCACGGCATCAAGCACGTAGTGGGCGAGGCTAGTTTTATCAGCCCGACCCAGATCCAGGTCGGCTCGGAGACCATCAACTGCGACGACGTCGTTATCGCCACGGGCTCGATCCCCACGGAGATCCCCGGCTTTGCCTTCGACGAGAAGAACGTCTGGTCGTCTACCGGAGCCCTTGCCCCCGACCGCATCCCCGGCCATATTGTGGTGATCGGTGGCGGCTACATCGGCCTTGAGCTGGGCATGATGTACCACAAGCTCGGCTCCCAGGTCACCGTGCTTGAGGCCACTGGTGGCGCTCTGCCCGGTCAAGATGCGGACTGCATCAAGATCATCGAGCGCAGCATGAAGAAGGCCAAGATCAAGATGCACACGAACGTCTTTGCCAAGAGCTGGTCTGAGAAGGGCGATGCCCTCGAGATCAGCTACGCGGACAAGGACGGCAACCTGACGAGCCTCGACTGCGACCAGATCCTGTGCACCGTGGGACGCCGCCCTTTTACCGAGGGGCTAAACATCGAGAAGGCTGGCCTCAGCCTGAACAAGTTCGGTCACATCGACACGGACAAGCAGATGCGAACCAGCGTGCCCAACATCTACTGCATCGGCGACATCGCCGGCCAGCCGATGTTGGCTCACAAGGGCTCGAAGGAGGGCCTTGTGGCCGCAGGCGTAATCGCTGGCCAGAACGAAGAGTACGACGTCAAGTCCGTGCCCGCCGTAATCTTTACAAGCCCCGAGATGGCTGCCGTTGGCATTAACGAAGCCGAGGCCAAGGAGGCGGGCATCGAGGTCGCCGTGGGCAAGTTCCCCTTCGCCGCAAGTGGCCGCGCCATGAGCCTGATGGAGACCGAAGGCTTCGTGAAGATCGTCGCTGACGCCAAGACCGACGAGGTCCTTGGCGTGCAGATGGTCGGCCCCGAGGTCACCGAGCTGATTGCAGAGGCCGCCCTCGCTATCGAACTTGGTGCCACTACCGAAGACATCGGCCGCACGATTCACGCGCACCCGACCCTGCCCGAAGCCATGATGGAGGCCGCCGAAGCCGTCCACAACATGGCCGTGCACATCTACCAGAAGCCCAAGGGCTAGGCGTCCCCTTGGGGCCCCAAGACCTCACGTTCGCCGACCAGGATCCGGTCGAGCCACCGCAACTTAATGTGCGGAGGCTCGGCCGGATTCCCTATACCGAAGCCCACGCTCTGCAGATCGACCTGCTCTCCAAGCGCGCCAGCGGAGAGCTACCCGATCAGCTCTTACTCTGCGAGCACGACGCGCTAGTCACTATCGGGCGCTCACCCCGATCTGAAAACCGCGCCGAGTTGGAAGCCCTGCTCGACATCCCCGTAGCCGAAGTCGAGCGCGGTGGGGAGGCGACCTGGCACGGTCCAGGCCAACTTGTGGCCTACCCTATTCGCATGCTGCCCGAGGGCAGCCGCGACCTACACGCCTACCTACGTGACCTCGAGTCTGTAGTCATCGACACCCTGGCCGACTTCGGCGTTGAAGGGCGCCGAGAGCCTGGATTAACTGGGGTCTGGGTTGGCGAAAGGAAGATCGCTTCGATTGGCATTGCTGTTCGCAGGTGGGTGACC
The DNA here is from genome assembly GCA_029250885.1 of Planctomycetota bacterium. GTDB lineage: Bacteria > Planctomycetota > UBA1135 > UBA1135 > CALBMX01. Next base: position 19,695 of record JAQXEK010000007.1, read on the forward strand.
TGGCATGGGGTCGCCTTGAATCTGGACAACGACGTGGGAGCTTTTGGTGGGTTTCATCCTTGTGGGTTGGATGCTTCCGTGATGACGCGGCTGGCGGATTGTTTGGAGGTGATGCCGGATCGGGGAGTGGTGGAGGAGAGGTTCGAGGCGCGGTTCCGTTTCCGGTTCGGGTATTGATAGGAGGGGCGCTGCGCTAGGCTCTCTTTGCGCTGCGCTTGGCTTGGGCGCTTCGCGCGATGGGGGAGGTTGGGCGCCCGGCGTCTCGATCAGCAGCAGGACTCCGGAGCCCCTTCTGGCGGAAGAGACGCCGGACGCCAAGCACGTCCCCACCTGCGCGTAGCGCCCGGCCAAGCGCCGCGCCCAAGCCAAGCGAAGCGCCCCCCCGCTTACCCTTTAGAAAAACTTTCCTACGCAACAGATTGATATAAGGCACTCGCCCTCTCGCCCAGCACCCAAACGGTCGAAAAGGACCCTGGTAATCCACAAGACACCCTGTCCAATCGCCATGGCTATGCCCTCGCCCTCCTTCATCTTTGGCCTCGAGCCCCACCTGATCCGCCGCAACGAGCTCCCCGAGGCCTACCAAGAGCTCCTTCGTGAGAACTGGAAGGGCGAGGACAGCCGTGAGGGTCTAACGGATCTGATTTACAGCGACGTACCGCTGTACGCGATCTTGTCTTGGCTGAGAGTTGGGGTGTCAAAGGACATGATCCAGTCGCCTTCTCGCCAGGAAGTGGCGGAGCTTGTGCAGCTTTTGGGGCTGGATATGGTGCGCGACATTGTGCTCAGCATGGTGATCTTGCGGTCGTACCGCATGGGCATCTGTCGGCGCATGGTTCGGGATGAGTTTTGGGGCAAGGCCCTGGCCCGCGGAGTTGCCGCCCAGCATGTGGGGATGATGGTCGGCGCGAAAGATCCCACGCGCTGCTTCCTCTCGGGGCTGTTTCAGGACCTAGGCGAGATCGTCTTGGCTGAGACCTATCCGGGGCGCTACAGCGGGCTCCTGGAGAAGGCAGGTGGTGACGAAGTGGTCTTGCGGCAGCTTGAGCGCGAGGCGTTCGGGGTTGATCGCGATTCCGTGACCTGGGCGACTTTGCGGGACTACGGAGTCTCGCGGGGCGTTTTCGGACCCATGTTCTTCGCAAGCTGCGAGTTGCGTGACCGGATCTCCAGCCTGAGACCGACCGAAGAGCGCCTACCCGATATCATGCGCGTCGCGACCCTGATCGCCGACCTCGTCACGGCGGACATGAAGCAGCGCATGAAGCTCTGGCCAGATTTCATCAAGGAGCGTAACTGCCTAGAGGTCAGCCGCGATGTCATGAACAACCTTGGCGACAAGGTCGTGAACGACTGGTGGTTCTGGGGCGACCTCTTGACCTTCCCCACGCGAACCGTTCCTGGCTTCGGTGAGCTATCGGATTGGAACGAGCGTGGGGCCGAGCCCAAGCGCTACAACAGGACCGGAGGCAAGTCCCTGGTGGCCAGTTCCAAGGGCGCGGGATTGCACATCCTACTCGTGGAAGATGACTCAATGACTAGGCTTGCGACACGTCGCAAGCTGGAGAAAGCCGGACACCAGGTCGATGTGGCCGTGGACGGTGTACAGGCCCTGGCTATGCTGCGCCAGTCCCCGCCCCAGGTGATCCTGTCCGATTGGCACATGTCCGGAATGGACGGCTTAGAGCTCTGTAAGTATGTGCGGAGTACCGAGTATGGCGAGCGCATGTTCTTTATTCTGTTTACCGGCGAGGTGGACGAAACTCAGATCGTGCGTGCCTACGAAGCTGGCATCGACGACTTCATTGACAAGACCTCGTCTCTGCAGATCCTGCTGGCGCGAATTTTGTCGTCTCGCAAGTCTCTGCAACATTGGGAGTCCATCGACAGGGACCGCCGCATCATTCGCTCACACTGCGAAAACAGCCGCCATCAGGCCGCGATGATGAAGCGCGACTCCCTGACGGACACCTTGACGGACTTGCCGAACCGGCGCTACGCCATGGATCGTTTGCGAGAAGAGTGGGCCCGCAGTGATCGATCGAGCGCAAGCTTGGGGCTAGTCATGATGGACATTGACTTCTTCAAATCGGTCAACGACACCTACGGCCACGACGTGGGCGATGCGGTCCTAAGAGAGGTCGCGCTGACTCTCAAGAACGTGACCCGCCGTGGCGAGGCCGCCTGCCGCATCGGTGGAGAGGAGTTCCTGGTCATTTGCAGCGACGCGGATCTAGAGTCCACGGCTCGCTGCGCCGAGCGTGTGCGCAAGGCCATCGAGGCTCGAGTTATTCACGCAGGTGCGTTCCAAACAAACGTCACTGTTAGCCTAGGTGTGGCTGCAAAGAGTGCCGCGACCCAGGACATCAATGCACTTTTTAAGGCGACGGACGAGGCGGTCTACAAAGCCAAGGAGAATGGCCGCAACTGCGCCATGACCTGGCCCGCCATGAAAGTCGTGGACTTCTCTAACGACGGCCTAGATTGCCGCGACGCCGGCTAGTTGTCAGTCTCCTGTGCCCTAAGTTGGCCGGCTCGACAGTCCTCCCTTGCCCTGTAGCTTTGGTCGGAATCAAGCCTTGTCCACTCTAGGGATGCCCGCATCCTACCCACAGAAGCAAAGCTGGCGGCCGCCACTTGCACGGTGAGCTTGTCAGTCACGCTTGGGTCTAGCGGGGCAGTTGCTGCAGCCAGACCGTCGATGTTTAGGGCAACCGCCGAGATCTTGGCGCTCGCGTCCTGCTGTAAGAAAAGTGACAGCCCACTGGTGGGATAGAAGCGGTCCAAGGGCTTCATCGGCAGCAGTGGCGTCCTCGATGGTCGTTCCCTCGTCCTAGGGCAACGCGAGGATTTTGTGCTCCAACACCGGATGGAGAAAAGGGGCGCCCGGCACCTCGCAGCTACCCGAAGAATCAGGACTTCGTGGAGGATTACTCGGGCAGGGCCTGAACGAACTCGACAAGCCTGTTCCTAACGTCAGTGAATGCCCTGTGGGAATGGCCTTGGAAGTTTTTGGCCGCTTCTGGTGAGCCCGAGGCAGCAGTTGCTTCGATCACGCGGCCAATGTCGGACAGCAGCAGGGCTCCCAAGTAATAGGAACTAGACTTGAGCGTGCGGGCTACGCGCCCCATGGACTCCCAATCTTCGCCTAAAATGGCGGTCTCGAGGTCGTCGATGAGGCTAGGAGTCTCCGTAAAAAAGAGCTCCACAAGTTCGCGTATGAGCTCGGGTCCAGCGATCTCGTTGAGCTCATCGAGAGGAGCTTGGTCGAAGTCGGGAATGGAGGAGGGATCTTGCATGACAATCGAGTTGGCGTGGGGGCTATTAGGCTTACAGATGGATAGTCGGCCCTGTAGCCGAGCAAGTTGAGCCCCGGAGGGGATTCCCGCCGTGGGGATTCCCGCCGTGGGGATTCTCGAGTCCGAAACTGCCCTTGACCCCGCTCAAAGCCTACACTCCAAGCATGGAGCCCCTCCCCGAGCCCCCATTCCGGGGGATTCTGACCAAAATTGGCCTTAATGACCCCGCTAAGCGCGCTTGGGCCATGTACGACTGGGCGAACTCGGCCTTCTTTACGGTGGTCGTGACTGCGGTCTTTCCGATCTACTTCGCCAGCGTGGCGGCTACCGGTATCGAGCCGGATCGGGCCACGGGGTTGTTTGCAGCCGCCTCGGCCGTGGCACTGCTGTTGGTTGCCCTGGTGGCACCCCCCCTAGGGACCCTGGCCGATGCCCGTGGGCGCAGGAAGAAGTATTTGGCGGCCTTCTCCCTACTTGGAATCCTCAGCACCGCCGGCTTGTTTTTCGTGGGCGAGGGAGACTGGAAGTTGGGGCTGGTGTTCTTTGCCATGGCCAACCTGGGCGCCGGTGCAAGTACGATCTTCTACGATTCGCTGCTGAATCACATTGCTAGTCCCGGTGAGGTGGACTCTGTCTCCACTGCGGGTTTTGCCTTGGGCTACTTGGGGGGCGGCGTAATGCTGGGGCTCAGCCTGATCTGGATTACGAATCCAGGTCTCGTTGGCCTGCCGGAGGGCACCCTAGGGCCACGCTTGGCCTTTTTGGCAGTGTCCATTTGGTGGCTGGTCTTCAGCCTCCCCCTGCTGCGCCGGGTTCCCGAGCCGCCTGCGTCGGGTGAGCAGGCTGGCTTCGTCTCGTCGTTCCTTGGGCTGGCTGGCACCCTGCGAGAGCTGCGCACTTATCCCCAGGCCTTCTTGCTGCTGCTTGCCTTCTTCGTCTACAACGATGGCATCCTGACCATCATCCGCATGGCAGCACTCTATGGAAAGACCATCGGCCTGGATTCGAACCAGCTGATCAAAGCCGTCCTTCTCGTGCAGTTTGTAGGGATCCCCTGTTCTTTTGCTTTTGGAGGGTTGGCCAAGAGAATCAGCTCGAAGTCGGCGATCCTTATCGGACTGGCCGTCTATGTCGTCGTGGCGCTGCTGGGCTACTTCATGAGCACGGCCACGCACTTCTACCTCTTGGCGGGGCTAGTCGCCCTAGTACAGGGCGGCACCCAAGCCCTGTCTCGGTCGCTCTTCGCAACCCTAATCCCAAGTCACAAGTCCGCGGAGTTCTTTGGCTTCTACGCCGTTGGAGAGAAGTTCGCCGGTGTACTTGGGCCTACCCTCTTCGCTACGGTTCTCTTCGCGGGAGGGACTAGCCGATCAGCCATGTTGTGGCTCGTGCTCTTCTTCGTAGGGGGCGGCTACCTGTTGACTAAGGTCGACGTCCAGGCCGGTCGCCGCCAGGCCAAGAGTGCCGAAATTGAGGCCTAATCGCCTGATTCAACTGACTCGAGGAACCACGGGCTCGACCAAGCAATACCCGGCGAACTCTCTCCCTGTTGGGTCAAGCGTAGGTAGACGTACTCGTCGGCCTTGAGGTCGTCCAGGCGCAGCTCCCCCTTCCAGTGGGGTTGCCCGCCGCCGGTCTGCCCTAGATCCTCAGCATCGAAGCGCTGGACCACCTCGCCCGAGCGGATGACCTCGAGCCGCGTCAGCGGCGCAGTTCCCAGGACGGTCATCTCTAGCAGCGCCGAGCCATCCTCTAGGGACTCGACCGGAATCGCAGCTCCCATGATGTGACCGCCCAGTCGCAGGTCCAACACGATGCGCTGGCCCGTTGTCGCGTAGACGCGCCTTGCCCGGATTGCTTCGAGCACGGATAGGCGGGTGTTGTCCTCGGCGAGCACCGCCGCCAAGCCGCTAGACGGCGAGGCGATGTGAGCCAGACCTGGGTGGCCGTCGTGGCTATCGCCACTGCCGACAAAGCCAAACCGGATCCCACGGTCCAGGACGTCCCGGACGAAATTGCCCTTGAGTGGCCGGTAGATTAGCCCAGGTGAATCCCAGGCCTCGCTCGAGCCGTGGACCGAGGCCACCTCGGTCACCGGCTCCAGGATTGGATCCGGCACGAAGCTCCAGTTGGTTGCGACCGGCCCCCCCGCAGAGTGGTGGGCAAAGGTCAAGGCCTGTTGGCCACGGAGGGCCGCCCAGAGCTCGTCGGGATCATCAAAGTCTTCGTCTACGGAGGAGTAGACCTCGCCCTCGTCCTCGAAGTACACCACATGGCGATGGCCGTGGATCCAACTCGTCCACTCGTAGGCCAGCAGGGACGTGAAGACACCCGGTTCGTTGTTCTTCTTAGTGACCTCGCCGATGCGACGCCACATTTTCGGGCTCTTGTCCAAGAACTCCACACCCCAGTGGTCGTGGTCGGTCAAGGCGGCAATGTCCAGTCCGGCCACATAGCGCGCATACCTGTAGAAGTCGTGGGGCGTGCCCGTACCATCGGACAGGTTCGAGTGTCCGTGCAGGTCGGCCCAGAGGATACGCGGCGATTCAGAGTCCGCCGCAAGTACCCGCATCGGGTTGCTGATAGCGGACAGCTCGACCAGCTCGCCGCCCAGCTCGAGGCCGTGTTCAGGTGGGAATCCGGGAGTCGGCTTGAGGTGGCTGCCGACGGCCGCGCCGGCAAAGCGCATTTCGCCGATGGGAGCGTCCGGCGCTATGGAGAGCTGGATTTGCGTCTTACCCTCGTCCAAGCGGCTAAGGTAGATTCGCTCGGGGATGCCGGGCCAGCGGCGATCGCTCTTAAGGACAAGCTCGCCATCAAAGGCCATGTTCGCGTTGCCAAAGCGGTCGGTCATCGAGATGGTGACTGTTGCAGTCTCGCCGACCCGCACGGTCGAGGGCAGGATTAGGTGCAAATTGGCTGGGCGACCAGGCAAGATCTCGATTGATGGCGAATCGGGCAAGATGCCGCGCACGCCGTCGCCGTCTCCGTCCACGGAGAACCAGAAGCGGGACTCCTTTTCTGCATAGCGGTCGGCTCGGGCACCGGCGCCCTGGCCATAGGTCAGCATGACCCGCTCGCCGGGACGCATGGCGCGGCCCTTGACTAGGATCTGGCACAGCTGATTGCGGAAGCTGATGGTCTCTAGCTCAAGCTGGTCGCCCTCTTCCTTGGTCATGGACCACGCGCTGACATAGCCCGGAGCTTTGGTGCTCTGGGTTTGGGGATTGGTCCAATACCAGTAGGGCGAGACCATAAAGAACAGGCTGCCACCATCGGCGATCCCGTGCTCACTGACGCTAAACTCGAACGTCCAGGAGCCGGGCTCACTGGCCGTGATGTACTTCGGCCCCTCAACAATACGCACCGAGCCCTTGCCGTCCGAGACGTGGCGCGGCGTGGCTATGTCCTCGACCAGCTGACTGTGGGTTGCATGGACTGCGGTGGGCGGATTGAGGTCCGAGACAGTGACCTCGGCAGTTGCCCCTGCTATTGGGGTGGCCGCGGGGCTTGGCTCGTCCTCAGTGCAGGACGTAGTGAGCATGGCGGCGAGGCCCACGGACAGGGCGACTTTAGGTAGGTGAAGTTTCATGGCACATCCATCCTACGACTCAGAGCGTAAGCTTTGGCGCCCATCCGCCGTGTTTGTTATGACCTGTGTCCGGGAATCCTATCCATGACCACGCTCCCAAAGAAGATCCTCATCGTGCGCCTCGGCGCCCTCGGAGATGTGGCCAATGCACTCGTGTTAGCTGCGGCGATCAAGCGCGCCGCGCCGGACACATTTGTGGGTTGGGCCGTGCACAACCTCGCACTCCCGATCGTGGAAGGCAACCCCGTGGTGGACCGCGCATACCTTTGGGACAAGAAGCTCGGTGTTCGCGGGCT
>JAQXEK010000033.1 GCA_029250885.1 Planctomycetota bacterium
ACAAGGTGATTGCTGACTACAACTACTTCACTTGGCGCGACACGGCAAACCAGGCGGTTGGTGGCCCTAGCAACGCTGGAGTGCCAGCCATCATCGAGGACGATGTGGGCTTGCTCGCAGCGGGAGTGCCCGGTGATATTGCTCCTGCCAACCATATCCCGACCATTGGTCTGCCCCTCCTGATGGAGTTCAAGTGCTACCCGTCCGACACGGGCGTGGGCCTCAACTCTCTGGACTGCGCAATCGCCATCAACTCGTCTCCTAAGCCAACATTCCGTATCTTCTCTACAGGAGGGTTCGATACCGCTGGCAACCCCCAGACAAAGAACCCCGATACCGAAACCTCGCCCTCGGGTGGCTTCAACGCGAACCCGGCCTTGCCGATTGCAATCGGCGCGAAGACCTCCAAGACGGATAACGTCTTCTACTATGGTCAACTCGACCTGGTCGTTCGTGTTAGCCGCACTCACACGAGGTGGCTCAACACGGAAGAGGGTCAGCCTGATTTCCTGGCACCGGTGCTCGAGCCACGCCCGAGTGATCAGCCGGCTGGCACAGATCTGGTCCTGGCTTACCGCGGATCGACCTCGATCGCGAACCAGGCCAATGCTGCCATCGACCCCCTTCTCAATGCCGACAGTCTCGATGCCTACGGCGACGAGTCCCCGACGGGGGGCACCTCTCTTTACGGCTTCACAACCGCAAGGAACCCTCACATTACGGGCTTCCTTCACCAAAACTCCTCGTCGAAGATCGCTCCCTGGCAGTCCAGCGTGAACGATGTCGACGGTGGACAATATATCCAGGTGCGCTTCACCATGATTGGCAACACAGAGACGGGCTTGACCCCTGAGTTGTCTGCCTTCGGACTTCCCTTCCTGAGGAACTCCTGATGCTCCCCAGCCTCCCTCACCAAGAAATGACCTCCCAAACTTCACTTAAGGGTATCGCCCTCGCAGCAATCGCAGCGATCGTCTTGCCGGCATGCGGCCCATCCGCAGGTCCCGAGAACTCACCTGATGTCGTTGGTGCCCTGCTTGCCCGCGCCGATGGCACCTACTATCGCGTCGAGGCAAATGAGGCGGGTTCCTCAACAACAATGAGCCTTATGGGGCTCTCTTGGGGCCGCTTAGTTGAAGAGGTTTACGACGACTCGGGCGTTCTCGTGCACCGGGACCTTGTGATCGGCTCGGACATTCGTTCAGACGGCGTCAACTACCAGTTGTCAACCAACCCGATCAGTCAGACAAGTACTCTGACCATCCTCTACGATTTCGGCACCGAGGACTACTCCTCGGCTTTTAACAAGCTGTTCGATGACCTGGACGACCTCTTGCCGAAGAGCCTCGCCTCCTTTGAGTTGCCGCCGTACTCTATGGTTCCTCGGAACTCGGTGTTGGTCCTGCGCTTCTCGGACTTACTCGAACCAAGTACAGTCAACTCAGACAACATCTTGATTCAAGCAGGCTACACGCCGAATGTCCCGTTCTCCTGTCGACTCGTTCCGGATGTTAACTTCGGCGCGTCCGTGGACGGTAAGTTTTACTCGACACGGGTTTTGGTTGACCCTGTGGTCACTGAGGACGAGTCCCAGGTGACGGGTTTGCCGATCAATGGCTTAGGCTTCGACGCTGCTATGACCACGGGCATGCCCAACCTCGCGGTCCGTATTCCCACGGCCCTTGATTTCGGTGCAGGGCAGTTTACCCGTCTAGAAAACCGTGGCGGCAAGGGTTTGAACGGTGTAGACAACGCCCCGTTCGATTACAGCGGCCCCACTGTAGACGTCATTCGCGCCCTGCGTACCGGCGGGTCCGAGTCCAAGGTTGGCGATATCAATAACGGCTTCTTGTCCGATGAGAATCCGCCCCAGGTTATCGGCAATCAGGCTGTCACGATCAACAATGTTGTTGCCGACACGACCCCCGGCCAGTACTTGCTCGACGTGACATTCGCTAACACCGCCTGTGCGACCACTGCAAAAGTGGGGGACATTATTACCCAGCCAGGTGTATTTGCCGAGGTGGTCACCACGAGCGCGGCTCCCGTCGGCGGCCAACTTTTAAGTGTCAATGTCCGTCTGCTCACGGCGACCTCTGGTGTCCCCTTCCCTGATGGGGCCAGCTATCGTTACGCGTGGAGCTCAGACGGAGTTATCGGAGCAGACTGTTTCGTCGAGTTTGATCCCCCAGCAGGCACCGGCACCAACGTGGCCGTCGACCCCACAGCATCCGTCATCTTGCGCTTTAGCGAGCCCATGGATCCGGATCGGATGAGCCCATTCGACGCCTTTGTGCTCTCCGAGTTGGACGCCCCTTTGGAGAATATGCAGACTGACGATTGGATCATCGGCGAGGCTTTTCCGAGCCCGGATCTTAAGCGCTTTCGCTTTGTTCCCCGCGTTCCTTTCGAGCGCAGCGCGATTGTGCCGGAGACCTATTTTCTCCACCTCTTTGAAGACGAGGGTGTCGTCGACCTTGCGGGTAACCCCCTAGCGGACGCTTTCCCTACCGTTCCGTTCTTCATGGATGTGAACGCACCTCAGGTCAATGCCGACCAACGAGCTATGCGCTTCGGCAAGTCCTTTGAAGAGCCCCTGGGTGGTCCTGTTGTTGATGACGACGGTACAGGCGGCAGCGACATTCGCGGCCAGTTCGTCTTCGACCCTATCCGCGGCGTGATTGCCCCTCGTCCTGTCGACCGCTTCTCCCAGACAATCGACCGCAACGTCGGTGTCCCCGGTTGGATGGTGCCGAATGCCGAGGTGATCAAGAACCCCGGATTCCTGATCGGTACTTTCCAGGAGCCACTCAACCCCCTGGGGTGCAAGATGATGTCGCTGTGGCGTTACTTCGACATGGGCCTCGACGTTATCGACGAAGCCTACGTCAACATCGACGTGGAGCACATCAACTGGGCTCCCATTGGGTCTAAGGTCTTATCTGAGTTCTACCCGGACTTCTCGATCTCCCTTGCCACTAGTAACCGTACTCCTGATGAGACCTGGACAGCACCTCCGAACACTCTGATCTTCCCGACGTCGGGTCTAGATACCACTACGTTTGACGCAAACGTCTTGCAGGATGCGAACAACCCGCAGTCCATCGTTCACGAGCGCGAAGAGGGTTATTTCATCGATCCAATCGAGAAGTTCAACTCGGACTCAGAGACACTGATGTTCCCGTACCCGATGAACAAGTATCGTCAGCCTGACGACTACCTTTATTGGACATACCGGGACACGGCCATTCTGGCCGTTGCCGGTAGCGACCCGCTGATCGGCCTGGAGCCGCCGGTGCTTTATGACCAGTTTTACGATACTTCGGTAAACCCTCCGGCAGCAATCCCGGGCGTGCTGGGTTCTTCAACGATCACGAGCTCTGTGGATCCGGAGCTTCCGATTATCGCCCACACGCAAATCGCTGTAGGCGACGTGGTCCCCTCCTTCGGTCTTCCAATCTTGACCGAATTCCGATGCTACTCATCGGACGATGCCATCGGTATCAACCGTCTCGACACATCCTTGGCGATGGACCCAAGTTGGGCCGCAGGCGGTGTAGCTGGGTTGATCCTTGGTACCAGTCAGCCTTTCATGCGCATCCATTCTTCTGGTGGTACCGACACCAGCGGAAAGGATGTTTACCGCGATCCGGATTTGGAGACTGCTCCACGTGGGGGCTTCAACTATGAGCCCCAGCTGGCACCCCTAGGTGTTGCTAGCGCAGGTGCGGATAATGTGTTCTACATGGGCCAGCTTGACTTTGTGGTGCGGATCAGCCGCGTCCATACGGTCTGGACGGGAACTGCCCTGGCGACCCCGCTTTACGCGGAGCCTGTCTTGGAGCCCCGCAATGAGAAGCAACCCGATGGTACGAGCATCCAGCTGCACTTCCGCGGTGCAACCAACGCAACCGGTGGTCTGCCCTTTGACGATGCCAACTTGTTCAACATGTACGGCAACATTCCCGCTGATGGAAACCCTCTTACCTACCTTACCGGTCCGGAGGAGGACAACGCTGGAATTACCTTTGACACCGCTACTGGCTCTTCCTGGGTACCCAATATGAGTGATCTTAATGGTCTCAGGTTCTTCCAGGTGCGCATCACTTTTATCAACAATCCTGCTGCGGGTACATCTCCCGAGCTTTCAGGTCTGGGTTTCGCTTACCAGCGTCCCTAGACCGAACTCCTTTCAAGACTCATCACTTAGGGCCGGCATCAGCATTGATGCTGGCTCGACATGGCCCACACCAAGTCACCTATGAATAATCTTCGACTGTCGGCAATCGCCGCACTCTCTATTTTCTCGGCCTGCGGCGGCGGCAGCAGCAGCTCTGGGGAACCTTTTGGCAGCGGTTTCGAACTCTTCTCCATGTCTGTCCAAGAAGACGCGATTTGGCAGGTCAACCGCCCCATCGAGTTTAAGTTCAGTCGCGACGTGGATTTTAGCACTGTCAGCTTGAACACGATCGCGATCCGGGACCTCAATGGCCTCCCTGCTTCGGGTGCTTTCACCCTCGTGGACTCGAATACGGTTAGCTTCCAACCCACGTGTCCCGTGCTCGGCGACCTTTCGGACTCCGGCCTAAAGATCGGGGGCGTTCCCTATCAGATCACTGTCCTTGGTTCGGCCTCCGGCAGCGGACTTTCGGTCAGATCCGTTGACGGTGAAGGGATCGATACGGCACAGCTCCGTAACTTTGTGACTCCCGCTTCGAGCTTGTCGGCTGTCGCATTCTTTGACCCTCAAACGGGTCCCCCGAGCCCTGTTGTTCGCCAACTGGATAGCATGGGCGCGGCAATCAACCCCGAAGATCAGGTGACCTACATCGAGACCGCCGGTGGCGCGGGACCGGACGTCGAGTTCACTTTTGACACGGCAACACAGGTGTTTAGCAAGCCTGAGAATCAGGGGCTGAACCTCTTTAGTGACAACACGACCGATGTTGCTCTATTGATCGAGTTCAACCAGCCGGTTAACCCTGCGGATGACAACATCTCGAATAAGCGGCTTTTCCTTGAGTACCTGGCTGACCCACTTGGTTCGCCAGTCTGGACGCCTCTTCCTACTGAGGTCTCCTTGGAGCGCAACTGCACCGAGACCGGTGCCACCCTCCGCCTCCAGCCGCTTGGAATGATCCCCCAGTCCACAGAGATCCGCGCTGTCATCAGCACTGAGTTTGAGGACCTTGTGGGTGACCGCAACCAACTTCAAGTGGACACATTCGCCCGCTTCAAGTCGACCATCATCAACTTTGCAGGCTTGACTCCCGCGACGGACATGGGGGACGAGTTCAAGGAGGACTTCAACTTCAACAACTTTGAAGACAAGACAGCTCCCTTCTCTGAACCCCGAGCCATCTGGAGCGACGGTCAACTGAGCGCAGCCTATAGCTTCTCAGGATCTGGCGGTGTGGACGGCGCTTTCGACTGGGTCGTCCCCAGCGGTGTCACGATCCTGCTCGATACTAGCGGTGCTGTCTCGATCCAAGGTGGCGACATTGGTGTCGACATGATGACTCCCTTCGTCAACACGAAGAGCCAAATTGTGACCGCTGGCAGGGTCGACGTTCGTCACCTGGTCGTCGAAGCCGGTGCAGTGATCAAAGTCCAGGGCGTGAACCCAGTTCAGATCCAAGCCTCCGGCAACGTAGTCATTGAGGGCTTGATCGACCTTAGTGGCTTCGATCGCCCAGATGTAGCGACTCTCAACACGGGCAATCAGCCGGAGGTTGGTTCGGCTGGCGCAGCTGGCGGTGGCACTGGTGGTACCGCAAGCTTCCTTACGACGACCTCCACACCCCAGGGTGGAAATGGCTTCGGCTACTCCCTTAACGGTCCCGTGGCCAACTTCGGTGGCAAGGGTGGCGAGTCTGGCTTCGGGCTTCCTGCACTGATTAACCGGCGCCCTGGCGGCGGCGGTGGCGGTATCCTTGGTCCCAACTCGACTAGCACCGACGATAACCTGGGTGTGACGTTCGGCATGATCGCTCAGACTGGTTTTGATGGCGGAGCCTCGGCTACGGGCTCTATCTCCAACGCTAAGCCGCCTCGGGGGGGAAACATCGGAAACAGCATCTTCATTGACAGCACCGCGGATAATGACTTCTTCGGAACGAAGTTCGATCAAGTCCAGAACAAGGTCATCATTGGCGAGCTTACCGTCCCCTGGGCAGGTAGCGGTGGCGGTGCTGGCGGCGACGCGGTCAAGGACAACACCTTCCCTCACAAGAGTTGGACGGTGGCTACCGACGAGAAGGGCAGTGGTGGCGCCGGTGCCGCCGGAAGCCTACGCATTCTCTGCTTAGGCACGGTCACGATTCGCGATGCCGGAAAGATCTCTGCCAAGGGTGGCAAGGGTGGCGCTGGCGAGAACACCATCAACACGAACCACCTCGGTGGCGGCGGTGGCGGCGGTTCTGGTGGTCACGTGATCATCGAAGCAGGCTCCGCCATGATTTTCGATAACGTCTTCAAGCGCTGCATTACGGCCCGCGGTGGCCAAGGTGGAAAGGGTGCCTCTGGTGTTGGAAGTATCAACGCTGGTGGAGCCGGTGGCCCCGGAATCATCCAAATCCACGTATTGGACCCCCTTACGGACATCCAGTTTGTGAACACTATCCCAGAGGGTGACACACTGGACGAGGTGACTTGGCCTGACGCTATCACCCTGGTGCCTTCTTTCGGTGCACGCTCCCGTGCCATCACGAATTGGATCCCCGTTGGCCAAGCTTCGATTGAACCCGATGGCATTGCCGACCAAGTGACGTTCCTCTTTGGTGGGACCAACGCGGCCACCGGAAGTATCCTAGACCTTGATGACGACGACCAGCAAGACGACCTCCTTCCGATCGTTGGTCCGACCGCTCTTGTCGGTGGCGAAATCAGTCTAGATGGCCGCACCTTGACCGTTGATGCGAATCCCCTCAAGGACTCATTCAACGATGTCTACCTTCGCAACCCGCAGCTGCTTCGTGATAGCCTTCTAGTTCTGAACGAAGTGGGCACGCCCGCTAACTCGAAGCGCTTCAATGTTGCCTCTGCGTCCTTTGACATTGTGAGTTTTGAGCTCTCTTTGGAAGTGGACGGAGCTCCGGCTGAATCTCTCCTGTCCTTTACTCCTGGTGGCGGTATCGAGTTCTCGTTGATTCCGGTCTCGCTATCCGCATCCACGATCGGTGGCGGTAAGGGCTTCTACCCCGACTCGGTGGACATCAAAGTCCGCTTCCAGTCGGCTGGTGTGGGGGCTGACGGACTGCCTGACCTGAGCGCAGCTGGTTTCCAGGACTGGACGCCTGACATTGACCTGGTGAACGCTAAGGCCCCCGGTACGGTCGAGTTCATCCGGTTGGAGGTGCTCTTTGACCTAGACGCCCTCGGTACAGGTCTCTCAGCGACCAGCCCTCGTCCGTTGTTGGACTTCGCGCGTATCGGCTGGCGCTTCTAGCGGAGCGAGCGCGGCTCGCCTGCCGAACAGAGCCCCGATTCGCCTAGTGCGAGTCGGGGCTCTTTCTGTTGTTTTCGTTGCTTGACCTAGTCCATGAGCACCGCGACCCATACGGTCTTGCGAAAGTCGCGGCTTGGCGTGGTCCAGGGAGGGCCGGTCTGGTTCAATACATCGATGCGCATCCAAGGCGATCCAAGGACCACGTTGCACAACCTTCTGGTGTTCGGTTTGGGGCTGTTCGTGGCAGCCTTCTCCGGTTGTGCTAAAAGCTCCCCGTTGCCGGCCCCCTTCGTCCTGATGAGCTTTCACCAAGCTGGTCAGGACGGTGTGTTGCTTAACGAGCCTCTTGTTTTTCACTTCTCAGATGAAATCGACCCCTCTTCAATTACTGGGGCCAGTGTCCGAGTCTTAGACTCCCAGGGAAAGCCGATTCAAGGCGACTTCGATGTGCGGCTCGACCAGCTGGTTTTTCAGCCCAAGTTGCCCCTTCATCGTGACTTGCAAGATGGCGGCTTTCGGCCTGACTCGAGTTACACCTGTGAGCTGCGTGGCTTTCCGTTGATCTCTGGAGTTCGGTCGCGCGATGGCCGAATTCTTGCCTCTGGGTACCAGGCCAGCTTTACGACTGCAAAGGACCAAGCGGACTCGCGTCTGTTTCTGGATGGAACCCCAGACCGGGCATCGCCCCTCTCCCTCGTTCAGGCAACCTTTGGGGGGGCCGAACCCATTCGTCTTTTCTGTAGCGAGCCCTTGGATCCCCGGGGCGTGGATGGCACCGCATTCGATTTGCAGGGATTCCGGGAATTGAGACGTGGCGAGACCGGCGAGCCCTTTCGGTTGGAGTCGATCACGGTACAAGCTGCTCTCGTTGAGAATACCCAGGAGGGTGCGCGGGTTGAGCTGCGTGCGGTTGAAGGGCAACCGGGTGAAGCGCAGTTTCCCCGTGTACTCGAGCAGGGGGAATATCACCTGGTGATTCGCGAGGCGGTGGACGGAAACCCCAGTGGGCGCGTCGGTATTTTTGACTTCGGTGGGCATCCTGTTCGCTCTGCATGGGCACTCTCCCAGCTACCGGCGACGCTTCAAGTGGCGGCTTACCGTGGTTCAGGAGGCAACCGCTTTCATCGATTCGAGTTTCTCTCCAGGGAGATGCGCTCACCAGCAGAGGTCCCGGATTGCGATGGAATGGCCCAATGGAGCGGAAATGGTTTTGTGGGCATTCGACTGCCCCGTGCGGCTGGTGATGGTAGCGCAGGCTCAATGGACCTAGGTTCTGGTCACCACCTGATGCGGGCTGCGGGATATGACCTACATGCCAGCCGCGTCACCATCTTCAAGGGGCGGGAGCTTGATTTAAGCAGCAGTGCTGGCTGTGTCGTGGTTCGGTCCCAGGGGGCTATGAGGATTACCGGCGACCTGACTCGCTTCAGCGAGATAGGCGAATCGGCCCGGGGCGCGGACGAAACATGGGGGCAGTGGTATGGGCGACTCCAGGCGATCGATGCTGAAACCCCAGCCATGCCCTTTGGCCTTGGTGAGGGGCTTGACTCCTGGATCTCTCGAGCCAAGGAGGCCGGGAACAACTGGACCGTTCTAGTTGCGGGCGGTGACTTAGTCATCGATGGGGACCTCAAGCTGGATGGCCCGTTGCTTCTGGCCGCAGGCGGGCGAGTCCGAATCGGAGGCTCTATTGAGGCCCGCGAAATCTGGATCATAGGGGACGGCGGGGGGGCCGACCTTAGCCCCATGGCCAAGAGTGCCGAGTTCCGGAATGGGCGGAGTCTGCCAATGCTTTACTTCGAAGAACCCCAGGGCAACCCGCTCTCCGCACCAGTCAAGGTTGGTGCCCTCTCTTCTCCAATACGCCCCGCGGGAGAGAAGATTAAGTGGCGCGTGGCGTCCATTGGCGCTCGCAATGGGGCAGGCACGGTTCGAGTCCGCTATCTTGGCGAGCGAGATCTACCCGGTGGCGGCGTTGAGAGCATTGGCCCCGTAGACGACCTGAGTCTTTTGGATCGCTGCGGCGCCGTCCGCCTTTGGATTGAGTTGGAGGCAACTCCCGGCCTAAACTGGGACCCGCCTATGTTGGATTTCGTAGAGTTGAGTTGGAACGAGGAGTCGGGACCGTGATAGATGTATTCGTAGGGCTCTTTGAGGCCCTAGACGAGGCGCCTAAGTTGCCTTTGGTGTTCTGGTATGTGGTGTGGGCGCTGTTTGGCTTAATCGTCGGGTCGTTCCTTAATGCGGCCATCCACAGGCTACCGAGGGAGGGCATGACGATGTCTCACCCCAAGCGCTCAGTGTGTCCCAGGTGCAAGACGACCTTGACCTGGCGTGAAAACATACCGCTGCTCTCTTGGCTTATGCAGGGTGGAAAGTGCCGCTCGTGCAAGGTGCCGATTGCGTGGCGTTATCCCCTGGTCGAGGTGATCACGGCCTCGCTCTTTGTGGCCTCCGCGTATGTCACTGGGCCGATGCCCTCGGGCCTGCTTGCCGTGCGCTGCATCGTGCTGGCTGGCATTGTCGTGGCTACCTTTGTGGACTTTGACTTCTTCGAGATTCCCGATCAGATCTCCATCGGTGGCATGTTCTTGGCGCCCGTGGCCGTATTGCTGGTGCCTGCCCTACACGAGGAGACCTGGCTAGCCCGCGCAATGACCGGCGACGCGGCACTTGCCATCGGCGGGGTCGAGCGCATTCCGGCTCTGGTGGCCTGCTTCGTCGGCATGGCCGTAGGGGGAGGGGTCCTGATCGCCATCTCTTGGGTCGGGCGCCTGCTCTACAAGCGCGACGCCATGGGCTTTGGCGACGTGAAGCTACTGGCCGCTGCAGGAGGGTTCATCGGCCCGGGTGGGGCGCTTCTGGCGTTGGTTGTGGCCTCCCTTGCGGCAAGTGTCGCGGGGGTCGGGAACGTGCTCCGCTTCCTCTGCCTCCTGCGCAAGCGGGCAAGGCAGCGCGACAACGGGAAACCCTTTGCCAAGAGCCTCGCATCCGCAAGAATTGCGGGTCGATACCTTCCTTTCGGGCCCTATTTGGGAATAGGTATTGGAGTCGTGCTTCTGGCTTGGAAGAATGTGGTTGAGCGCTTCTTCTCCATCTAGCGAACCCCTTCTAGTTGCCCAGTGGTCGAGCTCTTGGACTCACCCCCTTCACGACCTTCCCGGCCACCGAATATGGCCTAGGAATGGCGCATTCCAAAATACCAACTGCCATGAAAATCAACGCCCTTGTCATGCTTGCCATGCTGCCACTGCTCGGCAGCTGCGCATCTCAGAAAGTCCTTGATGATTACGAGGCCGAGCTCGGTGCTCTACGGGAAGAGCGCACGGCCCTTCAGCGCGAAAACGCTGGCCTTCAGGACCAACTTAGCCAGACTCAGATGGCCCTGTCATCGACCAACGGTGAGCTCGAGTCGGCCCGTGCCGTAGTAGCCACAGCGCCCATCCTGCCGACCTTTGACAACGGCGTAGAGGTCGGCATGCGCGGGGGAAACCTCGTGATCATGATCCCCTCATCGATCTCCTTTGGTTCAGGCAAGTCGACCCTAAGTAGCAACGGCAAGAGTGCCCTGGAAGAGGTCGCCGAACTACTGCGCCGCGAGCACCCCAACGGCCAGTATTGGATCGAGGGGCATACGGACAACGACCAGATCTCTAAGTCGAAGTTCGCCTCGAACCGCGTCTTGTCTAACGCCCGCGCCATGAGTGTTCTCGAGTACTTCGTGGCTAACTGTGGTATCGCTGACTCCTCCTGCGTAGTCGTTGGCCACGGCGAATACAACCCGGTTACCGATAACGACTCCAAGGACGGCAAGGCGCGCAACCGCCGCGTCGAGATCGTCGTCCACGAATAGGCGGAACACACTTGGAAGCGAATGCTGGCCCCCCAGAACGTTAGTTCTGGGGGGCCAGCGCCATTCTTAGCAGGGTCTTTGGGCCTATGGAGTTTGGGCATGTGAACGCCAAGCTTGTGGTATTCTTAGGGCCACCTACGGCCCAACAAGGGCCAATCCCTTCCCCCGATTGCCGATTTGAACATGCACCGCCCCTCTCCCCTTAAGGCCCGATTTTTGGCAGGGAGCCTTATCTCCAGCCTTTTCTTCCTTGGGGCCTGTGGCGAGGCAGAGCTACTCCAGCCCGGTAGCATCGTCAGGGGTGTCCAGCACCTCGACCCGCGCCTTGAAGACGGTCGCGGTGCTGCCGAGGTCCTTGCATCGAGCCCGACGGTAGTGAGTGAGGTGAAGTGCGATTTTGATAAGGGGAAACTGCACATGTTCGCGCCATGGAGCATCGGCAACGCAGTTGCCAAGTCCGGTGGACCGAATGGGCTCTACCTTGGCCCGCCGCCTCGAGGGCCTGGCGTGGAGTTTCGCGAGGTGCGACTCCACCTGGCAGACATAATCGACGCGGAGGATTTCAACACCATTGAGGTTGATGTACACCTGTCCGAGCCCGGCTTTGGTCGCGCGAGCTGGAGGCCCACAAACCCAATCAAAGGGACCCAGCCGTCGGACTACTCCGTTGAGACTAGTTGGGATGGCTCCAAGGGCGTCCAGACGCTGAGGTTTTCCTTAGCAGGGGCTCGCGGGTGGCGAGGTTCCCTTGGCAGTCTCAAGCTGACCTTCTCCACCCACTACATGCAGGTGGTCGCCGTCCGCACCGTCCAAGAGAACTTTGGTCACGGCAACCAGCCCTCTGGTGAGTTCGGCGAATCAGATTCCGATGGCGGGCTCCTGGAGATCGTAGGTGACGAGCGACGGACTTGGCCTTCAGACTTCGGGGTGCCCCTGGTGGCAAGCCAAATCACCGTGCCGGCCGGTGGGCGAGTAGTCGTCGCCTGCTCGCTGCCGGGAAGCTTGATGAGCCTGGAGTCGCCCGTTAACTTTCATTGCGATGTGCGGACTGACTCCGGGATCTGGGAGAGTCGAGGTAGCATCCAGTTCACGCCGATTGATGAACTGGTGGCTGGAACGTGGAAGAGCCTCACGGCCGACCTTGCGGACCTTGGCGGACAGGTCGTAGACATCCGCTTTCGATCTTGGGTCGAGGGCGGCCCCAGTGGCTCCTTGGACAGCGCAGGTATGGCGGGGACGAGTGCATCCCTTGAGACCACAAGGGTCTGGTGGGCGACTCCCATGGTGCTTGGCTCTATGCACGAGCAGCGCCGCCCCAACCTTGTCCTGGTCACCATGGACACGACCAGGGTGGACAAGATCGGCGCCTATGGTGGTCCAAGTCGGACGCCCTTCTTGGACGGCCTAGCCGAGGATGGCGTACTTTTCGAGGAGGCCTGGAGTGCCTGCAACTCCACCCTGCCTTCCCACGCTTCTATCTTGACCGGCCTAGCAGTTCCGGCCCACGGCCTGACAGACAACCGCTCACGCTTGGCCCCCGAAGTGCGCACCCTAGCCCAGGCTCTGCGTGCCGACGGATACCGAACTGCGGCTGCCGTCAGCGTGGGGCACCTTGAATCCGGGATCTCTGGTCTGGGCAGGGGATTCGACCAATACCATCGCGTACAGCCCGGTGCTAATATCGATGGGGCCAAGACCATCGAGGCTGTACGGGAGTGGCTTGAAGAGTGGCAAGCAGAGGGAGAGCAGCCCTTCTTCCTGTGGGTTCACCTCTTTGATCCACACACGCCCTATGGACCTCCTGAACCTTGGTTCTCGGAGTACAACGAGCGCTACGGCATCGACGTCCCTCCCAAGCAGACTGCATCCGGGGACATCGGCGAGACCCGCTACACTCGGCGCGGCGAATTCCTCGAAGGGGTCAATCACTTGGCTTATGCGGAGTACCTCTACCAAGCCGGCGTCTCCTATGGGGACCATCTGCTGGCCACTCTGGACCAAGCGCTCGTCGACACTGGGGTTGCCGAAGACACTGCGCTGGTGATTACCTCTGACCACGGCGAGGCACTAGGCGAGGGTGAGGGAGACACTGAGGTGTGGTTTGGCCACCAGATGCTCTATGACCCGATCTTGCATGTTCCGCTGCTTATGCGTCTACCCGATGGTCCTAGTGGGAGGCGAGTCCGGACGCGGGTCTCGAACTTAGACCTGGCCGGCAGCATGACTCGCTACTTAGGTGCGCCAGGCTTAGAGCTTGGGCCGGGTGACGTGGACATGATCGCTCTCGCGGAAGATGACCAACTTGAGGTAGAGGGCAGGCGTGTCTGGTTTGTACACTCCGGCTCTGCCCAGATGGGACTTAAGCAGGACGAGCAGACCTACTTTGAGAACCTCATCGAGTATGGTCAGCTTGGGCCTGAGAAGGTCATGCCGATGGGCATGACCTACTTGTACGAGCCGGGCATAGACCCTGGGTTCCTTAGAAACCTCGCCACTGAAGATCATGAGCGCGTGGCTATCTACCAAGCCGAGGCGGCTGAGTGGCTGGGCAACGTTGTCCAGGTGGGTGAGACCCTTACAGCTGATCTTACGGCCGAGCAGGAGCGCGAGCTAGAGTCACTCGGCTACATGGGCGACGAGTAAGGCCTACTTGTCCTCGGGCTTCTTCTCGAGGTCGATCTCATCGTGTGCGCCGGGGTTGATGCCCCGGTCTCCTTCGATGGCTCCACGAATCAGAGCATCCATGGCGGCGGCCTTCTCGATACTGTCGTCAAAGACGAAGCTGAGGCGGGGCACACGACGCATCGAGAGGACCCGGCTGACCTTGCGCTGAATGAATCCAGCGGCGTCGTTCAGCATGTGCTGAACCTTGCTCCTGTCACCCTCGGTACCGAGCACCGAGTAGAAGATCTTGGCCGAGGACAAATCCCCGGTGACCTCGACCTTCGTAATCGTGATAAACGTAGCCCGGGGGTCGTTGACCTCGAACTCAATGGCATACGCCGCACGCTCTTTGATGCGTGCGGCGATGCGAGCTAGGGTTCTGGCGTTGGCCACGGTGAGTGCGTCCTAACCTACTCGCTGACGTCGGCGGCGACTTCGGCTTCGGGCTCCTTGAGCTCGAGCTTACGTGCGGTTTCGATGTGCTCGTAGGTCTCAATGATGTCGCCAACTTCGATGTTGTCGTAGTTCTTGATCGTAAGACCACACTCGAAGCCCTCGCGAACCTCCTTGGCCTCGTCCGCTTCGCGACGCAGCGAGCCCATGACGCCCTCATACACAACCGATCCGTCTCGGGTCAGGCGCAGCTTGCTGTTGCGGCTGATGACACCGTCGAGGACCATACAGCCGGCGATGTTGCCGGTTCGGGAGCTCTTGAAGATGCGCTTGATCTCCACGTGCCCGGTGACGTTCTCGGTGATGTCTGGGGTGAGCTTGCCTTCCATGGCGCCCTTGACGTAGTCAAGTAGCTCGTAGAGCACGCGGAAGTTAAGAACCTCAACGCCCTTGCGGTCGGCTTCCTTACGGACCTTCGTCGCCGTTGCGACCTGGAAGGCAAGGATCTTGGCGTCCGAGGTGGCAGCTAGGTCGACATCGCTGTCCACCACGGAGCCAACACTGGAGGAGAGAACCTTGATCTCAATCTCATCGTGCAGCATTGATGCAAGCTGCTGGCGAATGACCTCTGCCGAACCTTGAACGTCTGTCTTGATGACCAGGTTGATGCTGGTCTTCTTGCTCTCGGCAACAGCGGCGAACAGGTTGTCCGCGTTGACCGAGCTGCGCTGGACCTGGTTCATCTGGCGCTTCTTGGTCGTGCGCTCAGTGGCGACCTCCGCAGCGCGGGCTAGGCTTTCGACAACGTGGAACTGGTCTCCGACCGTCGGAAGCTCGTTCAGGCCAGTGACCTCGACAGGCATGGATGGACCCGCCTCTTTGATGGTCTTGTTGCGGTCGTTGTGGATCGAGCGCACGCGACCGTAGCCTTCGCCCGCAAGGATGATGTCACCTCGCTTGAGGCTGCCATCCTGAACCAGGAGGTGGGCGACCTTACCCTTACCCTGCTGGATCTCGGCTTCGAGCACTACACCAGAGGCGGGGCCCTTGGCGTGGGCCTTGAGCTCAAGGACTTCCGACTCCAAGAAGACGCGCTCCAGCAAATCTTCGACACCGTTGCCGGTGATACCG
This sequence comes from Planctomycetota bacterium, assembly GCA_029250885.1. Taxonomy (GTDB): domain Bacteria; phylum Planctomycetota; class UBA1135; order UBA1135; genus CALBMX01. The sequence continues at coordinate 15,489 of JAQXEK010000033.1, forward strand.
CTGACCTCGAGCATCGCCGTAGCGCCGCCCCAGTCCTCGGGGATCAGGTCAAAGCTCGAGAGCTCGTTGCGGACCTTCTCGGGGTTGGACTCAGGACGGTCGGACTTGGTGATGGCAACCACGATGGGGGTGCCAGCGGCACGCGCGTGATCTAGGGCCTCCCTGGTCTGGGGCATGACGCCGTCGTCGCCGGCAACCACAAGCACGACAACGTCCACGGCAGATGCGCCACGGGAGCGCATCGCGGTGAAGGCGGCGTGGCCCGGGGTGTCGACGATCGTGACCTCGTGGCCCTTGCCAGTTGAGACCTTGTAAGCGCCAATGTGCTGGGTGATGCCACCGGCTTCGGCGTTGGCGATACGGCTCTTGCGGATGCTGTCGATAAGCGTCGTCTTACCGTGGTCGACGTGGCCAAGGAAGGCGACGGCGGGGGCACGGGTGATGAGGTGCTCGTCCTCGATCGCGTTGCGGGCGTCGGTGAGCTCTGAGAGTAGGGCGTCCTCGGCAGCGATAGCCTGGGATACGTCCAGCTCGACCTCGAACTCTTCCGCCAATAGGGTGGCGGTCTCTTCGTCAATGAGCGAAGTGATGTTTACCGAGCCGAAGCCCAGCAGCTTGAAGGCAACCTTGAGCAGCTCAGTGGCTTTGATGGACATGGTGTCCGCCAAGGCCTTGACCGTGATGGGTTCCTCGATGCCAACGGTCTTGCCAGCCATGGGGGAGCCACCGAACTCCTTGCCAAGCTTTGAGCCTCCACGTGAGCGACCTGCGCCGCGGCCTCGGCCTTGGAATCCGCCGCGGCGACGAAGGAATCGGCTGGACTCGCGGTCGCGCAGCTGGGCTGCGGTCAAGTCGTCACGGTTGCCTCCGTCACTGCGTTGGAAGGCGCCAGACTTGTCACGGCCAAACGTGGGCTGCACGTTAGGCTTAAAGTTCTCGTTGGCGCCGCGCAGGCGTCGGGAGTCGGGGCGCTTGGGCTTGTGGGTGGGTATCGACGAGAGGTCGATGAATCCAACGACCTTGCCAGCGCGCTTGGCGCCGAGCCCGTCTTCGTCCGTGGCCTCGGCGTCGGTCGCCTCGGGGGTAACCGCAGTCTCGGGCTCACCCTCACCCTCAGTAGCTGGGGCAACCGCTTGCTCGGAGGCCTCGGCCACAAGCTCCTCTTCGTCCGAAGCAGCGGTCTCGAGGACGGCATCTTCGACGGGAGCTTCGGGCGTGGCGGCGACCTCAGCCGCTACTTCCTCGACGGGTGCTTCGGGCTCGACTTCTGCGGGGGTTTCAACTTCGGTCGGGGGCTCTTCTGGAGCAGCGGCCACAGGCTCGACGACCTCGGGGGCCACTGCGGCAGGAGCTTGCTCTTCGACAGGCGCCTCTTCGGCAACGACCTCTTCGACAATCTCCTCGTTCGGCGCCTTTTCGGGGACCTCTTCAACGGGCGCGGCAGCGGCGGGTGCTTCCACGGGCTCGTCGGTCTTTTTGCGCTTCTTCTTGCGCCGGACGATCAGTCCTCCGCCGAGGTCCTCTCCCTCGTCAGCCTTCTTGACTTCCGTAATGACTCCGTAGGCCTCAAGCTTGGCCTGTACCTCGAGGACTTCGAAGTCATCCAAGGCGGTCATGTGGCTCTTGACCTGGGTAAACCCCATGTCTTTGAGCTTGGCGGCAAGGTCCTTGCCGGTCATGCCGTATTCCTTGGCTAGGTCGTAGATGCGCTTCTTACTCACGGAGTGTGTTTGGGGGTCGCTGGGGGTGCGTTCGGGCAGAGAGGAGACAGTGAACTAGGCTTCGGTTTCGACCGAAGGCTCGCTGGCGTCTTCCTCGATCGTATCCATAGGCTCTGGAGCGGGAGCGCTATGGGCTTCGCCGAGGGATTTCGCCTCGAACTCTTCCCGGGTCATGATGTCAATGTCCCAACCGCAGAGGCGGCTGGCGAGACGGACGTTCTGGCCCTTCTTGCCAATGGCAAGGGACTGCTGGTCTTCGTCCACGATGACGATCGCCGCATGGCGATCGACGTCGGGGAAGATGTTGTCGAGGTGAATCGCGGCGGGCTTGAGGCCGTTCATGATCAGGGTCTCGAGGGAATCCGACCAGCGGATAATGTCAATACGCTCGCCGCGCAGCTCGTCGATGACGGCCTTGATGCGGGAGCCACGTACGCCGACGCAGGCGCCGATGCAGTCGATCTTCGGGTCCATGGAGACCACGGCCATCTTGGTGCGATAGCCGGGCTCGCGGACTACGCGCTTGATGTCGATGACCTCGTCTGCGATCTCGGGCACCTCCAGCTCGAAGAGCCGGCGCACGAGGTCGGGGTGGGTGCGGCTGACGATGATGCGGATCCTGGGGCCGTCCTTGCGGACCTCGAGGATGATGCCGCGGACGCGGTCGCCGGGGGAGAAGCTCTCGCCGCGGACCCGCTCTTCACGGGGCAGCCAAGCCTCGACCTTGCCGAGGTTGATCACCATGTTGTCGCCGTCAAAGCGCTGGACCGAGCCGGTAACGAGCTCGCCCACGCGTGCCTCGAACTCGTCGAACAGGCTGTCCCGCTCGGATTCGCGGAACTTCATCAGCATAACTTGCTTGCAGGCTTGGGCGGCAATGCGTCCGAGCTCGGCGAGCTCGAATTCGTATTCGCCCTCGTCGTCTTCAATGACGATCTCACCGGTGTTGCGGCTGATGGTCACGATGAGATCTTCGCCGACGCCGAGGCGCTTTTTGACGGCCATACCAATCGCATCCTCTAGCCCTCGAAAGATGTTCTCTTTAGGGATGTCCTTGTCTCGATGGATTACATCCACCAGGCGCAGGAATTCTTCGTGGTTCATGTCGCGGGAAGTGAGAAAGCTAGCTAGAAAAAAGAAGCGCCGTAAGGCAACCGTTCCCAGCATTGCTGCCGGGTTCAAGCACGGGGCTTGAGGTCACCCTACGTCGCACATGACGGGCTCCCGGCCGCATTTTCTCGAAGAGATCGGCAACCGAAGACACCGAAGGCGTCGATTTAAGGGGGCACAGTCTGATATATGTATGGGGTAAAGTCAACGATTGAGGCCCTTCTTATGGCCTTATCGGCCTTGCTTTTCTGACCTAGGAAAGTTCTATTTGCACCTGCCCAGTCGCTTGCCGGTCCCCTGTCCGGTCCCCTGCCCGTCCATCGGACCCGCTTATGAAACCCACCCGGCTGCTCACAGGTTCCTCTTCCCCCGTCTTTCGGGCCTTCCTCGATACGGTCGAGACCGTCGCTGGCAGCGACGTGACCGTGCTTTTGTCCGGTGAGATCGGCTCTGGAAAGACCGTGGTCGCCCGGCTCCTGCACGACAATAGCGACCGTATTGCCGGCCCAATCGTCGAAGTTCCCATTGCGGCGATGTCCCCAAGCCTGGTGGAGAGCGAGCTCTTTGGCCACGTCAAGGGCGCTTTCACCGACGCTCGTCGGGAGCGTCTAGGCTGCTTCCGGCGTGCCGATGGGGGAACTTTAGTCCTGGAGAGCATCGATCTAATGCCCCTGGACGTCCAAGTCAAACTGCTACGCGCCATCCAGGAGCGCGTTGTGGAGCCTGTGGGGGGTGAGGGGCCGATTCCTGTCGATGTGCGCCTCATCGCCACATCGACGGCGGACCTAGAGGGTCTTGTCGAGGCTGGAGAATTCCGAGAGGACCTCTTTTACAGGCTATCGGTTGTGCCCCTTGTGGTGCCGCCCCTGCGAACGCGACTGGAGGATATGGAGGCCCTAGTGGAGATACTGCTCGAGCGCCTCCACGAGCGGCTCCAGTTGGACAGGTCGAAGCCGAAGGCGGGCCAGAGCTTCACGCCTGCGGCCATGGAGTGCCTACTAGCCCACCCTTGGCCCGGGAATGTGCGCGAGCTCGAGAACTCCCTCGAGCGCGCTCTCGTCTTGGATCTTGCCGGGCGCAAGGGGGGTGTGGGCGCTGAGCCGATCGACGCTTCAGCCTTTGATTTCCTCGCCGACGCGGTAACGGGTATTGCCGAAGAGCTCGCGTCCCGGGCATTGGCCCACGGCCTGCAGATTGATGACGTGACCACGGCAATGATGCAGGCCGCGATGACCGAGGAGCGGGGCAATGTGAGTGCTGCCGCCAGGCGCTTGGGCATCACCCGGCGCGCCCTCGAATACCGCATCGACCCAGAAAAGGGCGGCGCCTCCAAGCGCTCAAAACCCTCTCCATCAAAAGGGGACAAGTCGTGAGGATCGGCGGACTCTTGACCGTAGCTGCGCTCGTGCTGTTTGGTGCTACGGCGTCGGCTTGGGATACGCGCAAATCGGTGCAGGACCTGGAAGCCTTTGACCGCGGAGACGGCGCGCTCAGCGCAGCCGAACGCTTGGCTCTAGTTGAGGGGCTAGGCGCAAAGTCCCTAGGGCTTTCGGACACGGAAATACGCGCGGCGGCACTGGCCAATCGGGCATCGTTAGACCCCGATGCGGGTGTTCGTGAGGCGTCCCTTGCAGCCCTGGAAAACCTCGAGGGAGCGGAGGCGGCCGCAGCCTTGGCTCGGCTGGCCCAAGAGCTGCCGGCAGCAGAGGCAGTCCGCGCGGTCGAGGCCCTGGGCAAGTCGACTTTAGGCGCGAGCCTTGCGCTTGAAATTCTGGAGAAGAAACTACTTCAGAAACCGCTTCAATCACAAACTGAGGCCATAAGGGGGCATTTTGGCCGGAATGCAAACTCCCTGGGGCCGGCTGTTCTTACAGCGCTCTTAGCTAGCATAGACCGTGCAGTGAACAGCTCGAACATAGACTCAGTCTGTTCGGTTTTGTTACTTGCTAAAGTCAACCCGGACCCCTCAGTTCGACGTGCGGCGAGCACGGCTCTCGATGCCGCGATCGGGCGCCTCGGGTCGCGCGGCAGCGACGCTGAGGTGGTCGCGCTTTTGGACTCGCTTGGGGGCGCCGCCTGGGATCCAAACGAGCTTGCTGTTCGGCGCTCGCTGTACTTGATCGGCCGCGGAGTGCGCCTCGAGGAGGCGCTCCGGGGCGCACGCATGGTGCAGTCCAGAACCAAAGGACTGGCCGGGTACGAGCCGCGGCGCTGGCGCTTCTTCGGATGTTATCTGGAGGCGGCGGCTCTGTTGGCCCTAGGTCGCGCCGGGGAGACCAACGATTCGCTCATGCGGGCGTCCTTCGTTTTGGACGGTCTGGGCATGGAGCGCATGGATCTGCTGCCCGACCTTGTCGTGCCCTCGGTGGTCTCTGCCGCCCGAGCTTCTGAGGTCTTGAGCTTGCGCGGACTCGTGGAGCTCATGGCCGCAACCTGCCTCATGGCCGAGGGTCAATCCCCGTCGGCCAACCGGGTGCTAGTCCACCTGCGTTCAGCCCACGAATACAGCCTCTGGGCACAGCTCCGCGAGGCGGCGGTGGACACCAATGCGGCCATCAGGGGCTTCGACAGTGTGCTCGACAACGAGCTTGGTCCGCGCCGTCTCGTGCTGTCCGCTCCGGAGAATCCACACTGGTCAGGTGCTAAGCGCAGCGAAGGCCTAGACCTGCTGTTAGACCTAGGTGCGGCCAGCCGCGCGGTGGTGGGGGCTGAGCTACCTGGTTTTCGCCCGCCCGCCAGCGCGCCGACCGATCGGCTGATCGAGTCGGACCCCCAGCGCTTCCAGCTTCTGATTGGTATCCGTCCTGCCCAGCTACAGGCTGTGCGCCGGGCTCTGCGCAGCACTTGGGATGGGAGCGAGATGCAAGTACTTGAAATGCAGCGCCGAGCCCTGACGGCCGCCATCGAGCGGGACGCGGAGCAGGAGTGGAAGGAGCTTGACGGCTTGCGCCTGCCTTCGATCTTTGCCCTGCTGCTTGCCGGCGACCTGCGTGCAGAGGACCGCAGTGAGGACGCCGCGGTGCTCTGCGAGCAGCTGCTGTTGGATCTCGAGGCCGGGGGCAGCCTGGAGCAGGGTGCCTGGGGTGCCTGGCTTGGAGCCCGGGTGCAGATCGCCCTTGGTGGCTCCCTCTCGGATGCGGGGCGGCCCCGGGAGGCCGTTGAGGTGCTAAAAGAGGCCGTCTTGGGCCTGGAAGCGGTGGAGAACACCCTGCTGGAGCGCCAGCGCGCGGAACAGGATCCGCGCCTGCTACCGATGCACGAGGCCCAGCTCAAGCAAACTCGCGGCCTGCGCTCCGAGGCCTTAGTAGGACTAGCGGTGACCAGCAATGTGCGCCTCGGGGACCCCGAGACGGCCCTGGCTTACTTTGAGCGCGCCTACGAGCTCCAGCAGACAGACTTTATGAAGGGGCTCTTGGCGTGCTATCGGGCTCGTTTTGGCGCCGAACAGGAGGCCCGCGCCCTGTTGCGGACCCTTGAGCCCAACCGGCCCGTCTTCTACAACATGGCCTGTGCCTACGCCCTGCTCGGAGATACCACTGAAGCCCTGGCGATGCTGCAGCGCGAGCTCGAGGAGAACCACTTCACCCCGGGCTCCTTGGCGCGCCAGAAGCGCTGGGCCAAGGGCGACCCGGACTTGGCGAATCTCTGGGACGACCCGCGGTTTTTAAGGCTCGTGGGCGAATAGCAGCCGGGTAAACTCCCGCCTTGGTTCGGGATGGACTGGAGCCGGAGCCGCTGTGGCCTCGGCCATGGCGCACAGGGTGCTCCGCCGGACCGTGTGGCAGGCAATCCAAAGGGGATGCGAGCGATGGGATCGGTGACATTATTGGGCCGCGGCAGGCGGAAGCTCTTGGCCGGCGAGGCATGGATCTTTCGCGGCGACCTCGGCAAGTCGGACGCGGGACCCGGCGAGCTTGTGCCGGTTCTCGACCAAGATGGCGACGTCCTTGGGTGGGCTCTACACAGCACGTCTTCCAAGCTGGCCCTGCGTATGGTGACCCGCTCGCCGGAGCAACCGAACCGCGAGTTTTGGGCGCGGCGTGTGGAGCGCTGCCTCGAGGCCCGGGCCGGCGCGGGCTACCTGGACGCCTTGCAACCCATGGCGGCCTGCCGCCTGATCGGCGGTGACGCCGACGGCCTCCCCGGACTGGTGGTCGACCGCTATGGCGATCGCTTGGTGCTGCAGTGCGGCACCGAGGCTGCGGACAAGATGCGCGACTTCCTCTTGGACTTGCTGCTTGCAGGGCTCGCGGAGCGCGGAATCGAAATCGCGGGAATCCTGGACCGATCAGACGCCAAGGTGCGCGAACACGAGAACCTCGATTCCCGGATTGAGTGGCTTCGGGGCGACGCATCGATGGAAAAGCTAATGGTGGACGAGGACGGACTCACCTTCGCCGTGGATCTAGGCACGGGCCATAAGACCGGCCACTACCTTGACCAAAGGGACAACCGCCGGCGGGCCGCCGTGCTCGTACAAGACCTCGGCAAGTGCGGCTTTTGCAAGCCCGAAGACGCGCGTGTGTTGGACGTCTTTTCCTACGACGGGCTCTTTGGCATGCTGGCTGCCCAGGCGGGTGCGAAGCGAGTGTTGTGCCTCGACCAGTCGGCCAGCGCCGGCGAGCGTGTGCTGCAAAATGCCCAGGCCAACGGCGTCGCAGACCAGGTGAGCTTCGAGAAGGTCAACGCCATGCACGATCTTGGCCGGCGCGTGGATGCAGGGGAGGAGTGGGACATCGTGATCTTGGACCCGCCGGCGTTTGCGCGCTCAAAGCGCGAGCTGCCCGGGGCCAAGCGCGGCTACGGCGAGCTCTTCCGGCGAGGCTTCCAGTTGATGCCGAAGGGCGGCTTCTTGGTGGCGGCCTCGTGTTCGTACAACATGAAGCCCGAGGCCTTCCTTGACGTCCTGACCAAGGCGGCTCGGGACGCGAAGGTCATCGCGCACCTGCTTGACATCCATGGGGCATCGGTGGACCATCCACGGCGCCTCGACATCCCAGAGACAGACTATCTCAAGTGCGCTTTTGTGCGCGTGGAGCCCAAATCATGAAGTTGACCGTAAATGGCGAGGGCCGCGAAGTGGCCGAGGGCACAACGGTGTTGGGGCTCCTAGAGGAGCTCGGCCTGCGGCCCGAGATTGTCGCCGTGGAGATCAACGGCGAGCTCGCCCCGCGGGCGGGGCACGGAACCCGTAAACTCTGCGCGGCCGACGTGGTTGAGTTTGTCACCCTCGTGGGTGGCGGCTAGCGGCCCGGCGCGGATAGAATGCTCGGCCATTGTATGGAACGGAATGACCGGAATGCCTGGCTGCGGCCAACTGTGGACTGCCAACATGAAGAACGACCTTAGCGCCCACCTGTCCGACTCGAAACTTCGCGTCGGCAGTTACGATTTTGACTCGCGACTGCTCGTGGGGACGGGCAAGTACAAGGACTTCGCGGAGATGCGCGATGCCCTAGAGCTTAGCGGTACCGACTGTGTCACCGTTGCTATCCGCAGGGTGGACTTGAAGGCGGCCAAGGGCGAGTCGATCTTTGACTACATCGACCGGGACAAGTACACGATCCTGCCGAACACGGCCTTCTGCTTTGATGCGGAGAGCGCCCTGCGCACGGCGCGCCTTGCGCGCGAGCTGCTCGGGACAGACCTCTGTAAGCTCGAGGTGCTTGGTGACACCCAGACCTTGTTGCCCGATCCCGTTGCCACTTTGGAGGCCACCCGCATTCTGGCTGACGAGGGCTTCACCGTGATGGTGTACACCTCCGACGACCCACGACTTGCGGTGCACCTGGCCGAGGCCGGTGCAGCGGCGATTATGCCTGCGGGCTCGCCGATTGGCTCTGGCCAGGGCGTGCTAAACCCCAATGCCGTACGCATCATTCAAGAGCTGGTCGATGTTCCCGTGATCGTGGACGCGGGTGTGGGGACGGCCAGCGATGTGTCCCTGGCCATGGAGCTTGGCGTCGATGGCGTGCTCTTGAACTCGGCTATCGCACTGGCCCAAGAGCCACTGCGCATGGCGGCCGCGATGCGCGATGCGACCAGTGCCGGGCGCAATGCCTTCTTGGCCGGGCGCATCCCGCGTAAGCTCTACGCGAACGCCTCATCGCCTGCAGAAGGTGTCATCGGCGGCCAGCCCAGCGCTGCGCCGACGGTCTAACCGCCGAATCCATGGGCGATTTGCCAGCCACGCATGGGACGCTCCGCCTAGGCAGCCTAGCCAAGGCAGCTGAGGAGGCCAGCGAGGCTTCCCCAGTCGAAGCCCTGCCGGTTGGCTTGGCACTGCTGCTGCTAGGCCTTCTAGTGGTTCGCGTGGCCTACCCTCGGATCGAGGGGGCCCTCCTAGGAAGCCACGGCTTGGGCCCCAACCAGCGCGTCACCTGGGGAGGTGTCGAGCTCGCCTTTGTGGCCGCGTCGATCCTTGTCGCCCTTGAGATGACCTACCTGGGCCTGCGGTGGTTACACCCGCGCTCGCCCCTCGATGGGCTCCTGGCCATGGACATCAGTCTGCTGCTTGGCTCCGCGGTGGCCCTTGCTCTGGCAGCTATGACCACCCGCAGGCTGAACCCCGGGCTCTCCCAAGCCCAAAGCCTAGAGCGGGCTGGTGATGCGATGGGCTTCTCCCTCCAGGGCCGCGGTTGGCGGCTCTTCGGATTCGGCGCCCTCGGGCTAGCCCTTGCCGTGCCCGCGATTTTTGGCGTCATGGCCAGCGTGCCGTACCTGCTGCAGGTGCTCGAGATCGAACAGCAACCCCAGGCCGTTCTGCAGGAGCTACTCGCCCTCGAAGGCATCGCTCTCGGCGCTGGGTTGCTCCTCGCAACCCTAGTCGGGCCGGCTCTGGAGGAGGTTCTGTTTCGAGGGCTGGTGCAGCCCCTCGCCGTTCAAAATCTAGGGGCCATCAACGGCATCCTGATCACGTCCATCGTCTTCGGGGCAATCCACGGGCAGGTGGCCTTTCTGCCTGTCTTTGCCCTGAGCCTCGTGCTCGGCTACCTGCGCCATCGGTCGGGTTCCCTGTTGCCCGCGATCATCGGTCACTGCCTTTGGAACGGTGGCACTATGGCTCTCTCTTTGTCCGCCTAACCCGCCTCGATCCACAAACACATGGCTACCTTTCCTACCCACGGTCTCTTCCGCTTGCTCGATGGTGGCGCCGCCATGGCCGACAACGCTCGCATCACGGGCGAGGTCGAACTTGGCAAGGACACCACGATCTGGTTTGGTGTTGTGATTCGAGGCGATGACGCTCTCGTGAAGATCGGCAAGCGTACGAACGTCCAGGACCTCACTATGGTTCATGCAGATCCCGGTGTGCCCAATGTAATCGGTGACGATGTGACCATCGGGCATGGTTGCGTGCTGCACGGCAAGAGTGTGGGGGATGGCAGCCTGATCGGAATGGGGGCAATCCTTCTGGGGGGATCGGTTGTGGGCAAACAGTGCATCGTCGCCGCGGGCGCCGTCGTCCGCGAGAACTTTGTTGTGCCCGACGGCAGCCTTGTCGCGGGGGTTCCGGCTAAGGTGCTTCGGCCCGTCTCAGAGGAGGAGAAGAAGCAGCTTGAGCATTCGGCTGAGGGCTATGTGAAGAAGCTCTCGCTCTACCTGCACACAGGCAAATAGGCCCTTTTTTAGGCGGTTTGGGGTCGAATCCTAAATTTCTGAGGTAGAAACGTTTTCCCAAGTTTTTGAGGGCAAATGCCTCAAGATCGGGCCCTTGGGGCCTATGTGACTTGTTGGCTGGACGGCAGGAAAAATATGCCTATTGGGAGGGGTGCCAGAGCTTGTGAAGTCCTGGGCCTTGCCCCCTTGGCTGGGGAATACTTCGGTTGGAATCTGCTCTTGGGGAACTCCTCTCTCCGTAGCCAGGAAGCCAGATCCACTACTCCCGATCGATTTGAGCCCAAAACAGCGCCAGTGCCGACCCAATAATATGGAACCTCCGCCTTGCGCCGATCATCCAAAAGATTAGATTCCGCGGCGCTGATTCCAAGCATCGGACCTCGACCTGTTACTGACATGAAAAACTCGCCCCAAACCAACCGTCTCTCTCGCCTAGTCGCCCTTGGCATAGCGAGCTCTCTCGCAGCCTGCTCTGGCGGTGGAGATTGCTCGACGCCTTCTCCCCTCACGCCTCCCGGTACGGGTGGTTTTGGCAGCTTTATTTTTGAGCTCCGCCAGGACGTCGCCCTCGGTGGCCAACTGCTGACGGGCTCCGAATGGGCCGATTTTAACGGAGATACGATCCCCGACCTTGCCGAGCTTAGCTCGGCGTCTAACGAGCTCTACATCGGCACTGGCCTTGTCGACGGCACCTTCCTCCCGACCGAAGTTCTACCGACACCCGGCGCACCTTGGTCTATCGCTTCGGGCGACTACAACGGTGACGGCCGCTTGGACCTAGCTGTCGGCTGCTTGGTCGCCGCAGACCCGACCCTGAACGCGCCGGCCTCGGGTCAGCTCGCCCTGTACCTGCAGGACTCGCTCGGCGACTTCGCGCTCAGCTCGGTCACGCCGTTGGTGGGCGAGCCCATCGACATGTCGCGCCTGGAGCTTGGAGCCGGCGACCTAGACTCCGGCTCCTCCGACGACCTCCTGGTCGCCCTCGACGGTCCCGGCATGGTTCAGCAGCTGCGCTTGGATGGCACCAGTTGGATCTTGATGACTCAACTTCAGCCGAGCTCCGGTGGCTTCGAGGCTGCGACGCCATTGAGCCTAGCGGTGCTGGACTTGGGCGCCAACGGCAACCTCGACATCCTTGTGGGGGAGATCGAAGTGGCCGAAGGCGGCCTCGACCGTGTGGTCTCGTATAGGAACGACGGATTCGGCGGCTTCATGCCGGCGGAGATGGTTCTTCCCACAGCCCAAGGCCCCGTGATTAGCGAAGCGGGTGACGTGGACGAGGACGGCTTCGAAGACCTCGCCGTGGCCCAGCTCTCGGGTAGCAGCGCGCTGCTGCTGCGTGGAACTCCCGGCGGCCTGCTCTTTATTGAAGAGGCCGAGATGGGGGGTAACCAGAGCAGTGCAGTCTGGAGTGACTTTGACCAGGACGGCTTGTTTGACGTGGCCGCGAGCCTAGTCAGAGACCAGGCGGTTTCCGTACGCTTCCAGGTGGCCGAAGGCTCGACTGGTGCTGCGCCCGGCTCGGTCTATACCCCGATTGACTTCTACAACGTGGGCCTCAACCCCCACAACCTCGTCGCAGCGGACTTTGCCGAAGACGGGACCATGGACATCGGCTGTACCAATGCGGGCGACATCTCGATTCTGCACAACCAAGGCGATCGCACCTTCCGCGCGGCCAACGGCTACCAGATTGGCGAGGCGCCCCGCGGCGTTTACGTAGCGGATCTCGACCAGGACGGACACCTTGACGCCGTCACCGTCGACCAGCACCAGAAGAGTGTGGTCTTCATGCAAGGCTCTGCCGACGGCACCTTCACGAGAGTCACGGCCGTGCCACTCGCAATCACTGCGAACGAGACCCCGGGCCACATTGTGATCCGCGACTTTGACGAGGACGGCCTCTTAGACATCATGGTTGGTGTCTTCGAGACCGGCGAGCTCCAGCTGCTGCGCAACCCCGGCAGCATGAACTTCACGATCCCTATTGCCGAGGACCGCACTCTAGTTGGGGGCAAGCTACGCGGTCTAGACGCTGCGGACTTTAATGGCGACGAGCACTGGGACGTTCTTGTGGCTGACTCTGCTGGCGGTACCCTGCAGCTCTTGCTTGGCGACGGTGCCGGTAACTTCTCTGTGGCGACCTCCCTAGTCATGGGCGGTACGACCTACGCGACCTTCGCAGGTGACCTAGACGCCGACGGTATTTCCGACGGCGTCGTGACGATGTCGAACCCCGATGGCAGCAATTCTCGACTGACTCTTCTTAAGGGCGATGGACTTGGCGGCCTCGAGACCGTGGGCACCTTCCCCCTCAGCTCGATCTCGCACTCGATCCAGGTGGGCGACCTCAACATCGATGGTCTTGTGGATCTGGTCATTGGACAGAACAATATTTTCACAGACGAGATCTCGGTTCTCCTAAACAACGGCGAGTTCGGATTCAGCCAGGCCATGTTGGCCGTGGGCGACGATCCGGGTAGCCCTTCCATCGCTGATGTGGATGGCGATGGCGACGAAGACATCGTGATTCCCGTGGGGACGGGTGAGCTGCGCATCGCCTTGGGCGATGGCGAGGGCGGCTTTCCTGAGATCGTGCCCTTGGACCCGACGGTCTATGGCCTGCCGGTTCCTTTCGGAACGCGCTCTTCGACCTTCGCGGACATCAATCAAGATGGGTTGAAGGATCTGTTGATGGTCTCGGTCTATTCGGACTTCCTATGGGTCGCTCGGAACCTGGGCACGGTAGGGGAGTAGATTGGACTTGTTCGTCTGGCTCTAGATTTAGGTCGAGGGTTGGAAACCTGGGCGGGGACTCCTTGTGGGGTTCCCGCCTGGTCAGTTTAAGTGGCGCTAACCGGGACGCCTTGATGGCGGCGCCAACAAATCTGAGGGTGAGGGGAGTGGAAATCCGGTTGTTATTGGAGGGGGGCGGGCCATTTAGGGGGTAAGAGCCGGCGGTCTTGGCTTATGCCTTGGTGGGGTGGGTATACCCTTTTTGGCAAAAGGGGGCTGTGGTCTTGTTGGTGGGGTAGATTTGAATTGTCTCCTTCCCCAACTTGCTATGAACAAGACCTCTTCCCTCTGCCTCCTTGGCACCCTTCCTGTGGGGTGCGACGAGATTTTTCGACCTGCTGTTCTAAACCTGATCGCTGATCTTGAGCGAAGGTTTGGGTCTCGGCGGCGTGAGCTCTTGGAGCTGCGAGTCGAGCGCCAGGAGCGGATCGATGCAGGAGAGCTACCGAATTTCTTAGAGGAGACCCGGCACATCCGCGAAAGTGACTGGACGATTGCTCGCCTGCCAAGGGAGCTGCGGGATCGACGTGTGGAGATTACGGGGCCTGTGGATCGCAAGATGATCATTAATGCCCTGAACTCCGGAGCCAAGGTCTTCATGGCGGATCTGGAGGACTCGAACTCACCGACCTTTGGGAACGTCACGGAGGGGCAGCTCAACCTGCGCGACGCAGTGCAGGGAACGATCACCTTTGAGAAGGCGGACGGCTCGAAGGTCTACCGCCTCGCTCCTGAGATTGCGACCTTGATGGTGCGTCCACGCGGATGGCATCTAGATGAGAAGCATGCCCAACTCGACGGCGAGTCTGTGTCGGCATCCCTTTTCGATTTCGCGGCTTTCATGGCAAACAATGCGGCGGCTTTGATCGCCAAGGGGTCCGCGCCCTACTTCTACCTCCCCAAGCTTGAGAGCCACCTGGAGGCGCGCCTCTGGAACGACGTGATCACGGCTACGGAGCAGGCTCTAGGCCTTGAGGTCGGTGTGACCAAGGTTACCGTTCTGATCGAGACCCTACCCGCGGCCTTTGAGATGGACGAGATCATCTATGAGCTGCGCGACCACATAGCTGGGCTCAACTGTGGCCGCTGGGACTATATCTTCAGCTTTATCAAGCGCTTCCGGAGCGATGAGAACTTCGTCCTGCCAGATCGCGCCAGTGTCGGCATGGACAGGCGCTTCTTGGCTAGCTACAGCCAGCTCTTGATCAAGACTTGCCACCGGCGTGGAGCCTTTGCCATGGGCGGGATGGCGGCACAAATCCCGATCAAAGGCGACGAGGCAGCGAACGAGACCGCCATGGGAAAGGTGCGCGAGGACAAGCGCCGCGAGGCTGAAAACGGCCATGATGGTACCTGGGTCGCCCACCCGGGTTTAGTGCCGATCGCCTTGGAGGAGTTCGCCAAGGTTTTGGACGCCAAGGGCGTCACGAATCAACTCCATGTGATGCGAGAGGATGTGAGCGTGACGGCCGAGGATCTTCTGGCCGTGCCCAAAGGCGAGATTACAGAAACTGGCCTGCGCCAGAACCTGAACGTCGGCGTCCGCTATTTGGCTGCTTGGCTTGGGGGCGCTGGCTGTGTGCCGATCTTTAACTTGATGGAGGACGCGGCCACGGCAGAGATCTCCCGCACCCAGGTGTGGCAGTGGATGCACCATCACAAGCAGCTCGCCTGTGGCCAAGAGGTCACTCCCGAGCTCGTCGCTAGGATCCAAGCCGAGGAGTTAGGCAAGATCCGCGCCGACGTGGGGGACGCCGCCTTCGAGAGCGGCCACTTCACCAAGGCCGCCGGCCTCTTCCAAGAGCTCATCGAAGCCCCGGAGCTACGCGAGTTTCTGACTCTAGCTGCCTACGAGCAGTTCTAACCAACTAACCAGCCGCCCCCCTCGTCTCCTGACCTTTGCGGCAGGGTCCTCTGTTACTTCTCTCTAACTCTGGAATCACTACATTATGTCCAACCCCTATCTACCTCATTGGAATAACGGCACCGAGCTCAGCGCTAAGCGTTGGGAAGGCATTAAGCGCGACTACACGCCAGAGGATGTGCAGCGACTGCGCGGATCGATTCGGATCCGCCACACCCTGGCGGAAGAGGGCGCAAACCGCCTGTGGAAGCTTGTCAATGGCAAAACCCGCGTTGCGGCCCTTGGCGCTTTAACCGGCAACCAAGCCATGCAGCAGGTACGGGCTGGTTTAAAGGCAATCTACCTCTCGGGCTGGCAAGTTGCCGCCGACGCCAACTTGGCCGGCGACATGTATCCGGACCAAAGCCTCTATCCGGCTAACTCTGTGCCGAAGGTTGTGGAGCGAATCAACCGCTGCCTCGCCCGCGCCGATAAGATCGCCCACTCCGAAGGCGACACCTCGACCGAGTGGTTTGCTCCGATCATCGCGGACGCCGAGGCGGGCTTCGGTGGTCCACTTAATGCCTTCGAGCTGATGAAGGCCATGATCGAAGCGGGAGCCGCGGGTGTTCACTTCGAGGACCAGCTAGCTTCCGAGAAGAAATGCGGCCACCTCGGCGGCAAGGTTTTGGTTCCCACGAGCCAGTTCATCCGAACGCTCAACGCTGCGCGCCTAGCCGCAGACACCATGGACGTGCCCACGGTCTTGATTGCGCGGACGGACGCTAACGCCGCCGGCTTGATCACCAGCGACATCGACGAATACGACCACCCGTTCATCACGGGCGAGCGCACTCCCGAGGGCTTCTTCCACACGAAGCCCGGTATCGATCAGGCCATTAGCCGCGGACTCGCCTATGCGCCTTACGCCGACTTGATCTGGTGCGAGACCTCGAAGCCGGACCTCAAGGAGGCCCAGAAGTTCGCGGACGCGATCCACGCCAAGTTCCCGGGTAAGCTGTTGGCTTACAACTGCTCGCCCAGCTTTAACTGGGAAGCCAACTTAGACAAGCCGACGATCGCGCGCTTCCAGGAGGCTCTGTTCGACATGGGGTACGCCTTCCAGTTCGTGACCCTAGCGGGATTCCACGCTCTAAATCACCGCATGTTCGAGCTAGCGCGGGAGTACAAGGACCGCGGTATGGCAGCTTATTCAGAGTTACAGCAGGATGAGTTTGCCTCGGAGGTCAACGGCTACACCGCGACCAAGCACCAGCACGAGGTAGGGACAAGCTACTTCGACCTGGTGTCCAAGGCGGCTGCCGGTGGCGAGTCTTCGACCACGGCCATGTCCGGGTCTACAGAGGACGAGCAGTTCCGGAAGGGCATCCAAGCGGATGCAGCAAAATAGAGCCGGCCAAGCCTAAGCAAATGGCGCCACCTCGACTTCGGTCGGGGTGGCGCCTTTCTCGTGGGACAGCTTCCATGCTATGGTCCGCGCCGTGAAACCGATCCGACCCAACGAAGTGCCCCCCGTCATCTTTAGCTTTCGGCGCTGTCCATACGCGATGCGCGCGCGTATGGCCCTTGCCGTCAGTGGGCAGGTTTGTGAGGTACGTGACATCTTGCTGCGGGAGCGCCCACAGGAGCTCTACGCGGCCTCGGCCAAGGGGACGGTTCCCGTGTTGGTGCTTGAAGATGGACGTGTGATCGACGAGAGCTTGGAGATTATGTTGTGGAGTCTGGAGAGGGCAGACCCAGAAGGATGGCTGGGCGACTTGGGGACGCCAAGCGAGGAGATGCTGTCGTGGATTCAGGAGTGCGATGGGGACTTCAAGCGCAATCTTGATGGGTATAAGTACGCGTCCCGAGGAGACGTTCTAAAGGAGGGCGAGCACCGCGCACTCGGCGCTGCATTCTTGGCCCGACTCGACCGGATGCTTGGGGCCAGTGGCTTCATGTTTGGTGCGAAGGCGAGCCTGGCGGACGTGGCGATCTTCCCTTTTGTCAGGCAGTTTGCCTTTGCGGACAAGGACTGGTTTGACGGGATGCCCTGGCCGAACCTGCACTCGTGGCTCCGGGCATGGATCACGTCGCCGCGGTTCCTTGCGGTGATGAAGAAGGGCCCGATTTGGGAGCCTAGCCAGGCGGCCCGCTTCACCTGTTGGGAGTCCTAGGGTGCTTTGGACGCGGGCTTACTCGGCGGCGTAGACCGAGTACACCGCGGTCGAGTCAGCCACATGGCGCCTGCCGTTAGACTCGCTCGCGTCCTCTTGGAAGACGTGGATACGCACGACGACCGCACGGCTCCCGGCGCGCACGATTAGAGCTTCGGCAAAGGTGTCCTGGAGCTTGGCGCCCAAGAGGTAGTCGATGCGCATGTCCAGGGTCGAGACCTTGTCCCCCTGGCTTGTGGCGGCCAAGGCTGCCGTTCCGCCGGCTGTGTCGGCAAGCATCGAGAGGGCGCCCCCGTGGAGCGCGGGCCGGAACGGGTCGCCGACAATCTGATCCGAGTAGGGCAGCTTTAGCAGGGCTCGCGCACTGGTGACCTCAAGGATCTCAATGCCAAGTAGATTGTTAAACGGGATGCACTCGCCCATGATAAACCGAGCGGCCGCGCAGCGATCTCTGCCCAGCTCGGCGAGCTCCTTTGCCGGCAGGAAGTCCTCGGGGTTCTTTGGGAAAGCGCTCATAGGAGAGGGGCCTAGGCGGGCTTAACTTCGATGAGGGGAGCGCCCTCGGTGACGTCTTCGCCGTCCGCTGCGAGCAGCTTCACAACCTTCGCTGCACTCGGCAGGTTGCCCGCGTCGTTGTAGCCAACCTGGGTGAAGGTCTTCATGATCTCGATCAAACCAATAGCCGCGCCAGGAGAGACGAGGTCGCCCACCTTGCAGAAGGCGGGCTCGTCCGGGGATGGCCGGTGCCAGAATCGGCCGGTGTGGGGCGAGCGCAGGATGAGGCCGCCTGTCGCGGCATCTGTGGCGTCCTCTTGGGCTTCGCTATGGTCGCCCGCGGTAATGGGCTCGAGCTCGTAGAGCACGTCGCCAAATCCAACGGGAGCCAGGACCCTCTCGGGTTGGGCGTTCGTGATACGGCCCGAGATGTCCGCGGGCACGCGCAGACCGATGGGGCTGCCAAGCTGGAGCAGGTGTCCCACGTCTTGGCCGCCAAAGACGAGGGAGCCCCGGGTGAGCGCGCGCGTAAACAGGCCGACCTCGGGCACGGTGAGTAGCGTGCGCTGGCCGTCCCGGACCGCCTTGAGTTCAATGTACTTCGTCATGTCTAAGTGGAGTTAGCCGCGTGGTTCCGAGAGAGCCGCAATGTCGTGTAGGCTCCAGATGCGCGGATTCTTCACGCGGCGCGTGCCCATGGCCTGATAGCTGGTCTCCGCAAACACCTCGGCCCAAGCGCGCAGGTCGGCGAGGGGGACGATCTCGTCGGTATCCATCTGGGCGGCGGCGCGGAAGGGGTCCATGTCCTCCTCAATGCGGGCTTCGGTGGCGGCCATGCCAGCCTCGATCGCCTCGATCTCTTCGGGGTCCGTCGATGCGATGTTGAAGTCGTCGTCGAGCTTCGTGTTAAAGGCCGCAATCGCGAGGGTGCGGCCCTCCATGACCGCCTGGCGCGTAATGGAGGTCGAGAGCTGCACGACAGGCTCGTAGGGGTGACCCGCCATTGCGTAGTAGCCCGCGCCAGAAGCCTTGCGCAGGAGCACCGTGAACATGGGCACGGAGTTTGTGCTGTTTGTATAGATCAAGCTCGAGCCATAGCCCAAGAGCCCGAGCTGTTCGGCCTCGACACCAATGTCGAAACCGGACACGTCCTGAAGCCACAGGATCGGAATCCCGTCGGCGTCACAAGCCCGGCTAAAGGCCGCCGTCTTCGCGATTCCTTGCTTGTAGAGGATGCCCGCGGGCTTCTTCGCATCGTGGTGCTCGGTGTCCTCGAGGATGCCCTGGCGGTTAATGATAAAGCCCATGTAGAGCCCGTTGACCCGGCCGACGCCGACCATCATCTCCCTGCCGCGATCCGGCAGGATCTCCCAGAAGAGGCTGCCGTCGGTGAGACGCGCGAGAACCTCTTCGGCGGAATAGACCATGCGGTGGTCCGTGGGTACGAGGGCCTCGAGGTCTTCTGCGGGGAAGCTCGGCTCGAGGGCGCCCGCGCCAAAGCGGTAGAAGTCGTTTGATGACGAGCCCGTGCCCGAGATCTCCTTTCGAATGCAGCGTATCGCCGCCGTGTCATCGGGCACGCGCACATCGGCGCAGCCAGACTGGTGCACGTGGACTTCGGGTCCTCCGATACCGAGGCTCGACAGGTGCTGGCTCTTGGCGCCCTTGATCAGGGCCGCGCCGGCGATCACCATATAGGCGATCTCGGTCATATACACGCGATCGGAGATGATCGGCATGTAGCCGCCGCCCGCAATGCAGTCGCCGAAGACGCCTGCGATCTGGGGCACGCCCTTGTCCGACAGCTCGCTGTTCTTCTTGAAGATGTGTCCAGCGCCTGTGCGCCCAGGGAATGAGAGCCCCTGCTCGGGCAGGTAGAGCCCCGAGCAGTCCACCAAGTAGACTACCGGCAGCTTGAGCTTAAGCGCGATCTCTTGGGCGCGCTCGATCTTCTCAGGCGAGCGCGGCCACCAGGAGCCGGAGGCGACGGTGTTGTCGTTGGCGATCACGATGCACCACCGCCCTTCAATCTGTGCGAAGACGGTCACAACGCCGGCGCCGGGACTCTCGACCTTGCCGAATTTACGCCCCCAGTTTACGAAGGTACCAACCTCGAACTGCCGGGTGCCCTCGTCGACGAGCAGGTCGAGGCGCTCGCGCGTCGTGAGCTTGCCCTTCTGGTGCACGCGGTCCACGTACTTTTGACCCCAGCCGGCCTCGACGATGGCGCGGCGCTCACGCAGGACGGACTCACGCTCATCAAGCACGGCGCGGCGCTTAGCGGAAGTGGCGGTGTCGACCTCGAAGGCGACATCCTTACCGATGGAAGTGAGGGGGACGTGTGCCATGGATCTAGTTACTTGCGGCCACGGGCGGCCAACCGGGGATGCTTGCGGTGTCGTAATCGCCGCTCTGGAAAGCGGCGCTTTGGAGTACCGACTCGTGTAGTGAAATGGTGGTGGGCAGCCCTTCGACCTGAGCCGCTTGGAGTCCGGCCAGGAGGGTCGCAATGGCCTCGTCCCGGGTCTCGCCCCAGGCAATTAGCTTACCCAACAGCGAGTCGTAGTGCGGCGGAACGGTCTCGCCTTGCTTGAGGTGAGTATCGAGGCGCAGCTTGCCAGGGCCAGCCGAGAGGTCGAAGTTGAACTTGGTCAGGGTCCCCGGGGACGGGCGAAAGTCCAAGGTCGGGTCTTCCGCGTTGATGCGCGCCTCGACGGCATGGCCGCGAAACTCGATGTCATCCTGGGTAAGGTCCAAGGTCTCGCCCGCAGCAATACGAATCTGCCAGGCGGCCAGATCGATGCCGGTGACTAGCTCGGACACAGGATGCTCGACCTGGAGTCGCGTGTTCATTTCCATGAAATAGAGCTTGCCCGGTCCGACCTCTTCGTTGGGCGACGCACGCAAGAACTCGATCGTACCCGCGCCGGTATAGCCGACCCGGCGCGCAGCTTCCGCGGCCATGGCGCCGAGCTCGCGACGTTCGTCATCCGTGAGCGCCGGACTTGGGCTCTCCTCGGTGAGCTTCTGGTGGCGCCGTTGAACGCTGCACTCACGCTCGCCAAGGTGAATCGCGTTGCCGTAGTTGTCCACGAGAACTTGAACCTCGATGTGGCGTCCTCCGGCCAGGTACTTCTCCAAGTAGACCGAGGCCGATCCGAAGTTGGCAAGGGCTTCTGTCGAGCACAGGGCAAAGGACTCGCGGACCTCGGCGTCGTTGTGACAGAGACGCATGCCCCGTCCACCTCCACCAGCGTCGGCCTTGAGGATGACCGGGAAGCCGACCTCGGCCGCTACACGGGCGGCCTCTTCTGTGTTCGCAAGGGGACCGTCGGAGCCTGGGATCACGGGCAAGCCCGCGGCGCGCATCGCAGCCTTGGCGGGACTCTTCAGGCCCATACGAGCCATGAGCTCTGGGGAGGGGCCAACGAAGGTGACGCCGTGCTGCTTACAGAGGGCAGCGAACTGGGCGTTCTCTGCGAGGAAGCCCCAGCCAGGATGGATCGCGGTTGCGCGCATCTGCTTGGCGGCCTGGAGAATGCGCTCGCCACGGAGGTAGCTGTCGGTGGGGGCACCTGGACCGATACAGCAGACCTCGTCCATCTCCTTGGCCCATGCGGAGTCCGCGTCGGCTTCAGAGACAACCCCGATGGGTTGGATGTCCAGGCTCCGGCAGGCGCGGGCAATGCGTGAGGCGACCTCGCCTCGGTTGGCAATCAATAGGCGGTGAAACATGGCGAACAGGTTAGCAAGGCTTGCGCCAAGGCGGGCAGGCGGAAGGAGGCTTTCCGGCGCAGGTTGCGTGTCCTTGGATAACTAGGACACCTCTTTAGCCCTCGCTAGGCGTCTTCGGGGCGCTCGCAAGCTCCCTCGAGGCGCATAGGCTGCAGGAAGACATTAACGATCAAGTCACTCGCTTGCGGCCCCTTTCAACCTAGCCATCATAGACAAGGATCTAGAAGACCTCGATTCGGCCCTTGCAGAGGCCCGCGATGCGGTCGCCCAACTCCCTTAGGCAAGACGATTCCCGAAGCCTAGGCCAAAGGTCTTCCTAGGATTCGGCCAGGTCCAGGCTCCATCGGAAGGCGCGCACCGTAAAGTAGCCCCATGCTTGGCCCTCTCTTCCTTTGCGCGCTCCTCGGTGTCGTCCCTGCTCAAGATGCGGGACCTGCCGGTGTGCAGGGCGCGTCTATAGGCTCGGTGGCCGATGCCCTTGCGAGACTCTCCTCGGACCGAGCCGAGGCTCGCTTTGCCGCCGAGCGCTACCTTGGGAGCGCCCTTGGATCAGAGTCCAAGCAGGAGCTCATCGACTTTGTCAGCGCCATGGTCGAGGGCGGTCCCGGCACCGCGGAGACCCTTTGGCGCATCGGCAACGCCCTAGGGGCAAGGCCCGAGGGTCTGGGGCTCGCGCTAGAGCTGATCTACGATCGGAGTCAGCAGGGTACACCGGGGCTTGATCTCGAGCCCCTAGTGGCCGGCGCCCAGCCTGAGCCGAGTGGCCGGGACGCCGCACTTCGGACCGTTGGCAACCATGCCCTCGACCAGCTGCTTGCCAACTGGCGACCGGGCCTCGATCGCCTGCCAGTCTCCGGTGCTGCTATCCAACGCCTGCTGCCCGAGCAGCGCGAGCTCTCGGCCTGGACCCCCCTGGCGATAAACGATGGACCGGTAGAGGAGGTCGTCAGCCGACTAAACCGCCTTGGTCAGCTCCCCATGCCCTTGGTCATTGCGCCGAGCCTAGCGGAGCAGCTTACCGAGCAGCGCTTTGCCCTCGCCCATCAGCCCGCCTTGGGCGTCTTTGAGGGTCCTTGGGATCGCGTGCTACTTGACTTCGCCCAGGCCCACGGTTTGGCCTGGGAGGCCGTGCTTTGGGACGGCGAGTTCGGGGACGAAATCGCATGGCTGCGCTTGGTCTCGATGGGGGAGTCGGGTAACGAATCGGGGCTTGATCAGGTGCGTCTAGCCCTCTCCGACTACGCCCGCAAGGTCTGGGGAGAGGCGCCGCGTCAACAGGATGGCCAGCGGGTGAATCAGGCTACAGCAAGCTCCAGCGAACTCGGCTTGGTGGCGGCCTTCCTTGGGGGTATCGAGTGGCCCGCGGCACACGGTTGGCTCGGCGACCTTTGGTTCCAAAGGCAGCCCCGAGATCCCGTGGCCCTGTCTATTCTGTTGGACGTAGCCGGCCGCGGCATCTTTGATGCGCGCATGTTAGAGCCCGCAGGTCTGACCCAACTGTTTAATCTAGGGGGACAGACCGGGGCCGCTAAGGGTGGCCCTCAACTAGACCTTGGGAAGATCTCCCGGGCCCTGGCAAAGCTGCCGCGGCTCGGGCCGCGCGGGGCCCTAGACAAACTCGTGATCAAGAGTTGGCCTGGACCAGCAAGTGCCGCGGAGGGGCTCTATTTGCGACTTGTAGCTCTCGAAGCTGTCGGGGGCGGCGGCAAGCGCGGCGCGCTGCTGGCCCTGGCCGTGCTCGAGGACAAGACCCAAGAGGCCTACCGGGGCCCGCTTCAGCTAGCGGCCTTGCGCGCGCTTGCGGTATCCCGGGGGCGGCAGCTCTCCCAGGATGTCGAGGTGTTTACGCTCGAGTCGCCGATGGAGCTCTTACAACAGGTGGGTACGGCGGTCACGGCGGAGGAGATGGGGCGCCTACTGTTCCAAGCGCGGGTGCAATGCGGCGGTTCTGATTTTGCCTCGACCCTTGCGCCGACGCTTCGCCCCGGCGCGCTACGAGCCGTCTTTGCCGGGGCGCTCCTCGCAGGGAAGGGAACAGTCTGTGGAAAGCTGTTGGTGGACGTGGTCGGGGCCGCTGGCGACGATTCTTGGCAACAGTCAATCCGCCGCAGCGGGTCGGCCCAAGACACGGCAAAGTACTTCGATCAGATGGCGGAGTGCCTCGAGCTGGCGGTTCGGCGGGGCGACCTCCTAGACGTGCGCAACGCCATCGAGGAAGCTCGCCTTTGGGCTGAAGAGTCCCAAGTCCCCGCGATCGACGGCCAGGGCTCGTTTCCGTACACGGCCCTCGACCGCTTGGAGCTTCTCGCTGGAGCCATGGCCCCAAAACAACAGGAGAGGCTCCTTGAGCTCTTCGATAGGGGCGAGGTTGCATCACCGCTGTTCGGCGACACGGACGCCATCATTCGGCTAAGCGGCAGCCCAGGGGGAGCCCGGGCCCGGGCTCTGCTGATTCAGCGCTTCGAGGCCTCCCTGCAGTCCCCCCGGGTGGGGGCTGGCGACGAGGCCATTGCCGCAGTCGAGGACGCCTTGGCCCTGCTGTGGGCCCAAAACGGCGACGAGCAGGTACGGGCGATGGTGCTGTCTGCGGCCGAGGCCGCCGCAAGCGCCCCCTCCCATCCGCTCGCACGCAGGGTCCTCTACCAAGCCTGGCCGCCGGCCCCGGGCCAGATCTCTCGCAAACTAGACCAATCTGACCGCTAGGGGCTCTCCTCCAACTTAACCGATACCGATCTCGCCGGTGCCTTTTTGACGCGCCCAAGCAAGAATCCCGTGCATGGCATACAGCAAGGCGGCATGATCTCCGAAAGAGAGTCTGACTCTCTCCTCACATTATGGTTCCACCTCCCAAAGCATCCGCCGCACTCGAAATCGCCTCCCGAGGCGAGTCCAAGGACACCCCGATCCAGGTCAAGGACCTGCGCGTCCACTCGGACCCACGGGGACGTGTCGCGGAGCAATTCCGAACCCTGCGCAACTCGATCCAAGCCGTCAACCCAGACGGCGCTCCTCGCAACTTGGTCTTGACCAGTGCCCTCGAGGGGGAAGGCAAGACCACGGCGCTGCTTAACTTGGCCATGGCCTTGGTGGAGTTACCCCATTTGCGCGTGTTGGTTCTCGATGCGAATCTACACAAGCCCGCCTTGGAGAAGCGCCTGGGCTTGCCCCCTCGCCAAGGCCTAGCCGAGCTCCTAGCCGGCCACCTGGACATGGACCAGGCGACCCGGGAGACGAGCATTCCCCGGCTCTATGTGATGGGCTCCGGCCAGCCGCCGGCAAATCCTTCCCAGTTTTTGGGTACCGACCGCATGGGCTCGGTATTGGAAACGTTGAAGCGCACCTTCGACTACGTGCTGATCGACACACCCGCTGTGCTTGATTTCAACGACGCGAGCCTGGTGGCCCGCCTCGCGGACGGCGTGATGATCGCCGTGCGCCTTGGCATGGCGCCGAAGTATCTCGTCGAGCAGGCCGCCGGCGTGCTCGAGGGGCTCGGCGCAAATCTCCTGGGCACCTGCGTGCTTGGGGCCGAGTAAGCGCTAGAGTTGGAAGCCGAGGATTCGGCGCAGCTTGCCCAAGGGCTTACCACTCCGCGCGGAGCGAATAAGGGCGCCGATGCGCGCATCTTGCCAAGCACAGGCCCTAGCGTAGTCCGAGTACTCCGCCTCGCGCATGCGAAAGGCGCGGTCGTGGGGCGTGCGGCGTTGCCCAGGTTGGTGGGGTGGATCCGTCGCGGCGCGAGACGCGTGGAGCAGCTCGTGGAACAGCACAAAGCGAACGACCCAGCGCGGTACGTTAGCTTGATCGAGCACTGGATGAATGCGAATGTGATGGCCACTCTCGGTGTAGCTTCCCAGCTGCAAGCTACGGCGCGCGCTGCTCTTTTGGCGCCGGCCCCAGCTGAAGGTGGGGATGCCTAGGTCACCGAAGTCGGACTCCTGGTATTCGAACTTCGGACGGGCCGCAGGACCGATGAGTTCGTCCACTAAGGGAGCGAGGTCATGGTGGTTTCCCTCGGTCTCTTGGGGACGGTTGGAGCGCACAGGCGCGGGCTTCGGGGGCAGCTCTCGCAACCTCTCGGCGATCCACAGGTCTAGCTCTGTACAGGCCGCCTTGGCTCGCTTCCCGGATCGAAGCCACAAGGCCACGGCGCTGAGAATCTCAACGGGTGCCTGGCTAAAGAAGGACGAGATCCGGAGCTCGATGGGCTTGCCCGTGGGGTCGTCCCAGTAGCCCTTGCTCTGGATCACCTGGCGTCTGGCCCTGCCAAAAGTGACGCGGACGGGATTGTCCGTGGCCTTCGTCAGAAAATCGCCCCACTCTTTGGCTGTCCATGGGGGCCCTATAGGCGTGCCTTTGGGGGGTGAGAGGGGCATTTGCATCTGGAATCTGGGGCGGCGCGCAGGGGGCCATGCGAGAAATCGCCAAGGGGTATATACTCGGAAAGTGTCCATTCCACGGCAAGATCCTCCTCCCAACAAAAAGTATGTTCAGCAAACTGACTCTCTCGGCCTTCTGTGCTTGCGCAGTTCTCTTCGCGCCCCAGGCCTCCGCCCAGGCCAATCTCACGCGCACCGGAGGCGTTCTTGGCAATGTGCTGAGCTACTCACTTGAGGGAGCGCCCGGCAAGATCTACGTCCTGCTGCCATCGCCGTCCCAGGGCCCGACGCCCCTCTCGCTCATCGACCCCCTCGACCCTCGTTCGATGGACGTCGGAATTGAACTCCTGAACCGATTGGTCATAGGTAGCTTCGACGGTGCGGGAAACGCCACGGTCAACTTTCCGCTGCCCGCGGCTCCTGCCCTTTCGGGCATCCCGATCTACACCCAGATGATGACGGTACCGGGAGCACCCACCATCGTCGACGAGATCTCGAACCGCACCGACCTCGTCCTTGGCCTGCCGGGGGATAGCCACTTGGCCCTGGGCGAGCTGTCCGTCGAGACCGCCGGATACACATCGGTTGTGCTCGACGACGGGCGCGTGCTGCTTGGCGGAGGAGGCGTGGTCAACGGGCTAGGCGCAACGGTCCCAAGCACGAGCCTGCGCATCTATAACCCCCAGACCCAAGGGTTCGAGGACCTCGCCGCAAGCTTGACCTATCCAAGCATCACCGCGGCGGGCACAAAGCTAAGCGACGGCCGCGTGCTGTTCTGCGGCGGCATCGGCGCTACTGATTCGGTGCTGTCCGGGGCCTCGATCTTCGATCCTTCCACGGGACTCACTACGGCGGCAGCTTCCATGCCAGTCCCCCGGGCCCAGCACACCGCGACTCTGCTCGCGGACGGACGGGTCTTTGTTACTGGTGGAGTCAAGGCCCTAAACTCGGCCGATCTGCTATCGGCTCTCGGGGACATTCTGGGCTCGAGCGCGATCTACGATCCCGTCGGCAACAGCTGGTCTGCGGCTGCAAGCATGCCCCAGCCGGCCATTGGCCACAGTGCGACCAGGCTGCCCAGCGGGCGAGTCCTGATCACTGGCGGCCTTGAGATCGGCTCTTTGTTCGGCGTCCCCATACCCTCGATCACTGCACGGTGCCTGTTCTTCAACCCTGCTACGGGCACGATGACCAGTGCCCCTAGCCTATCGGGAGTGCGGGCTCTCCACGGGCAAATCGGCCTGTCCGACGGGCGCGTCCTAGTTGCAGGCGGCGCTGCTGGCGATGTTTTAACCCAGAGTTTCTTCTCCGTAGCGACCTGCCGAGTCTTCAACGAGGCCACGAACAGCTGGACGAGCGTCGGAGACCTCCCTGAGGTACGGACCTACCCCAACCTTGTGGAGGCCGGGGGCATGGTGCACGTGTTGAGTGGAGTGGGAACGATTGATCTGACGACGCTGTCGGGCTCGCCTGTTGTGGGGATTGCCAGTGCGGATCTCACCAGCTTCGCATGGACAAGTTCGGGCACGATGGTCTTTGCCCGCCCGCTTTCGGCAGCCCTCGCTGTGGATGGCGGCGAGAGGATTGTTGTGCTGGGTCCCGGCGACAACGGGACCGCGGTGGTGGACCGGACTGCCGAGGTCTTTATTCCCTAGGATCGATAAGCATGCCTGCATCGAGCTCGTGTCCCCTAGTGTCGCCTGCGACACTAGGGGACACGTTGCGTTCTGGGGCAGCCGATCTTGCCGTTTCTCGGCCCTTGGACAGGCTGGGGACGCACCCGGTCCCAGCTTTCATCTTGATCCGGGCCGGACTGTTGGCCGAGTGAGCGGCTAGGTGGGGTGAAGCCATACCCGCGAGGGCAATCTGCCGTTTAAGCGACAGAATGACACCGTATTCTCGCCCAGGCCTAATTAGAGAAGGTTTTAAATTAACTGGTGCTCACTTGGAACCGGGGACGTGATCCCTTCGTCCTTTTCATGCGCCTAGGGCTCTGCCCGTGGCGCAGATCATTGTTGAGGTCGCGCAGAGAGCCGTTGGTCGGTTTAGGCTGCAGTTCGCTGCATCCGTACTCTGTGGAGTTTCCCAATCTGGCCGGTTCGAGAAGTTCACTGGCCTCAACACGATTTGTCCGCCTCGCTACTCTCTTCGGAGATCAGCGGGGCGGATTTTTTTTGCCTAGCCACCCTTATCGCACAAGCCAAGATGGCCTTGCGTGCCGGGGCCCTTTGACCTGCGTGCTGCTAGGGAAGAAGCCCGCTCCATCCGGGGATGTAGCGGGCTCCTCTCGATTTGCGGCGCGTGCCGCAGATCCAGGCAGCTCTACAAGTTGGTGCGCTGGAAGGACTTCGTAGTCCGGGAGGTCGGGAAGCCGTTGGACTCAGCGTAGGGGTAGATAAACAGATTCAGGCGACCTGCTGCGGGCTCTGGCGCAAGCAGGATGTCGCGGCCGCCAATCATCTCTAGGCGGTTCTCGTCAAGATTGCCGAAGAAGAACTGCGCCATCTCAGGGTGCTTGTCCGCTTCGGAAATGTCCACGGGGCGCCAGCCTTCTTGGGTGTCGTAGAAGTAGGCCCAGCAGTGGTAGCCACCGACCTTGTCGGTGCTGCCGGCGGCTTCGCCCCCGCCAGAGATGGGGAAGCCCATCACGAAGCGCGCGGGGATCTCGCGGGCCTGGGCCAAGCCCATGAAGTAGCTGTGGAAGTCCGTGCAGTTGCCGTGGCGGCTATCGCACGCCCACTCGGCGTCGCCGCGACCCCAATCGCCATTGGCTGGCTTGGCGTATTGCATGCGCTCGAGGGTATGGTCGTACAGAGCCTTGGCAACACCCATGTGGTTGCCGTCCTCGTTGACGGCGATCGACGCGGACATAGCCGAGACCTTTCCCCCAAGGGGAATCATTTCGGCGCTCGTCAGCCCTATTGCAATCTCGCTTGCCGAAGCAGAGCCGCCGCCAGCGGTGGCGTGGCGGGTGACATCGAAGTGAATGGCAACCGAGATGTCTTCGCCGGTGGATTCGATATAGAGCGAGCGGCCGGTGCCCTCCACAAGATCCTCAATCTTGTAGGCGTGGCTAGCTTCGATCGTAAGCTCGCCGATCTGTTGGTCGTCGGTGTCGCTGGGGAGCGGAAGCCAAAGGCGCAACTCCTCGTCCGCAGACTCGGCTGCCAAATCGGCCTTGTAGTCGAATCGGAAGGAGCGCTGGGGGAGCTCACCATCGAAGGCAACGTTGGTAATGGGACTTGTGGCGGGTGTCGTGTTGCACGCCGCGATGGTCCCGAGCAATGCTAAGAAGAGGGTTACTTTTTTCACTTGGATCAGTTGGGTTTCTCAGGCTTCCGTTTCACAACACAGATTGCGTTGCATGGCGGGAAAAGGGGAAATCGAAGCGAGGATCTTAGGGGCCAGATCGGGGCTTGTCTAGGGCCGTAGCCCCTGTTGACGGTGGTGTAGCATTAGGGCTTACAACGGGATTTGCCGACCCCTAATGTTCGCTTGACCGTCTTCTGGGGCCTTGCATCCGCAAGGGGCGACAACCCTTATATGGGACTCGTTAGTTGCCTAAAGAGGCTTGCCGGTGTGTATCCGCAAGTCGCGCACTTAAATCGGCTCGCGACAGGGGGTTCCACAATGGGGCTATGGCACGCGACGGAGCCTGCCGTGGAGGAGCAAGGGCTTGCCGCTGTTCAGTCTAGCCGTCGAAGGCAGCCTTGAGCTCTTCCGGGGAGAGCTTGCCGTCGCCGTCTCTGTCAAGTCCAGCAAGCACGGCCGATGGCCTAATGACGGTGTGCGCCGACACGGAGAGCTTCTCGAGGTCAGCGACCTCAATAAATCCATTGTTGTTTACGTCCAGGCGACGAAAGGGGATAACGGGCCCCTGAATCAAGGGGGGCCTGGGCGTGGCGCCGACGAAGTAGGGGCGCTCGAGGGACTTGCCAAAGAGCTCATCAATGGAGGCGGCCTTGGGTGCAGTGATCGTGGCGCCGCTGGCGTTAAGGCCCTGGATGATGGCGGCGATCTCGGCAGGCTCGACAAAGGAAGAGCCATCCTTGTCGAGCAGCTTGAGAACTGCGACAGGATCCACATTGGGAAAGCCTAGGGACGTTGCGGCGGGGCCAACTTCAGAGACGTCGAGGCGTCCGTCCACATTGGCGTCGTAGGTGTTGACAAAGGCCTGGCTCGTGGCGGGAAAGGCTGGCGCAGCGCCGGGTTCGACGGGGACTGCGGGTGCTGGCTCCGTCTGACCGATGGGCGTTGGGATACGGAAGATCCCGACGCGCTGGATCAGTTGTGTGTAGCGGTCGTGGAATTCTTCGCGCGTGACTTGGCCGTCGTCATTGGCATCGTACTGTGCAAATCCGTCGCGATTGAGGTGTAAGCTTGCCTCGGCTTCGCGGTACGAGATCCAACCGTTGGCGTCGTAATCGCAGGTCGTGAAGTACTCCTTTTCCTGCTGGTCTAGGTTGTTGGGCAGGGGCGCGTCTTCCGTCGCGGATTCATCGGGAATCCCATCTTCGGCCTTATCCTGCACCGGATTAACTAGGTCGATGATCTTCTGTGCGCCACTAGGCAGTTCATCTGCCTCGGCCTCTGAGCTTACCTCCGCCGAAGGCTGGACCCCGGGCAGCTCCGTAGCCGGATCTTGGGTGGCGAGTAGAGGTGCCGCGGCAGCTAGGGCGCAGAGGGCTGAGATCTTGAAGAGCATGATGGTAAGCAGGGGCGGTCTTGGTAGGTGGCATCATCGGCCCCAAGCGGACTTGCGTCAAGCCGGGGCCCGAGAACGGGGCGATTTGGGGTCGTGGAGCGGGGAGGCTGGGCCTTGCCTGCAGTCCTCTTAGATATGCGGCGGTCAGACTGGGTTTTGGCTTTGGGCTCGGCGTGTTTCGTCGATGGCGGGCCCGCCTTCCTGTGGTTGGGCCTTGGCATACATAGAGGGGATTATCGGCCAGATTAGGCTCTTTCCCAAGGGGCAAACGCGACAGGTGTTTAGGTTGAGTTCGGGTATAACTGACTGCCCAGAATGGCTTTAGGGGCATTTTGCCTGGAGGCTTCCCAGTGCCTGGCAAATTACAAATCCACCAACAAAGAGAGGGGCGCACCGAAGTGCGCCCCTCTCTTTGTTTCGGCTAGGAGGCGCCCGCGGGGCGGACGTCCTCGGGCTCTGGGTTCAAGCCGGCGATCAGTCGTAGGTCTTGAACTCGCCTGCCTCGTAGGACTTCCAGTACTCGTCGAGCTTGACGCGGACCTTGCCGGTCAGCAGCACCACACCCAGGATGTTGGGTAGGGCCATGCCGAGGATCATCAGGTCGCCGAACTCAAGCACGTTGACCGCCGAGACCACCGAACCAAGAAAGACGAAGACCAAGAACAGGATCTTGTAGGCCAGGCTCGAAGCGTCGCCGAACATCCAGACCCAGCAGCGCTCGCCGTAGTAGCTCCAGGAGATGATGGTGGAGTAGGCGAAGAAGAACACGGCGAGGGCCAGAAGCTTCGGGAACCACGGGATCACGCCGCCCATGGCCAGTGACGTCAGCACGGCACCTTCCTTGGTCGCGATGGCGCCCTGCATGGCGGCGTCGGTTCCACCCTGGGCGTCGTAGGCCCCAGTAATCACGATCACGAGTGCGGTCATTGTGCAGATGATCACGGTGTCGATGAAGGGGCCGAGCATAGCCACGGCACCCTCGCGGATCGGGTAGTCCGTCTTGGCAGCTGAGTGGGCAATGGCCGCCGAGCCGGTGCCGGCCTCGTTGGAGAAGGCCGCGCGCTTGAAGCCTTGGACGAGCACACCAACCAGACCACCGAAGCCGGCGGCGGGGGTGAAAGCACCGCTAAATATCGTGCCGAAGGCGCCCGGGATCTCGCCGGCCATCTTGACCAAAATAAAGATACAGGCCGCTACGTAGATGCCACACATTAGCGGCACGACCTTCTCAGCCGTAGCCGCGATGCGCTTGATGCCGCCGATGATGACGATGCCCACGAGCACGGTCATCAACAGGCCGTAGGCCCACTCGTTGCCGGTGAGGAAGTCAAACTGCTTGGTCATCAAGCCCATGGACTGGTTGACCTGGAAGGCGTTTCCGCCGGCCAGGGAGCCACCAATGCAGAGAATGGCGAAGAAGTACGCAAGCACCTTGCCCGGCCCTGCGAGGGAGCTGGAGACGTCCTTGAGTCCCTCGGACAGGTAGACCATGGGGCCACCCATCATGCGTCCGTCGGGACGGCGCACACGGTACATCTGAGCCAAGCTACACTCGACGAACTTGCTGGTCATGCCCAAGAAGCCTGCGCAGATCATCCAGAAGGTTGCGCCCGGTCCACCGATGGAGATTGCGATGGCAACGCCCGCAATATTGCCAAGTCCTACGGTCGCCGAAAGGGCCGAGGTCAAGGCCTGGAAGTGGCTGACTTCGCCCTCGTCGTCGGGGTTGTCGTACTTCCCGCGGGTGATGGCGAGGGCGTGCTTGAAGCCGCGGATATTGATGAAGCCCATTCGCACGGTGAAGAAGATCGCGCCGAGCACGAGCCACAATACAGCGAAGGCAACGCCAGGACTGTAGGCGGCGAGGGTCACGGTCGTGACCACCTCGTCGTCCTTCTCGGGAACGGTGATCGCAAAGCCTCGAGAGCCCTGTCCGTAGGTCTCCTTTAGTTCGGTGGTCAAGGCACTAATGCCTGCCTTGTCCATGATGCCCGGGGGCAGCTTGAGAGTTAGGTTTGACTCGAGGGGGTCGAGCTCGCCGTTTGCTTCGAGGGCGGCGACCATAGAGGCCACGGCCGCGGCCGGATCCGTGCCGAAGTCCACGCCGGTAAGCTCGGCGGAGTCCTCGGTGTGGAAGAGGTCGTAGAAGATGAAACCGGCGAGGAAGCCGTTGACCTTGCCAAAGGTCTTGTTCGCACTATCATTAAATGACTGCCATGCGCCCACGTCTGCCGCGTCGCCCTCGGGAGCCTTCTCCTCGGCTACGGCTTCGGTGGAGCTGATGTCGAGGTCAGGAATGGGGGGCGCTGCATGGCCCGCTGGCGCAAAGGCGCAGAGGCTGGCGAGCAAGAGGGAAGTGAGGGGGATCCGGAGTCGCATGATTTGCTGTGGGATAGGGACGGTGCAGGGGGGAGCGGGGAAAGAACGTAGCTTGGGAGCCGGGAAATCTCACGGCTAAAGTTTCGGTCCTCGGGTCGAACGGCCTCTTCGGGGCTGCTTAGGGGGCGGGCCTGGGGCCGGACCGTCTACAATCTTCTCCCATGAGCCCGTAAAAAGGGCGCGCCATTGTTCTCGGGGGCGATAGCCGATTTAGCCCCTACATTCCAGGTTGTTTTCAAGCCATGGCAACGAGGAATCGAAAGGACTTTAACCACAGAGGAGTTCAATGACGCGGCTAGATTCCGTAGAAAGGGGGCCGCCCCGAAGGGCGGTGCAAGCTTCCAACCCCAGAGACTCGATTCCATGTACAAGTTTTCCACGCTTCTTTTGACCGCTGCCCTCTCGTCTTTCGTGCTTGTGCCGAGCATCAAAGATGACCTGACCCAGGAGCAGCTCGAGGCTATGACCTCGGACATCCTCGACGACATCGAGGAGATGCGCGGTAAGAAGTTCCTGCGCGGAGTCGACGTCGCCCTGGCCAACAAGGAGGGCTTCCTTAAATACGCCATGGACCGCACGGAGACCATGACGACGCCCGAGCGTTTGAACGCGGAGGAGACCGTGATGAAGATGCTCGGCCTGCTTGATCCATCGGTGGACTTCATGAAGGCACAGTTGGAAATGCTCGAGGAGCAGGTCGGCGGATTCTATGATCCGGCGACCGAGTCCTTCTGTCTGATGGATAGCTTCCAGGGCGGCCTAGCAAAGATCATCCTGGCCCACGAACTCACCCACGCCCTCGACGACCAGCTCTACGACATCGACGGCACCCTTGAGGAGCTCGACGGTATCGGGGATGCTCAGCTCGCCTACCAAGCTGTGGTCGAGGGCAGCGGAACGACCAACATGAACCAGTGGCTTAAGCTGAACATCGACCAGCTCTCCATGGAGGAGCTCTCCAGCTATGGCGCCATGGGCATGGACAGCATGAAGGATGCGCCCGAGTGCATGTGGAAGCCGACGCTGATGGTCTACATGCGCGGCGCCGCTTTCTTGGTGCGCTCGGACAACGTTATGGTGGGGCAGGCAAAGGCCGTAGACCTGGACGACCTGCACCAGGCCTTCAGTAACCCGCCGCGATCCACCGAGCAGATTCTGCACCCGGAGAAGTACTGGGATGAGGAGCAACTCGACGAGCCCATGCTTGTGAAACTCGGCACGGATCACTTGGACGGCTGGAAGACGCTCTACACCGACACTCTAGGCGAGGCCCAGTTGGCCCTTGTGACGACGCCCCCGGACAAGCGTTCGGGGCTCGATGCTTCCGACGCCATGGGGATGATGCTGCTGAAGTACACTAACCGGGCCGCCGAAGGCTGGGGCGGTGACCGCTATGTGCTGATGCGGAAGGACGACACCCTGGTCATGCACATGGTCACGGTCTGGGACACCCAGCGGGACGCCGAGCAGTTCTACGAGAGCATTGCGAGCCAGGCCGACCACCTCGACGCATCCCTTGGCAAGCTCGGCGGTGACATGACCATGTCCTCGACCAAGGTCGAGCTCATGGAGGACACCCGGGTGGTAAACGTGACCTTCGTCGCCGCGAAGTCAGCCACCAAAGGCATCGAGGAGATGGTCGCTGGGATCGAGGTCACGATCATGGAGCACAAGAAGGCCGAAGAGACCGAGAAGGACGAAGCAAAGTAGCTTGAACCGCTTCTCAGTATGGACCGCCGGGTCGCCTTCCTAACCGAAGGCGACCCGGCGCTTTTTCCGGGTCCTCGGCAGGCCGCCCACGATGCGGCCGAGCAGCAGGAACACACCCTCAATACGGCTGCCGGGCTTCGGGTGGGGCAGGCCGTCCAGCTCCAGCTGCCAGG
Organism: Planctomycetota bacterium; assembly: GCA_029250885.1. Taxonomy (GTDB): domain Bacteria; phylum Planctomycetota; class UBA1135; order UBA1135; genus CALBMX01. Next base: position 50,332 of record JAQXEK010000033.1, read on the forward strand.
GGCTGACGAAGACCTCCAGGGGGTTGCCCGGGGCGTCGAGCTCGATGCGGTTGATGCGCTCGCCCGTGATCACATTGCGCAGGTGCGATATCGACCGCACGCGCATCGAGAGCTCCATGCAAGCGGCGGGGTTTGCATCCCCCCCGAGCACCTCGATAGAGGCTCCGTGGGGGCGGTCGACCACATCGGGGATCGAGCCACCCTCGTTGGGCCCCACGTAGTCGATAGACAGGGCGAAGCCCGCCACGTTGATGGCGAGCACGTGCCCTGGGGGAAGGTTGTGCGGCAGGCGCCGGGCATCGGTCAGGCAAGCGGCAATCGGATGGCTCACGTTCGCTTCGCCGTCCGGGTCATCGAGGTCGTCGATACGCCAGTCTCCAGCCTCATGCTCGATGGGGGCGATCGGGTTCGTTGTACCCAGCAAGACCGCATCGTAGCTCGAGTCCGGCACCATGCTTAGGGAGGTGACACCTACCCGGCAGCGGTAGCGACTCGAATAGAAGGGCCAGAGCTCTGGCTCGAAGCCCTCGTCTTGATCGAGTCGTAGCCCGAGATCCCCTGCGATCGGCATGGCGAGGTGCTGGCCGGAGGACCCGCGCCAGGGAGCTGCAGAACCGCGCGCGCGCACTTCGCCCATGACGCGGTCAAGATCCCAGTCAGGTGGGAAGCCAATGCATTCGAGCAGGAAGTCCAAGGCGTGCGGTAGTGGCGATTAAGGAAAGGTGAGCGCCGGGCCATTCTAGGTTTCCAATGAAAGGAATCCATGTGGTAACCTCTTTACATGCCCCAGTTTCCCTCCGTTTTTGTCTTCTGCCTGACCCTCCTCCTGCCGCTGCTCACCGGTTGCAGTGGAGCAGGGGAGAAGGTGGGCACCAAGGGGCCCAATGTGGTCCTGATCTCCGTAGATAGCCTGCGCCGGGACCATCTCTCGACCTATGGCTACAGGAACAGGCTTGCGCCCGATGTGCCCACAACACCTGCCATCGACCGGCTCGCCAAGGGCGGGCTGCGCTTCGACGATGCGGTCAGCTCGACGTCGTGGACCCTACCGAGTCACATGGCCCTGATGACGGGCCTGCCGGACACGCTGCATGGTGTTGTGAACAATGAGAAGCGCCTCGATCCGGCCCTGTCGACACTGGCGCAGCTCCTGCGCGCCCGGGGGTACCAGACCGGTGGCTTCTTTACGGGACCGAACCTGCATCCGATCTTTGGTTTTAGCCAGGGCTTCGACACCTACGAGAGCTGCTCGGAGGTCGACATGCCCGTGGAATCGTTCCAGGGCACGACGAACCCAAGGCGCTTCGATATGCACGAGGCCTCCCACAAGGGCTTGACCAGTCCTGCCTTACTCGAGCGTAGCCTCGCGTGGCTCAACGAGGCGGCGGCCAAGGACGATCCCTTCTTTCTCTTTGTGCACTGGTGGGATCCGCACTACGACTACGATCCTCCAGAGCAGTACGCGGAGATGTTCGATCCCGGCTACGACGGCGACAGCGACGCCACAGAGTTCTATAAGTCGCACCAGATGAAGACGCCCCGGGACATGCAGCATGTGCTCAGCATGTACGACGCCGAGATTCGCTACACCGACGATCACATTGGCATGCTGCTCGCGCGCATCGAGAAACTCGGACTCGCCCAAGACACCTTGATCGTGTTCACCGCCGACCACGGTGAAGAGTTCTTTGATCACGGAAAGAAGGGCCACCAGCGCAACTTCTACGACGAGAGCGTTCGCCTGCCCCTGGTCATGCGCCTGCCGGGGGTCTTACCCTCGGGTAAGAGCGTGCAGCGCATGGCGCGCATCCAGGACATTGGTCCTACGATTCTTGACCTATGTGATGTAGCCGCGCCGGATTACTTTGAAGGCGTCAGCCTGCGCTCCAGCTGGGAGCCCCGTGACCCAGATGTCAAATCCGTGGCCCCCGTGCAGATCCTCAGCCTGGAGTTGCCCGGCAAGGGCATTAACAAGGTCGGCCTGCGCCGCAAGGATCTAAAGGTAGTCTGGGACTTTGAAGAGCAGACCGGCGAGCTCTTCGTTCTGTACGACGACCCAGGCGAAATGAACCCCTTGGTGTTCACGGACTTTGACGACCCGGCCCACCCCGCGGTGCGCTTCTTCAAGCAAAGCATTCAGGAGCTCGAGGCGCGCCGTGCGCTGCTGCCGAGGACAGTTGGGCACGTGGGCGTGGACGATTTGCCCGCGGACCTGATCGAGGACCTCGCGGGCTTTGGCTACCTAGACAACGACCACGGAGAGCAAGAGTGAAGCTTCGCTCGCTCGTCTTTGGCATTGCTCTAAGCCTGAGCGTCCTGCCTCTAGTCAGCACCGTTCACATGTTCCGGGACTGGAGTGCGAATCGCGCCGGCCTGAACGAGGACGAGCAGCTTCGGCAGCTGATGCTGCCCTGGTGCCGCCCAAGCTTCACAGCCTTTCTTGATCCCCTGCGCAAGGTGATCCCCGAAGATGCCGCAATCCTGTGTACGCCGGCTTGGGGCATGGAGACCGCGGGTAAGGCGCGCTGGTATCTATTCCTTGCGAATGCGCTCTATCCCCGGCGCGTCTTTGTGCGTGAGCCGGCCTTGGCGAGTGGAACCTTGGTGACCTATCCGCTCTGGGTGAAACACCACCTAGAGACGATCGATACCGACGAATCAGGCCTGTCCATGGCAGGCCTTATCAAGCGCACTCGCTTGGAGAAGGTGGTGAAGGAGGAGATCGTGAAGCGCGATATCGCCTGGGAATTTCGCTACGCACTGGACGCCAAGGACCCCTTCCGCGGCGCGGAGCTTCTGCACAACGACGTACCCGTGGACTACTTGCAGGAGTACCGCTAATGTTCGCAGATCCCGATCTGTCCGGCATTGTTGCGGGCCTGTGCATGTTTTTGGCTGGCCACCTTGCCATGAGTCTTGCGGTTGCCGGGCCCGAGCGGCGGGGCACCGCACGAACCCGCGGCCCCTTGGAGTGGTGCGCGACCTCCCTGATCCTTGGCATGTCGATTCTGACAACGATCTTAGTCGCATGGATCTGGGTCTTTGGCCCCCTAGGGCTTGGCGCCGGGCGCGCCCTGCTCGGCCTGCCCGCCCTTGGTGGGTTGGTGCTCTTGGCTAGGCCGAGCCTGATCGGTGGGGCGGAGGTCCGCCGGCGCTTCGGCTCGGGGACTCCCGCCGATGATGTGCGCGGCATAGCACCCAAGACGGGCCTCGAGATCCTTGGCTTTGTCCTGTTGAGCTTCGCCACCGCGGCTGTGATCTTCACGGCTTTCTCCTTACCAGTGCACCTCTTCGATCCAACCTTCCACTTTGCCTACAAGGGGCAGATCCTGTTCACCGAGGGCTTTGGCCATGAAGCCTGGACGCACCTGGACGGACCCGTTGGCCGGGTGATGACCCACCCGACCTACCCACCAGGTGTGCCCGCCCTCGAGGTCCTAGCGAGCTTCCCGCGGGGAGCGTTCAGCGCGACTGCGGGCCGGGGGCTGATGGCCATGTTCGTGCTGGCTCCCGCCGCGTGGATCTATGCCGCCCTGCGCTCGAACGCATTCCGCAGTGGCACCACCGGCCGCGCCCCAGCGCTCATCGGCGCCCTCCTTTGGATGTGCCTGCCGATCCTTTTCTACCTGCGCTTGCCCTTCGAGAACACAACCATGGATGCTGCTCGTGGGCTGCTTGTCGGACCGGGCGCGGCCTCACCCGGTGAGGGCATCGAATGGCGCACGCCCCGTGGGCCAAGCCTCGACGGCGGCGGCGACCTGCCCCTTGCCGCCCTTATCTTCGGGGCCCTTGTCCACCTTTGGCGCAAGCTTCCGGATACCCGAGCCGAATCCGACGGTGCCGACGTCTTCTTCGGCGGCCTGCTACTCGGCGCTGCTGTACTCGCCAAAAACGAAGGTCTAGCGCTCCTGGTCTGCTTGCTCGCCGCAGGTGCCCTAGCCCTTAGCGCACGGCATCTGTTTGCAGAATTAAAAGTCAGCTTGGCGAGCATCGCCCCCTTTATTTGGGCCACGCTCATCGCGATCTTGATGATCATTCCGTGGTTCGTGGTCAAGGCGGCCATCCCAATTGTCGACGAGTCCTACCCCGACCTGTTGGTGCCATCCAAGCTTGCCGAGACGCTCTTCGCCCACCGCCCAAGCGGGGAAATGTCCATTACGATTGTCGCTAAGGAGTTCTTGAAGACCTTTTGCGATCCACTCCATTGGAGCGCCCTCTGGATCCTGTTCTTCGGCTACTTGGCCTATGCCCTGGCCAAGCCCAAGCGCCTGCTGTCCTCAGACGCCGCCATGCCCGCGCTCTTCGTGCTCGGGGGTATCGCGGTGTTCTACTTAATCCTTGTAATAACGCCTTGGTCCCTCGGCCAGCTGTTTACGACAGGCATCCCCGACCGACTCTTCCTGCAACTCGCGCCCACGGCCATCTTGGCAACCTTACTGATCGCCTGGCCCCAGGGTTCTGGGCAGGATGACGGCCCATCGGGCGAATGAACAGCTCTCTTCCCAAGCCCCGTGCACACCTCGTGCACTTCCTCTTTCTAGCCGCCGCGGCGAGTGTCGCCTTGGCTTGGGGCTACCTTAGGATCGAGGACTGGACCCGTACCGGCACAGTGCCGAGAGCCGCGTCGAGCGCGGACACTTGGCCGGGCGTGCTCTATGGCCTGCTTGCTCTACCGCTGCTGTTCTCCTCCCGCCGCGGTAGCGCTGGCCCGGGCTCCTCGCGGGGCTTCGAACGCTTCGGGAGCCTCGTGCTCGCCCTGTGTGTCTGGGTCCTCGCCGTAGACTACATCGTGGGCTTGCCCAGTGTGGCAAGCTCGAAAAGCCTGGGCGGTGGACCTCTGCTGGGGCCTCTAATGGCAGCCTTTAGTCTAGGCCTCGGATGGTATGCAGTTGGAGGCCCGCTCCCGCCCCTCGGTTTCAGCCGTACCAAGGCCTTTGCTTTCAAGCACAGCCTGGGCCTGCGCAGCCTAGTTCTGTTCGCCCTGGCGACGACCGCAAACGGCAAGCTCTTCATCCAGGATTCCTATACCGGCTACGCCTTGCTCTTGATGCTAGGGTTGGTGACGGCGGTCTTGCTCTCCTTAGAGCAAGGTCATCATAAATCTGGTGAGGGCACTGCCGGCCAGCTGTTCGCACGCCTTCGCAGCAGTCTGGGCACGCCCTCCTTGATCGTCCTCTTTGGCCTTCCCGCATGGTGGCTGCTCGCAGCTTGGAACGGTTCCAACGAGCAGAGCGCCCTCTCTCTCGCGTACCGTCTGATCGTGCCCGCCGCAGTGGCTTACCTTGCTATGGGGGTCCTTGACGCAAAGGGGATCCGCACGGTCTTTGGCGCTTTGGTGCTTGGCTTTGGTGCTGCTCTCGCGGCAGGCTTCGTCGGCGTGCTTGAGGCGCTGCCCTACTGCACCTTGGAAGAGGTGCTGCAGACGCGGCTTCGCATCCTGGGTCTGCACCCAAATCTCGGGGCCGCTCTTGTTGGCATCGGCCTGTGCGTGACCGTTGGCTGGACCCTGATGGGAAAGGCGTCGGGGGCGAGTCAAGCCAAGCGCGGTCTCATTGGGACCAGGCGCCGAGCCATAGGCAGCCTGCTGCTCGCGGTCGGTGGTGTGGCCTTGTATCTAACGGGCTCCAGGGCGGGCGGGCTCGGCGCGCTGATAGGTCTCGGCAGCCTGTTTGTGCTGCTCAAGTCGAGGCTCCTTCCGCGATTGACAGGTCGGGTCCTGATCAGCCTGACCGGTCTTGGCGTGGCGCTCTTCCTCTTGTTCCTTACACCTCTCGGGGACGGCATTCGCGCTTCCCTTGACGCCCAGGCCCAGACCCAGTCGGCCCTGGGCCAGCGCTGGCACATCTGGAAGATGGCCGCTGCCGCGACCATGGACCATCCGGTGACGGGCATCGGTGGGCTTGGCTTTCCGGCCCACGCCCAGTACGCCCAGCCGTCGTATTACGACGGCACGACCCAGACTTTCCACACCCACAACATCCTGCTAGCCGCAGCGTCCGGAGCCGGCTTGCCGGGGCTGCTGCTCTTTCTTGCGTGGCTAGTCAGCTTCTTCCACCTTGGCCTGCGTGCCTGCCGCCGTGCCACCGCGGAGCGCCCGCTCTATATAAGCTTGGTCGCCGCGTGCTTTGGCTTGTTAGTGAGCAATCTCTTTGACCTCGGCCAGAGCCAGCTGACCTTCCTGCCGCTATTCTTCTGGATCGCGGTCGCGGTGTTTGGCGCCAAGCTCTTGGAGGCCCAGTCCGCAGTCGCCGACTCGAAGCAGAGGAGCTCGCCCTCGGACGAAACCGAGTCTCCCGCGCAGCTGACCCCGCCTAAGGGGACCGTGTCAGCTCCAATCTTGCCGCTGGTCGCGATGGTTTTGCTTTGGCTCGCGAGTGGAACGAGCCTCGCCGGCAGCGGGCTTCTTATGGATGCGGTTAGGTATGCGAACGCGGGAGACCTGCGTGCTTCCACCGCGCGTATCGAGCTGGCGCTCATAAGGCGCTTTTCCCTGGAGCGCTCGAAAGCCCGCGGACTGTTGGATCAACAATACAAGCGCTTGGATTTGACCGAAAAGCGTCTAGAGAACCTTGCCCAGTGGACGCAAGAGACGCCGGAGTATTCGGGGGCATGGCGTGCCTATGGCCAGGCGCTCTTGGAGACCGGTCGCGTCGCCGAGGCGCAGCAGGCTCTGGCCGAGTCGAGCCGCCTCGACCCCCTCGGCGCCTCCATGGGTAGGATTAGCATGTTGCGGGCTTGGGCCGCCTTGGAGTTAGGTGCCCTGGAAGAGGCTTCGCAGCAAATACTTGCAGGCTTCCGCAATGGGGCGAATCCACCCCAGGGCATGGGCAAGAGGCGCGGCAAAACGGGCGTGGTCTTTACTGGCGGTGGTTTAGAGCTGAGCCTCGGGGAGCTGCTCGCAGACCTAGGTAGACAGCTTGTGGAGCTGGCCAAGACAGACCAAGTGCGCGCACGTCGGGACCTTACGGGCCTGATTGAAGGCTACCGGTACAACGGCAATCTGTCCGCCGTATCGAAGTGGATCGAGGCTGTGATTGACGCCTCGCCGGCACCGATCCGGGCGACCTACTTCCAGTGGATCGAGGTCATGCTCGAGGTGGGGGATGAGGACGCTGCGCGGTCCATCTGGGACGATATGGAGACGAGTGGGAAGACCTACGGGCATAACGTATTTGCCAATCTTGTCGACAAGACCGGTGGGGACCAAGACCGGGTGGGCAGTAGTGCAAGTGACCTCGACATCTTCTTCTTGGCTGGGCTGCTAGTGGACGCGCGACTAGACCTTGCGATTCGCTTAGGGCAAGAGGGTAAGATGGAAGAGAGCGAGCGCGAACTCCGCCGGGCCCTCTACGATTGCAGGGTTGACGTGGCCCGATCCCGGGTTTGCTTTCACTACCTTCTCGCCGTCCCGGGTACCGCCGAGCAGCGCCAAGCTGACCTCGTGCGGTTGCTCTGGAACTCAAATCTTAACCGCAAGGCTGCCGCGAACGCCGCGCGCTACCGGCGCGTCATCGAAAGCCTTGCAGGAGATTATGAGGGGGACCTCGCCATGCTTGAGCAGGCCTGCCGCAGCACGATTAGTCGCCACGGTGATCTCGGCCATGCCGGTGAGATCTTTCTGGATGTACTGCAGAGAGAGGCTACTAAGTCACGGCCCTAGGGCCCGTGTGTTTTGCAACCATGAGTAATCACAATAAGCCGCGCTCCTTTTTCGGCGCCCTCTGCGCCATCTCACTTGCGTTCGGGGCTGCTGCCAGCTGCGGAAGTGGCGCGAACTCGGTGGATCGTCCCAACGTGCTCTTCGTCGTCTTTGATACGACCCGGGCCGACCACCTGTCCTCCTACGGCTACCAGAAGCTAACCAGTCCGCGGGTGGATGGGCTTGCTAGGTCCGGCGCACGTTTTGATGCTGCGCGGTCCGCGTCGACCTTGACCCCGGTCTCTGCGTCGACCTTCTTGACGGGATTACAGCCCCCGCGCACGGGCGTGCGCAGCCTCTTCCTGTTTAGTCAGCAAAGCCTGAACCAGGGTGTTGTGACCCTTGCGGAGCGTTTGCGAGGGAGTGGTTACGAGACCGCGGCCTTCGTAAGTGCTGCTCCTATGGGAGCGCGCTATGGGTTAGACCGCGGCTTCGATGTCTACAATGACGACGTCAATCAAGAGGCCCGGCGCCTGCAGAAGCTTAAAGTGGGCAACGCCTTTCAGAGGCGCGCGGACACGACCACGGACCTAGCCCTCGGGTGGCTCGAGGCACACTTCGAAGAAGAGCTCGGCCCCTTTGGCCTAATGGTCCACTTCTTTGATGCCCACGACGCCGCCATGATTCCCCCCCGGAAGTTTCTCGCGTCACGGGTGTCCTTCCCCCTGCCCGCCAACCTGGACCAAATCGGCCACCTGCACAACCTCTTCGCTGGCGCTGACCACGGCCAAGGGGGTGAGCGCCAGGACGACCTGATCGAACTCTATGATGCGGAGATTGAGTTCATGGACAAGCAGCTCGGCCGTATCCTCGACGACCTCGCGGCGCGGGATGAACTTGAGAACACCCTGGTCGTCTTCCTTGCCGATCACGGCGAGAGTCTCGGGCAGCACGACTTCTGGACCCATGGCTTTATGTGGGACGAGCAGCTACGAGTCCCATTGATCTTGAGTGGGCCCGGCGTTGAATCCGGCACAGTGGTCCCCGAGCCCGTGTCCCTAGTGGATCTGGTCCCAAGCCTTGTCTCCCAGGGCGGTCTCCTAGGCATGTCCCTCGAACCTGGGGAGCAGCTTGATGGGCAGTCCTTCGCCGGCCTTGTGACCCCGGATTTTACGGGGGATGCCTTCTTGCAGCGGCCCGTGGTCTCGGAGGTGCACAACTCGAAAGAGGACCGGACCGGCCGGCCTGAAGCCCTGTTTGCCGTGACGGCCATGCCTTGGAAGTTGATTGTCGAACCAGGTCAGACCCCCAAGCTCTTTCACCTTGGCGACGACCCGGGTGAACTTGCCGACCTGTACAGCAAAGAGCATCCGATGGTTCGCGCGCTCTCCGCCGTGCTCGCCGCCTCGGGCAGCTTGGAGTCGGCAGATCTCCCCAACCTCGAAGACCTGACGGAAGAGGAGCGCTCGATGTTGCAGGGTCTAGGGTACTTCTAGGGGTTCGCTGTCCAAGGGCCGCTCATTCACCGGGGATGCGGACGAAGCGGCTCCAGGCCATGTGGCCATCCAGCCAGACGGCGCGAGCGTAGTAGACACCGTGCGCAAGCTCGGGGGCTTGGTCTTTGGCGATGGGGTAGGTGGTGCTGAAGTCCGACCGTGCTCCGGTGGGCCCTGGACGCTCGAAACCCATCCACGTGATGTCGACCATGGGGCGGCGGGAACTGAGACGAAAGGTACTGCGGTCGGTCCTTCCCACGGTCGCCGTGCGCGGGCTCCATGTCAGCGACTCGTCGCCATAGTTCAGCTGGAGATCGGAAGAGAGGGGCATGGTGAATGTGAGCGCCGTGGTGTCTCGCGTGAAGCTCGGAATGACTAGCTGCAGTCGGTCAGCTGAAGGCGTGTCGACCGCAACTCCGTTGCCGATCTTGCGCTGCAGGCGGACGTCGGAGAATGCAGGGGCTTTTGACTTAGGATCCGGCAGCAGCTTTAAGTCGAGGGGGAGGGCGGAGAGCTGCAACAGGGTGGGGGAGATGAGGACTCGGATCCTGGGCGACTCCGAGGTGCCCGCCAAGGCCGGCGCAGCTGCGGCCCCAAGCCCTGTTCCGTCGACGCGCCCGTGGAACTCGCCATTGCGCACGATCTCGATATAGGCCAGGTTTAGGCCGCTCGCGGCCACGAGCAGGCTGCTACCTTGGACCTGGATCTCGACATTGCGGGGCTGCTGGTCTGGCCCGGGAGGGGGGCCGGTGGTGGCCGTGGTCTCGCCCGCGACCAGCGCTGCAAAGAGCCCCGCGCGGGTCGATCCTTGGCCGGGGGCCAAGCGCACCGCTGCGTAGCCGTGGGAGGACGAGCCGTGGTCCGACGAGGAAATCATGCCCGGTAAGTCGCTGTCCGGCTGCTGCCCAAGCAGGTCCGCAAGCCGGGTGACCTCACCCCCAGCGCCCTGGTTTGCAATGGCACCAAGCGGCAGCCCCTGGCCCTCGTAACTGCCGCGAAGGCCTTGGTGAATCTCAACGAGCCTGTGGCGCGTGGGGTCGAATGCGGGCCAGCGAAAGTGGTTCTCGGGCAGGCTCGTCATGTGGGGTATCGCGACGACCTCGCCGGGGGCGAACTGGGTAGGCTTTGAGGCTCGGTTCCTGGACTTCAAGATCGTTCCATCTTGCCAGATCAGGTTCTGGTGTCCCGAAGTGGGGACATTGCGCTCGATGCCGGGAAGCACAAGCAGCGAGCCAGGTGCATTCCAACGCTCGGTGTTGCGCTTGCTTTGCCACCACGACGCCGGTGTCAGGTGTTGGTAGTGATCAGTGATGGATAAAAAATCCAGCGCACCCGGGCCGCGGCCATAGCGGACGGCATCCAAGAACGTGCCGTCCCGGGAACCGGCGCAGCGAGAGAGGTGCGTGTGCCGGTGCAGGTCTCCAAAGAGGTCCTGCTGGCTCCGCTCGGCGAAGGCTAGCCCAGCCGAGCGGACCGATGCGGTCTCGATGGCGGGAACTGCGGGGCCTGGCTCGGTAGTTGGGAATCCTGCGGCGGTGTCGAGGGCGATCACGCCAATACGCCAGTCGTCCTCGATGGGGTCGCCAAAGCCGCGCCGGCTGGAAAACTTGGTGCTGCGCGCATCGGTGGTGAGCACCACGCGGAAGCCGCTCTCGGTCGGCACGATGGAGGCGTCGTTGTGGTTGTCGCCATCGGACTTGGGCAGCTCCACATCGATGGCCTGACCGGCTTGGCGGAAGGTCGTTGCGTGGGTCCGCCAGGTGGAGTAGAAGGCGTTTCGGGCTGTGTTGACCGGCTTGAAATCCATATTGGGCATACGGCGCGTCAAGACCAAGCCCGCTGGGCCGATGGCGACCTGGGGGAAGTCGCCGCGCTGAGCATTGGCGAAGTTAGCCGGCAGTACGGCGTGGGCGACTGCCTTCGGCCCTTTGTCCGCGTTGGCGCCAGGTGTGAGCTTTGCGAGGCGCGACGTGCGGCGCGATCGCAGAGCGCCGTATTCTCCGAACTGGGGCGCCTCTTCGTAGGCAATCCAGACCTCGTCTTCGACAGCGGGATTCGCGGCGATGCTCGTGTAGGCTTGGTAATTGGGGCCCGTGGCCACCAGGGTCTCGGGACCGGGGAAGAGGCCTGCCCCAAGGTCGAGCTCCATGTGCAAGACATCAAAGCCATTGGGTCCGCCGGGGGTGAAGCGGTCAAAGGCGATGTGCAGCTTGGCCGACGGGCCGGTGCCCGTGGCGGCCAGGCTGGGGCTCCATTCATCGGCCTCGTTGTGGGTCAAGCGCTTGGGCGCAAGCCAGGTCGTTGCACCTTCCCCCGGACTCGGCAGCCTGCTTGCCATCAGTTCGTAGTTCGTGCCGACAAGAGCCTGCCAAGCCAAGGCTAACTCGCCGCTTGGCAAGGGCACCAAATCGGGGAGACGCGCGGGGAACTCGCTCGTGATCACCTCTGGTTGGGCCGCAGCTAACTGCCCGGTTCCCGGGTCAAAGGCGACTGCTGCTCCCATTAGGCGGGCCGCGCCGTTAGCCTCGTCCTCCCAGACGATGTAGGTGCCCCCGTCGAAGGCCGCGATCGTTGGCGCGGCCAGGGAGCTGCCCCGGGCCAGGGTGGTCTCCGACGAGGTCCCCGATGCGTCGAGCACACGCAAGACGAGGCTCACCTGGTCGACCTCGCCCACGGTGCTGCGCTTGGAGAGAAAGGTCGTCCAGAGGTCCTTGCCGTCGACCGTTGTGGCGTCGAGCTCCCTGGCGTAAGCGCGCGGCTTGGCGAGCCAGGTAGGGGGCGCAGGTGCCTCGGCTTGGGCGACATGGGCTGCGGGCCCCGAAGACTTTAGGTCCTCGCCACAAGCGCTTAGCAAGAGGCCGGCAAGGCCAACGAGGCCAAAGGCAGTACTTCGTGGCCCAAGGCCTCCTACAAGGGGTGTCGGGCGCGTTCGTATCGTTAGTTCGTTCGACATGTGTATTTGTGCAGCCCGGGATGTTGGCTGAAACAGCCTACACTCGTCTGCCTAGCTTTGGCTAGTGCCGTCCGCACCTGTGCGTGTTACCTTTGGAGCTTCCCGTTTGGCGAGATAGACGTAGGAAGCCAAACGAAGCACACCTCAACCCAAAACCCGACCATGATACGCAACTTGCTTCTCGCGAGTGCCATGACCCTGGGGCTATGCGCGCCTGTCCTTGCGGACAACGTAGGCAAGCCACTCCCCGCGGTCGAACTCGAAGGACTGACCCAATCTCCGGCCTCCTCGTTTGACGAGCTGGCCGGCCGCGCCCTACTGATCGAGTTCTTCGCCTACTGGTGAGGTCCTTGCGCAGGTGCAGTTCCGCACCTAAACGATCTAGAGGATGAGTATGGCTCCATGGGCTTGTCCATCGTCGGAGTTACTAGCGAAGGCGAGAGCCAGACCGAACCCTGGGTCGAGAGCAAGGGCGCGCGTTACGCCTACGCCTACGACCGTGGCGGCAAGCTGCAGAAGGCCCTCGGCGTCTCTGGAATTCCAAACGCCGTGCTTGTGGACCCCAGCGGTACGATCCTCTGGCAAGGCCACCCGAGCAGCCTCACCAACGCACTTGTCGAAGAGGCCATCAAGGGCTCGATCACGACACCTGTCTACGAATGGGGCGGCTCCGCTAAGGGCATCAAGAAGGCGTTCCTCAAGGGGAACTTCGCAAAGGCGCTCAAGGAAGCCGACAAGCTCGCAGAAGACGAGGAGCTCGGCACAGAGATCGGCGTCATGCTGCGCAAGATGGTCGCCGACCGCGTCGCGAGCTACGAAGCCGACCTGGAGCGAGGCGACGTGCTCAAGGCCTACGACGGCGCCAAGGCCCTCGCCTCCGGCATTAAAGGTCTCCCCGAAGAGGAGCGCATCTCCGCACTGCTCAAGGCGATCTCTAAAGACAAGGCCCATAAGGCTGCTCTCAAAGCTCAAACCAAGTTGATTGAGATCTCGGCCCTTGAACTTCGTCGCAAGAAGGACTGCGACGAGAGCATCAAGCAGCTAGAAAAGCTGATGAAGGGTTTCGAGGGAACGCGCACCGGTGACCTCATCGGAGAAGTGCTTAAGAGTGTCCAGGTGAAGAAGGGCAAGATGGCTCGGTAGCCGGCTCTACCCTGCAATGTCTTGCGTTCTGCTAGGACGCGTACAGAGAGCTTCGTCTGCACATCGCAGACGAGGCTCTTTGTTCGTTAGTGGGTAGGCTGCGGGTTGGGCGAGCAGTCGGCCTGGCCGCCGCGGGGGATTCCATAGCCCAGACGGCCCTTTGGACGCTCAAGCAATCCCAATGTTATCCGGCCTTCCGGGCTCCGGAATCCTACTGCGGGTGGAGGTGCCGGACGCCCAACACGTCCCCCCTGCGCGCAGCGCCACCCCCCGCACGAACAGCGCCCCACCCAAACCGGAAATCCCCACACCAAACTCCCCACTTCCCTCCCCCAGAGCTTCGACATCCCGAACCAACCCTGTAGAATCAGACCATCTATCGGCCCCCCCCGAGGAGCGCCTCGAACGCGCCGATTCTCGGCACGACGCCACGCTTCCTGCAGCTCTCGAACCACTGACGCCATGCGCATCAACACCCTAACCGCTTCCACTTCCCTCCTTGGCTTCATCGCCCTCGCCGGCGGTCTTACGGCTTGCCAGAGCAATACGCTGATTCCGCCGCCGCGCATGGTTGTGCCGGCCCTCACGAGCCACGCGGTACCCAGCCTTCCGGTTGATGTGGAGCACTACGCGATCGATCTCTTGGTCGACCCCGTCGCCCGTGCGATCGACGGCACTTGCAAGCTGCGTTTTTCGGCGGGTATGGGCGAGCTCAACACGGTGAACCTCAGCCTAGAAGGGCTGCGTGTCCACTCGGTTTCGGACTCCGCCGGCCGCGATCTCGCGTTCTTTCAAGAAGCGGGCACCCTGAGCATCGTCCTAAGCGAGCTGGTCTCCCGCGGAGATTTCGAGGAGCTAACGGTGGCCTACGGCGGCGTACCCAAGAAGGGCCTGTGGTTTGTGCGCGAGCGTGATGGCGTGCCGACTCAGGTCTTCACCCAAGGCGAGTGCGAGGACGCCCGCTGGTGGTTCCCATGTGTAGATGTCCCTGCGGATCGGGCCACCTCCCAGGTCACGGTGACCATGCCCACGAGCTGGACTTCCGTGGCTGCAGGCGAACTGGTCGACCGCAAGGAGGGCACCAGCACGGTGACGGACACCTGGTTCATGAGCGTTCCGCATCCGACCTACCTGACAACCCTAGTGGCGGGCGAGTTTACAACCGTCAACGACGAGTGGGACGGCGTGCCCCTCTCCTACCTCGCGGCACCGGAATACAGTGAGTACCTGGAGGCCGGTCTCTCGGAGACCCCCAAGGTGCTCGGCTTCATGTCCGACGTGACGGGCTTGCGCTATCCCTACTCCAAGTATTCCCAGGCTTGTGTCGACGGCTTCCCCTTCGGCGGTATGGAGAACATCTCGGCGACAACCATGACCTCTAAGACCCTGCGGGACCACCGCGGGCTCCTAGACGGCGACTCCGTTGGCTTAATTGCTCACGAAGCCGCGCACCAGTGGTTTGGTGACCTGTTGACCTGCAACAGCTGGGACCACATCTGGTTGAACGAGGGCTTTGCAACCTACATGACTCTGCTCTACTTTGAGTCGAGCCGCGGCAACGATGAGTTCCGAATGCGCTGGTACGACACGATGGTCGGCTACCTCCGCGCAGACGTTGGCAAGGACCGCCGTCCGACCGTGCACAATGTATACCGCGACCCCATCGACCTGTTCTTCGGCGGCCAGACCTACGGCGGTGGGGCGGTGCGCCTGCACTACCTGCGCTTCATTCTCGGCGACGACGCCTTCTACGAAGGTGTGCGTACCTACGTTGCAGAGAACCAAGGTCGCGGCGTGACCACCACGGACCTGCAGCTGGCCATGGAGAAGGCATCGGGCCAGAGCCTAGGCACTTTCTTTGACCAATGGCTCTTGGCCGAGGGCTTCCCCGAGCTCTCTGTAAGCTGGAGCTACGATCGCGAGGCTGGCATGGTGAACTTGTCGGTCGAGCAACGCCAGGACAGCCGCGGGGGCACCCCGTCTGTCTTCCGCCTACCCGTAGACGTCGAGCTTCGGGGGCCTAAGGGCAGCGTGACTCACCGCCTTGAGATCACCCAGCGCAAGCAGACCTTCCAGCTGGCTTCAGACGAGCTGCCTACCTGGCTGTGGTTCGACGAGGGGGGCTGGATGCCCGCCCAGATCGACCGCAAGAAGAAGGTCGGCGAGTGGCTTGCTATTGCCGCTAGCCAGGACGACCCTATCGCGCGCCGCATCGCGGTGGACGTGCTCGGTCGCCAGTTCGGCAACAATCTCAGTGACCAGCAAGAGAATTTCATCCACGCCGAGTTGGTCAACCGCATGCGCCAGGACAGCAGCAGCTGGGTGCGCAAGGAGGCGGCCACGGCCATCGGTCGCGCCGGCAACGCCGAAGGCCGACTGCGCCTGATGACCGCGGCCACCGACGACAGCAGCACCCACGTGCGCGAAGCCGCCTTCGGCGCCTTGGCTACCTACGGTCTCAACCTTAAGACGTCTGCCTTTGCCCGCGCCCAGTACGACGCCGGCTACAGCTGGAAGACCAAGGCTGCCGCGGCCAGGCTCTTGGCTGCATCTGACCCCAAGGGCATCTTCCAGTGGCTCGTGCGCGAGCTGTACAACGCCGACTCACCCCACGACGTTCTGCGCGCTAATCTGCTACAGCTTATGGCGACCCTGGACAACTCACGGGTGACGTCCCAGCTCACACAGTGGGCGACGGACACAACGGCTGGACCGGCTGCCCGCAAGGCGGCCGTGGAAGGCCTGGCCAAGGTCGGCCAGCTGGACCGGGACGCCCGAGGGGTTCTGATTGATATGCTTGCGGTAAAGGACTTCCGCCTGCGGGGCGCTGTGGTGCGGGGCCTGACCGAATTCAAGGATTCAGCCTCGCGCAATGCGCTGCAGCGCTTCTATTCCGAGTCCGTGTTTCCCCGCGAGAAGCGCGCGATCGAGGCCGCCTTCGGCAAGTAGTCCATGGCCTGGATTCGACTCGTTTCGGATGAGCAGGCCACCGGGCGTCTCGCCAAGTCCTACCGCTCCGCCATCGAAAGGGCGGGGCGGGTCTTTGGCACCGTCCGTGCCATGAGCCCCGCACCGGTGGTGCTGGACACCTCGATGCAGTTCTATAGCTGCATCATGTTTGCCAAGCCGGGCTTGATCCGCCGCAAGCGTGAGATGATCGCCGAAGGTGTGTATGTGGACCTCGAGCCCGAGATGACCCCGTACCCAATTCATGGCGCCTAAACCCCTCGCTCGAGGTTTTGCCTATCTACTTGCAATCTCGCTCTTCGGAAGCGCAGGGGAGCTAGGGACCAGTTGCGTCGTGCTCGTGGCAATCGCCGGAGTCGTGCCCGCCCTCGGTATGTTGGCGCGTGGCGGCCGAGAGACCAAGTCCATGGCCATGTGGATGATTGCGCTCGGGGCGACTTTTGCGACTCCCCTGATCCCAACGATCTTGGGCGTCGACGGCTTCTACCTATCCGTTGCCTTGCTGCATGGCGTGTTGATTCAGCTGGCCTTGCGTGGAGAGCTGCGCATCACCCCTGGGAGCGCCAATCCGCGGATTCGAATCTCCCGGGCACTGCTTTTCGTTACCGGCGCTTGGGTACTTGGCTCGGCTCTACGAGGGTACTTCGCGTACCTTCCCCTAGACGCGCCGGCCTGGACACCGGGCTTCGGGGATGTAAACACGCTAGCCAGAGGAGACATGACCGCGGCAAACCACCCACTCGTGGTCGGCTTTCTGCACATCTTGATGGTTGTGTTTGCGTGGTCGGGCTTCGAGCTCACCTTGCGGGCACAAGAGGCCCGGGGCAAGGCTACTACCGGGGGTGACCAGGATCCGAGCCTAGGTGCGCGGCTTGGCAGCACCCTAACTTGGGCCATCGTGATTGGTTTCAGTCTGAGCTGCGTGGAGTTTGTCGCGGCTTCGGTTTGGCGCGGGGACTCGTCCGTGTGGCTGCGCCTGTCGGCGGGCCTGGGACGAAATTATCGTCCGATGCTTGATCACAATGCTCTGGGCACAGCCTTAGTTTTGATCTTACCCATGGTGCTGCTGGCAGCGTTCGTGGGAGTGCGGCGGCTGCTTGAACGAGGTCTTAGTGACAAGACGTGCCGCAGTTTCGACCGCCTTTGGTGCCTTGTGCCCGCCATAGCCGGAGTGCTTGGGATGGGACTGTTGATGACTTCTCGCTCTAAGTCGGCACTGGCGGGTTTTGGCCTGGCAGTCATCGTATTTGGTGGTGCCCAAGCCTTGCAGTGGGGCGGCAATGCCAAGCGCATCTTTCTTGGACTCGTCGCCGCCGGCGCGATGCTTTGGATCGGTTTGAACTTGGCGCCGGACTCGGCAGTCGAGAAGCTGTCGAGGTCGCGCTACGGCTACGACCTGATCCGCATTGCGCGCTTGGATGCGGCCACGGATTTCATCGATGCAAACCGCCGTACGGTTTGGGACTACGCTAGCGCGGTGGGGGAAAAGCACCCACTCGTAGGCGTGGGCGTTGGCCGCCTACCGCTGCTGATGGCCAGCGTCCACGATCCCGAGCTCGACTCACAATTTAATCCGCTGCACGAGAACGCCCACAGCCAGTACGTGCAGATTGCGACCGAGGAGGGCATGCTTGGGCTCACGCTGTTCCTGGGACTGATCGCTATGGCCCTAGGTGGCGCTCGCACCCGTGGTGCTCGCTTGAGTCAGGGTTCTGCAGCACCCTGGCGGCTCGCTGGGGTCGCAGGACTTGCTGGCGCAAGCTTGAGTCTTGCGGCAGGCCACGCGCTATTGTTGCCGAGCGCAGGCGTGCTCTATTCGGGTATGGCAGGCTGGCTCCTTGCAGGGCCTGCTACTAGAGGTAAGTTGAATCTTGCAGTTACTCCAACCAGAGGCGCGGCCCTACAGCCCTTCATCGCCGCAGGAGTCGCCTTCGCCATCGCGTTCCTGCCGCTCTACGCTCCCGGCGGGCGTATGCCTCAAGCACTGCGCACTACGACCGCTGGTTGCTACCCCTGGGAGTTCAACCGCGGCGCTGTGCCCGACCGAGCCCGCGCCCTCTCCGATGACGCGCACTGGTTTGAAGTCTGGGGTGATGGCGACGTAATGAAGATCCCTGTTCGTGACGTGCGCGATCCTCGCTTCGAAGGCCGGCACCAGCTGACCCTGCACGTCACTCCCGCTTTCGCAAGCAGCACAGAAATGGCGACTTCGACCGCCGCGAATGCTGAGCTCAAGGTCAGCACCGAGTACCTGCTGCCCCACAACAGCCTTGCCGATCTTGCCGCCAACCCCAATGCCCAGCCCAATCCGACGGGGTACCTAAGAGTTCAAGCTCCACCTGGCGTAGAGGCCGGCGACCTAGTTGAGCTGCACCTGACCTCGGACAAGAGCTTTAACGGCAGCAGGCTCTTTAGCATCGACCACCGCCGGATCGCGTTGCGCATGTGGCCGCCGTTCTACCAATAGTCTGGCCCTAACGAGGCATGGCGTTCAGGCTCTTGAGTGCAGAGTTTGCCAGGGAAAAAGCCGGGTCCAAAGCGATGGCAATCTCGTACTCTCGCTTTGCCCTGATGCGGTCCCCAAGCTTCATGTGGAACTTGGCTAGCCAGAAGTGAGCGATGGTGCGCGACTGCATGGGAGAGTTCTCGGCGTCGAGTAGATCGGCCACACGCTGGAGCTTAGAGAGCCCAGTACGGACCCAAGCATCGCGCTCGGAATCGGACATGCCCGCCCAGTCCATGAGGTAGAGCTTACGGTGCTGGTCCAGCAGGAACTGGTAGTTGTCGTCGTAGGTCTTGCGAGTGAAGACCATGTGGAAGTTTGAGACGCGCCTCCATTCGTCCTTGAGATGCTGCTTGGCCGTCGGGTGGGTGGACGGGTCCGTGTTGAGCATCCCGAGGGGCGATTCGGCGTAGCTGTAGTAGAACTTGGACCAGGGCTGTACGGCGCCAAGGCCTGCGGCCAAGACGCTCCAAATCAGTGGCGCCCAGAACCAGGCCATGGCGCGCTTGGTCGCGGCGGTGGACCGGCCGCCGAACCAGAGGGCGGGCAACAGGAACAGGCTCGGGACAAAGACGGTGAACCAGCGCATGCCAAAGCTCGAGCCGCCAAAGTTGCGGGACGAGATTAGGTAGTAGAGCGTGATGCAGACGGCGGCCAAGCTGGTAGCAAGCAGCAGGCTTGCCGCGGTCCCGGAATCGGTCGCCTGCTTCTGACGCGCTGCGCGTATCAGAGCAGCAGCACCCAGCACCCAAGCCCACAGCACTACCGGGTGGTGGCTAAAGAGCCCGCTACTGCCGACTAGTGCACCCCAGGCATAGGCCAGGAAGCTGCCTTCTGGGCCCGAATCGCCACCGCCCGTTAGATTCATTAATAGGAACGGGCTCATGGAGTACTCGAACCCCTCTAGGTGTAACCCTAGGGGCTTGAGATCACCGGCGATGGAGTAGTTGATGCCGAAGTGCAAGGCGAGCACGGGCAGAGCCCCCAGGCCGTAGCGCAGCACGGCGCCAACGCCGATGAGCCCGTGGGGCTTGGGATTGGTGCTTAGGAGATGCGGCCAGGCCACCGGCAGCACCATGGCGATTGCGAAGAAGACCGCGGTCAGGTCGGTGGTCGTGGCGACGCTGAGTAGAACGCCGGCCAGGGCCAAGCGCCGCTCGGTGATCGCCCACAGGCTGATCATCACCAGGCCCGCGGCCAGGCCGTGCTGGTTCAAGACCAAGGAGTAGGGCAGCAACAGGGTGCCAAAGCTGGCGGCAGCCAGGAGCCACGCCGTTTGGCTCTGGCTTGCGCCAATCCTACGCATCAACTTGCCTAGGCACATCAGGCCAGCAAGAACCGGAAGGCCCACCAAGAATAGGGTGATCCAGTAGTACGTTCCCGGGTCCGCGATGCCACGCCCAAACATGTGCAGGACGCCATAGGGCAGGGCCCCGAGCAAGGCCATCATTGGGGGTTGATGGCTGTAGAACTTACCGTCGAGCTGTACCTTGTCGCCCTGCCAGACGTAGTCGGTGTCGTCCAAGGCCAGGGTCCGCTGCTCGACTAAGCCCTGGATAGTGCCCATGCGCGAGGCGTCGGCCCAGGAGACGGGGGCGTCCTTCGTGAAGAGCAGCAGCACCAGGGCAAATGCCGCAATCACGACCCAAGGCCACCGGCCCAGGGGCGCGCTGTTATCGACTTCGGACATGGGGGCTAAGGTAGCAAGTTTGGTACGCGGGCTTCGAGCCAATCGATGAGCGGCTGGAGATCAGGGGCGCCCAGGCGCCCCTCCATATACGCGGCGGCCGCAGAGGCCTCTGCGGACTCGGCGCCTTGGAGCTGCCTTTGGAGCCAGCGCAGCTCGTCCCGGGCATTGCGCCTCATGCGCCGTTCGAGCCAAAACGACGCCCGCTCCAGGGCGAGTCTGCCTCGGTCTGTGGCGCCCGCTTCGCACTCTCGAAGAGCGGCAATCAGGGTTGGAGGCAAGAGGCGCTTGGAGGTCAGCAACTCGGGAACGGCCGCATTGATCGCAGCCTCGGTAATGCCGTCCTTTGGGTCCATGACGACGCCAAGCCCGGCCCAGTGTCGGGCGGCGCGATCGGCGTTAATCGAGGCCTCGAGTACCCAAACCGTGGCTAGGCGGTCGCTCCAAACGCGGATCCAGTTTGCGGACTCTGTCCCCGTGTTTGGCGTCCAAGGACGCAGTCCATTGCCATGGTCCACAAAGTGCTTAAAGACGACCAGCTCGACGCCGCGGCGTTCGAAGACCTCGGCGCGGACGGCGTTGTCGCGCTCAGCCTGCCAGCGCTCGACAATCACATCTTCGAACAGAACTGTGCGCGCATCGATAAAGACAGGCGCGGCGGGGCCCAAGGTCCAGCCCAGGTAGCCGCCCCATTCGTAGGGGTTGTAGAGGTTGCCCTGGAGCTGGGCGTTCCGTACAAAGTCGGTGGCCCCGGCGGGGAATAGGCTGGGGTCGACTAGGCTGCTGTAGTCGTTGGACTGCATGGCGCGGCCAGCCGTGGCGACGTAGTGGGTGGGGAACAGCAGCAGGGCGAAGACGAGGGCGAGCACGCCCGGAAGTAGGGCCTTCGCGCGGAGCTTGGGGCGACTGCCTAGGTAGAGCGCGGCTGCGTCCAATAGGGGGAACCACGTTAGCCAGAAGAAGCGGCGCGCCGAGAGGGCGAACAGCAGGCAACCCGCCAGGAAGGCCAAGCGTGGCCAGGAGACAGCGGAGCTCGTCGTGTTTGGGGAGCGGCCGAACTTGGAGGTAAGTACCTTGAGCGCAAACATGCCGCCGAGCAGCAGGGCTGCGGCGTAGGCGGCAAACACGCCTAAAGTAAGGGGTGCGAAGCGCGCGTCTCCAGGCAAGACCCACGGGCGAAACCACTCTTCGATAAATTGCTGAGGGACGCCGCGTCCGAACAGAGCGTAGTCGTGGGGTTCAAGCAACAGCGGCGAGGCCATGGTTCCGATCAAGGCGGCTAGGAACATGGCTGCCCAGGCGCCAAGATGGCGGATGGGTGCTTGGCTGCGCAGGCTAGCAATGAGGGCGCCGACTGTGACCGCGAGCACAAGCAGGGGTGCGAAGAGCGCCTCGGCGTGAAGCTGCACCCAAATCGCGGAGATCCCAAATAGAACGGCCACCCGCCCCGGGCCGGGGGTGTCAACTTCGTCGATTCTTCCCGGTGCAGACTCGCCTGCTGGTCTTGCCGGAAATAAGCACGACTCCATCCAGAAGAACAGCAGCAGGCTAAAGAGGTGTGGGCGCAGCTCCCACTTGAGCGCGAAAAGCAGAGCAAAGAGGGAGGTGAAGGCGACCGCGTAGGGCAGGTCGACGCTGCGCTTGGCCCTCATCCAGACGACCGCCAAGATGCCTAGGCTGAGTGCGGCCGAAAAGGCCTTTAGCAGACCAAAGCCCCCCAGCTTGTAGAGCCAGCCGAACACGACTTGGCTGCCATACTCCTGCAGGATCCACGGCTTGTCGCCCGCCGTGTGGCTGAACGGGTCCGTGGTGGGCAGGTGCCCATTCTCCAGGATCCACACGCCCGTGCGAACGTGCCACCAGAGGTCGCCGGAAGCAATCGGACCCAGGCACGCCAACAGCACGGCCACGACCACCGGGACCAAGGCAAGTTGGACAAGCCAACGCCATCTAGAGCCGGTGCTAGGTGCGGAATCTTCCAAGCTACTTGCGGGCCTCGAATAGGCGAATCACACGGTCGGTGGGCCCCGGTCCGTGGGTGGTGAAGGCGCCCGAAGGCCAGCGGATTTCGATCAGCGGGATCTCGTCAAACTCGCCTAACCCAAAGAATAGCTCAGCGGGATTGCCACCGAGGTAGCTGACCCCGGCCAAAAGGCTGCGCCGCAGTTCGATAGTCTCACCTGTCGAGGAATTGCTCGCGTGGACCGTAACCTCGGCACCAATGCCGGAGGTGTTTTTGCCCTTGCCCGTAAGGCGAATATTGAGCCAGTGCCCGGCCTTGCCCTGCTGGCGGTGCTGATTGCGCAGCAGCTGCACGGGACCGTTGTTGGTGGTGATCACCAGGTCCAGGTCGCCGTCCTGGTCGTAGTCAGCGGCGACGGCCGTGCGCGACGGCAGCTCAATCGTGACCGCGGGTCCGGCCTGGGCACTCGCATCCACAAACCGCGACTTGCCGACGTTGCGGAAGAAGTGGTTGGGCTGGCCGACGCAGATGCCGGTCTGCTCATAGTCCGGACTCGTGTAACCGTTCGCCACAAACAGGTCCAGGTCCGTGTCGCAGTCCGCATCGAACAGGCTTACGCCCCACGATGTATAGCCAACGCCAAACTTTGCCATACCCGACTGGACGATCACATCCCGGAAGGTGGCCACCCGCGTCTTCTGGCTACGGTGACTAAGCAGGTTGTTGCGGTACAGCGCATTGGCGTCCAGCTGCCAGTTAGATAGGAACAGGTCCTGGTCGCCATCGCGCTCGAGATCGCCAATCGCAAGGCCCATTCCGCCCCGGGGGTCGTCCATGCCCGCACTAAAGGACACGTCCTTGAAGCCGCCCGGGCCCGCCTTAGTGTCATAGGTGTCCGCTCCGGCGCCCTCGCGCTTGACGAGCTTCTCATTACGCCAGAGTTTGTTGTTGGACACGTCGTTAGCTACGTACAAGTCCACATCGCCGTCGCGATCGAAGTCCCAGAAGACGGGCTGCATCCCGCGACCCTCCTCGTCCTCGACGCCATACTCTTCGGTACCGTCGCGGAAGTGAATCGCCGCATCCTTGGTGGTTCCGACCCGGGGCTCGCCGGAGTCGTTAATCAGCAGGTAGTTCCTGCCGCCGGGGAACGAGAACGGCAGCATCGCGAGGGGATCCTCGCGCAGGTAACGCTCGCCCTCGCCGTCGTCCGGCATCAGGCTCTCGTCGTAGATCAGATAGGTCGTGACGTACAAGTCCAGGTCACCGTCAAGGTCCACGTCTCCGGCTGCGACCCCCGCGCTCCAGCCCGTGGTGATCTCTGCGGGGAAGGCCGCCTTGCCGAGGGCGCGGAAGGGTTCGCCCATGGTCTTGGTCGATTCACTCCAGCGGTTCTCGAAGAGGCTGTCAGTTCCCATATTTGCCTGGTATAGGTCCACGTCCCCGTCGCCATCCGCGTCGAAGAACAGCGGGCCCATTCCCATGGCCGGCACCTCTAGCCCCGATGGCTGGACCCGATCAAAGCGCTCGAGCAGCGTACCCTCGGCGGGTTGGAAGCGGAATAGGCTCGCCGTGGCAGGCTCAATCTGCGGTTTTGGCTCCGGGGCCACTTCGCCTTCGGCCAAGTCGGCCGCAGGCTCTTGCTCAACTTCGCGGCCACCGCCTTGGGCCAAGTACAGGTCCATGTAGCCGTCGCCGTCCACATCGCCCCAGGCTGCGCCGGGCCCCATAGTGGGTCTGATGTCGAGCTGCTCGGCCGGGCCCTCTAAGTGGGAGATGCCTCCGTCAAGCAGCAGGCTCGCATCATCGAACAACGGAAACCCTTCCCAAGCTGTTTCTTCGGGTTCAGACCACGGTGCGGGGATGGAGAAGTCCCCCTCGGTAGTTACGCTGGAGACCGATACCAGCAGGGTCCACGCTTCGGCATCCGGGAACGAAGGCTCGTCGATCCAGATCTCCAGGCAGCGACCGCGGCCGATGACCCGGTCTTTGAAGCTACCGGCTGCGGTGGGCAGCTCAATTGCAAGCTTGCCGTCCATGGCCACCGCGCCATAAGGCATCGGGCTTGGAAAGGTAGGGGGGTGGACCGTTTGGCGGTGCACATCCATTAGGCGCGCGGCATGGATCGATGCGGGCTTCGCGAGGCTGCTCTGGCCCGTCTGGTGGATGCCCGTGACCTCGCCGGCAAAGACCTGGTCGAAGGTCCCAGCTAGGATCGAGCCCGGCCGCAGGCTCGAGGCTGCGCGCACCGACAACTTGCCTTCGATGCCGAGCAAGCTCTTGCCGGGTCGCGCCGTGATCTTCGTGTTGAGCTTGGGCCCAAATGCCATGTCCAGTCGTGCGATCGACGGGTCGTTGGAGACCAGCTCCAAGGCGCCCACGATGGCTGGGGAGCCATCCACGATCAAGACCTGCTGCTCGAAGCTGTGGGGCACCGCGGTGACTGAGACTCCGGTTACGCGTCGGTACTCGCCCGCCGAGAAGATGCGCAGGCCAATGCCATCTTCGGTCACAAGCCCCCGGGTCACCGCTTGGCTGCGGGTGACCATGGGCAGCGGCCACTCGTCGCCGCGGTCGAAGTCATCGTTGGCGAGCACCGCCGGTGACCAGGAGTCCTCTCCCGACACATAGAGCTCGAGATGTTGAGCCGTTGAGGGGGACAAGAAACCGAACAGGGCGCCGAGGGTCAAAAGGAAGCGATTCATGAAACTAGTTTACGGCCCGAATCCCCGGGGCGTTAGGTCCTTCGATGGCCCTGGCACGAAAGAGCGACCCTAGGTGGCCGGGGCCGCCTAGGGTCGCTTGTTCTTCGTGCGCCAGTTGCTGGCGCGCTTGGATCTAGCTACGGATATCGCGCACGTCTTCGATCGCGAAGTCCTCACTGAGCTCTTCATCCACGTTGATCAGGCGCCCCGTTCCCTTGAGCTGGTTAAACACAAGTGCGCCCGTGAGGATGCGACCGTCCTTAAAGCTGATCGTGATCGTATCAGCGGTGCGGGTGCTGAGTAGCTGGTCGTAAATACGCTCAGGGGTCATGGAACGAGATTTCTTGCCGGTGGAAGATGTCATGGAGTTCAAGTGATGTAGGAGGGGTAAGACCCCTCGCTTAGCTGTGAGCGGGTTGTGGAAGTGGTAGCAGTTCGGCTAGGCGCTCAACGAGCATCCTAGACCAGGTCTCAAAATTCGCATCTTCGCCAAGCAGGGACTGCAACTCGTTGGGCGCAACCATGCGCCCCTCGAGAATGTCCTCTTCGCGAACACGCGCTGAACCCTTGTGGAGGAAGAGCACCTGCACGAGACCTACGTGCACGGCGCCAACGGGGTTCGAATCATCGTTAATCAATCCGATCGGCTCGAGGCGACGCGCGCCTTCCAGCCATAGCTCTTCTTCGAGCTCACGGAGCGTGCACTCCGCAACCGGATCACTGCTTTTCGGGGGGCCGCCTTCGACATCTTGCCCGGAATCGCTGTGATCCTCAGGGTTCATGTGGCCGCCAATACCAATCGAGAGCTTGCCGACGAGACGACCTTCGCCACCCTGGGGGAGGCGCTTGGTAAGCATCACCTTGCCCTCGGAGACGACCACCGTATAGGGGATCACCTGCTTAAGGCTGGGTGTACGCTCGGCGTAGTCGCGTTCGACGTAGAAGCCGTGCTCGTGGATGCTGTCCATGACTGATTCCCGTGTCAGCTCGGCGTCGAAACGCACGAGACCTTGGGGTAGGAATTCAGGGAATAGCTTCTCCCTGGGGACGACAAACACAAACTCCATCTTCTCTTCTCTGCTCAGGTTTGGCGCCCTAGTGGCGCCGTGGTCCGTAGACCAAATAGAGGGGGGAGGCGCGGTGCGCCCCAGGCCGAAGCCATGGGTTCATTCTCACCGTGTTTTCCAGATCCGTCAACCCGTGCAGTGGGGGAAGGTTGAGTTGTTGCAGTTATGGGAGAGGCTGTTCCAAAGGTCGGATTTTTTTCGTCCTGGGGCTTGACGGGTTAGTGGGGCTCTCGGGGGGGGGACGAGCGGCTTGGGGCAGGCGAGATGGGATTTGGCTAGGATCTAGGTGCGCGGCAAGCTGATCCTAAATGCATGGAGATATTCCTGTCTCCTGGTCAATGAGACTCTCCGGACTTGCTGAAATTTGGGCTGGCCAAGTTTGGCAAGCGCTCTCCACGCTACACATCGCGGATCGACCTTGAGTAGGTCCCTAGCCGGCTTGCCAAGGTTCGAGCAGGTCAGTGACTTCGACTACGTGACGACTTGGACGCGGAGGATGCTCCGCTGGGGAGGCGTCCAGCTTTGGGGACTTTTACGAGCAGGTGTTGGTACCCCAGGCGCGTCCGCTGGAGGGAAGGCTTTGGATATTTAGGAAATGTCGGGCCTCTTGGGCCTTTTAGAATTTAGAGGATGGGGGCGATTGGGGGCCGACTGTGCACTCTTGCAGAGTGCACGATCACTTTGCTTGACGCTTGGGCGTCTCGTTGCTTTTCTTGCTCCATAGGCGCTGCATGCTCCTAGTCGTTCGAGCAAAAAAAGCGACGTGACCAATCCTATAAGCCGGGTTCTGTCTCCCACCCCTTCACAGGACTTGGGGAGGCAACCATTTCTCTAGGACTACGGTCACCCGCAGCCTCTAACGACCTACCCGGAAACGAAAGGTGGGGTCGACACCACGCTTCCCTATTTGGTCTTTCTCCAGGTGGGGTTTACCCTGCCAGCCTTGTCACCAAGACCGCGGTGCGCTCTTACCGCACCGTTTCACCCTTACCGCGGACTTGCGTCTGCGGCGGTTTATTTTCTGTGGCACTTTCCCTAGCCTCGCGGCCGGTTGCTGTTAGCAACCACCTTGACCCATGGAGCCCGGACTTTCCTCTTTGTTCTCGGCTTGCGCTGAGGACAAAACGGCTGCCCAGATTGGTCACGTCTGGAGGCAGTCTAGCGGGGTTTATGGAGAAGGGAAGGGAGCGGGACGGATTTGTCGCAGTTGGGGGTGCTACTCCCAGCGTCCTGCGCGATACTTCTGCCATGAAATATGTACTGTTCGCCACTGCTCTGCTGGCCTGTGCCCCATTCGCCTACCCGGCGAGCGGACTCATGGGCAACACCCCGCCTATGCCCACTGTGAGCCCGGCCCTAGGTGGCGATGAGCTTAAGCTGGCGGAGAAAGCTCTCTCGCGGGCCTCCCAAAAGGACAGCTTGGAGGAGCGAGTCGCGGCCTTGGATGTACTCGTTGGTTTGGGCGATGCGGATGGCGTGATGATTTTGGTCAAGCGCTATGCGTCGGCATCGAAGCGTGCGGCAGACGCTCGGAAGGACCTGGACGAGAGCACGCTGCTCCTCGAGCGCCGGCGGGTGCAATTGGCGGAGCTGGAGCTTGCGGCGGAGCGCAAGAGCAGTATGAAACCGGCGGTGTCCGAGATGCAGACGAAGATTCAGGACCTCGAAGCAAAGATCAAGAAGACCACAGTGAAGCTGGCTGTCGACGAGCCCTGGACGGCGGCCCTGCGGGAGGGAACGAACAAGTTGGTGGCTGTCCAGGCTTCAGGCAAGCGCAAGGGTGTCGTCAAGGAGCTCTGGAAGTCGATCGATAAGAGCGACGAGGCCTCGACGCGCATCGCCTGCGCGGAGGTGCTTGCGGACATCGGGATGAAGGACACAGCGAAGCGCCTGGCGGGGATTGCAATAGACGCCCTCGACGAGCGCGTCAAAATGATGAAGGCATTACCCGCCCTCGAAGCGGATGTGCACAAGTGGGAACGCAAGATTCAGGAGGAGGTCGACAAGATGGGGGGCAACACCCAAGGAACCGTCGCGGCCTACCAGCGCTTGCAGGGCGAGGCGGCCTCTTTGCGCTTGCGGACCTATCGCCAAAAGCAGCTCGCCGCCGACTTCCTTAGCGCGGCCGCTACGGGACTTTCGAATGAGCCCGATGCCGAACAGGGCAAGGCGATTGTGGCCCTGCTCAAGCTAGCCCGGAAGTCGCCCCACCGCCTACGGGTCGTGGAAGTTCTAGTAGACTCCAATGTCGAGGAGGCCCGGGCAGGCCTGCTCGCGATGCTAGAACAAGAGGCCGAACCCCTGCAGCAAGTCTCGATCCTGGACGGGCTCTCGATGGCCGGCGACAAGCGCATAGTTCCATGGATCTTGAGCGCCGGATTAAGCGACGCGAGCTGGCACGTGCGCTCGCGCTCTATGGCCGCCATCGGAGTCCTGCGTCCGACAGGTTGCGTCGAGCCCCTGCTGGCCGCGATGAAGGTCGAAGAGGGGCGCATACGTCAGAACGCGGAAGAGGCGCTGAAGCTCCTCACCGCCAAGGACTTTAATGGAAACCTGACCCTCTGGGAGCGCTGGTGGGCAGACAACAAGGACGGCTTTGTGGTGTCCGATGCAGTTGCCAAGTCCGACGAGGAGAAGGCCCTGGAGGGCATCGGTATGAGCTTCTTCGGGCTCCGCTCGGAGAGCGAGAAGGTGCTCTTCATCCTGGACGCATCGGGCTCAATGAACGAGCCGATGCAAACCTATACCGGCGGTGGTAAGGCTGGCGAGACGCGTCTAACCGTAGCAAAGCGCGAAATCCTGAAGGCACTGGCCGGAGTGAAGAACGGAGGTTCCGTGAACATTGTGGTTTACGCTGCAGACGTTTGGATTTGGTCGGAAGAGCCCGTTGTGCTTGACGGCGAGACCCGCGCCGACGCCCAGAAGTTTATCGAAGAGATCGTCGCGAACGGCGGCACCAATATCTGGGGCTGCATGGAGAGGGGCCTCCAAATGGCTGGCGGCAAGAAGAGCAAGAAGGGCGCGGCAAAGTGGACCGAGCCCAGCTACGACACCCTGTTTCTCTTGACCGACGGCCAACCGTCCATCGGCGTCTCCTTGAACCGCGAGGAGATCCTGGACATGGTATCTGAGACCAACGAGTCCCTTGGAATCGTG
Organism: Planctomycetota bacterium; assembly: GCA_029250885.1. Taxonomy (GTDB): domain Bacteria; phylum Planctomycetota; class UBA1135; order UBA1135; genus CALBMX01. The sequence goes on from JAQXEK010000033.1 coordinate 79,611, forward strand.
ATTAACACCATCGGCTTGTCCTCGGATCAGGACGCAGTTTTGATGCGACGCCTTGCCGAAGAGAACCACGGCGCGTACGCTGCCCGCTAGCCCACAACTCCCTTCCTCCGCAAACGCCCCATGTCTAGTCCCGACTTTCTACTTACCAACCTTGAGCTGCGCGCTTCCAACCCCGACGGCTCCGAGGGTGCTGGCTTGAGTCACCAGACCGGTGGTATCGGCGGCGCCGGTATGGTGCTTGTTCGCGTGCTTGAGCTCGGCCCACCCCCTTCCCAGGGCGTGCCCGATGGTGCTGCCATCGTCGTACACGACGCCGGCGATCACGGCGCGCGCTACGAGCAGTTAGCCGACAGGCTGGCTACGGCCGGTTGGATGGTGAGTCTGCCCGACCTACGCGGCCACGGTGCTTCCGAGGGCGAGCGCGGTCACACTACGGGCATCCCCGAGCCGGTGCGGGACATCCACTCCGTGCGCGAGCACGTCGCCTATCGCATGCCGGATGCCAAGAGTGTCGTCATTGGCGTAGGCTCCGGCGCCCTTTGGGCCATGGCCTATGCCTTGAAACACCAAGACGAAGTCCACGGTCTGGTGCTCGCCGGACCGCTCTTGCAGGACAACTTCGGCGCGCCCCAGAAAATCGGTGGAATGCTGGGTATGTTTAAGAAGGTTGAGCCCCTCAGCCCATGCGTGATTCCTTGGAAGGCCGAGGACGTGCTCAGTGAGCCCGGCGACAAGGGCACCTGGAATGCGGACCCCAAACGTGACAACACCGTCACTAAGGGCACCGTCGACGCGATCGTCAAGGCAATGGCCGAGTGCCCGGCCCCCTACGCCGCCCTCAACATGCCGACCCTGGTTCTTGCGGGTAGCGAAGATCCGATCTGCACTCCTGCGGACGCCGCTGCCTTTGCCAAGAAGCTCGGCGCCAAGAGCGAAGTCATCGAAGGCGCACGCCACAGTATCTTCCACGGACCTACATCCGAAGCGGCCATCGACCATGTGGTCAACTGGCTCGGGACGCTCTAGTCCCCGGGCTCACCCGAGGAGAGCCACTCCCGAAGAAAGACCAGCGCGCTCCAACTGTCGCGGCGTATCTTGCGGGCTTCACCGGTGTAGCCGGCTTCCACAAGTAGGGAGTCGGCTTCTTTCGTGGAGAGCCGCTCGTCCTGGTAGGTAATCGGGATCGGCGTAAACCCGGGGCCGTTCTTAGCCCCGAGGAAGGCCGTGAGCTGCTCCCCAAACACACGTACCTCGGCCGCCCGGCCGCTCTCGGTGCCGTCCATGTCGAAGGGCATGCCGATCACAAAGCGCTCGACGTTACGCTCGTCGCACAGACCTGCGATGTGGCCCAAAAGACTTTCTCCGGTGCCGTGGAAGACGTCTAGGGGCTCGGTAATGATGCGCATGCTGTCGGTCACCGCGAAGCCAGTCTTCTTGGTTCCGTGGTCGATGGCAATCACGACACCCATGAGGTTACAGGAACTCCTTACCGGAAGCCTTAAGCTCGTCCACAACGCGCTTGACATCCTGGGCGCGATCCAGGGGGCAGACCAGGGTCGCCTTGTCGGTCTGAACGACCGCCAGGCCCTCGACGCCAACCAAGGCCACGACCCGCGCGCCCTCAGCGTAGACCAGGTTGCCCGTGGACTCGATAGAGACTAGCTTGCCATCCTCGGCCAGGACGGCGCCGTTGCTGTTCGCGTCCTTCTCGGTAATCTCACTGAGGGCGAGCCAGGAGCCTACGTCGTTCCAGGTGTAGGTGATCGGTAGCAGCCGGACCTGGTCCGAGCGCTCCATGATCGCAACGTCCACTGGCTCGGCAGGTAGGGTCGCATACTCGGTGGCGAGGTCAGCACCTTCGAAGATGCGGCGGATGCCCGTGTCGAGCTTGGGCACGTACCTCGCGATTGCGTCCACGATGCTCTGGGTGCTCCAGACGAAGATACCAGCGTTCCAGTAGAAGCCGCCCTCGCCTAGAAATTGGATCGCCTTCTCGAGGTTCGGCTTCTCGACAAAGCGCTCGACGGCGAAGACGGGCTCCCCCTCGGATAGGCCCAGCTGTTCGGACGTCTTGATGTAGCCGTAGCCCGTGGCGGGATGATCGGGCTCGACGCCAAAGGTGAACAGACCGCCATCGACGGCTGCCGCGGCTGCCGCGGCAAGGGTCCTCTGGAATGCATCCCGGGGTTGGATCACGTGGTCGGCGGGTAGAATGACCTGCATGGCATCGGGGTCCCGGCGGGCAATCTCGTGGGCTGCCCAGGCGACACAGGGGGCTGTGTTGCGCGCGCAGGGCTCGGCCAGGATGTTCTCGGCGGGCAGCTCGGGCAAGCACTCGGCGACCAGGGCGACTTGGCTCTCAGCGGTGACGACCAAGACACGCTCGGCGGGGACCAGCCCCTCGAGGCGGCGGAAGGTCTCCTCGATCATTGTGAGCCCACCGGAGATTGGCAGAAACTGCTTGGGCCGAGCGATGCGACTAGCGGGCCAAAAGCGGGTGCCGGAACCACCGGCCATGATCACGGCATACAAGGGAGGAGAGGTCATGGGCGAAGTCTAGCAGATTGGCAGATCGGGCTGAGCACAGAATTAGGCGCAGGGAGCCTAGGGCTCGGTCCAAGGTCCTTGCCCCTAGGCTGTCCGTACCCTGGCGTTAATTGCGCCAAGCAAAGGTCCCTTGTATTGAGATGACTGCCATAAGCGTCACGAAAGGTTCATTGTTGTTGTGTGCCTGTCCGCCGCCGGAGGAGTGGCCCACGTTCACCTGCATGCCCGCAGGCGACGAGGATAGGCCGACAAGGGCCAAGAGATTTCGCCTGGTGCGCATGGATGTCTCCGGCCTCCAGTCGCCTTAATAGTGAGCTTGGACAACTTAGACAATGGCTCTAGCCGGCCCTTCAAAGGCCCCTGTCCAATTCCACGGGAAAAGTACCCCATAGACCTAGGGAGGGGGGGGTAAGCCGGATGGAACGGAATCGAAATTCATTATGCAACTTGGGATCCTGCGCGGATGGCCTATGCATGCAGGGAAATCTCGTACATAATCGATCAATGACCAAAGCAGACTCTGCCGACCCATCTCAGCTAGCCACGTGGATCCCCGGGGATGCCACGCGACCCTATTGCACCCGTCCTTGGAACCAGACGACGGTGGTTTCCGACGGTTCGGTTGTCTGTGCTTGCGTAGATGCCGCCAAGACTAACCCGCTTGGGAATTTAACGACCCAGAGTTTTGACGAGGTCTGGAACGGCAAGGCTTATGCCCGGCTTCGCCGAAACATCATTAAGGATATAGACCTCACCAAGATCTGTGTCGGTTGCCCCAACCGGGTCGAGGGACCAGAGCCCCCCGCGGACTACATCGACAAAGTGGACATGCCCCGGGCTCTCTTCATCGAGTCCCATGCGGGTTGCAATCTGACCTGCCCGGGTTGCAATCGCGAGGCCATCGAAGGAAGCCGCAACAACCTAGAGATGGACTTTGATGTGTACACCAAGGTCATCGACAGCATGTCTCCGAACTTGGGTTACATGGAGTTTCACCTCGGTGGGGAAAACTACATGCATAAGCGGGCCAATGAGATGGTGCGCTACTGCAAAGACGAGAACCCCAACTGCTTTATTCTGACGAGCACCAATGGGCACTTCTTTCACACCCCGGAGCGTGTTGCGGCGGTTCTTGACTCGGGTATCGACGCGATCATCTTTTCCATTGATGGGGCGGACCAAGAGAGCTATGCAAAGTATCGCCAGAATGGAAACTTCCAGCGTGTGCTCGATGGCCTAACCGCCATGGCCACCATGAAGCGCGAGCGCGGGGGCGTCGGGCCGCTCTTGGTCTGGCGCTACATTCTCTTCGATTGGAACGACAGTTTCGAAATGATGGATGAGGCCCGCCGGCTCTGCGCAGAGTCCGGCGCCGACCACCTAGCTTGGCACCTCAACGCCGTCGGCTCGATCAGCGCATCCAAGCGCTACTACATCGGCTCGCCCCACCTGTCAGAGATCGGACACGAGCTCTGGGACACACTTCCCGAGCGTCTAGGCGTTAGCCTTGATGTGGACTTTAGTCGCTACCGCTAGCTAGGCTTTGGGCGTGCCCAAGGGGCCTTCAATCGCTGTTGCCGCGGCAACGGCTGCGCGCAGTTCGATTACGGAGAAGGGCTTGGCTAAGAACGTGCCCTGGACTCGTTTTTTAGCTTGGTCCAAGTAGCCGGACATATAGAGCACGGGCAATTCTGGAGCGAGCTTAAATAGCTCCCGCCCAAGTTCAATGCCGTCCATTTTCGGCATCATGATGTCGGTGATAACCAGGTCAAAGGGCTCCGGGCTGTTGTGCCAGAGGTCTAGGGCGGCTACACCGTGCTCGGCATTGCTGACCTGGTAACTGAGCCCCACAAGCAGAGCCGCAATGGTACGCCGCACGTCGTTCTGGTCCTCGACAAGCAGAATTCGAAGGCCTTCGTTCTTTGGCTCAATGGGCGGTGGTGGCTCTGTGAAGAGGGCTGGCTTCACGGGCACGATGGGGAGGAAGATAAGCATGGAGGTCCCGTGGCCCGGGCGACTCTGAACCTCCAAGTGGCCACCGGATTGGCTGACGATTCCATGGACGGTAGAGAGTCCCATTCCGGCCCCTCCCGAGGCCTCTTTCGTAGTAAAGAAGGGCTCAAAGAGCCGCGCGCGGACCTCTTCCGTCATGCCCGTACCGTTGTCCTTAACCGCGAGCAACACCCAGCGCCGCTGGTCTGTCTTGGCAGGGGGTAGTGGCTTGACCTCCGCTTCCGTCGCCTCTCGAACGGTGATCTTAACTACACCGCCTCCGGGCATGGCCTCACGGGCATTCAGGCAGAGGTTGAGGACGGCGCGGTCGATCTCTGCGCGGTCCGCGCGTACATGTCCGACTTGCTCGTCGAGGTCAGATTCAATGGAGATCGTACCGCCGAGAAGGTCGCCGATGGAGTCGATAACTGTGGCCACAGCCACACCGAGGTTGATCACCTGGGGCTGTAGAACTTGGCGGCGGCCAAAGGCAAGCAGCTTTCGCACGAGCTCGGCGCCTCGCTCGCCCGCGCCTCGGATTGCATCGGAGCGCTGCAGTGTGTGCTCATCCTTAGGATTCTCAAGTCGCAGCAACTCGGCATGGCCAAGAATGGTTGTGAGCAGGTTGTTGAAGTCATGGGCTAGGCCACCTGCAAGTTGGCCAATGGCGCGCAGGCTCTGGGACTGGTGTAGTTGCTGCTTTAGGTTTATCTCCGTTGTGACGTCGGTGGCGGTCAGCAGGACCAGGGCGCCTTCGGCGCGTTCGATGTGGGCTAGCAAGAGCTGGAGGTGTCGAGGGACGAGGAGGCCCGGCATCGTGGCTAGTTCGATGTGCGTCTCGCCGCGCTTGGAGCTGATGGCCGCCTGCAGTTCTCCGTCGGTGATCGCAAAGCCCAGTACGCCTAAGCGCTGGGCCATGGAGACACCCAAGAGGGGCTCGTCTTCCCGAAAGAAGAGCTCTTCTGCTGCGGCATTTGCCTGTTGGATTACAACTCTAGCAAACCCATCATGCTGGTTCCCGCGACTTCTACTGTCGTTGCCCAGACAGAGCTTGGCGTGGCTGCGACGTGTTCTGGCTAGGACACTAAAAGCGCTTGGGCAGCCCCGAGAGATTCGGAAGGGGCAACACGGGGTCGCTCTTTGGATCGGAAGTGAAGAGGTCGATCAGAGAGTTGCGCAGGATGACCATAGGGTTGTAGAGGTCGCCCTTAACCTCCACGGTCAACAGACTGTTTTGCAGCCAATACAAGAGCTCGCGCAGAGGACCGAGCTTGTCCACCAAGCTGTAGCGTACTTCGAACTTGGCACCTAGCTCGGAGTCCATGTCCAAGAACCCATCTCCAACCAGGCTGAGCAGCGGGCTGTGGGCACGCATGCTGTTGAGGGAGACGCGGCCGCCGTTGATGGTGAAGCCGGTGCTCATGGAGTCGAACACGGCGGTGGCGTCGAACCCCAGACGCGTGAAGAGCGCTCGAAAGACGGGGATGGACCAGAGCCGTGCGTCGCGCAGGCGCAGGAAGCCGCCGCCTTGGGCCTGGAGCAGGTCCCCTTGCGCCGCCTCGAAGCGAAGCGATGCATCGACCTGGCCAGAGTTGTCGTCGCTTCCTCCGAAGGCGCCAGCGAGAAGCTGCTTGGCCTCAACGTCACGGAGCTCGACTGCCACGGCAAAGTGCCTCCGGTCCGAAAGGTCTAGGGCCAAGGCGGCGCCACCGTGGCCTTCGACTCCACCAAGGGAGGCCAGGGTACCGCCGGCAAAGCCGACATTCAGGTCTTCGACGTTTAGGCGTTGGTCTGCGTAGGAGAACAGCAACGTGCCGCCGCTAATCGAGCGGCCTCCGATGCTGCCCGCAAGATCCGCCATGCGTCCCCAGGCCCGTGCTCGGCCACCTTCGAGCACAAGCTCCTCCACGTGGAGGGCGGCCGTGTTGATCTCGACTGGCGTTCCAGCGATGAGCTTGAGCCCGGTGGGAACCGCGTGGCCCGAGAGGACCATCCGGTAGCGCCCATCAGAGGCTTGGGCCAGCTTGAGGTCGATGGTATTTAGGTCGATTTGCCCGCTCAGGTGAAAACCCTCGAGTAGAGCCTTTAGCGATTCGGGATCTAAGAACGCGCCTATGTGCTCCGCATTTAGGGGGAAGTCCTTAGCTTGCAATGTGGCGCTCATCAGCACCTCACCCTGGCGGGCTTCCTCAGCCAAAGCGACTCGAAGGTTTGATAGCAAGATCGGAGTCTTGGCCAGCCGGGCGGTGACCTCCGAGCCCTCGAGGGCTCCGGTGGTCAGCTGCAAGTCACCCTGCAGGCTGTCCAGGGTCAATGGCCCAGCCTGGAGGGTGTTGTTTCGCAGAAACAGATCGAGGTCAAGGTCGGGATCTGCGCCGTCCGAGAAGTCGATTCGCCCAGCGAGGTCAACACGTCCATCAAGGCTGGCGCTGGTCCAATCATCTTCAGAATCCGCAGCGTCCGCAGGGGCGAGGAAGCCACTGCTGCCCGACTCGGTCGTGTTCGCAAGGGCACCGAGCAGAGCTTGGTTGGAGGGGTCAAGTCCACCGGCGAAGAGTTCGAGGTGCGAGCTGCCGTCCCCTGCTAGATCGGCGCGCAACTTCGCCGCGCCACCCATCCCAGCGACCCACTCGCCCGTAAAGATGGCGTCTATTGTGCCGCTTGTCTCGCCCCCTACTGAGGTGACGGCTGAGTAACCGCCCCGCCCCTCGACCTTACGCGTGACCATCGAAAAGTCCCGGGGCAGAAGTTCAACGACCTCCGGCGTGACCTCCAACGCGACCTCGCGCGCGCCGTCTACTAGGCGTGCGTGCTCGGTCCACTGGAAGGTAACCTTGCCCTTGGCGTCAAGCTCTTCACCGCGCTCGCCCAATCCGGGGATTGTGTCCACAAGCACGTCCCAATCGGCGCCCCTCAGTCCTAGGCCACTGCCCGAGACCGAAAGGGAGTGCGCAAGTCCGGACTCCGTGATGGGTTGTTCGGATCCAGGAACGGGGTAGCCGTTGGAGATCCTTGGTGGGGTCGGGACTGCTTCGGGCGGGGAGCCTAGGTCGACGTCCCGGAAGGTCCCTTCGATGCGCAGGTCCTTGACCGAGGAGGACTCGCCCGTGGCGACGAAGTGCATGCCCATGTCGCGCTGCTCCCACCCCTCCTGGCGCTTGCGAGGATAGGCGCCCCAGGCGAACTCCATGTCGAGGCGGTCGACGAAGGCTGCAACCGGCAGGCTCTTCCAGCGCAAGGGGGCCTCTTCCACTTGGATCTTTACTGCGGCAGACAAACCACCCTGCTCGGCGCGATCGCGCAGGTGAAACTGTGCCGAGGCCCACCCGCCATCGATGCCATAGGTCGAGTACAGGTCTTTTGTGCCGGACATAAAGCCAAACGCCGTTCCAAGTTCAGGGTCGAGCTCACGGCGCTGGACGTCTATCTTGATGTCCATGGCGCTGCCCATACGCTCTTTGATTGGCGAGGCGATCATGCCCACGGCGGTCGCCATGCCCGTGCCGTGGCTACCGGAGGCGTCGAAGATACCTAGCAGTTCGCTTCGTTGATTCTTGCCGCGGTGGGCCAAGACCATGTGGCCACTGATTAGGTCGCAGGGCAGCGGGATCCCCTCGCGCTCGTTGGGACCATCACCATCCATATCCCAACCTGAGAAGCAGAACTTACCCTTTCGGTCGGACTGCACATCCACGGCGATGTCCAGGTCGCGCTTGGGGTCGAAGTCCCCGGTCAAGGGCATGCGAAGCCCCAGACTGACATCGGCCTGGCCGCCGATCCCTAAGGCCGTCCAGTTCTGGCGAATGGGCGCCTCGGGAGGCAGGCCCGCTTCAATCAGGAAACGCTCATCAATGGCCACGTTCTGGGCGGCAAGCTCCGCTTCGAGGGCACCGCTGCGGGTCAATCGTGCCGCGCCGACCATGGTCTCGCCGAGCAGGTTGGCCGTGACCTCAGCGCGCACAGACAGGGTCTGCCAGAGCTCGTTCAGGTCACTGTTGGCCGAGGGTGTCTCCCGGGGCAGCCACGAGAAGTCGCTTACGATGGAGACATTCTCCAGGGGCGGCAGGGTGGTTGTCGGTCGCAGGTAGCCCTCTTCGATGCGCACGTGGGCCCGGGCGCGGGGGGGCAAATCGCCGATGGGGGACAGGGTCATCTCGAAGTCTGTCGAGAGCTTCATGTGGGCGTCGAGGTCCTGCAGCGCCGGCGGGAAGAGCGCCCGCAGGGGCGAGGTCCGGCCCGAGACACCAAGGTTGCGGGCCGCGGCGCGCACCTCGAGCTTCTGGTCTTTAGTCAGGGTCACCCTGGCGAAAAGCGGCAGGGGCGTTGTACCTTCCTGGGGCAGGGCGATGCTGCCGACCAAGGTCAGGTCCTTGTCCGTGTTCAGTTCGAGGCGCGCCTGGCCCTTGCCAAGCTCGACCAGTTGGCCGTCCACGAGCTGCAGGCCTATGTCCACATCGCGCAGCGTAAGCGTCGGGATCGCCATGGGCTTGGCGGGATCCGCGATGTCAATGTCAAGCTCGGACTCAGAGACGCCGAAGCGCTCCCGCAGCTTGTCCTCGACCTGGGCGACCGAGCGCGCGCAGGCCTCGATGAACTCGCGCTCGAGCAACAGGCGACCACGGTCGATGGAGACCGCGGAGAGGGGCGAGGCCGCACCCTTGGAGAGGTCGAAGTGGCATTGCAGGTGCTCGATGTAAGCCTCGCCATCCGCGCCGATGATGTGCAACCCGGTCAGGGTGATGCCGGGCCCGAACCAGTCGATTTTGAGGTCGCGGACACTGATGTCCAAGTCGGGCTCGTCCTCGATCAGGGCCAGCAGCTCCCTCTCTAGCTGGCTGTGGAAGACACCGGTCGCATCACAGATTAAGAGCGTAGCTAGACTTGCGCCAACAAGCAGTCCGAGGCAGACGAAGGCCCGGATAAGGTAGCGGCGGAGGCGTTTCACGGGGGTAGAGCCTAGGGCATGCGCGCCGAGTTACCTAGGGCTTGTGGCCAGGCTTTCGTCCGCGGTGTCTTGGGCGTCTTCCTCGCCCTCGCCGGAGTCTCGCTTTTGGTTGCATGTGGAGGTGCCCGGGGTGTTTGGGGTGCGGAAGACCCGGGCCACGCGCTTGCCAATGGAGCAGGCAATCTCATAGGGAATGGTCTCGGCGCACTTGGCCACGTCCCGCAGCAAGAGGTTCTCGTCGCCGTCGCTGCCGATGAGGGTGGCTACATCGTCCACGTTGACGTCCTTGATGTCGGTCACGTCGATGGTGGTGTAGTCCATGGACACGCGGCCGACGATGGGTGCGCGTTGGCCCCGAACGAGCACCTCACCTTGGTTCGAAAGGCGCCAGGGCACGCCGTCGTTGTAGCCCACGGGCAGGGTCGCAATACGGCGCTTACCCGCTGCGGTCCAGGTGCCGTCGTAGCCGACGGTGGAGCCGGCGGGCAGGTCCTTGAGGAAGATGATCCGTGTGCGCAAAGACATCACGGGGTCCAGATCCGAGCCCCAAGTGGCGTCCTTGGGAACTACGCCATAGGCGCTGATCCCCACGCGAACGCAGTCGTAGAGGGGCGATGTGCCGCTGAATAGCCCCGCGGAGTTGGACATGTGGACCCAGCCTGAGACTAGGTCCTCGGCGCGGGCGTCTGCCAGCACACTTTCAAATCGGGCCGTTTGGGACGCGATTCCGTCGCAGGAGTCCCCCTTGGGTGAGGAGATGTGGGTCATGATGCCGGCTAGTTCGAGGTGCGAGGCGGCTTGGATCTCACGCAGCAGCTCGACGGCGCGCTCCGGCAGCACGCCTAGGCGGCCCATGCCCGTGTCAATGTTGAGGTGTACTCGCGCGATGCGCCCCTGGCGGCGGGCGGCCGCCTGCAGGGTGCGGCAGCGGTTCATAGAGTGCAGGCCGATGTGAATGTCGTGGTGCAGGCAGGCGACGACCTCTTCGTCGACAATGGTGCCGAGCACTAGGATCGGGGCGCAAATCCCACCGTGGCGCAGTTCAAGGGCTTCGGTCGAGGTGCCGACACCAAAGGCTGTGACCCCAGCCCGGGTGGCGTGGTGGGCGATAGCGACGGCGCCATGGCCATAGGCATCCGCCTTGACCACAAGCATCACTTCGACCTTGTCTCCAATGGCGTTTCGAATTACGGCGAGGTTTCTTGTGAGGGCGTCGAGATCAACATCTGCCCAAGCGCGGTATGCATCCATTACCAAAAGATACTAAGGGGCACGCGGCGCACCAACACTTGTCTCGGAGAGATCGGAAAGTGGGGTAGGCACTTTCCCATGAACGGCTCGAATACCCATAAAAACCCCAAGATTCGCCCGTTTTCCTCTTTGACACACGGCCTCGGAGTTGCATTCTCCTTGTAGCGAGAGTGACGCATTTACATGCCCGCTCTCGTTCTCCTTATCGGACCACCGTTTAGAGCTGACTTCTTCGCTGAAGACGCGCCTCCAGACGACTCCCTCATCAAACAACATACAGCCCACGGATACTCCCAATGGCAAAAAAGAAAGCTAAGAAGAAGGCAGCCAAGAAGGCGCCAGCTAAGAAGAAGGCAGCTAAGAAGAAGGCAGCTAAGAAAGCCCCTCGCAAAGCTGCGAAGAAGGGCAAGAAGAAGCCCCTCGACATGATCATCAGCAAGAGCCGCACCAAGAACTGCGCAGGCATTAACGTGTCCGGCGAGTTCTACGGCGCCCTTGACGCCGCCGTCCGCGAGATCATCGCTGGCGCCGAAGCTCGTGCAGTGTCGAACGGTCGCAAGACCCTTCGCCCCCACGACCTGTAGCGCCTCGCTCCTAAGGGAGCAGGCAACTACAACTAGAACACCCCTTGGCTCTCTTGTGAGCCAAGGGGTGTTCTTGTTGGTTGTTCATGGAAATGGATTCCACGACCATGGCAAGTGGGGGAAGCATCTATTGGGGAGTGGTGAGGCAAGAAAATAGAAAGAGAGGCGGACACTCCTAGACAATAAAGGACACCGATGTCGTGAATTGCCAGACTCGTGCCCATGAGCACCGAGGCAAACCAAGACATGCTGAGCTTCCTTCGCCAGAACGAAGTTGGGCGCCGCGCCCGGATCAACACGCCCTTCGGCCAGCGCTTGATCACCTACGCTGACCTGACCGCCTCCGGTCGATACCTGCACTTCGTCGAAGCTTGGTTCCGCAACGTTCGCCCTTTCTATGCGAACACCCACACCTCGGTCTCGTCCACGGGCCGCATCCTCACGGAGCTGCGGGAAGACGCCCGCGGGGTCGTCCGCAGCAGCGTCGGTGCTGGCGACGAGCACGTGGTCATCTTCTGTGGGGCCGGTGCAACCGCCGCTATCAACAAGATCCTCGGGATCCTTGGGCTCTCGATCCCCGAGCCTCTCCAGCGTCGCTATAACCTGGCCCAGTACATCCCGATGGAGGAGCGTCCGATTGTCTTTGTCGGCCCCTACGAGCACCACTCCAATTATCTGCCCTGGCTGGAGTCCATAGCAGATGTGGTAGAGATTCCCGCCAAGGACTGCGGGGCCGTTGATCTAGACGTGCTTGCCCAAAAGCTGGTAGAGCATAAGGACCGCGCCCTAAAGCTGGGATCCTTCTCGGCCGCATCGAACGTCACCGGGATCTTGGCCGATGTTCCCGGCATCTGTCGCACCCTGCACGCGGGCGGCGCCAAGGCCATCTTTGACTATGCTGCGGCCGGTCCCTATGTGCCCATTGTGATGAGCGCCGACGATCCCGCCGAGTGCATTGACGCCGTTGTGATCTCGCCCCATAAGTTCCTTGGTGGCCCTGGGGGATCCGGCGTACTCATTGCCCACAAAGACCTCTTCGTGAGTCGCACGCCCGCACAGCCCGGCGGAGGCACCGTGGACTACGTAGGAGCTGTCTCTTATGAAACCGTCGACTACGTCGCTCACCTCGACAAGCGCGAAGAAAGCGGCACCCCGGCCATTTTAAACGACCTGCGCGCCGCCACCGCTTTCCTCGTCAAGGACATGGTGGGTAGCTCAAAGATTCTCGACCACGAAATTAGGTTGGCCGCTTCGGCAGTGAAGCGCCTTGGCAAGCACCCGAACATCACGATCCTCGGTCCCACCGAGTGCCCGCGCTTAGCGATCATCTCCCTGGTCTTAGACGGCCTGCACCACAACTTCGCGGCAGGTCTGCTCGACCATCTTTTTGGTGTCCAGAGCCGCCCGGGGTGGGCCTGTGCGGGGCCCTACGGGCACGCGCTGTTGGGCATCGACTCGGCCACGTCCCAAGACTATCGCAGCTTAGTCGCCCGAGGCCTGTCCGGTATGAAGCCCGGCTGGGTGCGCCTGTCTCTGCCCTATTACGCATCCGAGGCGGACCTTGAGTTTGTGCTCAAGTGCGTCGAGTTTGTGGCCAGTCACGGCAAGAACTTTGTGCCTTCGTACAGCTTCGATTGGACTAACGGAGCCTGGAAGCACAAGACCCGTGACTTCGGCTCGACCGTGCCCTGCGAGCTCAGCGCCAGCTCGCTTCGGGAGGCCGCCCATGGCTTAGCAGCGGGTGCCCACGAGACCCCCATGGCGGACGCCGAGATCGAAATCGAGCGTAAGAGCTACTTCGTCCAGGCCAAGGCTCAACTCGCAACGCTGAAGGCCGCCGCTGCGGTGATGGAGCCCAACTGGAACCCCGGTTCGGGCGACACGAGCGTCGACCGCTTGGTTTGGTTCCACTACACGGACTCGACGGTCCTGGCTTAGGACACCGTTACGCGAGGGCTAGTTATCGCTTGCGAACCTTGACCGCGAAGGGACGCAGGTAGAGCGGCGCAAGCTGCGCGGGGGCCGTGCCCCCGTCCCGGGCCAGCCTTGGAAGGCCAAGCTGTAGGACGTGTTGAGCGGTTGGCGTGACGAACTCTAAGTTGGCCGCCACGCCAATGCGCTCGAGGGTCTTGCCCGTGGCCTCGTCGCCGAGAAGCCGAGCGCCGGTTTGTTCGCTTAGGAAGTGCTCGAGTCCAGCCTGGTCAACCACCGCGGGCTGCGTCTGCAGCTCGAAATTACCGGTCATTCGACCACTCGCCGTGTAGAAGCCCCCGGAGCGCGCATCTTGGATCCAGGCCCCGCGTTCACCTTCAGCCAAGCTGCCCCCAAGTAATGCCTCACAAGAGGGCACACCCAAGAGCTGCGGCGTGCGCCTATCGACCTTGCCCAGGGCCAAGCCCAAGGCTGTCGCTACGCTTACTCGCAGGCCTGTGTAGCTTCCCGGCCCAAGGCCAACAAGTACCGCGTCGAGGTCCGAGGCTTGGAGCCCGCGCTCGCCCAGCATCTCAGCGAGCCTGGGTAGCAGGTCCGAAGCGTGGGCGGCTGCACCGTCTAGGGCGCCAACGACGAACTCCAGGCGACCCGCATCTGCGAAGTCATCACCGATGGCTAAGGCCACGCTTGCACTCCGCGTGGAGGTCTCAAAAGCTGCAGCAATCATGTCTGTCTAGGTAGGCCGTGACCTGCCGAAAACCCTGATTAGGCCCCGATTTCGCTGACAAATAGAGCAGCGAGGTTCTGGGCGTGCTCCTCGATCAGGGGTGCACTGGGCCCCTCGACCATGACTCGCGCCAAAGACTCGGTGCCCGAGTATCGCAGGAGGACGCGCCCGTCTTCGCCAAGCTGATCTTCGACCTCCTTGGCCGCATCCTCTAGGCCAGGGATAGTGGCAAAAGGCGGCTTCGAGGTGACTGGGATGTTGAGGAGCACCTGCGGATAGGGCTGGTAGGGGGCGGCCAGCTCGGACAGAGGAAGCTTGGTTTGACACAGCACCTCGAGCACGCGCAGTGCGGTGTAGGTGCCGTCGCCGATGTGGAAGAGATCCGAGCCAAAGACAATATGACCCGACTGTTCGCCGCCAAGGCTAAGGCCCTCGGCCTTCAAGCCTGCGACTACGCTGCGGTCGCCGACGCCAACGGTCAATACGCCGACACCGACATCGCGCAGGGCACGGTGCAGGCCTTTATTGCTCATGACGGTGGCCACGATGCGCGGGTCCTTCCATTTAGAGTTAGCCACGGCACTCCGAGCCAGCAGCGTCATGACGCCGTCGCCATGGATCACGCCGCCGTTCTCGTCCACGAGCATGCAGCGATCGCCGTCGCCGTCCAGGGCGATACCAATCTTCGCGCCTTGGCGCCGGACCTCGGACTGCAGCAGCTCCAAGTGAGTCGCTCCGCAACCAGAGTTGATGTTGTCACCGTCGGGCTCGGCAGCGATTGTGTGGACCCGGGCACCCAGGCGACCGAGCACCTTCGGCGCGATGCGACTGCCGCCACCATTCGCACAGTCGAGCACCATGTGTACTTCGCTCAAGCTCAAGCCATCCGCGGCGTCCACAAGGAACGTGGCGTACTGCTCTTCCAGGTCGAAGTCTGTCTCCATAGCGGGCACTTCGCAGGGCTCGGTGGGGATGCCTGCAGCCAAGAGGTGCTCTTCCATCTGCTGCTCGACCTCGTCGGCGAGCTTCTCGCCGCCGGGGCCAAAGATCTTGATGCCGTTGTCCTCGGCTGGGTTGTGGGACGCACTGATCATGACGGACAGGTCGTAGTCACCCAGCTTGCCAACAATTGCCAGGCCTGGCGTTGTGATCAGGCCCGCGCTGACGCACTCGTAGCCGGCCTCGCGCAGGCCTTCGGCTAAGGCGGCCTGGAGAGCGGGTCCCGAACGGCGACCGTCATGGCCCAACACCGCCCGGTGGGGGGCGCCATCGGGCTTGTGCATCGCTAGGTCTAGGTCGCGGCCCAGGGTCAAGCCCAAAAGGCGCGCACCGCCGGTGGAGAGCCAGCCCTCGCCAGCGCGTCCGCGTATTCCGTCGGTTCCAAAGAGAGTTCCCATGGGGGTCGAAGTCGAGAGAGGTGGCGTCAGTCGCCAGAAGAGGAGGAGGGGGACTGTTCGAGGAAGATGCCGTCTTCGCCCTTGAGCACGAGCTCTAGGCTAGCCCGGTCGTACTGGGGGCCCTCCTTGTCCAGCTGGCGGCGCCAGTCGGGATCCTTAAAACGCCAGGCGATCGGGAGCCGCGTCTTCGTGCCATCTTCGGGCTGACCGCTGATGTCTACATAGACCCAGAGGTTCTTCTGCACGTAGTTGCGCACGTTGCGGGCCTCTTGGTCGTAGTGCTCGGTGCCAGCGCCCTTGGACGGCAAGATACCGCGCGTTACGATGTCGAAGTAGACAGTGATCTGTGAGTCCTTGACCTTCCAGTTGTTGAGCCGCTTGCGGTCTTCCGGGGCCGAGTGGTTGAGCACGATTGCCGCTTCGAACTCGTTGAGCTTGTGCTCTACCGGCGCGATCTCCACGGTGGTCTGCACCGGTAGACCGTAGCGGAGGGAGCAGCCCTGCTCCACCAATACGTGGTGCAAGCGCAGTCCCTCGACGCGGTTGTCCGTGTCCTCGGAGGTCAGAACGATGTCCTCGAGACGGAAGAGTCCGGGCTCATTCTTGATCATGGCAATCGCACTGGGAGGCCCCGTGATCTCAATGGTTGTCTCCCCAAAGGTCGCGGGTGGATCGGCCAGTTCGAAGTGCTGGTCGAGCTCATCGGCATTAACGCTGACGTGGCTCGACTCCAGGGTGATCTTTAGGTTCTCGTAGCGCTCGACGGCGATCGTGGGCACATCGCCCTCGGCAAACTTGAGCTCGACACCGAAGGGAGGGCTAACGGCCCAATGGATGTCATCGATATCCACGTTCATGGTGAGCTCGCCACCTGCGTCCATGCTGATCGTGCCACCCAAGCCTGTGCCCAGCTGGTCCAATAGGCCGATCGGACCTGTGGCCTGGACCGTATAGCTGCGGTCGGCCTGGCTGGTCACCAAGTGATAGGTCTCGTTGGGCAAGAGGATCGCCAAGGTTCCGATCGAGGGGGCCTCTTGGTTGCTGCCGGTGGACTCCACGATGGACAGGCTGAACATACGTGTCTTGCTGATGCTACCCCGGGCGATGAACAGGATCGAGAGGCCCAAGATTACAGAGCCAGCGAACCAGGCCAGGTCTTCCTTAAGAAACTTGCCCAGGCGCAGGCCGAAGCTAGGGCGATTCTCAACGATGTTTGATCCGAGGGAGT
The DNA here is from genome assembly GCA_029250885.1 of Planctomycetota bacterium. Classification (GTDB taxonomy): domain Bacteria; phylum Planctomycetota; class UBA1135; order UBA1135; genus CALBMX01. The sequence goes on from JAQXEK010000033.1 coordinate 96,214, forward strand.
CGCGCAGCTCGTTAATCAGATCCGCCTGCGCGACCTGGCGGATCTTGCCACCCGTGGCGATGGAGATCTTGCCCGTCTCCTCGGAGATCACAAGGGTCACCGCGTCGGTCTCCTCCGACAGGCCGATGGCCGCACGGTGGCGGGTGCCCGTGGTCTTCGCGATGGACAGGTCCTGGGTCAAGGGCAACATGCACGAGACCGCGGCCACCCGATCCTTGCGGATGACCACGGCTCCGTCGTGCAGGGGGCTCTTGGGCTGGAAGATAGACTCCAGCATGTCCTTTGAGACCACCGCATCCATGCGCCGGCCACCGTTGATGTAGCTTTTGAGGGAGCTCTCGCGCTCGAACACAATCAAGCCGCCGTGGGGCTTTAGTCGAGTGAAGGAGCCGTGGGACTCCTGCTTGGTCGCCATGGCGAGAGCCGCGGCGGAGACCTCTTCGAGCACGTCCGTCTCGAAGGACGTGACGAAGCGGTTTACCAGGGGGTTCTCGCCGAACTGGGCCATGCCACGGCGCAGCTCGTCCTGGAACAGGATCGCGATGAAGACCACGGCATAGCCACCGACGTTCTGCAGGATGAACTGCAGCTCGGCCAGCTGCAAGTAGGTGGCCGTGCCCCAGATGGTGACCACAACGACAGGCACGCCGATCGCGAGCCCTCGCACGATGCGCCCGCCCTGGGTCGAGCGCAGAAAGCGCAAGAACAGGTAGATCCCCAGGGTCAGGATCAGAATCTGCAGGGTCCAAGCGAGTGTGTCCATCGGCCCCAAGGATACAACGATTGCGGTCTGGGCTCACGGGGCAAAAACCCTTCCCTGGAAGAATCACCCCGTCTTCGGGGGCGCGGCTTTTCGACTCGATTCGAGTCAGCGCAGAGCAGCCGCCACCGCGGTGGCTTCCACGCTCGGCTTGACGTCGTGGACGCGCAAAATGTGCGCGCCCCTGAGCACGGCCGCAGACAGCCCGGCCAGGCTGCCGGCGAGCCTCTGCTTTGGATCGTCGACCCCCGTCAACTCCAGGATCATCTTCTTGCGCGACAGGCCGACGATTAGGGGGAAGCCTAGGCTGGCCAGTGTGGGGAGGCCCCTTAGGACGGCTAAGTTGTGGGGTAGCCTCTTGGCAAAGCCGATGCCTGGGTCCAGGATCAGGCATTCGGGGTCAATACCGGCCTGGATCGCCGCATTCGCCCGCTCTGCAAGGGCCAGCGTGACCTCGGCCACAGGATCTTCGTAGTTGGCCTGGCCGGTCATGGTGGCAGGGGTGCCGCGCATATGCATGGCGCAGTAAAGGGCGCCCGCCTTGGCCGTCACGGTCAGAATGCGTGGATCGAAGAGACCGCCCGAGACGTCGTTTACGAGCTCAGCGCCAGCGGCCAGAGCGGCCTGGGCCACGGTGGCCTTACGGGTGTCGATACTGAGCCGCGCACCGCGGCCGGCAAGGCCCTCGATCACCGGCACCACCCGAGCGAGCTCTTCCTCGGAAGCGACCTGGTCGGCGCCAGGGCGCGTGGACTCGCCGCCAATGTCGAGCCAGGTAGCGCCTTCGGCGACCATTTGCAGGCCCCGGGCGATAGCCGCGTCTGCGTCCGCGTAGGAGCCGCCGTCCGAGAAGCTATCCGGTGTTGCGTTTAGGATGCCCATGATGCAGGGCGGAGCCAGCACCTGGTCAGCACCGGCCTCGAGGCTGTGCATAGCTCGATAGCGCTTGTTACCGGTCTCTACGCCATCAGCTCTTGGGGCCAGGCTCACTTGCCAGACTCCTTCTCTTCCATATTGACGATATGCGGGGCAAAGCGCTCGAGGCGCTTCGCCATGAGAGCCACGGCCTCGGGGTTCTCGTCGATGAGATAGAACAGGCGGTCGTGGTTGCCCGCAGACTCACCGGTGGTGCCGCTGCCACCAAAGAAATCCATTACAAGGTCTCCGGGATTCGAGTGCACCTTCACGATGCGGTCCAAAACGCCCAGGGGCTTTTGGGTCGCGTAGCCGGTCTTCTCCTTGCCATTCGGGCTCACGATCGTGTGCCACCAGACGTCGGTCGGGGTCTTGCCCCGGGCCGCCTTCTCCTTTCCGACGAGACCCGGAGCCATGTAGGGAATGCGATCCATGGCTTCGAAGTTAAAGGTGTAGCGCTTGGGGTCGCGGGTGTACCAAAAAATGTTGTCGTGCTTCGCCGACCACTTCTTCTTCGAGCGCCCGCCGTAGTCATAGGCCCAGATGATCTCATTCTGGAAGCAGTCCCGACCGAAGATCTCATCCAGGGCAACCTTGCAGTAGTGGGACTCGCGGTAGTCGATGTGCAGGAAGAAGCTCGCCGTCGGCTTGAGCAGCCTGCGGGCCTCTTCGAGCCGTGGGACCAGGAAGCCCATGAAGTCATCAAAGGTGTCGGCGTAGCCGGCGCCGGCCACCTCCGTCGTGCGGTAGCGCTTGCCCTGAAATCCCGTGCGGTCGCCGGAGTCGTCACCTGTAACCTCCTGGACGGAGATGCGCTTGCGGTCCTGGCGACGGCCCGTGTTAAAGGGTGGGTCGATGTAGATGAGGTCTACGGATTCATCGGGCATGGCGCGCAGAACCTCGAGATTGTCTCCTAGGTGAATCGTATGGTTCATTAAATGGTGCCTTAGTCGGTTGCTTGCTCGAACGCCTAGCTGCTAACTAGGCGAACCGAGGGGGCGACCCTCGGCAAGGCTGGCCTCGAGCAAGACCAGAGACGTGGCGACTCCCACACTAAGAGCGGCCACCCCTTCGCCTCTGCCTAGGTTCCCGTGGCGCAGGGAGTAGGCCTCCCACATCTCAATGACATTAAAAGAGAAGGTGTCCGGGGTGATGGGTTTACGCAATGCAGCGGTGGAATGTACGGGGGGAGCCTGCGCTGCCATAGATCTAGCGGCCATGGTCAGCGAGCCCAGGGCGAGGCAAGTGATGAGGTGGTGGGTCTTCATAGGGCAAGCATCTAGCCATACCTAGCGCGCAAATCTCAGAATCTAATCCTTGTTTACCGAGCCCCAGGCGCTCTTCCGACCTTCCACGAACAGATACAGCTGTTCAACCTTCTCCCGAGCCCAGGGCGTCTTGCGCAGGAACTTCAAGCTCGACTTTACCGAAGGGTCGTTGGTAAAGCACTTGATGTCGATCTCGCGCCCAAGTTGATCCCAGCCATAGTGTTCGACCAAGGCCGTCACAATGAACTCAAGCGTCTTCCCGTGCAGGGGGTTTTTCGGCTGAGGATTGGTCATAGGTGGCTGTGGAGGCAGTGTGCCTACTCAATCTCGGGGGTGGCCGGTTGGGCCTCAGAGGAGTCTTTGAATAGGGCAACAGCCCAGATCAGGGCAATGGCCACGACGCTGGCCACGGCACTAGTAATCATGGCAAGGCCCACGAAGACGAAGGTGAGCGCGGGCAGGTGGTCGACAAGGCTGCGTCGCAAGCGCGACTTGGCAAAGCCCATAATCTGAAGCAGGCCCACAAGGAGCAGCGTGATCCCCAGCAGCTGCAAGCCCAAGACAGCCATCGGCATGGCATTGGAGAGCTGCCCTTGCGAGGAGATTGCCAGCAACAACGCTAAGGCGAAGAAGATGCCGACGATACCCACTAAACTAGCGGAAGACTTTTTCTCTCCGGATGACTTTTCTTCTCCGGAGGACTTTCTGTTTCTGGGGGGAGTCATGGCTGTTAAGTAGGGGGTTGGACGGACCTGTAAGTAAAACCAAAACCTAACATCGCATCCATCGATGCCACTTGCAACGTTAGAGCCGGTGGAATGCAGGCACTCCCTAGGATCGTCGGGTGAACCTAAAGAGGCTGTACAGGCTAATCACTCCAGTAAGCAGCCCAAGTGCAATCAGCATGGGACGATACTGGAGTCGGTATAGACTGGGCTTGCGGTGGTGCCGCTCGTCGTGGCTTGCCAATGCCTCTAAGGACGCATCCAGGCTTGCTAACGTGTGACCGCTATAGATAGCTATAAACACGATGATCGCGGTCAAAGCTAGGCCGAAGTAGACGAGGGACTTGAGCGAGGCGGGCGTCATGGTCGCCTACTCCTCACCGTTTGGCTGCTGCTGCAGCACAAGGAACAGCCCCTCATCGGCAATGGTGAAGAAGTCGACCAGGGCGGTGTACTCTTCCGCCTCGCGGTAGCCCGTCCCGTAGGACAAGATCTTTGAAGGCGATTACATTCATGAGGCTTTGGGCGTCCTCTTTTATGATGGCGGGCCTGCTCTCCTCCAGCTCGGCGTAAGCCAGATCAAAGCGCCGTGTGAAGAGCCCGAGCGCGGCAGTGCAGTGCATCAAAGTGCTTCCAAGTCGTGTGTAGGTAGCCCTTGACTTCGCAAGTGGGGAAGGCCTGGCGGTAGGTCTCAAGAGCTTGCCCATCAGCCTCGCCGCCGAAGAGCGGCACGTGGACAACGTCATTAAGCCTCAGAGAGTTGGTGTACGCAGGTAGGAGGTCGTCCCTATAAGGACTGCAGTCGATGCGCAGGATACGGTAGCTGCCGCCGGTCGGGGTCACCAGGCTTCGTAGGATCTCGATGTTGCGTTCGATCGGATCGTGCTCGGGATGCCCAACGGGAGCCTGCTTGACCAAGAGCGTCTCGGCATCGACCACCTTCATCCAGCAGTCAATGTGTTGGATGCCTTGGGGCTCCGTGTTCTCAAGGACCACAAGGTCGGTGATCCCTAGGTGCTCGCGCAAGAGCTCTCGATAGCGAGCTTCGTCAATGTAATTCGGATCACCGGTCTCTGCTTGGGCTTGATTTTCGACGATCTGCGCTTCCGTGCAAAAGGCGCGGCCGTGACCGTCCGTCAGCAGGTTGCCACCGGTTGCTATAGCGGGCAGCTGGGTGGTCAAGAGATCTAGAGCGTTGGCAATGTCGTTGACTGCATTGTCCTCGCCAACCATGTCGCCCCACTGGTAGTTGATGTCCAATGTGTCGCAATCAGCGGGTACCCATGGATAACCCCGAAAGATGTGGTCGACAAGCACACGCTGCCCCTCGAACGACTCGACCTGGTGCGGCCCCCAATCCCGCGTCCATGGCGAAGAGGCTTCCGTGAGAATCAGCTGGTAGTGACCTAACTCCAAGCCAATGCTATGGAGCTTGTCGTTGGCCTGCTGCATGTTTTCTTTCTGCACCAAGACAAAGAGCCCGGCCTCATGTCCAAGGTCCGTGATCAGCGCGTCGGGCAGGTCAAACGGATAGACAATCATCGTGCCTTGTGCAGGCTCCCACTCGGCCATGAGCCTAGGGCCTGCTTCCACCTGCACGTTGGACGTAGATGCGCAGGAGACAGCAAGGGCTAGAGAGACCGAAGATACAAGTTGACGGAGATTGAGCATATTCATGATGTAAGCAGTCGCCTTGTAATCCTCCCGGGGACGTGTACTCGAATGCAAGCCAGAGGTAGCAGACGCAGACCTCTGAGCATAGGGGATCTCGGCCGGATTACCGATGGGGCGTTTGTATGACTTCTGACGAAGACACTGCCCTAAGTTGTGCCCTACCTGCACATTCACATCAATTGCAAAGGTCACCTCGGCGCCTAAATCAGATAGGGGAACCCTTAGCCTTTAAGCAAACCTGAACCACGTGCACTTCCAGCGATGCAGTGATTTAGCTCTCCTTTCTCCCAGGAAGGCGGCAGAGAATGGACAAAGCAACCAGGCCAATGAGATGCCGTCCCGATTGCTGGACAACAAAAGTTAGCTCTGACCTTCTCCGTCGGCACAAGCGCCCCGATTTATGGCGAGGTATAGCTTTTGGTATTTCTGATGCAGCATGTTCCGCACCTTCACCTCATTGCCGCGAGGCAGAAGCCGACAGTCGACTGTCAACTTGATGCAGTCTTCCGCGGCGGCATGCTTTACTGCAAAACCGTTCTTCTCAAGTATCTGAGACACAAATCGAAGCACCAGCGCATCTTCTCCAGACCTAGACAATCGGAAACACGAGGACAGCTTCTTCAGGCCAAGGCGGTGAGCATTTGCACTTGCGATATTCCGAATTCCGTAATAGGTCACCTCACCCTCATGTTCAAAAAATGCAATCTCGACATGACCGCGACCAAAATGGCTGGTCGAGCAAAAGAAGGAATAGACCAAACCGCTGGTATCGGGGGACAGCCGTTGAAGGGACAATAAGCCATACCTCCCGCTCTCACTGGCTGCGCTAGGGCGGACACGAGGGTGAATATGGAGTGCCCACTTACCCAAATCCTCTGAGGAAATGCTGGCACCACTAAGTGCTTCAAGCTTGGAATCAAGAGTAAGAGCCCTACTGCTTGCACGATTCCTGAAAGCACGAAGCCCTAGATACATACTCAGGAAGTACCACCGCCGATAAGCGGAGTTTCGCAACCTACGAGCCCACCTCATTTTGACACTCTTCCGGCATGACGGTGCTGACGAGTATTGTTGTGGCGTAGCCCCGTCCCGTGCATTGTCGAGTTAGCCCCCGTTTGTCGAAAAGAACAAACGAAGAGGTGTCTTATCGTTTCAAATGAAGCAAGGACACAATCCCGAAGGCGGCGACGGCAGCGAAAATGCCTAGGACGTCTTCGTACATGAATGCGAATGCAAGTCCAGCAAAGCCGGTAACGAAGCAGCAAAGCAGGGCAAAGCCGAGCACTCCTGCGCCATCGAGGTTTCCATTATCTTGAGATCGAGCCATTTGATGTTCCTTTGTCTGCCTAACGGCGTTGCGGTTCAGTGGCGGGTCGCGCAGCGTACCGTCCGCCGCGAGCGCTTGTTAGGCGGATTCCAGCAATCCCTTTACTTGATGCGCCTGGGCATGGTTTCGGCGGGATGCTGCCCGACAAAGATTGAGGTCACGAGGATGCTTAATGCGCCGGCGAAGATGAGTCCAACCCCGAGCCAGGATTCATCTGAATCGTTGATGTACCCAACGAACTCACGGGTCGTACGAACGGGGTCCTGCTGAATGCCGTACTTGCTCATCGCCCCGTAGATCATCCTACCACCACCGTAGATCAGGAGACCGGCCAGTAAGAGCGGTGACAAGGCGACGAGCGCGATATGTTGTTTAGACATTTGGCTTCTACGTCTAACGGTTGGGGTGAACAGCGGTGGAGGCGAAGCCGCCGTCCGTCTGCATCGGCGTGTTAGGCATCCGAACTAGGCATGCCTGCTAATTGCTCAAGTCTCCTATCGGAGAGTTTTCCAGCAATGAAACCCTGGAGGCGAGCGAGCAAGTACGCAGCTGGGAATCCATACCAGAGGGCTTTGTTCCCGGACACGAAGCCGATAACGCTCGCTGCGGTACCAGCCCCAAACAGGAATCCCGAGAGGAATATCTGATTCAGCTCGTGCCTGGGTACGACTGTCCAGCTTGCCCTTAGATCCGGGTGAAGTAGGTCTTGGGGATCAGGCTCAGTGGCTGATTCTCGGCTAGATGGATCGATGCTCATGGTATGCCTAATGGTTGGGGCGATCACCGGCGGTGAGCGAAGCCGCCGTCCGGGCGCATCGCCTGGTTAGATGCTGAAGCCTACCCCCTCTTCAACACCCAAACAAGACCACCTAGAGATGCTACGACACAAGCTCCATAAATGGAACGCCACAAGATCTGCTGCTCACTCTCGAGAGGCTCGAAAGTAGAGAGGAATCCAAAAGCACAAAAAGCGAGTATGCCCAGGAGCAGGATGGATAGAACGACTTTCATATTCAGTATGTCTGGTTAGCGGTTGGGGTGATCAGCGGTCGGGCGTTGCCCTATCCGTTGTATTGCCTTGTTAGGCCGCCTGCTCATCTGGCGTGCCTCGACGGAGCTTCCCGATCATTGCTCCAATCAACAGAGACGCAATAAAGAGCACAATGGGACCGAGAAGGAGAACGCCCACAAAGACGGGCACGTTGAGTGCGGGCATGACGGCTGCAGGTAGCAAGATGCCGGAGGAAGTGAGCGCCGCTCGAGCGAACAACTGAGACCTGGTCAGCAGGTTTCGTCGCCACGACAGGAGACCCACGCAAGCCACGATGAGTGAGACGGCGAAGAAGTTGAGCGTGGCGTCCCCGCTGCCAGCGAAGGCCAGCATTATCAGAGCTACACAGCCTGCGGGGATAAACAGATATAAGGGCAGCAAATCGGGCTCCTGGACTGTCTGAAGTCTGTCACGATCAGCTGCGAGGCGAAGCCTCGCTAGCTGCATTGTGTAGTTAGGCGGCAGACACATCCTCATGTGTCACCAAACCCTGCCATCACCGGGTAACGCGCGCAGCGAAGGGCACAGCAAGATCCGCGAAGCGGATCGACCTCGAGTCATCCCCTGCGGGGGTGATGAAGACCTCGACATCCAAGGTCTCTCCAACGCGTGGTGCCTCGTAGAAGCAGTCCAACACAACGATACGACCATCGATGCCTTCATCGGCGATCTCACTCAGGCTGCCCACGCTGCCGCCTACCGGCACCGGTAGCGCACCGTTGATCCGTATCTCATATGGACCGCCGGAGTCGACTAGCCCGCCACTATTCCAGGGCTTGCCTTCAACTTGGATGTCAAGCTCAAGAACAAACGCAACTCCTGGCCCGGAACTCGAGCCTGCGGGCGCATCCCTCAGCCCCTGCATGAAGCCTGGGGTACGCGGCAGGCATGCAAACCGCCCCAGTCGGACACCTAGCGGACCGTCCTGCACGTGGAGGTCCGGGCGCCAATCGAACAGATGCTCAACGGACGATGGCGCTGGCCCACAGCCAGCCAGCGAGAGAAGTGAGAGAAGTGAGAGAGCAATGATGGAGCGCATGGAGCAGACTTTAGGGGAGCACGTTAGACGGCCAACGGGTCTGGCCAACGGTTGGGATGATCAACGCCGGTGAGCGAAGCGAACCGACCGTTGCATCGCCGGATTGGACACCAAGTTATAGCAGCTGAATAGGGCCGTAGAGTCGGTGGGACGCAATCTGCATCGCAATCATGATGGCAGCCCCGGCCAAGACACTGATAATGTGGCCCTCACGCAGGGATGGTGAGCTTCGCCGCGCGCGAATCCCCCCAAAAACGAATGCCAAAAAAACGCGGCGTTGAGGGAGGCCAGCAGGGCATATTGCCCATCCGTCATGAAGCGAATCGGGTCCGCATCCGAAGTGGGGAACTTCAAGGTGCACATTTTCCAAATCGTCCAAAGGTGCACACACAGAAGGTAGATCCACGCGAGCATGACCTCCGGGAGGATCACGAACTCCGTGGATGACTGACCAGTGGGATTCTTCATTCGTGTATAACAGTTTTGGTGTTCAGCTGCGCGCGAAGCGCGTCCGCTGCAACACCTGGTTAGGCGCGCAGTCCACTTCCAAATGTAGAAGCACAGCAACATTCACGGCAAGATCGCTCGCAAGCTGCTCTCCTGAGCGCAGCCTGATCAGGCTGCTTCGCTGGCTTCGAAGAGGTGCTGCTGGAAGCCGACGAAGAGCTCGCGGATGGCGTTTGGGTCACCAAGCTCCGTCACGGCGTCGTGGATGCTGTGGTACTTGAGTTCGATTAGGTACTGGAGCTTCTCGCTGGCGAGGACGCCGACACCTTCTTGGACATATTGACCGAGGATGAAGTCGAGGAATTCACCGACCTTGTCTGAGTATTGGCTGAAGATCCGTTCTCTGT
>JAQXEK010000046.1 GCA_029250885.1 Planctomycetota bacterium
TCAAGAAGCTCGATTTACCCCTTGGCACGGCCCTTGCGATATTACGCCGCACCCCAGACCAAGGAGAAGCTATGCAAAACGAATTCACGAACACGTCCAGCGCCGCCCTCGGCGCCGCCCAAGAGGATGCCCTGCTGCGCCATAACAGCGCGGTCACGCCTCTGCACCTAGCGGCAACCCTTATTGCCGAGCCCGAGGGCCTGATGGCGGGCCTCTTCCGCACACTGGCCGTAGAGCCCGTTGCCCTGGCCGCGGATTTGACCCGCGAGCTCGACAGGCTGCCGACGGTACCCGGCGCCCAGCTTGCGCCTTCCCAGGACCTAGTGCGTGTCTTGGCCCAGGCCAAGGCCAGCGCCAAGAAGCTAGGGGACAGCTTCGTGTCCACCGAGCACCTACTTCTAGGACTCGCCAGCTCGGACGAGATCGCGTCGGCCGCGCCAGGTGGGCTGGGCGGTCTGTTCAGCGCTCGGGACCTCACGATGACCCGCATCCTGGCCGCCCTCGAAGAGGTGCGCGGCTCGCGGCGCGTGGACACCGCCGATCCCGAGGCCAGCTTTGACGCCCTGGAGAAGTACGCTCGGGATCTGACTGCCGACGCCAAGGCGGGCAAGCTTGATCCCGTCATCGGCCGCGACGCCGAGATTCGGCGCGTGACCCAGGTTCTGTCGCGGCGCCGCAAGAACAATCCGGTGCTGATTGGTGATCCGGGCGTGGGCAAGACCGCGATCGCGGAAGGCCTAGCCCTGCGCATTGTCGAAGGCGACGTGCCCGAGGGCCTGAAGAACAAGCGCCTGTTGAACCTGGACATCGGCCTGCTGCTGGCCGGGGCGAAGTACCGGGGCGAGTTCGAGGAGCGCCTGAAGGCGGTACTCGACGAGGTCAACGATGCCGATGGCAGCGTGATCCTGTTCATCGACGAGCTGCATACGCTGGTTGGCGCGGGCGGCTCCGAAGGTGCCATGGATGCGGCGAACATGCTAAAGCCAGCCCTCGCACGGGGCGAGCTGCACTGCATCGGCGCGACCACCATTGACGAGTACCGCAAGTACATTGAGAAGGACAAGGCCCTAGAGCGGCGCTTCATGCCCGTGCAGATTGACGAGCCCACCGTCGAGGACACCGTTGCGATCCTGCGCGGGTTGCGCGAGCGCTACGAGGTCCACTCCGGCGTGCACATCCGCGACGATGCGGTGGTCGCGGCGGCACGACTCTCGGATCGGTATGTCACGAACCGCTTCCTGCCGGACAAGGCCATCGACCTGGTGGACGAGGCCGCAGCCGGTCTGCGCATCTCGATCGACTCCATGCCGCCCGAGCTCGAGAACCTAGAGCGCATGCTGCGCCGCTTCGAGATCGAACGCACGGCCCTAGAGGGCCAGGCTATGGCCGACAACGATGGCCTATCCCTGGCGGGCACCACGAACGTGCGCCGTCTCGCCGACATCGATCGCGAGGTCGCCGAGCTGACCGAATCGCGGACGGCACTGCGCGCTAGGTGGGACCACGAGAAGGGACTGATCAACGCAATTCGCGCCGGCAAGGTGCTAATCGAGAGCCTGCGCAGCGAAGCCGAGCAGGCCGAGCGCGCCGGTGACTTTGAGCGTGTGGGCCAGATCCGCTTCGGCGAGATCCCGGACGCCGAGAAGAACCAACAGGAGAATCGCGAGCTGTTGAGCGCGGCCCAAAAGGACGGCGCCCTGTTGCCCGAAGAGGTCGACGCCGAGATGATCGCCGAGGTCGTCAGCCGCTGGACGGGGATCCCCGCCACCAGGTTGCTACAGGCCGAGCGCGACAAGCTCTTGCACATGGAAGCGATCCTGCACCAGCGCGTGGTTGGCCAGGAAGAGGCGATCACCAAGATCTCCGAGTCCGTGCGCCGCGCCCGAGCTGGCCTACAGGAAGAGGACCGCCCCATGGGCTCGTTCCTGCTGCTGGGCCCCACAGGCGTCGGCAAGACCGAGACCGCTAAGGCCCTGGCCGAGTTCCTGTTTGATGACGAGACCGCCATAGTGCGCTTCGACATGAGTGAGTTTATGGAGAAGCACAGCGTCTCGAAGTTGATCGGCGCGCCTCCGGGCTACGTCGGCTACGACGAGGGCGGCAGCCTCACAGAAGCCGTGCACCGCAAGCCACACTCGGTAGTCCTGTTCGACGAGATCGAGAAGGCGCACCCGGATGTGTTCAACGCCCTGTTGCAGCTCCTCGACGACGGTCGCATGACCGACGGCAAGGGCAACCTAGTGGACTTCACCCAGACGCTCGTGCTGATGACCAGCAACCTGCAAGATGGTGCAGAGCTCAAGGCCGCCTTCCGGCCCGAGTTCCTGAATCGCCTGGACGAGGTCATTACTTACGGCGCATTGCAACCGGCGCAGCTGCGCGGGATTACCGATGTCCATGTGACGCGCCTAGCCAAGCGAGTCGCGGATCAGGGCATCGCTCTTAACTTAGATGAGTCCGCCCTCGAGATGGTCGCCTCCATGGGTTTCGACCCCGAGTACGGCGCACGCCCACTAAAGCGCGTGCTGCAGCGCATGGTACAGAACCCACTGGCTGAGGCGATCTTGTCCGGGCAGCTCGGGGACGGCGATGCGGTCGAGGTCAGCTTCGACGACGCCTTCACCTTGAACATCACGCCCGGCGGCCTGCGCGCCGAGCCGGTAGCAGACCCCTCCGGTAGCAATGGGGGTGACCGGGACGGTTTCGCCGCTTGAACCCTTGGGATTGATCGGCCTTTGCCGTAGTCGAGGGAAGGGCATTCGCTTGGTGGAAACCAAGCACTGGAGAAGACTGCGAGCTCCGCGCTGGGGATAGCGCGGGGCTCGCGTTTTTATGGCCCTGGTCGTCTTAGCCGAAGTCTGCCGTCTATCCGGCGCTACGCCTTAGGTAGCTGGGAGAGGTCTGGTTTGAGGGTGACCAGGACCTTGAAGTAAGCGCAAAGTACTAGGCCAGTAGCCAGCAGCCCTGCACCGGCTAGACGCTAACCGACCTGGGCGACACCCTACTGATGGTCATCCAGCAGCACAACGCTAAGGAAGAGGGCATGCTGTACCCCATGGCCAACCAACACATCTCGATGGATTGGGCCGACCTCCAGGCGCGAATCGACGCTCTGTAGCACCGGCTGCGCGGGCACCCCGGGTACCATGTGCCCATGACTGCCCCCAAGCGACTGCCTCCCGCGCTCTTGGCCGAGCTGCTGCCCCCTGGCGTCGACTGCGCCCTGGAGCTCTTGCCGCCGGCCCAGACCCCGGGCCCAGTGGGCTTTGCCTGGGACGAGGAGCGGGACGAGGTCCAAAGCGCAGTCCCCAAACGCCAGCGCGAGTACGCGGCTGGACGGCGCCTAGCCGGAGAGCTGCTCTTGAATGCAGGGGCCAAGGCCGGCCCCCTGCTGACGGGACCGGACCGAGCGCCCCTGTGGCCCGCGAAGTACACGGGCAGTATCAGCCACTGCGACGGGCTCTGCGCAGCTGCGGTCGCTAGAACTTCGGACCATCGCAGCGTGGGCATCGACGTCGAGCCGGCGACCCCGCTCAACCCGAAGCTCTGGAGCTCGATCCTCAACCCCAGCGAAGCGGATCGCCTGGAGGTCATGGGCGAGCGCGGCGCGATGCTGGCCACGGCGCACTTCTCCGGCAAGGAGGCCCTGTACAAGTTGATCGCCGCGGACTTCGGGCGCTTCGTCGGCCTGCTGGACGTCGAGCTACGGTTCAGCCTGATGAAGTTCACTTTCACCGCCCATGGTGGCGCGAATGACGAGGAGCGCCGGAAGCTTGCTACGGTCCAAGGTCGCTGGCGCATCACCGGCCGCCACGTTCTGACGACGGCGACCTGGAGCTAACGCCGCGCAAGAGACGTGCGGTTAGCGGCCGAACAAGCAGCCGTGTGGGTGCCATGCCAGGACAAGCTGCAGGGCAAGCGCCGACCTACTCTGGGCATGAGAGGATTGCAAACTGCTCCGCGGGAGCGCGTACTGTGCTCTGACCAAGCTTTAGTCGGTTAGTCCGAACCCCTTGCGATCAGCGTCGGTGGCCGGGGCCCCCGCGACTTCGAAGTTGCCGACGATTGTAGTGTTGGGCTCGATGACAACCTTGAGGTTGGGAAGGGGCGCACGAGCCGCCGGGTGCTTCGGGTTGTCCAAGGTGAGAGCGAGCCCGGGCTTGCGCATCATGACGCCGTCGTCGCGGGTGCCGGCCTCGAAGTGATTCGAGCCGATAATCTTCACGGATCGGCACGAGGTGATGGAGACCACGGCCCTGTCGCCGCAGGTGTGGGCAAAGCGGAAGTCGTTGTCGATCAGGATCAAGTCGCCGAGGCGCTCGGTCTCCTTCTCGCTCCAGGCGACTAGGGCTCCCGAGCCGTAGGGTTGGCCTTTGACCGTCAGCTTGTGCAGGCTCTTGTCGAACCCAGCCCGATAGGTGTTGTTCTCGAAGCGCAGCTCCGCCTTGGGCATGTTGCCTGACACCGTGAACGCCGAGCCGCCCTTGTAGTTGTCCCCCGCAGCGATGTTCGTGTCGCTGATCCTGCAGTCCTGCACGAGCAGGCGCCCAATGCCAGCAGGCCCATCCTTGGAGCGCGCTACAAGCTGCACAAAGGTGCGGCCAAGCCGCGTGGCTTGGACGTTGCGGATCGTCGTGTCGCCAGCCATGTTCGACAGATAAAAGGCGTGCTCGTGGCGGATGTCACGGATGATCGAGGCGCGCGTCTTGCCAATCCACTTAAAGTCCTTGAGCCGCTTGCCATTGAGCCCCCACTTGGATGTCTTGCCATCGGCCTTCTTGTGGTCCCACCCACCGATGATATCGCAGTCGTAGAAGTGGTAGCCCTCGTTGACTTCGCCTGGACCGGGTCGATAGAAGAGGATCGCCGCGCGGTAGCTCGGCTCAAACTCGATGTTCTCGAAGGTGATGTGGGCGTTGGGATTGTCCTGGCAAATGGACACCGTGTCACCACCGTTACCCGCGCGCACGCGGACCCCGCCCTCACCCCGAACAACGATGGGCAGTCCTGGCAAGCCGCCGGTGTTCTTGGCGTTGTTGTCGCCCTTATTAAAGCCGATGCGAAACGCGGGATAGTCCCCGGGGGCGAGGGTGATCAGGCACCCTGGGGCGGCCCGCACCAGGGCGGCGGGTATTGGGTTCGCCGTGGGAATGACCGCGCCGTCAACGATGACCTGGGTCGGTGTGCAGTAGATCACCGTCGACCTGCGCGCGGGCTCTTGGGCATAGAGCGAGGGACCCAGCAGGGCCAAGCACAAGAGCGGGAGAACGAGTCGATACACAGCTGAAATTCGCATGGCCTGATTAAACGCGTTTACGCGGTTTGCACTACACTCTTCGGCGTCTTTTTCCACACCCCCACCGTGGCGGTCGCCCCAGATCGCCCCCAGTTCCCAGCCTCAACCTGTCCTCCCTATGGAACTCCTCGAAGCCATCCAGTCTCGCCGTTCGGTCAAGAAGTTTGACAAGAGTCACGAACTCACCGACGACGAGGTGCGCCAACTCATCCGCTGTGCCAGCCTCGCGCCGACCTCATTCAATATGCAGAACTGGCAGTTCGTCGCCGTACGCGACGCGGGCCAGAAAACCGCCCTCTGCAAGGCCGCCTGGAACCAAGAGCAGGTCTGTGATGCGGCGCTGGTGCTTGTGCTTGCCGGCGACCTCAAGGCCCACGAGGACTCGTCTCGCACCCTGCGCGACGCACCCGATGAGCTTACCGAGATGTTCGACGGAATGATCAAGCAGTTCTACGGTGGCAACGAGAGCCTAGCCCTCCAAGAGGCCTGCCGCTCGGTTGGATTCGCGGGGCAGAATGTAATGCTCGCCGCCCGGGATATGGACTACGACACCTGCGCCATGATCGGCTTCGACCCCAAGGCGGTGGCCGAGATCCTAGAGCTGCCCGAGCACCTGCCGCCCCTTCTGATGATCACCGTGGGCCGAGCCGCCGAGCCTGCCCGTAAGCGCTGGGGGCTGCTCGACTACGAAGAGGTCCTGTCCCTCGACAAGTACGGCGAGCGCAGCTTTACTGGACCGATCCAGGGCTAGCCCAGGACGTCCCCAAGGACGCCGCCCACCTGGTCGAGCCGCGCCTGGGCTTCCTTTTGGTTCAGGCCCTTACGGCCCATTACGACAGCAACCTTCACCGCGCCGCCCGCCTCATTAAGCAGCGCGGCGGCGCGGTCTGGGTTGCACGGCACAAGCTGGACAACTAGGCCGCGTCCGCGGACCAGAAGCTTGTGATTGCCCGCGGTGTTCACGTCCACCATTAGGTTGCCGTGTACCTTTCCCCTGGCCGCCATCGCGAGCGTGCTGATCATATTGAGCGCCATCTTCGTGGCTGTTCCCGCACGCAGACGCGTGCTGCCGGCAAGAGACTCGGGGCCGGTTGGAATGCGAACCGAAAGGGTCGCTTCGTCGCCGCGCTCGGCCTTCGTAACGCATGCGATCATTGCGGTAGCTGCGCCGGCAGAATTAGCGTGGGCGATGGCGCCGTGCACATAGGGCGCCGACGCACTGGCCGAGATCCCGACGACCAGATCCAAGGGACCGACCTTGTGTTCGGCCAGATCCCTAGCGCCCGCCTCGGGGTTGTCCTCGATGCCCTCCACAGCGGCAAACATGGCGCCATGGCCGCCGGCAAGAATGCCCACCACCCTGGAGTCATCCACTTGGAACGTCGGCGGGCACTCCACCGCGTCCAAGACGCCTAGCCTGCCGCTGGTTCCTGCACCTATGTAGATCAGGCGGCCGCCGGACTCTAGGGCAGTAGCGGCGGCGCGGGCGACTGCGGCGATGTCGATGGAAGCTGAACTGAGGGCGTCGAGCAGACCTCGATCCGCCTCCAACATTAGACCCACGGCGGCGACGGGGTCCACGGAGGCCAGTCGTCCTAAGTCAGCCGTTGCCGGGTTGGGCGCTTCAGTAGCGAGCTTCTCGCAGCTGGCGCGCAGTGCGGGATCAGGCTTGTTCATTGGGCGACCTCGACGTGGCAGTGGCGCAGGGGGTCCCCGACGATGGGCGAAAGGCGCGCGTGTTCGGGCGCGACCAGAGCCAGCCCACGGGCGGCCAAGGCGTCCCGAAAGAACGGAAGCTCCTCGTCCGTTGTCGTCAACAGCCCGGGGGCTTCCAAGCCCTGGACGGCCAGGCTTACCAGGGCTTCCGCTTGGGCTCTGTCCTGTTTTAGGTTGCCCTTTCCCGTGGCGAAGGGCGATGCATGGTCGCCTGCCCCAGGCACACGGTCGTAAAGGGAGTCGTGCAATGCCGGGAAGGCCTCCGGGTCAGAGATTACGCTGACAAACCAGAGGTGACTGTAGCGGCCTCCCGTCTGGGAAGAGCCTAGCTCGGCGGGCTCGATTGCGGGTAGCGAAGGGCCCGGGCCCAGGTCTCCGTCCACCTTGGCCACAACGGCACGCCTAGCGCGACCAAGCTCGCGCACCTCCTCGCCATCGAGGGAGCAGGCCACCACCTCGCGGCCAAGGACGATGGACTCCAATGCCATGGGCGCTAGCTCGGCAAGGCCGACGCCCACATAGAGACTGCGGGTAGACGCGCGGGCAAGGCGCCCGAGGGATGCCCCGAGGTCCGTTGCGATCGCAAGGCTCGCGTCGAGCAGCTGCCCCTGGTCCTCGTCTCCAAAGAAGTCGTCGCCGTCTTCCCAGCAGTAGGCTCGGCCTAAGAGTGCCCAGTCCAGCTCCTGCATCAGGCTGCCAAGGGTCGCGCCGAAGCGTTCTAGATTTTGGGGATTCGCGGTGTCCGCAGGGGTTTCCGGTTCGATTGGCGTGGAACTCATAACGGGCAATCTACACACTTCCCACAAAGCTATGCAGGCCCGAGGTTACTTTCGCCAAGGGGAACTTATAATCTCATGCCCTGATCGGCCCCTGTCCCGAATGCCCATGAACCTCCTACTTCGATCCACCTGCGCACTGCTCCTCGGCCTTGGCTCCTGCTCTACGTTGGAGACCTACGTTCCCGGCGCAGGCGATGTTCGCGAGACCTTTGCCCTAGACCTTGGCCAGCGCGTCTTTGACCACGCCTCAACCAACTGTATCGACGAGCAGTTCGCCTTTGGTGCGGAGTACACCCTACTGCGGGAGGACGGCGCGTTTGGCTACGAGTTTGGGATCCACAACCACAACAGGCGCAAGGACATCTTGGTCACAGGACGCACGCGTGTCGACGGATGGGAGATCACCGCGGGTCTTCGCAAGGAGTTTCCCATCGAGGGATCGGACATCACGCCCTACGTCGGGCTCGGCGCTAGCTTGTACACGGTCGATCGCGAGAACGAGGTGGCCGACTTCCCCGAAGGCGACGACTCAGGCCCGGGCATCTACGGGCGCGTGGGCGCACGGATGCGGGTCTCGGATAATGTGTTCGTCGGCCTCGACGTCCGCCTGATCCAAGAGGATTTCCTGAAAGAGGGCAAGTACGACCTAGACGGCGACGTGGTCTCGTTCGTTCTAGGCTGGTCGCTCTAGCAGCATCTTCGGAATCCTGCGGCGAGTGTGGAAAAGGGCTCGCTGGCCGACCTCTCAGGGGAATAGACTCCACCTTGCCGTGGGCGAAAACCAGAAAGACAATCCTGGGGAGGGCGCGGCTAGGTCTAGATCCATGGGGACGGCTCCTAGGTCGGGCCTCACCCTGTCTGGGCTTCCCCCCAGAATATCCGAAGCCATCTAGTTAAGTCTCCGCGGTCAAGAACTTGTAACTTCCGCCGCTGCACCCCGCGACCATGTCTGAATTTAGCGTCAATACAACTAGGGAGGAAGTCGTACGCTTGCTCAAGTTGGCAGCTCCCGTGGCCGGAGCTCAGCTTGGGGCTCAGATGCTTGGGATCGTCGACATGATGATGCTAGGCAGGGTTGGAGGGACCGAAATGGCCGCTGCGACCCTCGGCAACCTGGTGCTCATGGGTATTACGATCCCCCTGATGGGGCTGTTGATTGGGGCCGATCCCCTGATGAGCCAAGCCCATGGAGCGGGTCACTCCCAGCGCATGGGACGGGTGTTACAGGGCGGGATCTTGTTACTCCCGCTGATCTCGATACCCATCTTCTTCGCCGGACTCTTTGCGCCGGAGCTACTGCGAGCCTTCGGGCAGCCCGACAAGGTGATCGACCTAGCCAAGAACTACATCTACATCAATATGCCGTCCATGCCTCTGTTCCTGGGCTTCAGCTTGGGGCGTCAGTGGCTCCAAGCGCGCAGTATCGTGCGGCCGGCGGTCTGGATCGTGCTGATCGCCAATGCAATCAATGCCGTCGCGAACTGGGCCCTGATCTTCGGCAACCTAGGCCTGCCAGCCATGGGCATCGATGGCTGCGCGATCGCGACCGTGGTGACGCGTTCGCTGATGCTCGTCATGCTGCTGCTATGGGTCAAGCGAGGCGGACTTGCCCGCGGAGCCTGGGTGCCGTGGGATCGCGAGTCCTTCCGCCTAAGCCACATGACCCAGATCACCAAGTACGGCTGGGCAATCATGATCTCCTTTGCCGTAGAGATGTGGGCCTTCCAGGCTTTGTCCCTGATGGCTGGTAACCTTGGCGAGGACTCCCTCGCGGCCCACAGCTTGGTCATGCAGCTCGTCAGCTTGATCTTCATGATTCCCCTCGGTATCGGCATCGCAGCGTCAGTCCGCGTGGGTAACCTGATCGGAGCCCGGGACCCCCTAGGTGCCCAGCGAACGGCCCACGTCGCCCTAGCCCTAACGGGCGCCTTCATGGCCATGATCTCGATGGTCTTCATTGTGTTCCGCAACGGACTCCCCCACCTGTTCACAAGCGACCCAAAGCTGGTCGCCATCGCCGCCGGGCTGTTCCCCATCGCTGCGTGCTTCCAGCTCTGTGACGGGATCCAGGGCGTGTGTGGCGGAATCCTGCGTGGCATGGGGCGAGTCCGGGCCCCCGCCCTGGCCCATGCCCTTGGATTGTACGCCCTTGGCCTGCCCCTTGGACACTACCTAGCGAGTCGCCACGAGCCGGAGATCGGCGACTACTACTGGGGCTTTTGCGTGGGCCTGTTCATCGTCGCAACGCTGCTAACCAGCTGGGTCTTCCTGCGCGGGCCCAAGACGGTAAAGGCCCTTGAACAAGAGGCTACCTAGGGATTGCCGCGCGCAACGCATCTTCGAGATCCGCTGCTTCGAACTGGAAGCCCGCCTCTTGCAGGGCTCCCGGAACGGCGCGGTTGCTCACCAGGAGCCCCTCGTCCGCGAAGCCGCTGACCAGCAAGCGTAGCATCGGTGCTGGGGCCGGAAAGAGCGCCGGGCGGCGCAAGACCTTCGCCAGGGCGCGAGTAAAATCACGGTTCGTGCAGGGTGTCGGCGAGATGAGATTCGCAGGGCCGTCGAGCTTGGGCTCGTCCAGAGCAAACAGCAGGGCGCGCACGAGATCGTCCAGCAGGACCCAGCTCATCCACTGGCGCCCGTTGCCCAGAGTGCCACCGAGCCCCAGCTTGAAGAGCGGCAGCATCTTGCCCAGTGCACCGCCCGCGGAGTCGAGGGCCAAGCCGATGCGGAACGTGACCACGCGGTCGACGCCGTTGTCCCTTGCGCGGTAGACCTCGCGCTCCCAGCCCCGGGCGAGGGTGGTCAAGAAGCCTGTGCCGGGCCCGCGGGGTTCTGTGACCTTGTCGCGCACCTGCTGCTCGGTGAACATGGACTCCTCGAGGATGCGGTCCGAGTCCTCGCCGTAGACGCTGAGGGCCGATGCCGAGATCACGGTTCGCGGCGGATTCGCCAGACGACCGATGGCATCCACCAGCACGCGGCTGCCTTCGATGCGGCTCGAAGACAGGATGCGCTTGTAAGGTTCACTCCAGCGTTTGGCGGCGATGGGAGCACCGGCTAGGTGCACGACAGCATCGACAGCATCCTCGCCGTCCGGCAAGCTCGTGGCGCCGGGCGGTCCATCCGGATTCCAGAGGCAGGAGCCCGGGGACGCGGTGGATTCGCTGTGACGCAGAACGGGCAGAACCTCGTCGCCCCTCGCTTGGAGGGCGCGGACCAAGGCTCTTCCCACAAGACCTGTACTTCCCGTGACGGCTACTCGCATGGTCACAGGTTATCATGGTCGCCATGAGCTTCCGATATTTGATTGAGTTGCCGGTCCGCTGGAAGGACATTGACGCAGCGGGCATCCTGAACCACGCCGTGTACCTGACCATGGTGGAGCAGGCCCGCTATGAGTACCTCCAGCACCTCGACATGCTCGAGGGCCCTGCGGACTTCGAGTTCCTGCTCGGCGAGGTTACGGCGCGGTACCTTGCGCCGGGCCGGGCGGGCATGGTGCTGACGATTGGTATCCGGACCTCGCGCCTGGGCAACAAGAGCTTTGACCAGGAGTACGAGGTGGCCTGCGGCGAGCTGGTCTTGGCGCGGATCTCCGCGCGTCTGGTCTGGGCAGACAAGAGCCTGTCGAGCTGCGTGATTCCACCCAAGGTGCGTACGGGCATCGCGACGTTCGAAGGAATCGCCGAGCGCTCCTAAGATGATCCGACTGCTCACAGACAACCCACAGTTTCGAAGACTGTGGATGGCCCAGGTCGTTAGTGCGATTGGCGACTGGCTGAACCGCATTGCGGTCCTAGTTCTGATCGGCCAGCTCGGCCACCTTGGAGCGGGCGACCCCACATTCGATGCGGGCCAGGCCCAGCTGCAGGTAGGCCTTATGTTCGCCGTGGAGTACACCCTGCGCTTGATTCCGACGGCGATCTTCAGCCCCCTTGCGGGCCCCATCGCCGACCGCCTGTGCCGCCGCAGGATCATGGTGATCGCGGACCTTGCCCGGGCGGCCGTCGTCTTGTGCCTGTTACTTGTAAGAGAACCCGAACACCTGAAGTACGTCTACGTGCTCATCTTCCTACAGATGAGCATGAGCATCTTCTTTGACTCGGCGAGGTCCGGTGCGCTGCCCAACACCGTGGCGCGGAAAGACCTACACGCGGCCTACAGCCTGTCGGCGGTCACTTGGAGCACGATGCTTGCCCTAGGCGGTTTCCTTGGGGGCGTGCTCGTGCAGAGCTTTGGAACCAACACAGTATTCGTCGCAGACGCAGCGACCTACCTGCTCAGCGCTGCACTGCTATTCCGTTTAAGGCTACCCAAGTTGGCCGAGCAGCCCGAGCCCTTTCGCCTGGCCGACGTGGTGCTGTTCCGCGACCTTCGACGCGGCTTCGCCCATGCCACAGACCTAGGCATCGCGCGTATCCTGCTCTCAAAGGTCCTCTGGAGCCCCTGTGGGGGCTTTGTGATCCTGTTCCCCTTGGTTGCCGCTCGCTATCAGCCCGGCGAGGTGAACCTTGAGGATGCCGGCATTGGAATCGGCTTGCTGTTTGCCGCTCGCGGCATCGGTACGGGACTTGGACCTATTGTCGCGCGCTTCCTAGGAGGCAGCTCCGAAGCCGCTCTGATCCGACAGTCCTGGTGCGGCATGCTCGTGGGCGCCTTGGGCTACATCGTCTTGCCCTTCGCTCCCAGCCTGGGGCTTGCTGCCACCTGCGTCACGGTTGCGCACATGGGCGGGAGTGCCCAATGGGTTGGCTCGACCACCTATTGGCAATCGCGCATCGACGACGCATTCCGTGGGCGCGTCTTTGCCACCGAGTTCCTGCTGATGACCTTGAGTTTTAGTGTCTTTGCGCTGCTCTCGGGCGTCCTGTACGACCGCCTTGAGAATCTCGATGTGGTGATCTGGATCCTAGTGGCCCTAACGGTCACAGGCGGTCTAACCGCGCGCAAGCTGTTCGCCGCCCTGCCGCGGAGTAAGCCCGCTTGACGCCCGAGTTCGCGTCGTGCCTCCTCCGTTTAGTCCGACGAAGCTCCTAGCAGTTTGCCTTGTACCCCCCCGCCCCGCGGACGGTCAATGGAGGTATTCGTTGCACTCTCCGACTCAAAACCGCCTACAAAGCGGCACACTCTCCTGTTCACTCCCGGAACAGGTGCATACGTAGACCAAATCAGGCAAACTGGCGCGACGATGACCGGCAACAGCGACAAACTTTTCGAGCAACAGATCCACGACGCGTTCGAATCCCTGCGCGCCGCCCTTGTGGACCTCTTTGCGAGCGTCCATGTGGACAAGCTCAAGCCATACCCGCTCGCTCGTCTGCTCGACATCAACAAGAACCTGACCTGGAAGGTCTCGAAGATCATCCGCGCCGAGCGGCCATCCGAAGCACTGCGCCACATTCCTGGACCCGGTGGGATCAAGTTGCTGCTGGATGCCTTCGCCAGCCACGGAGCAGCTGCGGAGACGGTCGAACGAGCTCGTAGCGCCTTCGATGCCCTCGATAAGCTGATCGAGCACCACACCGGCGACCGGGAAACCCTCGAGGTCATGCTGGACGGGCTGGCGGCGCGGGAGAGCGACGGCGCCTCTCTTGTGGCTACACGCAAGCTTGCCTTCCGTGGCAACTCCGGTATCTGGGGCATGCAGACGCGAGCCCGCATGACGACCTTCGTTATGGCTCCCTCCAAAGACAAGGATCCGGATTCTGCCATCTTCGACAGCATGCTCATCACGGGACTCGTCGGGCTCCAGCGCTTGCGCCCCGAGACACCCTGGACGCTGCTTAGCCTCGCCTCCTACAGCGACGATGGCACCCTACGCGAGCCCCTGGGAAACCCGGGGCCTCTCAACCCATCAGCCTTCGCCGAGCTGGGCATTCCACTGCTCCACAAGTTTTGTACAGGCGGAACCCAAGAGGACCTCGCGATCCACACCGAGGGAGGTGAGACCGTAGTCGAGCTTCCCGTGGGCCCGGTCGGTAAGCGGGGCAAGCGCGACATATTCTTTGGGCGCATTGACCGAGAGTTTGCGTCTCTCCACTCATCTCCGGCAGATCAAACCGGCGAGTTCCTGACGGACTTTATGCTGCCAATCGAGCACTGCCAATTCGACGTCTTGGTCCACAAGGATCTCGAAGGCGTAGACGATTGCACGTTTAAGCTTTTCGGGCGACTGTACGGTCGCATTGCGGCCCCCAATGATCGCCGCGATGACTCTGCCCTTCCGATCCCGATCGAAGTGCGAGATCTTGGGCTCGGGCTGGACGCCATGGCGACGGACATCTATCCGCGTTACTGCGAGCTGATCCAAGATACCTTCCTGGGGGTCGGTTTTGACCCTGCCGAGTTCCGCACCCTGCGAGTGACCCTCGAATACCCGCCCATGGGGACGACAGGTGTGTTTAGCTTCCCGCTGCGCAAATAGACTTCAGGCGAAACTCGCCAAACGCAAGCCGCCCCGGCGCAGCGATCTTCTGGATACGCTGCGCCGGGGCGGCATGCTTTCGCAGAGGCTGCAGCCCTAAACCGAGACCGGCTGCGGCTCGTCTTCGTACACGTCGATCGGTGGGCAAGAGCAGATCAGGTTGCGATCGCCGAAGCCGTTGTCGATGCGCTTGACCGTGGGCCAGTACTTGAAGTTGCGCGTCCAGGTGGCGGGGTAGGCCGCTTGCTCGCGGGAGTAAGCATGGTCCCAGGTGTCGCCACAGACTTCTTCGGCGGTGTGGGGCGCGTTCATTAGCGCGTTGTCCTTGGCATCGCTACGACCCTCTTCGATGGCTCGAATCTCCTCGCGGATAATGATCAACGCATCACACAAGCGATCCAATTCGGCCCGCGACTCGGACTCGGTGGGCTCGACCATTAGCGTTCCCGCCACCGGAAAGCTCATGGTAGGGGCGTGAAAACCAAAGTCCATCAGGCGCTTGGCCACGTCCTCCACGTGAACGTCGGTCGTCTTCTCGAACGGGCGTAGGTCCATGATGAACTCGTGACCAACGAACCCATTGATGCCCGTGTATAGGATCTCGAAGTGGGGCTCGAGGCGCTTCTTCATGTAGTTGGCGTTGAGGATTGCTACTTGGGTCGAGCGCTTGAGACCCGACACGCCCAACAGAGCGCAGTACATGTAGCTGATCGTCAGGATGCTCGCGCTGCCGAACTCGGCGCCGGATACCGCACCTGTGTCATCGTTGGCCTCAGGTGAACCGGGGAGAAAAGGCACCAAGTGCTCGAGTACCCCGATCGGGCCGACACCCGGACCACCGCCACCGTGGGGAATGGCGAATGTCTTATGCAGGTTCAGGTGGCAGACGTCCGCACCGATGTCGCCGGGGCGGCACAGACCGACCTGTGCGTTCATGTTCGCACCGTCCATGTACACTTGGCCTCCAGCCGCGTGGATCGCATCGCAGATGTCGACGATGCCCTCTTCGAATACGCCGTGGGTCGAAGGGTAGGTCACCATCAAGGCTGCCAAGTTGTCCTTGTGCAGCTCGGCCTTGGCCTTGAGATCGGGTACGTCAATGTTGCCGGCGTCATCGCAAGCAACCGTGACGACCTTCATGCCGACCATCACCGCCGAAGCGGGATTGGTGCCGTGGGCCGAGGTCGGGATCAGGCAGATGCGACGCACGGGCTCGCCGGCCGCCTCGCTCTTAGCATCCAAGAACCGGCGGATCGCAAGCAGGCCAGCGTACTCGCCCTGGCTACCCGCATTGGGCTGGAAAGACATCTTCGCGAAGCCTGTGATCTCGCTCAGCATCACGTCGAGCCTGCGCACCAGCTCCGCGTAGCCGCCGGCTTGATCCACAGGGACCTGGGGGTGCATGTTGGCGAACTCGGGCCAGGAGATAGCGACCATTTGCGAGGTCGCGTTCAGCTTCATGGTGCAAGAACCAAGGCTGATCATCGACTTGTTGAGGGCCAAGTCCTTCAGCTCGAGGCGGTGGATGTAGCGCAGCATCTCGTGCTCGGAGTGATAGCTGTTGAACACCGGGTGCTCAAAGTAGGGCGTCTGGCGCGCATGGCTCTTCGCGTCGCCGGTAGCCAGGCTCTCGGCCTGATCTACTGCGAGGGCTTCTAGGCTGCTGGCTTCGCCGCCGAACAGCACTAACAGGTCGCGCACGTCCTCGAGGGTCGTGGTCTCGTCTAGGTTGACGCCGACGGTAGCGTCGCCAAGGTCGCGCAGATTGCAACCCAGGGCGACCGCGTTGGCGCGCAGGGTGGCCGCGTCGCCGCCCTTGACGTTGACTGTGATGGCGTCGAAGAACGCGCCGGGCTCGACGTCATGGCCAAGCCCACGCAGGCCCCGTGCCAAGATACTGGTGAGGCCGTGCATGCGCTCGGCAATGGCACGCAATCCCTCCGGACCGTGGTAGGTGGCGTAGAAGCCCGCAAGCACGGCTAGCAGGACCTGGCTTGTGCAGATGTTGCTGGTGGCCTTGTCCCGGCGGATGTGCTGCTCGCGGGTCTGCATCGCCATGCGCAGGGCGGCCTTTCCAGAGGAGTCAATGCTTACGCCGATCAGGCGACCGGGCATGAAGCGCTTATAGGCGTCCGAGGTCGCCAGGTAGCCGGCGTGGGGACCGCCGTAGCCCATTGGCACACCGAAGCGTTGACAGGAGCCGACGGCCACGTCGGCGCCGAACTCGCCAGGGGCGCGCAGGACGGCCAGGGACATGATGTCAGCGGCGACGACGAGCATCGCCTTGGTCGCATGGGCGGCGTCAGCTAGAGCCTCGAAGTCGTCGACGCGACCACGGGTGTCCGGGTATTGCACGATGGCGCCGAAAATGCGGCCCGCGGACTCGTCGGTGAAGTCCCAGGTTTCGTAGTCGCTAACGACAAGCGTAATGCCCGCCATGACCGCGCGGGTACGCAGCACGGAGAGGGTCTGGGGGTGGCAACGATCCGACGCCAGGAAGACCTCGCCCTTGCCGCGCTGGGCGCGCAGGCAAAGGGTCATCGCCTCAGCCGCGGCGGTGGCCTCGTCCAGCAGGGAAGCACCGGCCATGGGTAGGCGAGTCAGGTCGCAGACCATCGTCTGGAAGTTAAGCAGAGCCTCGAGGCGCCCTTGGCTGATCTCGGCCTGGTAAGGAGTGTAGGCCGTGTACCAGCCCGGGTTCTCCAGTACGTTGCGCTGGATCACCGGCGGCATCACCGTGCCGTGGTAGCCAGCGCCGATGTATGTCTTCAGCACTTCGTTCTGCTGAGCCACCGAGCGCAGGTCCTCGATCGCCTCTCGCTCGCCGCGATCGTTGCCTAGGCAGGCCTGCTCGTTGAGCTCCCCGTCCAAGCGGATCTTCGCCGGGATCGTCTTGTCCACGAGCGCGTCCAAGCTGTCCAACCCAAGGGTAGACAACATGTCCGCCACGTCCGCGGAGTTGGGGCCAACATGACGACGGGTGAAGGTATCGAGGGGGCGAGTATACATAGCTGCCTGATTATGGAAGGGACGTGCCGATCGGCCGGCGTCTTGGATTTCAGGCGACCATTCTAACGGCCATCCCGAACCCCGTCGCCCGAAACCGCCCGGGCCAAACACAACTTGTCCGATCCACAACCTTAGCTGCTTTTTAGGGCCTTAGCCCCATTACGGGGTGGACGGCCAGAGTTCCCTGCGGACAATGAACCCCATGAACTGGCTCTTTCTCAAAGGACTCGCCCGCAGCCAAGCCCACTGGGATCGGCAGCCGGGTGTTTTTATGGAACATGTACCTGGGGCGCGGGTGTACTCCCTGGATCTGCCGGGCATCGGCGAGGCAGCCGAGAGACGGGCACCCTGGAGGGTGGCGGAGATTGCCGACGACCTACGGGAGCGCTTTTTAGAGCTGCGCCAGTCCGGCGAAGTGGACGCCTCGGCCCCCTGGGCAATCCTCGGCATCAGCCTGGGCGGCATGGTCGCTATGGAGTGGCTAAAAAGCTACCCAGCAGACTTCCAGCGCGCCGTGATCATCACCTCTAGCGCCGGCAACCTCTCGCCCCCCTGGAAGCGTCTGCTACCGTCCGCCGGCCCCAACTACCTGCGCGCAATGTTTGCCAAGGATGTGATGGAGACCGAGCGCCGTTCTCTGGCCATCACGACTAACGACCTTGAGCGCCGTGACGAGCTCATCGCCGACTACATCGAGATCGGCAAGACCTGCCCCATGCCGCTCCAGACCATAAAACGTCAGCTGATCGCCGCTACTCGCTGGCGTGCGCCGGCCCATCTGCCGATCCCTACCCTATTTTTAGGCACCGAAGCCGATCACATGGTCCACTCGACCTGTACCCGAGCCCTAGCCACCCACTTCGGCATGCCCCTGCGTATGCACGAAACCGCGGGCCACGAGATTCCCCATGACGACCCCGTCTGGCTCGCCAAGCAGGTCGCAGGCTGGATGGGGCTGGACGCGTAGCACCCAGTCCTCACCAGCACAAACGCCCGTAAAACCAAGCGCGGCAGTCGCCATCGAGATGGCGACTGCCGCGCTTGCCTTTGGCTAAACCTGCTCCGTTATGCGAGTGCCTTGGACACGATCTCGAAGACGTCCTTCGACAGGCCTTCGGTGCCGACGATGCGCTCGAGCTCCGCCTTGATCAGAGCCTGACGGCCCTCGTCGTAGCGCTTCCAAGAGTTGAAGCTACTGACCAAGCGGCTGGCGATCTGGGGGTTCAGGCTGTCAGCTTCGATGACGCGGTCGGCGACGAAGGTGTAGGCCTTGCCGTCCTTGCGGTGGAAGCCGTACATGTTGCCCGCGGCGAAGGCGCCGATGAGTGAGCGCATGCGGTTCGGGTTCTTCATGGTGAAGTCCGCGTGTCCATAGAGGTCCTGCACGTGCTGGAAGACGTCGGCGTGGGAGGTCATCGCTTGAACCGTAAACCACTTGTCGATGACGAGAGGATCGTGCTTCCACTGGCCGTAGAAGTCGGCGATGGCCTCATCGCGCTCGGAGATGTCCTTGCCCGCCAGAATCGCGAGGGCCGCGATCTGGTCGGTCATGTTGTCCGCCTCGTGGTAGTGCGTCTTCAAGGTCGCGATCTCGTCGCCGTCGCCGCCCTGGCCGATCAGGCTAGAGAGCAGACCAAGGCACGTGTTGCGCAGGCTGCGCGCGCCCATGTCTTCCTTCGCGTAGCGGTAGGGACCGTCAACCGTCGAGGCATTGTAGACCTCGAGTAGCGCAGGCTGGTGAGCCTTCGCCAGGCCGCGCATCACGAAGACGCGCGCGGTGTGGATCGCGTCGGGATCGATGGTCTCGAACTCCTGGGCAAGGATGCGCTCGGCGGGAACCGCCATCGCGTTGGCCTTGAGGGCCGAGTCCAGGTCCGTGTCGGCCAAAATCGCCCCAAAGGCGCTCACGAGGCCTTCATTCAGGGAGAGCTCACGACCAGCCTGCACGTCGGCGATCAGTCCGAGCAGTACGATCTTCATCAGGCGCTGGCCCGCTTCCCACCGGTTGAAGGAGTCCGAGTCGTGGGCCATACGGAAGGCCAGGTCCGATTCGGACTCTTCCATGTCAAGCCGGACCGGCGCGGAGAAGTTGCGCAGGACAGAGGGCACGGGGCGCGC
>JAQXEK010000058.1 GCA_029250885.1 Planctomycetota bacterium
TACGCTTCGCAAGCAAAGTTGAGCGAGTACCCTTCGCAGCAAATCGCGAAGGGTACCCGGAGCGTGGAGTACCTACGCTCTCTTCTACTGGAAGGTAACTGTGTGCACGCTTGTAGTGAGGGAGTGCTCAGGCACGACAGCCTGTAACAGAACTTTTAGCCCTGCTGCCCCCGCCGGCACCTGCAAGGTGTGTACAAAACCACCTTTGCTATCCGTCAACCCTAGGGCCACGATTTGTGGCTGCGCAATATCCAGAAATAGACCGGGAATCCCGAGCACCGATGTTGAGCCCGGGCTCAATCCGAACACAAAAGCTATGAGGCTGCCCTGCGCCGCCGGTTCAACTAAACTTGGGTTAGCCCCACTGAAGGAAAAGCGGAGATTTGTTGGCGCCCCAGAGTCTAGGGGCCAAGCATTCATAATTACCCTTCTAGAGTATGCGCCAAAATTAGCGCCATTTTCTTCTACGTCGTATGAGTTCAGGAATCCGAACCCACTTGACGTCACTTGCGTCAATTCCACTGCCGGCGGTGTGTTCGCTCGATCATTGAGGTCTTCCATTGCTTGACCATCAAGCGTGAATTCGAATGCCCGAGATCGGCCCTGCGCATCTTCAGAAGCTCCCCATACAGACTGATTGCTTATGCATGTAGGTCTTGTCCAGGAGCCGCCAAGGGTTGGGAGAACGACAAAGCTGTTCACTGGGTCATTCAACTCGAGCGCGAAACCTTGCTCAATGCCGGCCGAGTCAAGAAAATAGCCACAGGCCATGTCCCAGGAAAACTTGCTGCCACTTAGTCCTGTAAGGCGCGCCTTGCTTGTGCCCGGTATCGGCAAGATCATCAATCCGCCATCTGGACCTCCCCAGACTGCAGCAAACTCACGTCCCGAAGGGCTTCGCACGAGGCCGCCTACAAGAGTAGCGGACGCAGTATCATCCTGGCGCATCGCGAAAGCCTCACTTTCCCAGCCATCTGGCGTGGAAAGAGGAACTGCTTGCGACACTACTGGCCAGAGATCAACAGACCATGCTTGCAGCAAACCATCTGCGCGGCGCATGGTGCCGGCCGCTGTGGAACCAAAGGTTGCGATCCCTGTCGCCCAGCCCTCTGTAGCTTGCGGCAGATCGATCAGCTGGAGCCCGTTTGTCTCCTGTCCCGGTTGATCGTCAAAGAAAAACGGACGACGGACCTGGACGCCTTGAACCAGGTCTTCTGCCCAACCTACGACCCGGCCGTTAGCACTGAGGCCGAGCCCTGCTGACTCGCCTCCTGGCACAAAAGCGCCAAGGTCTAGCTTAGTACCATTCTTCGACCGCATTCCCAGCTTTCGCCCCTGACTGTCTAACTCATAGCCAGTAGAAAATGCATCATCATATTCTATGTGTTGCATCACTCTACCTGGACTGACCACCTCGCTTGGGGGCTGAATAAAGAGGTCCTGCTGGATGGCAGGAGCTAAAAGAAGGGGGAGGAATAGGTTCATCATGTTGTTAGCTAGTGAGCAGTGAGAAAGTGGTTGCCAATTAGGTTAGCGCTCTTTTTAGATTGCGCCGTGCTAACCAACAATTTATGCATGTTCGCGCTGGGTTATGTCGCGTACAGGCAGATGGGCCCGACAGTCGTAGAGCACTCTGCCCTGGAGCGTTGGCTCTATTGAGTCCCACACTCACCCAAGCCTAATTTTAGCTGCTTGTCTCGGACAGACTCAGGTCTCGCCGAGCTAGGCTCATTCGTCACGACTAGCCAAGCCTGCGAGACTAGCTCCTCTTCGGCACCAACGAACCGAGGTGCTCGTTCCTGCAGCCAGCGAAGTCCGGCTAGCGCCTCACGCAAAGGGTACTAGTCTCCGAGGTGGGGTTAGAACGTACCGATTGTGATGTCCAGACCATTGCTCAGCTTGATGTCGTTTCCTGCGATGGCGGCGACTTGGGCAAAGAGCGGGATCCCAACGATACTACAGATTGCCGGGATGGGAATGGCGAAGGGCTGCCCGGGTGGCTTGGAAAAGCTGAACGTCGTGGTGCCTAAATCGCAAAGAATGGTCCCCAGGGCTGAGGGGAGGTTCGTGACGCCTGTAGTGATGAACAGCATGTCTAGAGTTGCCGTCGGCTGGAAGACGGTGTGGTAGACCTGGGGTGCCCACACCTGGCCCATGATCGGTGGCGAGCCTAGGGTCGGCAGGAAGGCCAAGGGGTTAATGGGGTTTCCCAACCGTATGATTTCAGAGGAGGCGACTTGATTCGTGCAGACTGCGGCCGGATCGCCCACCGGGAGCCGGATTCCGACGGGACGGTGATCCGAAACGTTTGCATCGTATTGGGACCAGCCGCCGGGCAGGTAATCCTCAATGGGGATCGTCTCCACCGAGCCGCTTGTGGACCCAAACTCGGCGAAGAGCTCGTTCGTGATCAGGATGTGGTCCAGGTGGGATGGCCAGCCTGGATAGGACCAATCCGAAGAGCTCCCGGCAGCAATGGCGCTGTCCGCAAACGCGTAGTCGTTTGGCGCATCTAGGAAGCTCTGAAAGACGTTGTTGGAGGCCTGGTCCGTAAGGATGTCATTGAGGTCACCGACTACCATCACCCGCGTATTGGGGTGGTTTGAATCGATGTAGGACTTGAGCAGGTTGCTCGCCCTTAGGCGTCGATATTCCTCGTCCCCGGGATCGGAGAGATCGAGAAACCCATCGCCACAGCACTTGAAGTGATTGTTGATCACCACCACATCCTCGCCCTTGAACTTCAACTCCATGACAACGGGTGAGCGCGGGAATGGACTCCAGTAAGGCTCGGTCGTGTAGATCTCGTAGGTGGACTGGACCTGGATCGTGGACGAGTTGTAGACATAGGCCAAGCCGGCGAACCAGCTGGACTGGTAGAAGGCGTCATAGCCTGGTAGACCGTCCACGAGCTGCTGTAAGATGGCTGTGTCTGTGATCTCCTGAAGCGCGATCAAGTCGGCGTCGAGAGCCTCGATGATGTCCTTAACTGCGTTGACTGAGGATTGGCCGTTCTTGGGGAACCACTCGATGTTCCATGTGACGACATCCAAGGTGTCCGCGGTTCCAAAGGACAGATCATCAAGGGTCTGGGCTGCCGAGTCCATGCTGGCCACGGCCATGGCTGCCAGCACCAATGGCGCCATGGCAAGGCTTTGAAGAGACTTTGTGCGGCGTGGACTAAGGTTGTACATGGCGATTAGCTTGGGGAGTCGGTGGTACGTTGACGGCTGCAGAGCGTGTCAATCCCGAGTTGGACGGTCCTGGAGACCGGATCTAATCTATTACGCCTCAGGGATTGTCGCCACAGCTAATGTGCTCCACTGGGTACTGATAAGGCGGGAACTAACACTGAACTTGCAGCAAGCCCCATTTAGCCCTCCCCCCCTCCCCGCTCGCTCTCAACTGTGAAGTGCCTTTGGGTCTGTGCCCGACACATGGAGATCCCCCCTTTATCGACGCAGCGGCTAAAAGTGCAAGCTGCTCTGTGAACCCGAGCGGAAAGCGGCCAGACTCGCAGCCATTGACCCACTGCCCGCGAGTTGGAATATGTACTTTGAGCCGCCAAGGTTATCGGCCTATTTGCAGGCGAACAGCCCGCTGCTGGGGTGCCGTTTCTCTGGAAATCGTGGGCCAGGTCCCCTAGGCTTGGAAGATCGAGCCGCACGCTCTACTTGACTCGCTCCTGTGTGCTGTTCCACATGCAGAACAACGGCAACCAGACCATTCCTCTATTCGACCTTGAATCCCTTGCACCCCCTAAGAGCACCAAAGTGATCGCTGCGAGTAAAAGTCGTGCCGAGATTTCGCCCCCTAGGACGCCCCTCCCTAGACGTAGCTCCTAACCCATGGCGCTGCACCTAGAGAACCTGACGAAGCGCTTTGGGAAGGCCGGGCCCCTTGCGGTTGACGATCTATCCCTTGAGATCGAGGACGGAAAGGTACTCGTTCTTGTTGGCGAGTCGGGATGCGGGAAGACCACGACCCTAAAGATGATCAATCGGTTGATCGAGCCAAGCTCGGGAACGGTCTGGATCGGCAAAGATGGCTCCCGGGTCGACACCTGCTTACTCGACCCGGTCGTCCTCCGCCGCTCGATCGGCTTCGTGTTTCAAGAAGACGGGCTTTTCCCCCACATGACGGTCGCCGCCAACGTTGGGATCACGCCCAGTTTATTAGGCTGGACTACGGATCGTATTGACGCCCGCACGGCCGAGCTTCTCAAGCTAGTCCACTTGGATCCCGAGCAGTTTGCCAAGCGACTTCCCGCTGACCTCTCAGGGGGTCAAAGGCAACGGGTTGGCTTTGCGCGCGCCCTGGCCGCGGGACCCTCGGTACTGCTCTTGGACGAACCCTTCGGTGCCCTGGACCCGCTGACCAGAGACCACCTCCAGATCGAGTTCCAAGAGTTGCAGCGCAAGTTGGGGTTCACCGCAGTGCTCGTCACCCACGACATGGCCGAGGCCCTGCTGCTGGGGGATCGCATCGCCGTGCTGCGGGACGGAAAGATCATTGCCGAGGGCACACCGCGTGATTTGCTGCAACTGGGGCCCTCGCAAGGGGACGCCGATCGCGCCTACGTGGATGATCTTCTGGCGACGCCCCGTCGCAGTGCCCAGCGACTTGAGCATTTGATCAGAAGCGGAGAGAACCCCGCATGAGCAACTTTTCCGAGCGTTGGGCTGAGCTCCCGGATCTCCTTGCCGGGCATATGCGCCTGTCGGCTAGTGCGCTGTGTATCGGAATTGCCTTGAGCCTGCCACTGGGTGTGCTTGCGGCGCGCAGGCCGAAGTGGCGCGGGCCCGTGCTCGGTGTGACGGGCCTTGTGCAGACGATTCCTAGCCTGGCGCTGTTGGCCTTGATGGTGCCGCTGTTGGGTGGGCAGATAGGCTTTGTTCCGGCGCTGCTTGCACTGACTTTGTACAGCATGTTGCCGGTGCTGCACAATACGGTGACGGGTATCCAAGAAGTGGATCCGGGTTTGACCGAAGCGGCCCGCGGCATTGGTATGACTCCGTGGCAGAGCTTGCTTCGCGTCGAGTTGCCCCTGGCTGCACCTGTAATCCTAGCTGGCATTCGCACGGCCAGCGTCTGGGTGATCGGCACGGCGACCTTGGCGACCCCTGTCGGTGCTCAAAGCCTGGGCAACTACATCTTCTTGGGACTGCAAACTCGCAATGGACTGGCGGTGGTCTTTGGCTGCGTGGCGGCGTCACTCTTGGCGGTCGCCTTTGACCGATTGATCGCCGTGTTGGAGAGCGCGGCGAAAGAGAGGAGCCGCGGGCGGCTGACCGCTGGGCTTCTTGGCTTGGCGCTTATCACGTTCGGTAGCCTCTGGCCGGCATTTGATTTCACCAGCTCGCTGGACACAAGAGGCCCAGCGCTTGTCGGCAGCGACGCCCCTAAAGTTGATCGAGGGGACGCGCTGGCATCTGTCGTGCCAGGCAGGCCGATCACGGTCGGATCCAAGGGCTTCACAGAACAATACGTGCTGGCCGAACTCCTGGGCGAGCAGCTCACGGCCCACGGTTTCGAGATCGACAACCGCCCGAACTTGGGATCGACAATCTTGTTCGACGCCCTGCGTGAGGGGACGGTCGATGTGTGCATCGACTACTCCGGCACGTTGTGGGCGACGATATTGAAACGTGACGAACCCGCGCCACGCCTGGCTATGCAGATCGAGGTTGCGAGTGTTCTTTTGCAAGAGCACGGCGTCGTGACACTCGGCTCCTTGGGCTTCGAGAATGCCTACGCCTTGGCCATGGCGCGCAAGCGCGCGGAGGAACTCGGGGTCCGCTCGCTCACCGATCTAGCCCGCGTTACGAGTCAGGGTCAGGCTATGGAGATCGGTGGAGACCCCGAGTTTTTTGGGCGCCCGGAGTGGAGCCGCGTTCGCGCCGCCTACGGGCTCGAGGGGATTGAGACGCGCGGGATGGACTCGACGTTCTTGTATGGCGCAGCCCGCGACGGTCAGATCGATGTGATCACTGCCTACACCACCGACGGCCGCATCACGGCCTTCGACCTGCAGCTCCTTGAGGACCCGGACGAGGTCCTGCCGCCCTATGACGCGATGATCCTGCTATCGGCTCGAGCCGCCGGAGACCCCGGACTCGTACGCGCCCTGAAACCTCTGCTCAATGCCATCTCAAACGAGGAGATGCGCGTGGCTAACCGCGCGGTCGACTTGGACGGAGCTACCGTGGCGAGCGCGGCTGCAGCGCTGCGGGCACGGATCCTGGACTGAACTCTGTCCCCTAAGGTTTACGCTGGTCGGGCTAACCTCGCCGGCTTTGAGTTAGACAATCCCCCTTGGAAAGCCTGGAACGGTCAGCTCAACCGTACAGGTTTCCGAGGAAGTGCCTGCTGCGATCGCCGAAATGCTGAATCCGTTAGCCCCCGCGGTGTTTCGGGTCTCTCTACTCTACGATGTCCGCTTGAATCGCGAACCACAGGGCAGCTAGGGACCCCATTTCGCGGACTGCCCCCGGGCTAGGCAGCCCAGCACCGGCCTGCTAGGCTGAGGTCTAAACGTGTGCCTCTCCCCAGCGTCAATCACATCAACCTCAGTACATTGGCCATGCAAGGTTTAAACGGAAAACGTGTCCTCATCACCGGTGCAGCCCAGGGCATCGGATTGGCAACTGCCCGACGCTTTGCGAAGGAGGGCTGCCGGTTGTGGTTGCTGGACATAGATGGGCAGAAGCTCGACGCCGCATGCGCCGAATTGGGCGATGCCGTGGAAGGTAAGAGCTGCGTCGACGTGGCCTCGCCCGACGCAGTAATAGCGATCTTCCTCGAGATCGATAAGAGCTGTGATGCCTTTGATATATTGATTAACAATGCGGGCATCAGCACCCGTGCTGGCTTCTTGGATGTGACCTTGGAAGAGTGGCGGCGCGTGCTTGATGTCAACCTCACGGGGCTCTTTGTAGTCGCCCAGGAAGCCGCGAGGCGCATGCGGCGAGCTGGCTCGGGCGTAATCCTTAACATGGGCTCCATGAATGGGATTATCGGCTGCCCGAACTACAGTCACTACAACGCGTCGAAGGCTGGAGTGATTGAGCTTACAAAGACGATGGCCCTAGAGCTGGCGCCAGAGATCCGGGTCGCCGGAGTCTGCCCAGGCGCCGTACTGACCCCAATGCAAGAGGCCGAATACACACTCGAGATGTTCGACGCGCTCAACAAGAAGATCCCCATGGGCCGGCACGCAACCCCCGAGGAGATCGCTGGGCTGTTCGCCTTTTTGGCCTCGGACGAAGGTACGTTTATCTGCGGTACGTCCATCGTCATCGATGGCGGCGAGAGCTCCGGCGGCCTGGCGAGTGCGGCCGACGAAGAGCTCTAGACCGGCAGGACGGCCTCAGTCTTGCTTTACGAGAACGGGCTGCACCCAGGCCGTCTGCTTGTCGCCCTCTGCATAGGGGTTCGGATGGTCTAGGGAAGACACGACCTGTGCGCGCACATACAGCTCGTCGCCCGTGAAGCTGTACACCGCGGGGTTGCTCTTGGTCTCGGCGAGCACGACGCCGATCTCGTGCTCACCGTGCCCCCCCAGGGTGCCGATGAACTGCGTGGTGTACACGACATCTTCTATGGGCTCGATGGCCACGGAAAGGGAGCTCGCGCTCTTCTCAATCGAGCTCAAGGTCACGCCACTCGACGCATAGAAGTCCCCCGCCTTCATGGCGCGGACAATGTCGTCTGACTCCAAAGATTCCGCGTACACGACGACCCATCCTCGGCCGGGGTTGGTCTTGCCCGGGCCCCAACTGTAGTAGTCGTGGCTATCGTCCGTCGCGACTCCGTATAGCAGCCCCAGACCGTTGTGCTCGAGGCGAGTCACCAGGGCCAAATCCCACATGGACTCCATCGAGGGGTGCTCGGCATCCCCATAGTTGCGAACCCCGGAGTGGCCGTTGTACACCTCAAAGAAACGCTCAAGGGGCATGGCTGCCACCTCGTCCACAGTCACGCCCCACCCGAAGTTGGGGTGATTGAGATGGGCCAGCACCTCGCGGCCGCTGCGCTCGCCCTCGGCATGGATCGCCTCCATGTTCCTGCGGATCGTATCCGCGACAGAGTCCCCGTGTTGCGGCGCGACAGTCTGCTCGATGTTCACCGCGTTGATGTGAACGGGGTACTTGTCCCAGGAATCCGTGACCTCTTCGCCCTGCACAAGCAGGAACTGCCCGGGCACTTCAAATCGCGTTCGCAGCTCGTCTAGGGTCTGCAGCCGCATCTCTCGCTGAGGCTCGTCCCGGACCGTCACCAGCTCTGTCCCAAATCGGTCCACTAAGCCCTGCAGCTTCTCCTCGGTCAGCCTTCCGCCATTGACAGGAAACCACTTCTCACCCTCGGAGAGGATGTTGTGATCCGACAATACCAGGAAGTCGTAGCTGTTATCGGTGTAGTAGGAAACCACGAGCTCCGGCGCGGCGTTGCCATCGGACCAGAGGGTGTGCGTGTGGGTGTTGCCTTTGTACCAGCTCTTGGTAGAGCCGCAAGATGTGGTGGCAAGGCAAGCGGCAAGAATTGCGAGGACGACTCGTTGTTGGATTTGGGGGGTCATAAACGATGAACCTAGTAACAAGGGGGGACTGGTGGACCTCGAATTCCCTGGGCGGGTTCGGGCACTCATTGCTCCTAGTGGAGCGCTAGCCGTCCCGATTCGAATACTAGCCTATGTGAAGGACACGAGGGTCGAGATCACGGCGGACCTCATCGCTGAGCATGACAGAGCTGCCATCGACGGCCGGTCTGCTCTTTCCGTATATGGGTAGCGCA
Source organism: Planctomycetota bacterium (assembly GCA_029250885.1). Lineage (GTDB taxonomy): Bacteria > Planctomycetota > UBA1135 > UBA1135 > CALBMX01. The sequence goes on from JAQXEK010000058.1 coordinate 8,794, forward strand.
TTTTCAAGAGCGACTCCTTCCCGGCATCAGGCGCGTCAAGGCTAGTGACAAAACTGAGCCGCGTGTGGTCCTGAGGACTGGGCTTGCCCAACCTAACCGTCAAGGGCCGTGGTCATTCCGTCCAGGTCTTCAATCGCAACCCAGACGTCCATGCCCTTGCGCCAGACCAGGGTCTTGCCATTGATGCTCTCAGAGAGCCAGGTGAGGTGCAGGGTCTCGAAGGGCATGGGGCCATGGCACTGACCTTGATTGTCGTGGAACCAGTTGGAGTCCTGGTAGTGCATGTGCAGCTCTGAGTCTGGCGACTCGGTGGCTGATGCGTTTAAGGAACCCTCTTCGTGAGTAGGCCCCTGACTGTCTGGATGCCTTGCGTAGGCCGCGCGGCGCTGCTCTTCTAGCCCCTCCTGGACGCGGCTTGCTTCGTCGCTCAGGCGTTGCTGCATGGCTTGCTGCTTCTTCAGGTCCGAAAGGACAAACACCGCAACGATTCCTGCACCAAAGGTCAGCCCACCGCCGACGAACCAACCGATCGGGTTGCGCCCCCTAGAATTCGCAAGGAATGCGCAAGCTGCGCCGCAGGCACCCATGACGACGAGCTGTGTTGTAAGTTCCAAGGGAGGATTCTGGGTGACTAGGCGCACGCGCTAGGTAAAGGACAGCTCCCTAAACATCATGTGGTCCATTCTACAGGGGAGCCTGTGGTTGATACGGTCGGACTCGGATTGAACGCGACACCGCATTCCGCGTACTCTACTGCGCTTGGCGTCAGACTACAACCGGTCCGGACCGGTACAGAGTCCATTCACACGATCGCTTGGGAGTCCACTTGATCGCCCTTAGGCGGCTACTCCGCAACGGTCCTTTGGCCCGAGAAGTCGATCCGTAATCTCAAGACGGCCGGCATCATATTGTCGATTCGGAAGATGCCGGCGTCGCGGTACCGGCACCCCCGATGCGCCCTGCCTCCCCTTCACTAAGCGCCCCGCTAACGATACCGTCCAGCATGCTCGCGAAAACAAACACGTGGAGGGGGCAGACCATGTACCAGTAGGCCAGGCCGGTCAGACCAACGGGGTCGTAGAGTGCGGTCTGGCGGATCTTCACTTGGCCGCCTTCGCTGGGTTCGACTTCGAACTCCAGCCAGGCGCGGCCGGGCAGCTTCATCTCCGCGCGAAGACGCAGCAGGCGGTCCGGCTCGTAGGCTTCGACGCGCCAAAAGTCGAGGGCGTCTCCTACCCGCAGGGTTTCCTGCGAGCGGCGTCCCCGGCGCACTCCAACCCCGCCGACCAACAGGTCGAGGAAGCCGCGCAAGCGCCACAGCCAGTCGTAGCCGAACCATCCATTGGCCCCGCCGATCCGCCGTATGGGGGTGAATGCGTCTTGGGCACTGGCGTTCACCGTGCGCTCGCGAATATCGACAAGGCGGTTGCGGAAGTGAACTCCGGCCCATCCGCGCGACTCTCCGCCCGAGGAGAAGGCGTCGAACCAGCTGCTCTCGGCGATCTCGCGCTCTTCATTATGAATTGCGGCCTCGACGGCCTGGTCCATATTGCGTGGCTGTACTGGAAAGGCCTTTAAGGCGGAAGAATCCTGGACGACACTAGCGTTCTTGATCGAAGCAATCAGCTTGCGACCGACCCGCGCATAGATCGGAGTCACTAGGCCAAGCCAAAGGCTAGACAGTCGAGGGGTGAGGATAGGCACGCGGATCATCCACCGTCGCAGCCCGCGCTGACGGGCATACTCGCGCATCAAATCTCCGTAAGAAACTTGATCTGCGCCGCCGACTTCAAAGACTTTGGAATCGTCTAGGGGAACATCAACGGCGTGAACGAGGTAGTCGAGCAGGTCATCAATCGCAATCGGCTGTGCCTTTACCTCGACCCAGCGCGGCGTAATCATGATCGGTAGGCGCTCGACCAGAGAGCGGATCATTTCAAACGACAGGCTGCCCGATCCAAGAACGATCGATGCGCGTAGCTCGACCACCGTTGCGCCGGACGATTTAAGGACCTCGCCGACTTCGTGACGGCTGCGCAGGTGCGGCGAGAGTCCCTCGCCATGGGCGAGGCCTCCAAGGTAGACGATACGCTTGACCCCCGCCTGGCCTGCTGCCCGAGCGAAGTTCTCCGCTCCCTCTCGGTCGTGCTGCTCGAAGTCCTGATTCGACCCCATCGAGTGAATCAGGTAGAAGGCGGTCTCCACACCCTCGAAGACTTGCTCTAAGGACTCGGGCTTCAGCACATCCCCCCCGATCACTTCGGTCGTGTCCGAAGCCATCTCAGCGAGCCTCTCGGGCTGGCGCGCCATGCAGCGTAAGGCGTGCCCTCTTTCTTCCAGAACTCGGCGTAGCCGGCCGCCGACGTAGCCCGTGCAACCGGTCAGTAAAATGGGACTCTTCATGATCGATCTAGCTAAACAAACGGCCCCTATGGCGAGAGCCGCCTGCTGTGATTAAGCGCCGTTTAGGTTGCTGATGGCCTTATCGAGCTCCAGCAGCCTGCCCGCGGAGAAGCCGCGATCGTGAAACCACTCGACCTTGCCGTCACTGTCTAGCAGAAGCACGCGCATGTTGCGGGGCTTCTCGTTGCCGGTAAAATCTAGGACCTTGTCGGCGTCATCTCCGTAGATCGTCACGACGGACTTCCAGTCCTCTTCCGGGATGCCACTGCGCATTCCGCCATCGATTGTGTCTTCGAACAAGAAGGGGAAGAACCCGACCAAAGTCGGAACCTCGAAAATACGCACGTCAGGAGCAATCTGCAGCAGTCCGACAAGCCAGCGGTCTGCGTCGAACTGCGCATCCTGGACGTAGCCCAGCAGTAGCACCGATGGCTCGCCAAGGGGCAAACGCACCTCTTGGCCCTCAAGGCTCTTGCCAATGACCGCGGGGAACATCTCCCCCATTGGGTTTCGATTCTGGACTGCACTGGCGCAGGCTCCCAGTCCAAGGAGAGCACTGGCTCCGAGTAGGGAAGCCGCAAGAGTCAACTTACGTCGGCGGCTTTTGGTTCGTGAGGGGGAGGTCTTCTGCATGGCCTTGGGGGCGGTCGTTGGGTGGTGGTTTGACTGGTTCTAAGCTGCCGGAGCCCGTCTGCGTGTTCCAGCGTCAATAGGAAGTTCGCCTAGGCAGCCCATGTGGATGCAGTGGATGCAATCTTCTTCGCGATATGGCTTGAAGTAGATGGCATCCGGATTTCGCCCCTAGACCTGCCTTGGGGGCAGATTTCCTGACCCAGGCACCCTAGAGCGCCGCGAACAGTGCAGATTCGAATACCACACGATGCGCCCACCGCCGAGTGCCGCTCAATCGCGATCGCAGCCTAGGTCACGGACCCTGCGGCGACCTTAGCCGTCCTCGCGCTCGCTGCGACCGGCGCGGCCGCGACCTGCCCCACCGGCTCCCGCCGTGGGATCTTCGGCTTCGGGATTGCCGAAGAAGATGCGCTCGCGGTCAACCGGGTCCTTGGTGACGCGCTCGACGTCTTGCTGGATAACATACAGGTCGCCACCCTTCAGCACATCGAGGGTGCGCTGGAGTGACTCCTTGTTCACATCGTCGTCGGTAAGACCGTCGAGTGCAGTCCTAATCCCGGGAATGGCCAGCTCGTCGCGGGCAAGTGCCGCGCCGCAGGCTGCCGCAACCCGGAGCGGTGCGGAGCTGCCTTGGAGCAGCTCGTTCCAGACCTCACGCACGTCGTCGCCGCGCTGTAGGTAGCCCATGGCGAACGCTGCGCTGGCGCGGAGATCAGTCGAGCCCTCGCCTGTGGCCAGCTTTAGGATTGTCTTGCGCGTCCCCTTGTCCTTCGCTCCGCAGGCCGCGACGGCGCGGACCCAGCTTGCCTCTAAGTCCGCATCCTTCTCTTTCTTTAGACCTGCCTTGGCCATTTTTAGTGCCTGGCGCGCACCGAGCTGCTCGAGGGCCACGGCGACTTCGCGGCGGTCGGAGGCCTTGTCAAGGTTGGAGAACTCGCCGACGGCCTCCCAGAATCGCGTGGGAGAGAGGTTGCCGATCGCGTGCAAGGTCTCGGAGATGCGGTCGCGGGCAAAGCCCTCCAACAGGAAGGTCAGCTGCTTCTGAACGTACTCGACGGCCTCCTCCTCGTCCGTAAACATGATACGCAGAATCGAGTCCACACCAAGCATCCCCATAAAGTTGGACTTGGTCTCGTCGAGGGCGGCATCGAGCTCGTCCGGGGTCATTCCACGGCCATTCTTATCTACTGCCAAAGGGGCAAAGGTGTGCCCCATCTGCAGACGACGAGGGGGCCGCGCCTCCTCGGAAAAAGGCGCAGCGTTCTCGGGATCAAGTAACCTCTGGGCAGCCTCAAAGCACCAAACTAGGCCGTCCCGGTCGATCTCGTACGGAACGGAAAGCAGCACGTTCGCATCGGCGTCAAGCCAGATGTACTGGGGCACGCAAAAGATTTGATCCTCGTTGATCTGAAGGATGCTACCCGTAAGGTCCGCCATGACGCGCTGGTGGTCATTGCACTCCATACCTTTGAAACGCGAGCAGTCCCCTTTCTTCTTGTGCGTGGCGTCGGCGGCGGCAATGTTTAGGGTCTGCTCGGCCAGGGCGCGCACTTGCTTGTCCTTGGTCAACTTCTCTAGGAAGGTGTCGCAGCGGCCTTCGCCTTCAAAGTCGACGGCGACGAAGACGACCTTCTTCTCGTCCGCCGCCTGGACTAGGGCCTCTTCGTAGTTGGCTTGCCATTCAAAGCTCGCGGCGGTATGCAGCGGAGCGAAGCCACTTGCGAGGGCAGCAAAGACTTGAAGTGGCAGCATGGGCAGATCGGGTCGTTGGGTTGCGGAGAGACTCCGCGTGGAGAAGATAGGATTCGCGCGCGGCTTAGTAGCCTGAACATCCACCTTAGTATGAGCCAGCCATAGCTGCCATAGGAATCGACGTGTCGGACTTGGCCAAACCAGAGGCTAACAGGCAAGGGTCCCTAGGCCGGCTGGAGACGGTACAGAAGAGCCCAGTGGTGAGATCGGAGAGCCCTAGATCGTCAGCTCATCCAGCCGAACCGCGCGTCCTTCCTTCGCAGAGAGATCCGCTGCAAATAGGACGCGGTGGGTCTCGAGCGCTGTGGCGAAGTCGGTCTTAGCCATGGCGCGGCCCTCAGCGCAGGCGTTGGCGAACTCTTGGAACTGCGGCTGGTAGGGGTGGTCTGCGACATCGCCGGAGTCAATCAGCGCGGTGTTGAGCTCAGACCAACCCTCTTTGACCAGACCGTCGAGCTTGGCTGAGTGAAACTTGTTGTCCAGCAGGCTGCCCTCGGATCCACAGAGGTGCACGTGGAAGTAGTAGGGCTGTAGGCAGTCGACGATCGAGGCAACCTTGCCGACGTGCCCATTCGCAAACCTCAACAATGTCGTGCTGGAGGTGTTGTACTCGTAGGGCTCAAAGACCTTGGCTGTCGAGCGCGTCTGGTAGCTGGTGACTTCAACGACGGGCGAGTCCATAAAGTACAGCATGGCGTCCAGGGCGTGACACCCAGCTGTCAACAGGCTGGAGCCGCCGTGCTCCTTCTTTACGTTCCATTCGAACTGCCCGTACCAGGGACCGATGCCGTGGTAGTAGTCCACTTCTGCGTAGTGAATCTCGCCGAGCAGGTCCTGGTCAATCATGGATCTAATCAGGGTGAAGTGCTTGGAGTAGCGGCACTCGAAGCACACCGCGCCCTGGACTTGATTGCGATCCAGGGCCTGCTTGACTCGCAGGCAGTCTTCGAAGCTCATGGCGATGGGCTTCTCGATAATGACGTGCTTGCCCGCATCAGCGGCCGCGATGGCAAAGTCGGCGTGCAGGGACGGTGGCGTGCAGATGTCAATCGCCCCGATCTCGGGGTCGGCCAGCATCTTGGTGTAATCGGTGTAGATCTTGAGGGGGATCCCGTGCTCCTTCTCGAGCTCACCAGCATCAAGCTCGCGCCTCGAGCAGATCGCCGCGATGGAGGCGCCTTTGACTTCTTTGAAGGCTTCGATGTGGGCAGTAGCGGCCCAGCCGTAGCCGACGATACCGATTTTGAGTTCGTGCATTGGATGAAAGGGGATAGTCGGGGGGCCGTCAAGGTTACCGGATGGGCTGGTGCCGCGCCGCTACTCCTCGGCCGTATCCATAATCTCACGCACTATCGACCTCAGGGTGGGCAACACATTCTCCGCCAAGATGCGGTGGCCGGCGGTGTTGGGATGCAGACCGTCGGGTAAGTTCAGGGCGGGGTCCATGGCAACTCCTTCTAAAAAGAACGGCACGAAGGGTGTGCCCGTGTCTTCGGCAATGCGTGCGAATAGCTGCTCAAAGCCAGCGGTGTACTCGGCGCCGTAGTTGGTCGGCAGCTTCATGCCCAACAGGACCGCGTCCACGTCCTTCTTGTTGAGCTTCGTGAGGATCGCCCGCAGGTTTGTCTCAATAGCCTCCAGAGCGACGCCGCGCAGCCCGTCGTTGCCGCCCAACTCGACAACCATCAGGTCGGGATCCTGATGCAGTAGCCAGTCCATACGCGCCAGTCCACCCGCTGTGGTGTCACCGCTTACGCCGGCGTTGACCAGGTCGATACCAAGACCTTCTTGGGACAAGAGGTTGGCGAGGACTGCGGGCCACGCTTCGCTTGCGGGCAGGTGCAATCCAGCCGCCAAGCTGTCCCCAAGGACGACGATCTTGGGAGCGCCAACCACCACCGGCAGAGCCATGGTGGCTTCGTTCGATTCTCCGGATATATCCGGCTCTAAGCTATCCATCGCGGCTGGCGAGAGGCCAAGCCCATTAGACTCGCCTGGCTCATCGCTCGAACCGCCGCATCCAGCGAATACGGCTAAGCCGACTGCCAGCAGCGCGAAGGGCAGCCGCCGACCCCGGACCAATCCGGACGCGCCGATGGGATTTATCGGCAAGTCCCCGATCATCCCCAGCAATGGGCGCATCATAAATGTAAGGAAGTCACCGCGTCTCATGGGCGCAGCCTACCCTCGATTGCGTCCAAGCGCTACCCTCCCTGCCATGCCAACGAAACCCCTTACACCACGCGTGGCCTGCCGCGGCCTGACCAAGGTCCTTCGCTCGGGAACCCAGGACCTTTGCGTGCTGGCCGATGTCGACCTAGAGGTTGCTCCCGGTGAGAGCGTTGCGATTCTAGGCGCGTCCGGCAGCGGCAAGTCGACTCTGCTAGGACTGCTTGCCGGATTGGACCGGCCGACGGAGGGCGAGGTCTTTGTCGAGGGTCAGAGCCTAGCCAAGCTCGACGAAGATGGGCTAGCGCGGATGCGACGGGGCCAGGTTGGGTTTGTCTTCCAGTCATTCCATCTGTTGCCCAACTTGACCGCCTTGGAGAACGTGCGCGTTCCCCTGGAGCTGATCGGGTTCGAAGGCGCGAACAAGCAGAGCGAAGAGCTCTTGGCTGCCGTCGGTTTGGCCGAGCGCATGCATCACTACCCCTCGCAGCTCTCGGGGGGCGAGATGCAGCGCGTCGCCCTAGCGCGCGCCTTCGGCCCGCGGCCTCGGCTAATCTTGGCCGATGAGCCCACCGGCAACCTCGACGCGGCAACCGGCGAGCGCGTGCTCGACCTGCTCTTTGACCTGCGCCAAGAGAAGGGCACGAGCCTGGTGCTTGTGACCCACGATCCGGCCCTGGCTGCACGGGCCGATCGGCGCTTGCGGCTCGATGCGGGCCGCGTGGTCCCGGAGACTCCGTGAAGCGCGCAGGCGCCTTAACTTACTTGGCCCGGGAGACCCGCGGCGCCAAGGGTCGCGCGGGCTTCTTGGTGCTGTGCGTTGCCGTGGGCGTCGCGGCCGTGGTCACGGTGTCTTCCCTCTCCGAAGCCGTTCGGGGCCAGCTGCGCAGCCAGTCCCGGGAGCTCATGGCTGCCGATCTGTCAATCGAAGCGCGACGCCCCCTGCCGCCGGAGCTCGACCAGCTGCTTACCGAGTTAGCACCCGGCGCCGAGCGCACGGACCTACGCGAGCTCGCGACCATGGTCGCAACGGCGCCACTCGAGGGCGTGACCGGCAACGGGGCGACTCCAATGCGCAGTCGCCTGGCGGAGCTCAAGGTCGTCGATGGTCGTTACCCGCTCCATGGCGAGCTGCTCCTGGATCCTCCCAGCGCGCTGGAGGCGTTACTCGTTCCCACCGCCGTCGCCTGCGCGCCCGAACTCCTAACCGCCCTGGAACTGAATCTGGGGGACGAGCTCCTGCTCGGTGGCGCGCGGTTCCAGATTGCAGCGAAGGTTCTCGACGAACCGGATAGGCTCGAACTCGGGCTCGTCCTTGGCCCACGCATTTTCGTGAGCCGCGCCGGACTCGAACGCACCGAGCTGCTGGGCGTGGGAAACCGCGTCAAGTACAAGACCCTGGTCGCATTACCGGGCAATCCGAATCGAGGCACCCTGGAGAGTCTGGAAGATCGGCTCGAGCGCGAACTGCCCGGCGCAGGCACCCGACAAATTCGGACGCACTTCGAGTCCCAGCCGGGAGTGCGACGCGGCCTTGAGCGCTTCACGCGCTACCTCGGGCTTGTGGCGCTGCTGTCCCTGGTGCTTGGTGGCGTTGGCGTGGGCCAGGTCGTTCGGACTTGGCTGGGCGCACGGACCCGCGAGGTCGCCGTTCTTCGCAGCCTGGGGTTGATGCCCGGCGAAATCCTGCGCTTGATGTTGGCCCAGGTTCTGCTTCTAGCGCTCGTGGGCAGTGTGCTGGGCGCCTTGGCAGGGGGCTCTGCACCCGTGCTCCTAAGCAGCTTTGCGCCGGACCTGTTCCCGGCGGGATCCGCCACGGGCTGGCCGATGGTGGCTATCTTGCGAGGTTTAGCCCTGGGCATGGGCGTCGCAACGCTCTTTGCGCTGCCCGCGCTGACGGCGGTCTGGCGCGTGTCGCCAGCCCTTGTACTGCGGGCCGATGCCGTGCCGCTCAGCGCACCGGCGGCCGTGCGCTGGGGCACGGCGCTGCTGCTCGGCGCGGGCCTGCTGCTCTCGGCTTGGTGGCAAGCCGACGACTTCCAGCTCGCCGCGGGATTCACCGGCGGCTTGGCCGGAGTTGGTGTTGTCCTGTGGCTAAGTGCCCAGGGGCTGCTCTATGCAATCGCGCGCATGCCCCGGGCGCGGCTCTCCCCTACTCTCACCCACGGTTTGGCTGCCCTGGTCCGGCCCGGCGCCGGCACGGTTGGCGCGGTCGTGGCCCTTGGCCTCGGTACGCTGGTTGTAACCACGCTCACCCTTGTGGAGACGGGGCTCGCCCAGCGCCTTGACGAAGCCCTGCCGGAAGATGCGCCGAGCGTGTTCCTCGTCGATGTGCAGCCCGACCAATGGCCCGGTGTCGAGGCCGAGCTCGCAGACGCGGGCGCCCTCTCGGTGGACAGCCTTCCAGTAATCATGGCGCGTATCGCCGCCCTAGACGGCACGACAGTGAGCAGTTTGATGACTGGCAAAGGGCGGCCAAATTCCGAGCGTGCTTCCCGGTGGCGCTTGACCCGCGAGCAGCGCCTGACCTGGTTTGACAAGCTGCCGGATTCTAACCTTCTGGTAGAGGGCGAACTCTGGGCCGACGCCGCGACTAACGAGGCCAGTCTTGAGGTCGAATACGCCAAGGGCCTTGGCATCGGGATCGGCTCGACCATCACCTTCGACGTGCAGGGGATCCCGGTCGAGTTCCTTGTTACGAGCCTGCGCGAGATCGAATGGGAGAGCTTCGCGATCAACTTCTTCGTGGCTGTCGAGCCGGGCTCTTTGGATGGCGCCCCGGGCATGCGGCTCGCGGCGGCGAGGCTCGCCCCCGAGGCCGAAGACCATCTGCAGAACAAGCTGGTCGCCGCCTACCCCAACGTCACTATGCTGCGCGTGCGCCCAATCCTCGAGAAGGTCGGCGCTCTGCTCGAACGCATTGCGGCGGGCGTGCGACTGCTCGGTGGCTTCGCCGTCATCGCTGGACTGGCGATCTTGGCCGGCACCGTCGCCTCGGCGAACCTGCGTCGCGCCCGGGAGGTCGCCCTGTGGAAGACCCTGGGCTTGACTAGGGGCGGAATCCTGCGCCTGTTCCTTGCCGAGTTCGCCGTCGTCGGCCTGCTTGCCGGCGGCCTAGGCGCAGCGGGTGCCTACGCATTCTCCTGGGGCTTCCTAGACCTGGTCATCCAGCTTTCTGGCGCACCCTCCTTGCCTCTAGCCATCGCAGGAGGACTCATCGGAGCCCTGCTGGCCATGGTCGCCGGAGTTGCGGCCAGTGCCCGCGCCATGAGCGCACCCCCGGTGCAGGTCCTGCGCGAGGAGTAGACCAGCGCCATCGTGCCCAAGCCCGCTCACGCTAGAATAAGCCCTAGGGATGCGCCTGCGATCTGTACCCTCACCCCACGACACGGCGCCACCAGCCATACTTGGTTCATCGCGGCTGCCCTACATCGCCTTTAATCAGCCTGGTGTCCAGCCCCACCGCGATCCTCACTGGGCACCGCCACATTTTAGGCCGGCTGGCTTTGGCCGCCGGACCCGAAGATCTCGGCCAGACGCTCTGTGCGGTAGTCAAAGACGCGATCAAGGTCCCGGCGAACAAAAAGCTCGTTGATCAGGCGGCCGCCATACATCGCGTACTCCACGTGGTCTCGGATCAGCGTGCCACCCTCGACCGCCTCGAACGTGTGGGTGTGGTGCCAGACACGGTATGGGCCCCGGACCTGCTCGTCTACGAAGCTATAAGGAGGGTTCCAGGTCGATATCAAGCTGGTCCATCCCATGGGGAACCCGTGCACTTTCAGGCGATAGCGTATCTGGCTCCCCTTACGCAGGGGGTCATCCGAGGCGTCCCGGATCTGAAAGCGAAGCCAGGGAGGCGTGATCGCCTCAAGGTTCTTGGGATTGCTAAAGAAGGCAAACACCTCCTTAAGAGGACGGGCGATGGCCAACTCGCGATCTAGGTGGAAGGTTTTCATTTCTCACGCTTCTTCGCAGATTTCACAGACTTGGATGCATCCATTGTCGCAACTCCGGCGAATTGTGTTCCGCAGGCACTATGAAGAATAATCAGACTAACCAACCGCGGTGTACGAGCCCTCAAAGGAGTTTCGGCACTCGGTCTCGCGTGGAGCGAATCATTTGAGTACCTCCACTACCTCCAAGCAGCGCCTGAATGAGCTCTTGGCCGATCGGGCCTTGGGTGAAGATGCTTCGAAAGACGATGAAAAGGATCTTGCCCGGCTTCTGGCCGAGTTCCCAGAGGTCGACCCGGACTCTTACGCCATCGCCGCGGCAGCCATACACTTGGCACTTCTGGCTGCAAGGCTCGAAAGGCTCCCCAATCGCGTACGCCACCGCCTGCTGGGGATCGCAAACTCGATCGCTGGTTCACGCCGGAGTCGGCCATCGCCAGTTCGGGGCCCATGGTTGGGCTGGGCTGCCGCGGCAGCGGCCACGCTCTTGTGGATCGCCCAGCCCACGCGCTCGATAGGATCGTTCACGTTAGGTGAGGTCCAAGACGCTTCCGACTCGATCTCCATCGCCTGGTCCCCCACCGCGGATCCAGGCGGAGCCCTTGCTACAGGGAATGTCGTGTGGAGCGATCAGCTCAAGGCGGGCTTTATGTCCTTCGATGGCCTTCCGGCCAATGCCCCCGAAGAAAACCAGTACCAGCTCTGGATCTTCGACGCCGAGCGCCCAGCGGAGTACCCCGTGGACGGCGGTGTCTTTAACAGCACGGGAACCGCCTTTAGTGTCCCTATCGATCCCAAGATTGACGTCGAGAACGCAACCCTCTTTGCCATTACTTTGGAGCGCCCAGGCGGCGTGGTGGTCTCGTCGCGCGAACGGCTACTCTTGACCGCGACACCTTAGGCCTACTTGGCCGAGATCAGGGACTGACCAAAAGCCACTGCACTATCGGCATCGCTAGCAAAGGTATCAGCGCCTATATCCTTCCAAAGACCCTCTATGGCTGTGAAGGGGGCCCCTCCTACCAAAATAGGTAGGTCGGGCTGAAGGGTCCGAAGGGCTGCGATCGTCTCCGCTGCACTGCGTAGATTCAGCGCTTGGCCAACGGATAGAGCTACCATGCGAGGCGAGAATTCCTTTACGCCCATTACAAGATCGTTGGCCGGCATATTGGCCCCCAAGAAGATCGTCCGCCACCCCTTCCCTTCAAATCGGTCGGCCACGAGCCGAGGTCCAATGTCGTGGAGGTTACCAGAGACGGACGCCAGCAAAACCGTGTGTCCGTTCTCCGGCTCGCTTACCATGCGCGAACGAAGCATCACAAGCACGTCCTCGACAACTCGAGAGCCAAAGTGCTCTTCGGCCACGTGACTCTCACCGATCTGCCACATGCGTCCGAGTTCATTCTGAACCTGGGTCACGACTTGGCTGTGCAGATCAGAAACCGAGGCTCCGCTGTCTACCGCGTCCCAGATCAGCTTCTCCGCACTGGAGCGTTTACCCTCTAAAACGGCCACGAGAAAGGCCTTGGCCAGTCTGTCAAAGGGCCCCACATGGGCGATACACGACTCAGGGGCAGGGATGGGCGACTCGAGCATCTCCAGCGCGAGACCAAGGTACTCATCGGCCATGGGGCGCGCATCCGTGGGCAGGCTGTCGTTAAGTTCATCCCGCAGGCACGACAGGGTCGCGCGCAAGAGGTCGGTTGAGGCCTGGCGCGAGGCCAAGGTGGACGCGAGCCACTCCACGTCCAGCAGGAACACTTCGGGCCGTCCACAAGCTAAAGCCTCGGCCAGGTTACGCAATCGGACCTCAGTGTCGCTAACGAACTCGTTGAACCCAAAATGGTTCAGGGCATCGGCAACTTGGGGACTAGACTCACTTACGCGCAGCGCCGTACCGGCCGCGTAGGCCTTTCGCGTTGAGTCTAGAAGCGCTGCAATAAAAGTACCTTGGTCATTCATTGGATTACTCGACTTGATCCTGATTCCTACGGACGCGCTTAGACTGCAGCGCTGGTTGATTCTGGCATGGACCGAACTGGCAAGGCATCGAACGTGCCTGTCGATGGTAGACGCGGCATCTTCTGGTTCTCGTAGTCACTTGGAGTTGCACCATTATAATTAGCCGCCTGTTTTGCGCTGTTCTTCTAGGAGGGCGCGGACACGCTCGAGGCCACGGCGAGCGTGGCTCTTGACCGTGCCCAAGGGGAGTTCGGTCACGGTAGCAATCTCGGTGTGGGTTAGCCCCTCCACGATGGAGAGACGGAGCACCTTCTGCTGGTCCGGATTGAGCTGCTCGAGGGCTTCCTGGGCCACACGGGCCTCGTCGGCAACATCAACAGCCTCGAGGCGCGATTCCTGTTGCGGGGTCTCTTCCTCAAGGACCTCGTGGGATGGCCGGCGGCCCACCTTGCGGTTGTGGTCGATCGCCCTGCGCCTTGCGATAGTCGTAATGTAAGTCGACTCGGATGCGCGGCTGGGGTCAAAGCGCTCGGCTTGGCTCCAGATCTGGATGAAGATTTCTTGGACTAGATCTTCGGCTGCCTCAAGCGGAACCATACGCGATGCCACAGACCAGACAAGAGCTCCGTACTTATTGAGCAGCAGCGGCACTGCTGTCTTGTCACCGGCACCAACCCTCTCCAGGAGAGTGGGGGCCTCTTGGCCTATAGGCGGCGCGGTCGGATAATTGGTTTCAGTGGTCACGGGGTGGTGAGTCAAGGAAGCGAGTAAGGCCTCTCTGTGTTCAGTATATGTTGCCTCCGCTACCGGGATCTAGACGCAATCGAGCGCAATTCATTAATGCCTTGACCACTAGGGCGAGAAGTCCGGATTTTGACTTGGGAGTTTTATGAGTTCCTGCATCCACCCACGCGCTGGTGGCGAATGTCTGGGTGAACCAACAAAACACCCTTTCCAAATCATTCAATATGAAGTTTCTTGCACTGACCCTAGCGGTCGCCGGCCTCTCAATGTTCTCGATCGCTGGCACCACCGATTCCACGTCCACCTGCTCAACCGCCGTCAAGACCGCGCCGAAAGGCAGCATTGTCGAGACCGCAATTGCTAACGGTAACTTTACAACCTTGGCTGCCGCCTTGACCGCTGCCGACCTAGTCGAGCCGCTCCAAGGCAAGGGGCCCTTCACCGTCTTCGCCCCGACGGATGACGCCTTTGCCGCACTTCCCAAGGGCACCATTGATTCTCTTCTCGAAAAGAGGAACAAAGGCACTTTGTCCACGATCCTGACGTACCACGTAGTACCCGGCAAGGTGCTTGCTGCCGACGCTGTCAAGCTGACAAGCGCCAACAGCCTAAACGGCCAAAGCTTTCCCATCGTGGCTAACAAGCGCGGCGTGACGGTCGGTGGCGCTATGGTGACCATGACGGACATCGAGTGCTCGAACGGCGTGATCCATGTGATTGACACGGTCATGATGCCCTCGACCAAGAACGTCGTCGAGACCGCGGTTGCCGCGGGTAGTTTTACGACACTTGCCGCAGCACTGGGAGCCGCTGATCTGGTGGACACTCTTCAAGGTGAGGGCCCGTTTACCGTCTTCGCCCCCACGGACGAAGCCTTCGCCGCTCTTCCCAAGGGTACGGTTGAGTCCCTTTTGCTGCCTGAGAACCTAGGCATGCTCACGGACATCTTGACCTTCCACGTGACAGCCGGCCGCCTGCCGGCATCGAATGTGGTCCGCCAGTCGAGCCTCACCACGGTCAATGGCCAGCGTGTCTCCGTCGAAGTGAGCGACCGCGGTGTCCGCATCGGCGGGGCCATGGTCTCCGCAACAGATATCCAGTGCACGAATGGCACCATCCATGTTCTAGATGCAGTCATGCTTCCCTCTACCAGCAACATCGTTGAGACTGCTGTCGAAGCCGGAACCTTCCAAACTCTCGCCGCAGCCTTAGGTGCTGGCGGACTGGTTGAAGTACTGCAGGGACCTGGTCCCTTCACCGTCTTCGCTCCCACCGACGATGCCTTTGCCGCGCTGCCCAAGGGCACGGTCGAGTCCCTGCTGCTTCCTGAGAACAAGGACCGCTTGGTCGCCATTCTCAAGAACCACGTCGTCTCTGGGCGTACCTACTCTGATCAGCTCAGCAACGGCCGCGTCGCCACCATCAGTGGTACGAAGCTTGCCGTCAAGGTCGCCGATCAAGGCGTCATGATCGGCGCCTCCAAGGTAATCAGTGCTGACATCGAAACCTCGAACGGCGTGATCCACGCCATCGACACCGTTCTCCTGCCGGAGTAGTCCTCTCGGGCTACCGACTTATTCCTGATCTCTAAAGCGGGTTAGCTCTTCACCGAGCGCCCGCTGTCTTCTAACCAATCGATCTACCGTGTTGAACTCCATCTTCTTGCTCGCCATGACCATCGCCACTCCTCAGCCGACCGGGGACTTGAATCCTCTCACCCGCGCAAGTGACGTTTTGCGAGAGGCCGTCGCCATTGGCGGGCAAGCAAGAGATGCTGGAGGCACAGGCCTTGGTCCCATGGTCGAGGGCGCCGTAACCGCGAGGGATCTATTGGGCGAGTCTGCCATTGGCGACGCGATTGACGAGATCGTCACCGCGGGGCGGTGGCGCGGGGCCCTTCAGCCCGACTCTGCCTCCTACTGGCTCGAGTCCGAACTCAACGCTCTGATGAGCGACCTCGACTTCGAGCCTGTGCTCGAAGCCGAGCTGCCCCAGGGCTTCCCACTACCTACCCCCGTCAGAGAGATCGAGTTGAAGCAGTACCCTGCCTACCGGTCAGTCAGTGCTAATCTCGGTGGCGCTGGGTCGGGTGGCGCGTTCTGGAAACTGTTCGCGCACATCACGACGAACGATATCGCTATGACCACGCCGGTCGAGATGTCCTATAAGTCCGAGAGCGGCGTGCTTAGCGAAGCCAAGATGGCCTTCCTCTATGGTGACCCCGAGACTGGAGACGTAGGTCGTGCTGGCCTAGTTGAGGTCGAGGATGCCAACGCTGGCTGGGTTGTCAGCATGGGCTGCCGCGGGGTTGAAACCCAGGCCAAGCTGAAGCAATCCTATGGCTATCTGACCGCCTGGGTCGACGGGCAACCCGACCTTGAAGTGGGCGGGGACATGCGGGTTATGAGCTACAACAGCCCGATGGTCCGCGGCAACCAGCGCTACTTTGAGGTTCAAGTTCCCGTTCTGCGCAAGTCCACCCAGGTGCTGGACTTTGGCGACGAGCAGGCTGTCTCCAGTTGGAATATTGTGAATGACTCTGTCATGGGCGGTCGATCCACCAGCCAGATTTGGAGTACGGTTGACGGGACAGGGCTCTTCATTGGTAACGTGTCCCTGGAAAACAACGGAGGCTTTGCCTCGGTCCGATCCGGCCCGATGCCTGGGTGCCTCGAGGGAGCCTCACAGGTTACCCTTCGGCTCCGCGGCGATGGGCTGTCCTACAAGCTACGCATGTACACCGAAGACAATCCGGGAGTTGGCTACCAAGCTTCCTTTGAGACTAAAGACGCTGAGTGGATCGAGCAGAGCTTCCAAGAGTCAGACTTCACGCCGATGTGGCGTGGACGGATCCTCTCGAATATGCCCGCCCTCAGCTTTGACCGCGTGGCCAGGCTTGGAGTGATCATCTCCGATGGCCAGAGTGGCTCGTTCCGGATTGAGCTTGACTCTCTCAACAAGCGCTAGAAAACCATCATTTCATATGGCACCTGATACCGAGACAGACTTGCACCAGCGCAGCCGCTGGCACGACCCGGCCCTTCCCTTGCGGATCGGCGTATCAACCTGCCTGCTCGGCGAGGCGGTCCGCTATGACAAGGGCCACGCCAAGAACCGCTTCGTAACAGACACTCTGTCGCGCTGGTTTGACTTTGTTCCGGTCTGCCCGGAGGTCGAAGTCGGGATGGGAATCCCTCGCCCCACCATTCGCCTTGTGGAGAGGGAGGGCGAGGTACGACTAGTCGCTCCATCGACTGGTGAAGACTTCACCGACGTCATGGCCGCATATGCGGAGAAGAAGGTCACGCAGCTGCAGAAGCTGGACCTGGACGGCTACATCCTAAAGAGCCGCTCGCCTTCCTGTGGCATGGAGCGAATCAAGGTCTATCTGGAGAACGGCATGCCCGCCCAGACCAGCGACTCCGGCATGTTTGCCGCTGCACTCAAGCGGCAGTGGCCGGCCCTTCCCCTTGAAGAAGAAGGCCGGCTAAATGACCACCGCCTAAGAGAGAACTTTATCGAGCGCGTCTTCTGCAGGAACCGCTGGCGAGGCTTGGTGGCCAAGGGCCTGAGCCGGCGCAGCCTAGTGGAATTCCACACGGCCCATAAGCTGTTGCTGCTAGCTCACAACGAGGCCGCCTACCGCCGCATGGGCAAGCTCGTGGGTAGCGCAGGCACGATTCCCGACCAAGACCTCTTCCAGCAGTACGAGCTTGAATTCCAGAGTGCGCTCAACACCAAGGCTACGGTTCGCAGGCATGTCAATGTGCTGCAACACGCCATGGGCCACCTAAAGAACAAGCTTCAGTCTCGCCAGAAGCGGGAGATCCTAACCGCCATCCAGGACTTTGCCGATGGCATCCTGCCCTTGATCGTTCCGATGACCCTGATGCGCTATAACATCCGCCACTTCGACGTCGAGTACCTAATGGGGCAGCTGTACTTCGATCCGCATCCCAAGGAACTGATGCTGCGAAACCACGCCTAAGAAACGGTGGAATCTTCCCAGAAGTACGGCGTCCCCAAGAGCCGCATCCGGATCCTTAGTGACCAGCATCCTGCTGAGGCGGGTGAGTTTGTTGTCTATTGGATGACCACTGCTCGGCGAGCCCATTGGAACTTCGGCCTGGACCGCGCTGTCGAATTGGCGCTGTCCCTAGATCGCCCGCTGCTGGTCCTCGAGCCACTGCGCGTCGGCTACCGGTGGGCGAGTGAGCGCTTCCACCGGTTTATCGTTGAGGGAATGCTCGACAACGCCGGCGCTTTCGCTGGCACTAACGTTCACTACTTCCCCTACGTGGAACCGGCGCCGGGCGCTGGCTCGGGGCTTCTCGAGGCCCTGATGGAGAGGGCCGCCGCCATGGTGGCTGACGACTACCCAGGCTTCTTTCTACCACGCATGCTGGAGGCAGCGGCGGCGCGATCCACAGTCCGAATGGAGGCCGTCGATTCGAATGGGATCTTACCCATCCACACTCCGGGCCGCGTCTTCCACCGTGCCTATGACTTTCGACGCTACCTGCAGAAGGAGCTTTCTCCGTTCCTATTCGAGGCGCCGGCGAGCAGCCCCAACCTAGAGGAGCTAGCGCCCCCCATCACCTTGCCGGCCGAGCTCCACAAGCGCTGGCCCATGGCAGACCTCGAGCAGCTCCTTAGCGACGGAATCGCGGAACTACCTATCGACCACATGGTGATGCCCGGCCCGTTGGTGGGCGGCCCCCAAGCCGCCGGTCAACACCTCGCAGACTTTGTCGCCAATAAGCTCTCCGACTACGGCCAAGACCGGAATCGCCCAGAGGGCGAGGGCACCAGCGGGCTGTCTTCCTATCTGCACTTCGGCCATATCTCCACCCACGAGGTGCTGCACTCCCTAGCCGAGCACGAGGGGTGGTCCCCGTGGGACCTCGGCGATATCACGAGCGGCAAGCGAACGGGCTGGTGGAACCTATCTGAGCCAGCCGAGGCCTTCCTGGATCAGATCGTCACCTGGCGGGAGCTTGGCTTTAACGCCGCATGCCAGCAGAAGACCCCTGGGGAAGAGGAGCGCATTGAATCGTTGCCGCCCTGGGCCCAGCTCACCTTATCCGAGCACCGCGACGACCCGCGTCCATACGTCTACACTATCGACCAATTTGAGCGCGCTGAAACCCACGACGACCTGTGGAATGCAGCCCAGAACCAGCTGCGCAAGGAAGGGCGGATTCAAAACTACCTGCGCATGCTTTGGGGCAAGAAGATCCTGCACTGGAGCGAGAGCCCTGAGACGGCACTGGCGATCATGACCGAGTTAAACAACAAGTACGCTTTGGACGGGCGCGATCCAAACTCGTCCAGCGGTATCCGCTGGGTACTCGGGATGTACGATCGAGCTTGGGGGCCCGAGCGTCCGGTTTTCGGCAAAATCCGCTTCATGTCCGAGGCGAACACGCGACGCAAGATGCGCGTCGACGCCTACATCGAGCGCTGGAATGGTGGCCAGGCGACATTGGGACTGTAGCGCCGCGCGGCCCTCATTTGGTCCACCCGACTTGGGGCTAATTAATGTGCGATTCTTTCCAGAGAGTGCGCAGGTTCTCAACACGCCTCCGATTGGCCCCCATATCGGAGTAGCCCACGCGAGATGCGGAACGGACGTGTATCACTGAATTGGGCTCGTCCAAGCGCACCTCCAGGTCATCCCGGAACCGCAGAAGAGGCGTGCGGAAAACCGCGTGGGCGTAGGCCACCTCGACGGTGACGAGGTCAACGCGGGGCTGTGATTCAATCAAATCCAGGAGGGACCGGAAGGCTTCTTGCCCATTGCCAGTGTAGGCAAGCGGCTCGATGGATGGCTCCGCTCCCTCACTGCAAACACAGTTCGGCGAGGTCGGGCAGGGCCGCAGGATGCCGTCGCGAAGTCCGATATCGCTGGGAGTCGACACGCACGCCGTACCCATCCCGACCGCCCCACCAAGGGCAACGAAGAGGACAATCCAACGGGGGAGCCTTCTTCGCCTCTTGGCGGTCGGTAAGTCTAATACGCTCATGGTCTCTATTTTTGGCCAAACACGCGCACGTTGTCTAGCTCCTCCATGTCGTTTTTTGGAGCCTCTTGGCTGACTGCCCTTGCGTTCCACGCTTGCTCGGCATTGCGCTTGCGGTTACCCATGGAGGCCCGCAGAGCGTTGCGCCGATCGTCTGCGCCATCAGGCACTCCGTCCAAGTCGAAGCCAAAGTGGCGTACCAGCAGAAAAGCCACCCAGTCCCCTTCGGTGGTCTTGATCGGCAAGTACACATCGCGCCCCGCCAGCCAATAGAAGTCCGAGCTAGTGGAGTAAATATCAGTATAGAGCACACCCTGGGAATCAAACCGATTGCGCAGCTTCAGGTCCGTGGTGTAGTCCGTGAAGGGGAACGGCAGATCGCAGGTAAAGCGGAGGGCGAGTAGGGAGAACGGTCGCTCGTTATCGTCCCGGCCTTGGTAGTAGCTTCCCTCTACGGGAAAGATCTCCTCGTAGTCCTCGCCTATGTGCTTGGGGTACAAGCGGTAGTCGTTCTCGACCGCTTTGATCGTCGCAAGGTCGGCGTTTAGGATGGCCGCACCCTGCTCCATCAAGGGGGTCACATCAATGTCGCCCCAGGGGCCCTTGGGTTCGTCCTCGAGATCCCAAGACTCTGCGAACAGCAGGCCGTCGTCATCGGTGTCGTCCTCGGGATCCCAACCCGTGCCGGAGAGGCCCTGATCAAACAGCAGCTGCTGCATGCCACCGCCCCAGTCGTTCGTCAGCTTAGGGGCGGCGCGCTCGACGTCTCGATACCAGCTTACCAAGCCCTTGGCGGCTGCCTCCGGGCTGGAGCTCTTCATCCGAATTTCCGCGGCGGCGGCCGCAAGGTCGCCAAAGCTTTGGTAGCGCTGACCGCCAGGGACCTCAAAGTCAAAGCGCAAGGCAAGTAGACTGCGCATCTCGGCCAAGAGGTCCCGCCCCTCGGTGCTGCGCACGGCGGGCAAGGCCCATTGGGAGTCGAACGCGGAGTCAGTGATCTTAGACCACTTCAGGGGCGTGGGCTTAACTTCGAAGTCGGCGGCTGGCAAGGCAAAGCCGGCGGCGACCAAGAGGGGCAGGACCAGCCTCACGGTTGCACCTCCACTCCTTGAAAGAACTGCTCTAGAATTCCGACGACCTCGCTGGGGGCCTGCTCGTGGGGATAGTGTCCGATTCCGGGCATGAGCGTGAGCTGCGAGTCCTCGATCAGCTCGTCGAAGCGCTGGGCATAATAGCCCGGCGAATAGGCCAGGTCTTCGGCGCCCCATAGCAGAAGGGTCGGCATGGACAGCTCGGCAAGCTCGCCTTCGCGATCTCCGTTTTCATCCCGGGCTAGGTCCACCATGCCCTTCCAGTTCGAGGAGTTGTCGCACACCAAAAAGAACTCCTCGGTGCGGTCCGGAGGCACGCCGTCGAAGTGCGGCGCCAAGGCCACATCAATGCGGTCGCGGGAGTTAAGCACCCAGCCGATCTTGGCCAGGGGATTATCCCGCATCGCGACCTCTTCCGGAAGCCAATCGGCCTCCCGGCGGGCCACGCCGGAGGAGTCGATAAGGACCAGGCTCTGGATCAAGTCCGGCTCGTTTAGGGCGGCGCGCCATGCGAATTCTCCACCGTAGGACGAGCCGACCAGCTGCACCTGCTCTAGGTCCAGGGCCCGGATGGCGGCGCTGACAAAGCGCGCACACCGCTCGAAGGTGATCTCGCCAGAGACCTCCGGGGCCACCCCGTGGCCGACAATCTCAATGGCGTAGACGTCCCGATCAGCATTCAGACCTTCAAATCCAGCCCGCGCAGAGCTCGCATCAACACCGTAGATCAGCTCGCTCCACGAGTACAGGGTGGAAGGCGTTCCGTGGACCAGCACGACGGGTGTACGCTTGGGGCCCTTACTGGTGCTCGGCGCGCGGTGGTAGACCAACTCGTACGCCTGGTCGCCCTGACCAAGATCAGCGTTAAAAAACAGGCGATCTAGGCTCCCTATGGGCGCATTTTTGCTTAAATCCGCCAAGCGAAGCTCCAGCTCGCTCTTCGGAAGCGAACTGCAGGCCGCCACAACCAAGGGGGTCGCGATCATGGCTGCAAGGCCTAGTCCCCAGTTTCGTCTGCGGGGCCCGCCCCGCCTTGTCTTAGGTGCGTTTTTCATACTTTAGTTTTCGCTAAGGGATTCTATCCGGATGCATCCAGCCCGGGACTTTCTGCGAATAGCCTGCCATGTCCAACGTCGTCTTAGCACCCCTCTATGCCCTAGCTTTGCTAGTGCCCGTCATGACTCTGGCTTGGCGACGCCAAAAGAAGACCCGAAACGCGGGTGTGGTCGACCTGATCTGGGCTTCTAGCATCGGATTGATGGGTATCGGTTATGGCCTGCTTGCTGACGGCTGGCTGCCCCGGAGGATCTTGGTTGTCACGCTTGTAGGACTTTGGTCCCTGCGCCTGACGCGCCTCCTCTACAAGCGAGTCCGCGATGAGCCTGAGGATGGGCGTTATAGCCAGCTGCGTGAGGACTGGGGCCAGCGCTTTGACGCCAACGCGCTCTGGTTCTTCCAAGCCCAAGCACTGCTGGCCGTGCTGCTCTCCCTGACCTTTTTGCCGCTTGTTGTTGCCGCAGAGGCTGGATGGCGAGCCCAAGACGGCTTTGCAGTCCTCCTGTTTCTTGCCTCTGTCGTCGGCGAATTCATTTCCGACGGCCAACTGCACACCTGGCGTACCAACCCCGCTAACCGGGGTGTGACCTGCCGCGAGGGGCTCTGGGCCTGGTCGCGGCACCCCAACTACTTCTTTGAGTGGCTGCACTGGCTTGCCTACCCCGTGATGGGAATTAGCTTGGCATACGGTGCGCTGCTCTGGATTGCCCCTGCCCTAATGCTCTTTCTTGTTCTTCGGGTGACCGGCATTCCGCCAACCGAGCAGCAGTCTATAAAGAGCCGTGGTGATGATTACCGCGCCTATCAAAGAGAGACCAACGCCTTTTTCCCCGGCCGCCCTAAGCGCCGTACTTCCTGACCTCACCATGAACACCACTCTGAAACTTGTCGAAAGGGGCTTCGTGCCCAAGCCACTCCTACGCCATGGAATCCGCAAGCTTCTCGGCGAGCGCCTCCAAGAGCAGCAGGGCGTTTTCGAGCCGGACCGTGAGGCGGCCTTGGCCGGATGGGCAGCATCAATGCGAAGCAGTGCGATCGCGCCCGTCCCCGAGAAAGCGAATGAGCAACACTACGAGGTTCCCCCTGAGTTCTTTGAGATCTGCCTAGGGCCGCGACTCAAGTACAGCTCGTCGTTCTACTCCGACGTGACCACCACCCTGCAGCAGGCAGAGCAGGAGATGCTGCGCTTGACCGCCCTGCGCGCGGACCTCCAGGACGGCCAGGACGTGCTCGAGCTCGGCTGCGGCTGGGGCTCTCTAACCCTTTGGATGGCTGAGAACTTCCCCGGCAGCAAGATCACCGCTGTCTCGAACTCTGGCCCCCAACGCAAGCACATCTTGGCTAGGGCCAAGGAGCGCGGGCTGTCCAACTTGGAGGTCCTGACGGCCGACATGAACTCCTTCGAGGCGGACAAGCAATTCGATCGCGTCGTCTCCGTGGAGATGTTTGAGCACATGCGCAATTGGGAGCAGCTGCTCACTCGAATCGGCGGCTGGTTGCGGGCCGACGGGCGCGTCTTCCTGCACGTCTTCGCCCACAAGAGCTACGCCTATCCCTTTGAGGTAAAGGACGACTCGGACTGGATGAGCAAGTACTTCTTCACGGGCGGCATGATGCCCTGCCCCGACTTGGTCGAGCACCTCGACATTCCCTTCGAGGTCGAGCAGCAGTGGGAGGTCTCTGGCACCCACTACGCCCGCACATCCGAGCATTGGCTAGAGAACCTCGAGAGCAATCGCGAGCGGGTCCTCGAGCTCTTCCGTGACACCTACGGCGCGAAGGATGCGGTGCGTTGGTACCACCGCTGGCGCGTGTTCTACCTGTCCTGCGCCGAGCTGTTTGCCTACGACCAGGGCAGAGAGTGGTTCGTCTCCCACGTGCGTCTTGCGCCTAGCGGATCGGGGAAGCTGTGAAATCAACGGGGAAAGTCGCGAAGTGGACCAGCCTACTGCTGTGGTTCGACTCTTGGGCCGAAGATGGCCGTGAAGCGCAAGACACGCAAAAGGTGGACTGGGTGAGGGTTGTCCCCTTCGCCGTCCTGCACCTGAGCTGCCTGTTCGTGCTGGCGGTTGGCTGGAGTTGGCCCGCGGTTATCGTTGCGGTTAGCGCTTATGCGCTGCGCATGTTCGCAATCACGGCCTTCTACCACCGCTACTTCTCCCACCGCTCTTTTCAAACGTCGCGCTTTATGCAGTTCGTCTTCGCGCTACTTGGGTCGATGGCTGTGCAGCGCGGCCCGATCTGGTGGGCCTCCCACCACCGCGCCCACCACAAGTTGGCCGATCGCCCCGAAGATGTTCACTCTCCCGCACGGCATGGTTTCCTGTGGAGCCACATCGGGTGGATCGTCGCCCGGGTCAACTTCAAGCCCCGCTTCGAACTAGTCGAGGACCTCGTTCGTTTTCCCGAGCTGCGCTTCCTCGACCGATTCGACTCTCTGGTTCCGGTGCTCTCCGTCTTTGGATTCTACGGACTTGGTGCTGGCCTGGCTGGCATGGGCGTCGAGACTACGGGGTGGCAGATGGTGATCTGGGGCTTCAGCATCTCGACTGTGGTCACACACCACGTGACCTTCTCGATCAACTCCGTCGCCCACCAGTTTGGAACCCGCCGATACGACACCGACGACCACAGCCGTAACAACTGGCTGCTCTCGCTGGTAACCTTCGGCGAAGGCTGGCACAACAACCACCACCGCTACCAGGCGTCCGTTCGCCAGGGCTTTCAATGGTGGGAAATAGACTTGTCTTACTACCTGCTTCGTCTGATGGCAGCCGTTGGGCTGGTCTGGCGATTGAATCCGGTGCCGGCGCGGGTGATCGCCCAGGGCCGTGGGCGATGAAGATCTGCATTGTAGGATCCGGAGTGTCGGGCTTGGTCGCGGCCCATCATCTGCACGGCGACCACGAGGTCACCGTCTTTGAGGCGGCAGATTGGGTCGGCGGGCACACGAACACCGTTGACGTCGAGACCACCACTGGAGCGCTGGCCATCGACACGGGCTTCATCGTGTTCAACGAGCACACCTACCCCGGCTTCACCGGCCTTCTGCGCGAGCTCGACGTTCCGTGGAAAGACAGCGACATGAGCTTCTCGGCCCGTTGCGAGGAGACGGGCTTGGAGTACAACGGCACCAACATGAACGGGCTCTTTGCCCAACGCTCGAATCTATTGCGCCCGGCCTTCTGGCGCATGGTACGCGAGATCATGCGCTTCTACCGCGAGGCGCCGGCCATCCTGGACGAGCCTGACGACGAGACCACCTTGGGGGAGTACCTCAAGCGCGGGGGATATTCGAAATTGTTCGTGGAGAAGCACCTAGTGCCCATGGCGGCGGCGGTCTGGTCGGCGACACCTGAGACCATTTACGCCTTCCCGATGCGGTTCCTGGTGCAGTTTTTCCACAACCACGGTTTCCTTCGCGTCAATGACCGGCCCCAGTGGCTAGTGGTCCGCGGCGGCTCTCGCGAGTATGTCAAGCGCTTGATCCAGCCCTTCGAGGATCGCATCCGGCTGAGGACCCCCATTACCCGAGTCCAGAAGACCCCGGATGGGATCCGCGTTCAATCCTCGAAGGGCGACGAGGGCCTGTTTGACCGCGTCATCTTGGCGACCCACGCCGACACTAGCCTGGCCATGCTGGCCGAGCCGACACCTCTTCAACGCGAGATCTTGGGAGCGTTTCGCTTTCAAAGAAACGAAGCCGTACTGCACTCGGACCTCAGCTTGATGCCCAAGCGCAAGCGCGCTTGGGCCAGCTGGAACTACCACGTGGCGGCACCATCCCTGCAGCCGGAGTTGCCCGCGGTGACCTACTGGATGGACAACCTACAGGGCATCGAGACGCCGCGGCCTTATTTCCTCACGCTCAACCGCACAGACGCCATCGACAAGAACCTAGTGCACCGCAGCTTTGTGTACGACCACCCGATCTTCTCCACCGAGACCGTGCGTGCCCAGGAGCGGCATGGCGAGATCGATGGCGTCGACGGCATTCACTTTTGTGGTGCCTACTGGCGCTACGGATTCCACGAAGATGGCATGCAGAGTGCTTTGACTACCCTGAGCAACCTAAAGGAGCAGCTGCAAGGGTCATGAAGAGCGCTATCTTTACGGGTTTTGTTTCCCACCAGCGCAGCGCCGAGCGGGCCCACGGCTTCCGCTATCGCATGTACATGTACCTGCTGGACCTTAGCGAGCTGGACCAGGCCTTCCAGGGCATTCGGTCGCACTCAATCGAGCGCTGGAACCTTGTGTCATACTTCCGCAGGGACTTCCTAGGCGACCCGGGTACCCCACTGATCGAAGCGGTCCGCGATCGCGTAGAAGCTCAGCTTGGCCGCCGCCCACTCGGCGCAATCCAGCTGATGACCCAGCTGCGCACCTTCGGCTATGTCTTCAACCCGGTCAGCTTCTACCTGTGCTACGACGAGCAGGGCAAGCTGGACGCAATCGTTTCCGAGATCACAAACACACCTTGGCGCGAGCGCTTCTCCTACGTCCTAGATGCCGCCGGCGAAGACGAACTTGTCTTCCGCTTCAACAAGGACTTCCACGTGTCGCCGTTCTTTGACATGGACCAGGTGTACGAGTGGCGCTTCCAAGTGGGCGACGAACGAATCCAGGTCACGATGACCAACTTCGAGGCCGGCCATCCCGTCTTCTGTGCGGACTTCACCGCGAACCGCCAGCCTATCCAGCGGCGCACCCTAAGGGCCGCCCTCTGGCGCTACCCGATCCAACCCCTGCGCATGCACCTGGCTATCTATGTGCACGCCGCCGTGCTGTTTATCAAGCGCGTGCCCTTCTTCACCCACCCTAAAAAGCGGGCCATCACAAGCGAGTCCCCATCGAAATGAAAACGCAACCTGCACCCCAGTCGACTCCGCTCGTTTCGCCGCCCACCGGTCGTCCCGAGGAGCTCTCAACGCCCGTTGCGGCCAAGTCCGAAGGCCCGCGCCCGTCGTTCCTTGGACGCATGGTGCTGACCCGTATGGAGAGCATCGAATCGGGGAAGCTCAGCCTGTTTGAGGGTGGCCGCAGCCACACCTTTGGCCAAGCCCAGCAAGGCCTGCCCGACGCGACGATTGAAGTCTGCGATCCGCGCTTCTGGGCAGCGATTGCCCTGCGAGGTAGCGTAGGGGCCGGCGAGTCCTACTCCGAGGGCTGGTGGCGCAGCGAAGATCCCGTCGCGGTCATCCGCACCTTCGTCCGGAACCAGGATGCCCTGGACGGGATTGAGAGCGGAGCTGCGCGCATCTCGAAGCCTCTGCTCGCCGGATACCACGCCCTGCGGCGCAACAGCGAGAAGGGAAGCGCCGCCAACATCCGCGCGCACTACGACGTCTCGAATGAGTTCTTCGGGCTCTTCCTTGACCCCACGATGACCTATTCCTGTGGTGTCTTCGAGACCGAGGATGCAACCCTCGAGCAGGCCTCCATTGCCAAGATAGATCGCCTGTGCCGCAAGCTCGAGCTTGCCCCCGACGACCACCTGCTCGAGATTGGCACGGGCTGGGGAGCCTTTGCCCTCCACGCCGCCCGCGAGTACGGCTGCCGCGTGACCACCACGACCATCTCCAAGGAGCAGCACGCCCTAGCTAAGGAGCGAATCCACGCCGCGGGCCTCGAAGACCGGATCACTCTGCTTTTCGAAGACTACCGCCGCTTGGAAGGCCAGTTCGACAAGCTCGTCTCCGTGGAGATGATCGAGGCCGTGGGAGCCCAGTACTACCCCGAGTTCTTCGAGCGCTGCGCAAAGCTGCTGAAGCCCGAGGGCAAGCTGGCCCTACAGGCGATCACGATCGCGGACCAACACTTCGAGCGCGCCCGCCGCTCCGTGGACTTCATCCAGCGCCACGTCTTCCCGGGCTCTTGCATTCCCTCGGTGACCGCACTCTGTACGGCCGCGACTAAGGCCAGTGACCTACGCATCACCGGTCTCGACGACATTGGCCCCCACTACGTGCGGACCCTGGCGCTGTGGCGCGAAGCGCTGCTGGAGCGCTGGGATGACGCGCGAGCCATGGGCTACTCGAATGCGTTCCTGCGCCAGTGGGAGTTCTACTTCGCCTACTGCGAAGGAGGCTTCGCCGAGCGCCACATCAGCGACGTGCACATGGTCTTTGAGAAGCCCGGTACGCGCCCCGCCCTAAACCCTCCGCCCGCATGACCAACATGAGAAATGCAGTCAACTACATCCTCTTTCAAGCGGGCTGGCTAGCCTGTGTCGGAGCGGGGCTTGCCGGGTGGATGTGGTACGGGCCACTTGCGGTCGTCGCCATCTTAGGGCTTCACTTGGCGTTTCTCACAAGGCCCGAGCAGCGCGCCTTTGAGCTGCGGCTGATCCTAGTCATGGGACTCGCCGGCACCGCCTTAGACTCGATACTGTTTGCAACAGGTTTAGTCACCTACCCCAGCTCGGAAGCTACATGGACCCTTGGGATGTCTCCCCCTTGGATCGCAGCCCTGTGGTTCCTATTTGGCACCCTGCCGCGGCACTCCCTAGCTTGGATTACCGGACGGCCAGTCCTTGCAGGTGTTCTCGGCGCCATCGGCGGGCCCATGTCCTTCTGGGCCGGCCAGCGCCTTGGCGCGATCGGCACGGGTGGCGCTCCGGTCTGGACCTATGGTGTGCTAGCGGCAGAGTATGGGGTCTGCCTAGCTCTCTGCGCTCTGTTGCCCTCCCCCAAGGAGCCAAAAGCGACCGAGGACGTGAACTTGTCCCGAAGCCATAGCGGCGCGGTCTAGAACCCCTTGCGCACAGTCCACAGACGCCCTTGCCAGCCCGAAGAAAGTGCAACATTTCCTCGGTTGACTTTCATGGGGAAGCGAGGCCTCCGCGGACGCCGTCTACGGTGACTACCCGGGCATCTTCGACGAGTCCCTGGACTAGGGAATGGCGCCGACAGGCATAATGCAGGGATGCTGAGCTCCCTACTTTTTGCGCTGGTATCTCTCACCACCTCTTCGGTCCACGGCTATCTCCAAGGCCTGCCCGAGGAGCCCGCGCCGGTTGTGGTCAAATGCCCGACCTGTACGGACCGCGGCTATGTGGACTGCCGGCAGTGCAACGCGTCCGAGTGCTCCCATGAGCCCGTCGTGTTCTGCTCGCTGATCGCCGCATGCAAAGCCTGCGAGGGCGCTGGCCGGGAGGAGTGCACGCGCTGTGATGCCGAGCCCGACCAGACTATGACCGAGCGCAAGCTGGCCGTTGCGAAGTGGCGCATGCAACGCGCGGAGGTGGACGAGTTCATGGAGCGCGAACTCGTGCACGTGGAGTCCGAACACTTCACCTTGACCTACGACATCAAGGGCCTGAAGCCGGCGCGAAAGAAGATGGATATCCACGGAGGCGCGCACCTGTACCTCGAGCGACTCGAGGCTTTCCACCGGATATTCTCGAAGGACCTGGCCGTGGAAAAGAAGGACTGGTTCGGCAAGACACAGGTCATGATGTGGCGCAGCGCCGGCGACCAGGTCCGCGCCTCGCTGAAGTACACACGCCAGGAATCCGATACCGCTTCAAAGCTGATGGGCGGCGCACCGGTGGTCTCGATCTACTACGACAAGTCCCACCTGCACGAGGAGTTCGAACTGCACCAGGCTGTGCTGCATCACGTAGCCCATTGCCTCTTGTCCAACTGCTTTGATGGCATCTGGCCGGGCAATATCCGCGGGGGATGGATCGACGGTGGCCTAGCCCACGCCTACGAGGTCGACCTGTTCGATGGCGTGCGCCACTACTGCTACGTGGAGTCCGACACTATGGGCGACTTTAAGTTCGGCGCATGGGAGCGCACGGTCTTGTCCGAGGTAAAGCGCGGTAAGGAGCTCTCGTTCCTTGACGTAACCTCGCGTAATACGGCCGACATGACCCCCGAACAGCACATGTTCGCTTGGTCCTTCGTGGACTACGTGCGCAAAGCCCACCCCAAACAGCTCAGCCCCCTAGCCAGGGGCATCAAGCAGAAGCAGCCCATCGCGGCCCTGACTAAGGAGCTCTTCTCCATGAGCCCCTTTGAGTTCCACGAAGCCTGGAAGGCCTGGGTCGAAGAGACCTACTCGCCGCGCAAGAAGAAAAAGAAGTAGTGAAGGCCGACCCAATAGAGCAGCCCCCACCTCGCCTTGGCGAGGTGGGGGCTGCTCTCGATTTAAATCGAGCGAAGGGGTAGCGCCTACTCGAAGGAGATCAGCTCGATGTCGAACACCAGGTTGCCACCGGGAGCTCCGGCGCGTGTGCCGAATCCCAGAGATGCGGGGATCCAGAAGCGGAAGGTGTCGCCGGGCTTCATCACCTGAAGGCCCTCCGTCCAACCGGGCATGACTCCACTGACGGGGTAGCTCTCTGCGGGGCCACGGAAGTAAGAGCTGTCGACGATATTGCCGTTATCCTGCCATCCCGTGAAGTGCATGGTGACCGTCGAGGCCATAGTGGGCGAGGCAGCCTCCTGGTCGGGCCCCTTGGACAGGGGGATGTAAGCGAGGCCGCTCTCGGTCGTCGTTGCGCCCTCCGGTGCTGCCAGCAGATCCGCCGGCGCCCTGAAGGCCCGCAAGACTTCGATGTCAAACACAAGGTTGACCTGGGGTGCACCCGGCTGATCGCCAAAGCCGAGCTCCTTGGGAATCCAAACGCGAGCCGATTGGCCGACGTGCAGCAAAGGCAAGCACTCCGCAAGCCCCTTGATCGAAGTTCCGTCCACGGACAACGGCGCGGGGGCACCGTCCAGAGCCGTCGACTGGTACATCTTGCCGGTCTCATCCCAGAAGCTGAAGTTCACGAGGACCACCGCGGCGCCCTCGGTCGACGCCCCTGCGTCTCCCTCCGTCAGGGTCTGAATCACAAGTCCGCTCTCGGTGCGCATGGCGTCTTCCGGAGGCGTAGTCAAGTTCTCCGGTGTCTTGGGTCCGGCGGTAACCTCAAGCAGCTCCACGTCGAAAACAAGCATACCGGCGGGCGAGCCCTGGCGGCCTTGATAAGCGAGGGCCTCGGGAATCCAAAGGCGTGCCTTCTCCCCCACAACCATGTGCTGAAGGCCTTCGGTCCAGCCGGCGATCACGGCGCCAAGGGTGAAGCTGGCTGGCTCGCCACGCATGATCGAGCTGTCGAACATCTGTCCGTCTAGGGTCCAGCCCGAATAGTGCACAGTGACCTTGTCCGAAGCGGTCGGGTTCACCGTTCCAGTGCCGGGCGTAAGGGTCTTGATCTTAAGGCCGGATTCGGTGGTGGTCGCGTCGGCGGGCGCCTCGTTAAGGTCGGCTGGGACCTCCGGGGGCTTTGGCTTGGCCTTGATCGAGATCAACTCGACGTCGAAGACTAGCATGCCCGCGGGGCTGCCGGGGCGGCCGCCGTAGGCCAGTGCTTCGGGGATCCAGAAGCGAGTCGTCTCGCCCTCGACCATCAGCTGCAGCCCCTCGGTCCAACCAGCGATGACGCCGTTCAACCCAAAGGTAGACGGCGTGCCTCGCTTGACCGAGCTGTCAAACATCTTGCCGTCCGTGGTCCAGCCGGAGTAGTGCACGGTCACCTCGTCCACGGACGCGGGGTGCAGAGTGCCCTCGCCAGCCTTCAGTACCTTATAGGCAAGGCCGCTTTCAGTGGTCAGGGCATCGGCGGGCGGAGCGGCGACATCAGCCGGGGCGGGGATGTCACCATCTTGGATGGTAGAAGACATGTTTGAGGTGGCCTCGTCGGCCTTTGGAAGTTCGGCTCCAGGCTCGGCTTGACCGACGCCACAGGAA
This sequence comes from Planctomycetota bacterium, assembly GCA_029250885.1. Taxonomy (GTDB): domain Bacteria; phylum Planctomycetota; class UBA1135; order UBA1135; genus CALBMX01. The sequence goes on from JAQXEK010000058.1 coordinate 40,324, forward strand.
GCTAGGACTGCAATCAGCGCGCAAGCCGCGCCGAGGGTTCCGATGGATTTGTTATGCATGGGCAGCACCATAACGAGTGCCGCCAAAACCTGCGAGACTTGGGGCCGGAACTTCGGGAACGTAAACAAGGGAGCGCCTCGGAATCGTCCCGAGAGCCCCTCCAGAGCCAAGATCGGGACAGGTCCGATGTCGTGAGTCTTGGCCGTTGACACCCGCCCCCTGCTTACAGCGAGGGCCTCAAGAGACAGCAATGAGTAAGGAGTGGAACAAGAGAACGGACAGGTTGCCCAAAGCGTGCAGTGCGATGGCCACCCAGAGCGAGCCGGTCTTCGCATAGGACCAGGCCAAAACCCATCCGGCGAACATGTGGTTGAGCGGCGTGACCCCGCCGAAGGAGATCCAGTGGTAAACCCAAAAGACCGGGCCCGAGATCACAATGGCGAGAGTGCGCCCTAGGCCAACCTCGAGCTGCCGCTGGAAAAGACCTCGGAAGAGCAGCTCCTCGACGATCGGAGCCATCAACAGCCCTATGAACCAGTGACGCCAGACTTGGCTGTGGGTCGTGATGCCGTCGACTTTAATTTCGTTACCAAGGCCAAAGATCCACACGGCGAAACCGGCGGCGATCAGCAACTCTGCGGCTCCGCCCCACAGAACGACCCTGCCCAAGACGCGCAGGTCAGCGGTTAGGTTGCTGCGACTCAGAGGCCGGGCTGCGGGGCTCCAGCGTATCGTCGCCGCAAGGAAGGCCAGGGCAACCAGACAGCGCACCTGGTAGAAATAACCTAGGTACACGAGCATGCAATCCACGCCAAACCAGACCGTCGCCAGGGCGATCGCACGGGTCATTCTTTGGGTGCTCAATGGGCTGCCACCCTGTTGGAATCTACGCGAGCCATGGCGGAGATCGTAGCAAGGGCACGCCAGCGGGAGAATCCACGCAGCGCAAAGCCGACGCAAGGTAGCATTCAGATCGAAATGCACCACAGGTTCGGCACATACAGTCCACGACGCTTCCGGCGAGCAGATCATCGCTCTGCAGTTCGCAAATCAAGTCTAGATCCGACGTGTCACGTGCGCTTGCTGGTGAGGTAGCGTCTTCGTGGACTCGTCACGGGCGTGCTGAGATTTAAGTCACCGAGGCGGACCGAGGACTGCCTTACTAAAGCCCCTTGGCCCAGACAGCCTCACCACGAGCGCTCATTGACGCGATGACTGCCGGCATGTTCAAGCACTAGGGCAGCAGTTCGATCTGGAGAGCGTTGCTAGATTGAAGGCTAGTGCCCGAGCTTCCAAGCTGAAAAGCCTGGGCGAAGATTGTCTGGAGGCCGAGCCCCCCGGGGACTTCTAAGGTGAAGACGCCAAGGGCGTCGACTTGGAAGGTGAGCAGGTTGCTCACAGGAGAGGGCACAAGAGTCACTCCCAAACCCGCGAGCGGTGTCGGGTTTGCGCCGGTTCCCAAAGCCAAGTAAAGGGGGGCGGACGGAGTTGCATCCCTCACGATCAACTCCGCGGCGTTAGAACTTGAGAGGTCGCCACCGCAGATTTCGAGCACAATCCCGGTGCCGAAACCGAGGCTCGCCTGGCACGTGGGCTGATTGGTCTGCAGCCACACCTGCGTCCCCTCAAGCCGGGATAGCACTAGGTCTTTTTTGCCATCACCGTTCACATCAAAGACTGCGACATCATGGGTCCAGCGCAAATCCTCGGCGTGCAATCCAGGTGCACCGATCCAAGAGCTGTCGGAAAGGCTTCCGCGCTCTTCGACTAGGTCGACTGTTGCCGCGCCTGGGAGCCCGCCTTGGTTGTGGTAGAAGTGCAAGCGAAAGCCCTCCTTGTACTGTGTGATCTCCACATCCACATCGGCGACCAGGACTTCGTCGAACCCGTCCCCGTCCAGATCTACGAGCAAGTTGTTCGAGCTGTAGGAATAAGGGAATCCCTGGTGCAGAGGCTCGGAGCCGAATAAAAGCTGGGTTTCGATTGGCGCACTCCAGTCCACGTGCCCGTTGGTCAGGCTGCCCTGGTTCAACATCACGTAGTCATTGTCGTTGGACGTCATCGCGAGATCCAAGTTGCCATCGCTGTTGAGGTCGCCGGTGTTGACAAAATAGGGACGAGGTGGTGTAGCCGTGAACAAGTCGGAAAAGACGCCTGGGTTTGCAGGATCGTTGTAGGCGATGGAGAGGATTGATGGGTTTTGATAAGTCGTCTGCTTGAGGATATCGATAGCACCGTCGCCGTTGACGTCTACAAGCTCGACAGAGTTACAGAACCCCGAAAATAAGATGTCGGGCGAGGCGCTAACCGAGGAGCTGTCGGTGAAATATCCGTTGCCGTCATTCAAGAGAATCCGATCATCCAAGTCCTCCGCGGGACTCTGCAAAGCTCCGAACAAGTTGAGCGCTGTGTCATGATCCGCGAGATAGAGGTCCACGTCGCCGTCATTGTCCAAGTCAGCTGCATCAATGGCCGCGAAGAGCGGCAACTTTGGCAAACCGCTGCCCAAGTGAAGTAGCTCGGGCATGCGGGAGTCCTCAAGGCGAAAGCCCTGCCAGACGCCCCTAACCTCACCGAGGTTCAGATAGATCCGGGGGTGGCTAATGAACTTGGCCTTGCCCGGGCTTCGGTCCGTGGCCGTAATGATCTCTGGGTAGCCGTCGCCGTTCAGATCCGCGAGCACTACATCTCGATCATTGGTTGGTGTTAAGAAACCGCGGTCGCCAGCCACGTCCGATGCTGTCGCTAAGCTTGCGGTTCGGTCGACCAATATCCCACCCTCGTTCATCAACAACACGTTGCTGCGCCCGCCGGTGGTTGTCCAAGGCTCCTTTCGGGCGACTACCAAGTCCACGTCGCCATCTAGGTCAACATCCCCCCAATCTAAGTCCGTTTCATGCAAGTCGTCCGATACCGTTGCGCCCGAGGGCAGGCTGGTGCCCGAGCGCTCAAAACCGATCCACGGACTTCCAAACTGAGCTAGGGCCGGAGACGTAGAGAACAAGCCGACTGCAAGCAGGACGGGGATAAAGCGGGTCATAGGACGACAGGTGAGGGGCTAAAGGACTGATTCCTATGTATCGTGAAAAGTCGAACTTGGGTAGGGACAATTCCTAAGAATGCTTTGAGACTGCGGTGGATATCGTTTGCACCGCATTAGCTTCGCCCTCTAGCTACTGCACCATAAAAGGGGACGCGCCTGTGGCTACGATCCCCGTTCCTGAGCCTGCGGTCACACCCTCGAAGTAGACCTGCAGCCCCGCGAAGACGGGTGCCGACGGCACCGGGATGTTGACGATCAAGTTGCCGGCCGCATTCACCGGCAGGTTCTTGAGGACCTTAAGGCTGAGGGCGTCGCCTGAGCCGATCGACAGGTTGACAAGTCCGGGCAGAGGCGTCGGGCCTGGGTTCACGCTGTAGGCGAGCCAAGCCAAGGCGGGCTCGGGAGAGCCGACCGTGACCTGAATCAAATCGCCTAGGTTCGCGGTGTTCGGCGCCGAGAGTGAGGTGCCCCCATTGGCGTTCACCACTAGGTTGTCCTGACCCGAGCCCACGGCGGTGGACACCACCACCGCGGCATTGCCAAGGCTAGTCGCCGGCGGCGCCTGGAAGGTCACCATGCCCGCGCCCTGCTCGAAGGCAACGCTTACACCACCCACGGTCACGACCTGGACAGCACCCATGCCCATGCCTGCGGCTGTGATCAACTGGCCGCCGATCGCGGGGACCTGGCTCGGGCTGATCGTGAAGCTCGGAGCGGGAGGAGCGGGGGCCGGGCCGACGACGGCCACGGAGAAGTCGTCGATGTTCCAGCCTCCAAATTCAAGGCCGCCATCCGAAAGCAGCTTGAACTCGACCACCACGCTGGGGGAACCAGCGAAGGTGCTTATGTCGATGTTGGCGGCCTGCCAGGCCGTGTCGATTGTGTGATCGCTGCCGCCCGCGTCGGCGACGTTCTCCCAGACGACTTGGCCGTTCACAAGCACCTGGGCTTGATCGAAGGTTGCGTCCTCAACTGTGAGCCAGCGCTGAAAGTCTAGGGACAGGGATGTGGTACCCGTCGCATCGATAGCCGGTGAGCGCAGCCAGTTCGAGACGTTGGGCTGGTAGATGCCGTTGAAGCCGCTGTTGCCTAGGTCATTGCCCCAGACCTTGTCGCCCGAGTAGGCCGCAGACGGGTCGCCCCCATTGCCTTGGGGTGCGCCGCGCTGCCAGTCATCTTGGGTAGCGATCTGGCCGTGGGTCCATCCGTCATCCGACTGGCCATCGAAGTTCGATGCGTAGAGCACTGTCTTCTGGCCAACGAAAAAGCCGTGGGACAGGCCGCCGAGCTCGGCGCCGGTGGGATTGACCTCGGAACCGCCCGCGTCGTCGCGAGCCTCGATCCAATACTGGATTGTCACCGGAGAGCCGAGCCCGGGGATCAAGCCCTGGTAGTTGCCTGCGCCCACGTCAGCCATGGGCACCGTCGTCCAGTTCTGGCCATCAGCAGAAAAGTGCAAGTCCACAAAACTGACGTTAGCCGCTGTCTGGCTCGACACGTTTGCCGAAACCAAATACGGGCCAACACCGTCCAAGGTGTCCGCAAGGGGTGAGTGGACCACGGTCATGTCCACCGGCTCCGCAAGGGTAGCCGCCGTGGCCACCACGGCCTGCACGCACATCTTCGCTAGGTCAAAGTCCACCGCAGATACGCCGAATGAGTCAGTTGCGGTGTGAATGGCTGGGTAGAAGTCCGTCAGGTCCTCGAACAGGAAGGCGGCCGGGAAGCCGTAGGAGGTGTAGGCAGCGTGGTCTGAGCTACCCGCAGTCAGGACGCCAAACTGCGAGGCCCAGCTAGGGACATATAGGGCCCCGATCGCGTCGCAAAAGTTGTTCAAGCTGGCGGAGGTGTTGTTCGTCGCAAAGTCCACGTCGCGGGTATCGCCGGCCTTACGGTAGGAGATCATGTCCATGTTCAACATGGCGACAATCTCCTCGCCGGAGTTACTGGACTGGGCTGCGTTGAAGTCCGAGCCCAACAGCCCGAACTCTTCGCCAGAGAACAGCACGAAGCGGATCGTGTTCTCGTAGGGACCACCGCCGAGCAGGACCCGCGCGGCCTCGATTACACCGGAGGTTCCAGACGCGTTGTCATCGGCACCCGGGGACGAAGCCGTTGCGCCATCGGCCCAGTTGACCGAGTCGTAGTGGGCACCGATCACGATGATCTTCTCCGGCGACGTCGCGCCGGCAATCTCCGCCACGACGTTCTTCGAATAGGTGCTGGAGAACTGCTGGGTGGTCGGCATCAGGCCGTGTCCAAGGAGCCAGCCCTCGATGTTGCCCTGGGCGGTCACCGCACCGGGCTGGTCTGCGCGCCTCGTGAACAGGGACGAGAGGTCCTGCACGCGTGCGCTCAAGTTCGCTTTATTTACGTCCGCCACAAGGGTCGCGATGCGCGGGTCCCCAGCGGTGGCTGCGATGGTTCCGCCAGCGCTGCGCTGTGCAAGTCCGTCGACACCGGCGCGCCCCTCAAGGCCACGCCAACGGAGCGGAGGTGCTGGCACCATAGCCCGATCGCTAACCGCACCAAGTCCGCAGTGTCCGTGTCCGCCTGCAGCTAGGGCCGCGAGAACCACGGCCTTAGCCGCCGGCATGATCGCCACGATTGCAGGCCCGCGGTCCGCGGGCTGCCAGAGGATGCGCGCCTGGCCATCGGGAATCAGATCCATGTGATCAAGGGGCACTAACCATAGCTCGGCCTCGCCCGGATCTAGGAACACGACCGACGCGCCGCGCCGCTCGAGGGCGGGCACAAGTCCCGGATCCACCTTTGCCACGACGTAGCCCGCCGAGTCCACGCGCACATCGGCAACGCGCAAGAGTCGGTCGCGCAAGCCCAGATCCTGCCCGTAAATCACGACGGCCATTTGGGAGGCGGCCACCTGGGCTCGCTCTCCTTGAGAACCGTTTACAGACGCGTCAGGGAATTCACTCCCAGCAAAAAGGCCAAGGGCAAGGACGAGGGAGGCGATCATAGGAGCAAATACCGGGGGGGGAGGGACGGGACGCCCATTAGGGCGCTTGCACTTCATCCTAAACGCAGTCCGGCGATCCCGGGTTCCCCTTCGTTGGGGTCGCCCCTAGGATTTACCTAGGACTTCGTCACCTTTTAAAGGGTGTGCAGTACGACCCTGGCTCTCTCTTCGGGGCTAAAGGTGAGGGCTTACAGGCCTTGCGGCCATCTTTAGCGGTGGTTTCCACGGTCAGGGAACCGGGGCGACGCCTTTTCCCCCGGCCCATGATAACCTTCCCACATGACTGAGAAAGCTGTGCGCGAAGGGACTCCTGGCAAGGGCCGGATGGCCAGCCTGTTGGGCCTGTGGAAGAGCCGCGTCTGCGGATGTGGACACCTGTCCAAGGGCACGAAGCTAGGTCTCTTGGCGATCTTCGTAATCGCCCTGGGGCTGCGCCTGTGGCCGGTCTCCCACGGTATGCCACGCAACTATGTGCCCGACACGCACATGGTCCGCAGCGCCCTGGGCATGGCCCAGGACAAGACCCTGGTGCCCGAGGTCGACGTGTACTCGAGCTACCCAAACTTGATCCCCTACATGCTGCTGCCGGTCTACGGTGTGCAGTACGGCGTCGGTCGCGCAACAGGCAAGTGGAGCTCCGCTGACGAGTTCGGGAGGCACGTCAAGCAACATCCCGAGACGGTATTTCTCCCCGCGCGCATCCTGGTCGCGTTGATCGGCAGCCTTGGCGCACTCGTCGCCTTCGGAGCGGCGCGGGCCATGGGCATGCGCCGCGGCGCGTGGGTCGCGGCGTGGCTCACGGCCACCAGCCTGATGCAGCTGCACTTCTCGATCCAAGAGCGTCCATGGGAGCCCTTGGTCGTCTTCATGCTGCTCAGCTCTTGGCCCGCCGCCCTGTACGTTGTGCACGAGAAGCGGCGCTACCTAATCTACAGCGGACTTGCCGCCGCACTGTCGTTCTCCGCCCACCAAGCGGGAGCGCCAGCCCTGGCTATTCCCGGCTTGGCCTGGCTCTTGGTCGCTGTCCGCAGCCGGAGCGAGCTGAAGCAAAAGGCCGCCAAACTCGTACTCGACGGCGTGGCCTGTGTGGGCCTTTTTGCCGTGCTCAGCCTCTTGGTTGGGCACCCCTACTTGTGGGTTCACGGCACCACCGCGACCGAGGACATGACGGCCCAGGGCGCTGAGCTCGCTGCCATGGACGGCGCGGTCTCCATCGGCGGCCAGGGTTTTCACTTCGCTCTGCGCTTCGAGTCCTTCGCACGAATGTCCAGGGCTCTAGTAGGCTACGCACCGGTCAACCTTGCTCTCGGTCTCCTCGGGATCCTCTTCGCCTGGCGCAAGCGCTGCATGTGGCCCGCCCTAGGATTCCTAGCCATGTGGAGCTTCTATTTCCTGAACAGCTCGAATGACCACGTTCGGTACCTGCTGCCGATCGTCGTGCTACTCCCCCTCCCCGCTGCCCTGTTGGCCGAAAAGATCTTCGCCCGCGGGCGCGCGGCGAGCCTGGCCCTTGGGGTCCTGCTACTCGTGCCCCTAGTGCAAGCCATGCGCATGGGTTACATCCTGCGCCAGACCGACATGCGCGATGCCGGCGAGTCCATGGTTCGCGCCCTTGGCGAAGATGCGGTGGTTGCGATTGGTCCCTATGGCCCCATCATCGAGCTCGATCTAGCCAGCCTTGAGCGTCTGTCCACCGTTCGCGATCTGCGTGGCCGCGAGGGCTACCGCGCGGAGTTCCTGCAGTCCCTGGCCAAGTCTGGTCACGACGCCGACGACCCCACCATCGGCCCCGTCGGGGGAGCCGGTATCAATGCAATTCGCATCGAGGACCTGTTTCAGTTCCACGGCCGCCGCCGCACCTTCCGGGTCACACCCGGACTCAACCTAGGTGGCGCAGACAGCGACGCCTGGTCTGTCAACCAAGTGTTGGACTTCTTCCGCGTCACCCATATCGTGCTCAGCGACAAGATCCCCGGCGACGGTGAGCTGTCCCTCCTGCTGACCCCCGAGACTGGCTACAAAGAGGGAGACCCTACGCCCGAACCGCTCACGGGCTGGCACATCATTGACGCCATCGCACCGGGCTGCGACGACCTGAAGTTTGTCACCGACACCTTGGACCCGGCCGACAATGCCGTGGATCCCAAGTCCTACGACGCGCGCCTCCCTACCGAGGTCGACTTCGCCCTAACAGCGATCTGGCGCGTCGAGCAGCCGGGTCCGGCGCTCTTCCTCCTAGGGCGCGACCAGCCGTTAGAGTAGTTGGACCCTAGCATTCCTGCCCAAGGCCAGGACACGGGCACACTCAGTCCAAGACCCACTCCACCGAATCGGGGCCTTGGCTCAGAAGGGTAAGCTTGGTGCCGGTTTGACTGAGCTCGTAGGGGGTTCCGGTGCGCGGGTCGACTAGGTCAGAAAGGCCGAGGGACGCGATGTCCGTGGGCCAGGCTCCAGTTTCGGCGCGGTGGGCGTAGGCCTTGGAGCCGAGTAGCAGTAGGCGCGTTTGGGCCAGGCTGGCGGCGTAGTTTTGGAGCATTGGGGAGGCGTTGATGACGAAGGCGCCAACGAGGCTATTGCTGTCATCGCGAGCCTCTTCGGCTAGGGCGTCGGCTTGCCCGATGGCCTTGTGCAGTGGAGCCCTGGCGATGGTCACCGAGGCGGTGACATATTCAATAAAACTAGCCTGGGCGCTGCGCATGTAGGGGGGACCAGCAGTGATAGGCCACTCACCGGGCAGTGCCATATCACTGGCGGCGAAGAGCCCTGAGGGCGGCTGGTTGGCAGATGCCCCACCCCCAGCCAGGGCCTGGGTAAGGAAAGGCAGCTCGCTGGCGAGTGCCTCCGCGATCAAGGGCGTGCTTGCGCCGGGCTCGGTACCCGCGAGCAGATGCAGGCTGGCCAGCCACTCGGCGGGGTCGTCGAGCTGCGAGGCCAAGAGCATGGCCGAGCGCGCGGCGTAGTTCGCGGTGATGATTCCGACCAGCTGCACGACCATGGTGGGCTCATGGCGGTGTGCCGTAGTGAGGGCTAGGTTTGCCTCGACGGCGACTTTCGCGGCTTCGAGATCACCTTCATCCATTTGAACCCTCGCGGCCGCGACCAGTAACCGGCTCAAGTCTAAGGTGCCCATGGCGTCCCAGTCGGAGATGCGCTCCTCCAGGGATTCGCCCGTGACCATGGGGAAGTAGCACTCCCCCATTTCGCCGGCGCTCTGTAAGAGAGCGATGCCCTCGGCAAAGTCCGGTAGCGCGGCGCGCAGCTCGGCGGGAACCTCGGCTAGCTGCGCGTTCTGGCCCTCTTCGCCGAACGGTTCGTACCCAAGGGCCAACTCGGACACGTCGCCGGCGGCCTTGCACGCACTGATAGCCGCGGCGTACATGTGCGACGCCGCGTTACCGGCTGCGGGCCGGCCTTGGATCAAGTCCGCCATTGTCAAGGGGACGTTCTGGGCGCGGGCCTCTTCGAGGGCGGACTCGAGCCTGGAGGTCGCGTGCGTGTGCCAGGCGAAGTAGGCTACGGTGAGGGAGGCAAGGATTAGGATTCCCCTCTTGATGACCTTGGGCATGTTCATAGTTCGGTGTATGGATTGGCGGCGGTTGGCGAGGTTTCGATCGATGCGAGCGGGGCCTGTGCCTTGGCGTGGTTGACGGAGTATCCCTTTAACTTCAGCTCAGAACTGCCTGCAGTGCAAGGAATACACCCAACCACAGGACGGTTGCCGCCTGCGCTGCGTACTGCATGCGGATCATCAGCTTGAGGAGCACGCCGACAACTAAGCAGTACTTGGTGAGATGCATGCAATCCGTGCACTTGCCATCAATCCAATTATCCGCGGTCTTGCCTAAAGCAAGCTGAGACCCTTTAGAAGAGCTCTCCAAGTAGCCAGGTGACCAACAGGCCCAACGCCAAAGCGGTGTAGGACCCGGCCAAGACAACCACAACCCGGGACCAGGTACTCAGTACCGCTGATGGGGCTCGGCTTCGCCACTTCCAAATGCACCAGAGGTAAAGGCCAGCGACTATCGTCGCCAGAGTATTCATACCCACCAATAGGAAGAACAGCGTCTCCAGCTTCACCTCATGGGGCTTGTTCGCATGGGAAGAGCCGATCAGAGCCGTGGCGACGGCAGCACCAAACAAGAGCAGGCTAAGCAAGCTGAAGATACCCGCGCGCTTGACAGCATCCGATTGTGTCTTTCCTGTGAGTTCTTTTGAGATCATTGTTGTTGCTCGCAAGCATACTGCGGGAGCCGGTCAGAGTACTTATCGCGCGAAGGCTGCTTCCACAGGATTCTGGTGTCGGAAAGTAAACACCTACGGCTGTGACCTTGCCCGAATGCCCTGTACCCTGCCACAGCTCATCGACCGCAGCAGCCACTTAAGTAGGCCGAATCGAACGACCCGCATCCGGGCCATGGATATAAGGCACTGCGCAGTCCAGACCCTCAAGTTGATCCCAAGGCCGGCAACAGGGCCCGTTTGGCCGAGGCCCCCCGCATCCTAAAGCATGGCTCACTTGCGCCTTTCCCTGCTGGGCGCCCGGCATGATATATTTGGCATCCCACCGAACCACTCTTCACCCAGCACGCTTCCTTGAATCACCGCCAAGCTCCCTGCCGCTCGTCTCTCGCTTTCTTTGCGAGCGCCTTGCTGATCGCAAGCTGCACCAACGAACCGGACGTAACTTCCAAGCCAAATGTCCTATTGGTCAGTATCGATACGCTGCGTGCCGATCACCTCTCCAGCTATGGTTACGAGCGCAAGACCAGCCCGAATTTAGACGCGCTCGCCCGACGTGGAGCGCGTTTCGAGCGCACCTTCTCGACCACTTCGTGGACCCTACCCAGCCACATGTCTATGCTCACGGGCCTGCCTATTAGCGCCCATGGGATCTGTGACGATCGGCTCTGGTCGATGACCGACGAAGCGGGAAACCCGACTCCGGTGGACCAAAGCGGCGTGTTTATCCCCGAAGTTCTCAAGGACGAGGGCTACCGGACAGGCGGATTCTATACCTGGCAGTATGTGGACAAGCGCTATGGCTTCGGCCCGGGCTTTGAGACCTTCGAGCGCTGGGGCCACACCTTCTATTCGGACGAGGTCGTGTCCGCGGAGTTGAACCGCTTGCGCGAGGCTGAAGACAAGCCTGGCATCGACGCACTGCGGGCCCGCCATCCGGACCTCTTCGACCCCGCCCACATGAGCTCGCCCGAGACCATCGGCCGCGCACTCGAGTGGATCGACGAGGTCAAGGCTGACACCCCAGACGCGCCCTTCTTCGCCTTTGTGCACCTGTTCGATGTGCACGACCCCTATACGCCCCCGGCTCCCTTCGACACGATGTTCGATCCGGACTACACGGGCACTGTGGACGGCTCGAACATTACCGCACCGGATTCGCCGTTTGTGCGCGATATGCCCAAGGCGGACCTCGACCACATCATCGCCCTCTACGACGGTGGCATTAGCTACGTAGACGATCAGCTCGGGAAGCTCTTCGCCGAGCTCGAGTCCCGGGGCGAGCTCGAGAACACCATCGTCATGGTCACTTCGGATCACGGAGAGGAGTTCTTCGAACACGGGAATAAGACCCACAGGAAAGCTCTATTCGCCGAGAGTGTCCATGTGCCCTGGATCGTAGCGTGGCCCGGTCAGATTGCTGCGGGCATCGAGGTCGATGGCGCAACGGGCATCGTGGACATTGCTCCGACGATCTATGGCTTGCTCGGTCTGAGTGCACCAGACGGCACGATAGGGCGGGACCTTGGGCCGGTTCTGCGGGGCGAGGCCGAAAACGAAGAGGCAGCCTATCTCCAAGAGCTGCTACTGTTCGAGGGCGGGAAAGAGACCCAGCAGCGCCTAGGCATTCTGCGAGGCGCAGACCACGCGGTGCTAGGCGGCGAGCTTGGGGGTGACCTGCAGGTCGTCCACTTCGACCTGGACAGCGACCCCGGCCAGAAGTCTATTCGCAATGCCAGCCTTCTAAGCGAAGCCGCGGCCCAGCAGACCCGCGAGGAGCTCGACGCCATGCGCGCAGCCATCAAGGAGAGCCGCGAGGTCAATCGCACCCGCAACGTTGGTAGCGACAGTCTGCCAACGGCCAACAGCCAGGCCGAACTCAGCGCCATGGGGTACACCGACGGCAACCAGCCCACGAAGGCAAACACTAATGCTGAGAAGGACTGCGAGCTCTGTCTAGATGGGTGCCTCTGGCTTTAGGTCAATCACTTAGCGAAGCTCCCCTCGCCAGGATCCGACCAAAGCCTCGGACCTCTCCTTCCCCCAAACGGTCTGGGTCCTATAAACTTGCCCCATGAGCAAGTTCACCCCAAGTCCGGTCCCACGTTCGAAACGTACCTTCTGTGCAACCCCGCTGCTCGCGATTGGCCTAGCCGTCGCGAGCGGTTGCGGCAGCGATCCGGCTCCCGAGCCCGCCCAAAAGCCCGACGTGATTGTCTTGGTCATCGACACTTTGCGCAGCGACCGCCTCGGCAGCTATGGGTACGAGCGCGACACCAGTCCATTCCTCGACTCCATCGCCGAGCAGGGAGTCCTGTTCGAAGACACCACGGCCCAGGCCTCGTGGACCCTACCGTCTATGGTCTCGATGTTCTCGGGCCAGTACATCACCGCATGGCGCGATCGCGTTCCTACCGACGTGCCCTACCTGCCCCAGGCCTTTAAGAATGCGGGCTACAACACCGTTGGGCTGTCGGCCAATATCCTAATCAACGAGGGCAGTGGCTTTGCCCGCGGCTTCGACCACTTCGACGGCGAGCCCGGTCCGCCCTTTGAAGGTGACGCCGCCAATGTGGTCCGCGCGCGCAACCTACCGCAGCTTGTCGAAGACATGTGGGAGCCCCTGGACAAGGCGATCGCCACAGATGAGAACGGAGAGCGCCCGCCTTTGTTCCTCTACCTCCAACCCTTTGACCCCCACGCCCCCTACATCGGTCACCAGGAGTTGAACACCGTGCTGCCTCCCAACGGCGCACCTGTTGTGCAGCCGCCCGCCTGGCCCCGTGACACCATCGCCACCATGGGGCCGGCCCCCACTGATAAGGACCCAAACTGGGCCGGCAGCTTCCGCAACATTCGCCTGGAGCGAGGACGCTACGACCAGGAGATCCGCTACATGGACCAGCAGCTCGAGCAGGCCTTTGCCGAGCTCGAGGCAAGGGGGCTGCTGGAGAACTCAATCATCGCAGTGCTCTCGGACCACGGAGAGTGCCTGTGGGATCGCGTCAATCTCAAGCGCCCCGAGGAGTTGGCCACCCTGCCACCCACAGAATTCTTCTACCAAGAGCACGGGGCCTTCCTTTATGAAGAGGGCATCGACACTCCCTTCTTCATTAGTGGCCCCGGCCTGCCCGCGGGTAAGCGAGTGAGCCAGGCGGTGGAGAATCTCGACCTGTTCCCGACCCTGCTAGAGCTCTGCGATCTACCCGTTCCGGAGGGTCTGCACGGCGATAGTCTCGTGGACCTAGCCCATGGTCGCCGCGACACCTGGCGCGAGACCGTGCACTCCAACGCTCTACCCTGTGTCGCTGTTCGCGAGGTCGCAACGAGCCTCAAGCTGATCTTGCCCCTGAGTCCGGGCGGCCGCTTCCCCGACCGTGAACCCGAGCTCTTTGATCTATCAGTCGACCCCTTGGAGCGCAACAACTTGGCGCATGCGCGGCCAGACGATGTCGCTCGACTTAGGGCCACCATCGACGCATGGGTCTTGGAGTACCCGACCTCGGACACGGCGGATATGCCCGTGGACGCGGAGCAGCAGAACCGTTTGGACCAGCTCGGCTACACGGACGCCCACCAAGCCGAGTAGCGGGCCCCGGCGGCCTCTTACCGCAGCAAACCAAGCTGGTCGGCGTCGGCAGTCAGCCGAACCCAGAAGCCTAGGGCGCCTTGGGCAGTAAGTCTTGGGACAGCAAGCCGTCGAAGAGCGCTTGGGCCACCGACTCGTGGCCGCGGGGTGAGTAGTGCCCACGGTCTTTCACAAGCAGCAGGTACTCGTCCCTGTACTGGAAGGACGGCATAGCGGCGACGAAGTCCTCGGGTTGCCCGGCTGCGCGCTGGGCCGCGGCATACTGCTCGATCTCGAGAGAGAGATTCGCCATGTCCTTGCGAGCCTGAGGGTAGCCATCGATGGCGTATGCGTCGTTGGCGTCCTCTGGGCCAGCCTGGATCTGCTCGGCCCAAAACTTGTAGTTGTTGTGGGGCGTCCGCGCCTGAGGATTAATTAGGGGAAAATAGATCGGCAGGCAGAAGACCACTAGCTTGCCACCGTGCTCTTCGAGCTGCTGGGTCATCTGCGCCTTGCGCTCGATATCATCGAGCCAGTACTTTCTAAACTTAGCTTGGTAGGGGGTCTTATTGAACTCGGCTTCCAGCTCTTGGAGGTTCACCTCTTCATCGGCCAGCGAGGGCCATGCGGGGGTCTCTGAACCTGGCTTGCCCACGGTCAGCTTGGCGACACTGAGCTCCTTCGTCATGGGGCTGATCCACTTTTTGAAGAGGTAGTCATAGCTCGCCGTACGTAGCACCGATGACGCGTAGGGAAACTCGATCGGGGGCTCGCCGCCACCGAAGGGCAAGACCGTATGAGGACTCAAGGGCGCCACGAGCAGGTCGGGCTTCCAGTTGCGGATCTCGTCTTCGTAGATCAGTGTGCCCTGAAGGAAGACGTAGTTCTGCACCGCGAAGTTCATCACAACGGGCCGCTTCTTGATACCCCGGCGCTGAAAGTCCTCCTTTAGCTTGTCTTCCAGAAGCTTGGAGTAGATGTCCTCGTAGGGCACGCAGATGCCATAGGTCATCGAGTCACCTAGGATCGCCACGCGGAACACGGACTCGTCTTTAACGTAGTTGCCGTCGTCGTCTTGAAGGGGCGCTTCCCAGTCGGGGCCGCGGTAGCCCCAGTTGTTGATGCGGATCGGAATGTCGTACCAGCGCGACCAAACGTCCTGGTCCGGCAGCATCTTCCAACCATAGGTTTGGTGCTTGTTCATCACGACCCAGTCGCCGTAGTGGGTCTTCTGCTGCAGCCCAAACTCCAAGCCGATCAAACCCACGGCTACGATCAGGGCGCGCCAACCGACGTAGCGTTTCAGACCAACAAGCAGATCTTTGATCGGGCCCATGTCTTAGAACTGGAAGTAGATGAACGGCGCTTGGGGCGGGCCAAGCACGAAGAAGAAGAGGATCGCCGCGAGCAGCACAACACCTTGAATCACGGCCGGCGTCTTGCACCAGCCACCCTCCAGGGAGGTCGTGACCTTGTCGGGCATGAGGTGCGTCATGTAGCCGACAATGATGATCACTGTGAGGGGAATCGTGATCGGTCGCAGGTCCGGGCCCCAGTTCACAAGCTCGCCACAGGCCACCATGAAGGCGTCCATATCCGGACAGCGGAACAAGATCATGGAGAAGGCCACCACGTGAAAGGTGAACAGCACGCCAAGCACATGGAAGAGCGCTCCCTTGGGAAATCGTCCACCCGGCAACAGCTTGCGGAAGAGGCGCACCACGCCCAGCCAGACGCCGTGGTAGAAACCCCACAGGACGAAGGTCCAAGCTGCGCCGTGCCATAGGCCGACTAGGGTCCAGGCGACAATCACGTTGCGGATCGCCTTCCATGTGCCGGTGCGGCTGCCGCCCAAGCCGATGTAGACATAGTCCTGGAACCAGCTGGACATGCTGATGTGCCAGCGCGACCAGAACTCTTCCAGACTCTTGGATTTGAAGGGCGAGTCGAAGTTCTTGGGCAGCTCAAAGCCGATCAATCGAGCGGATCCAATGGCGATATCCGAGTAGCCGGAGAAGTCGCCATAGAGTTGCAGAGCATAGGCGTAGGTCACGAGCAGCATCGTCGGCGCACCGATGCCCAGCAGAGTGTCTGCCGCAAAGATGCTTGCGTCAGGATTGTGCGCAAACGCAACGTCCACAAGGTAGACCCCGAGGATGTCGGCCATGATGATCTTCTTCGTCAGGCCACGCAGAATCTGAAAGAGACCCGAGGAGACCCGCGTACCCTCCCAGACGCTGGGCTTCTGCATCTGGGGCAGAAAGTCGATCGCGCGCACGATCGGGCCGGCCACCAACTGCGGGAAGAAGCTGACGTAGACCGCGAAGTCCAGCCAGCTCTGGCAGGGCTTCATGCGCCCCTTGTAGATGTCGAGGGTGTAGCTGAGGGTCTGGAAGGTGTAGAAGCTGATTCCAGCAGGTACGGCGAACTCAAGCCAGCCGCCTTGGGAAGCGCTCAGGTGCCAGAGACTCGTCTCGGTGCCGATCGACGCCAGGGCCGACTGGATACCATCTACGAAGAAGTCGTAGTACTTAAAGAAGCCCAGCATGCCGAGGTTCGACACGAGGCTCACGATCATCCAGTTGCGCTTCGAGGACGACTTATCCTTGGCCTCGTCAATGCGCTTGCCCGCGATGAAGTCTACGACGGTGCTGATGAGAAGCAGCGAAGTGAAGCGCCAGTCCGCCTGGGCATAGAACCAGTAGCTGCCCACCAGAACCATGGTAAGGCGCAACTGGCGGCGCTCTCTCCAGCTCCACCACAGCACGTAGACCGTGAAGAGAAAGAGCACGTACTGGAACGAGTTGAAGAACATGAGAGGGGCCAGGAAGGGCGACGCCGCGAAGGGGCATGTGGGCTTGTTCGGGCCGTGGCCCCAAGCCTACCCCATGGACGGGGTCCCCGCACGCGGGTTTTGCCGGCGTTCGTTAGGCTACTGCTCGGCTGCTTCGTCAGGAAGTGGAGGCGCCTGCTGTTCTTCGGGCTCCTCGCTGTCCGAATAGCCAAGGGCACTGAGAAGGGCGCCATCCTCAGCTTTGTCCGTGGACCGGGCCGGCTCACGCCACTCGGAGGCGACCTTGCCAAGGTGAGTATTGAGTGCGCGTAGGAAAGCTGCGCGGCGCGGTGCGTCCTCCTCGGGCAGATTGTCCTGCTCGAGGGGGTCCTTGGTCAGATCAAAGAATAGGGAGCCGTCCTCGAACTCGCCGCTTCGAAGCAGGATAGCCTTGCCCTTTTGGCTGCGCAGGGCAAAGTCGGCGGTCAGGTGGTGGGAGCGCAGGATCAGGGCGCGTTTCTCGTCATCGTCGACTCCGGAGGTCAACACGGGAAAGAGCGACCGGCCGTCAAGGGGCAACTCTCCGGGCGCAACGTCAAGCACCTCACAGATTGTTGGCAGCACATCCATGGTCGACGCAAGGGTCTCCATGATTTGGTCCCGGGGACCGTCGCTGCCGGGCATCTTGATTACAAGAGGAACGTTCACCATCTCGTCGAACAGGTGATCGTTGTGGCCCCAACGACCGTGCTGGAACATGGCCTCACCGTGGTCCCCCGTCAGGATGATCAGGCTGTCTTCGTAGAGTCCGCGGGCCTTTAGGTCGGCCATCATGGTGCCGAAGATATGGTCCGCGAAGGCCAGGTGACCGTCGTACATGGCACACACGGCCGCGATGTCTTCGGCGCTGGGCACGATGCGGCCGTTGATCGTATCGAGCAGGTCTTCCGTGTCGCCATTCTTAAACACGCCGTCGTATGCGGGGTCGATGTACTTCGACCGGAAGGGTTCATCGGCGATGTAGGGCGAGTGGGGCTCGAGCATGTGCGAGTAAAAGAAGAAGCGAGTATCCGCGCCGTCCTGCTGCACATCGTCGAGGAACTCCCCCATTAACGGAATGTGCGCCTTACCCTTCGGGACAAAGACCATCTCGCCACTGCGCAACGAGTAGTTGGGCTCGCCATCCTCATAGAGCATGGTCGCCTGGTCAAACCCCTGCATCACACCAAACCTAGCGCCCCCGTTCGTATTGTTCACAAGGGCGCGCGTGCGGTAGCCCTTGGTCGAGAGCACCATCCCCAAGGGGGTCTCGTCGTCCCGCAATCGGTGCCACTTCGCGGTGACGCCGGTGGAGTCCGGCAGCCGACCCGTAAGCAAGGAGCTGATACCAGCGATTGTGTAGGGGGCCGGGCTGAAGGCCGCCCGGAAGCTCAGGCCGTCCTTGGCAAAGGCGTCGATGTTCGGTGTCGTATCGCGCTCGTAGCCGAGGTGTGAGATGTGAGATGCGTCTAGGGCATCCATCACGACCAAGATCACGGGCACGCGCTTGCCGTAGCGATCAGCCCCCTTACCACCCTGCTCGCTGGCCTCTGGGCCCGGCTGATCGCCGCTGCATGCCCCGAGAAAAGCGCACATCCCAATCACGACGCTCGCAATCCCCGTATGGCCGATCTTACCCTCTGTCCAAGTGGTCTTCATGGTGGAATCCTAGCAGGGATCTCCCCATGCCGCTATCCGCTGCCAGCTAATGAAGTCCATCGCAATCCTCATCGCGGCCCTGCTGCTCTATGCTTTCGTGCTGCGCCCCGCCCGCAAGCGCGCTTGCCGGACCCAGCTCCGGGCGCAACCCTTCCCCACGGCCTGGTCCGATATACTCAAGCAGAGTGTCCCGGTCTTCGAGGACCTGCCCAAGGAGCTCCAATCTCAGCTCCAGGGCCACATCCTGGTCTTTTTGGGCGAGAAGCGATTTGTCGGCTGTGAAGGACTCGAGGTCTCGGATCTGATGCGGGTAACGGTGGCCGCCCAAGCCTGCCTTCTGTTGCTCAACCGCGAGACGTCGATCTACGGCGGACTCTCCACAATCTACCTCTACCCCTCCGCCTACGTCGCGACGGCCCGCACCCAAAGCGGCGCCGGCACCGAACAGGTCTCGCGGTCGGTCCGGCTGGGAGAGTCCTGGACCCGGGGTAGCGTGGTGCTCTCCTGGAGCCATTCCAAGAGTGGCGCCGCGAACTTCGACGACGGCAGCAACGTGGTCCTGCACGAATTTGCACACCAGCTCGACCAGGAAGACGGCGACGCGGACGGTGCTCCACAGCTAAGGGCGCCCTCCTGCTACCGGACTTGGGCCGCCGTGCTCGGCTCCGAATTCAAGCGTATCCAGGGCCGCCGCGAGGGCCGGAAAATCAAGTCCATTATCAACGACTACGGCGCCACAAATCCGGCCGAGTTCTTCGCTGTCGCCACCGAGAACTTCTTCGAGAGGCCCGTCCAGTTCAAGCGTAGGCATCCCGAGCTCTACGGCCAGCTCGCCAAGTACTACCAGGTCAACCCCGGCGACTGGAAGCGTTAGAACGGGCGCACCTCCCACTTGGGAGCAGACCGGATTCCACTTCTCGCCCGACAAGAATCGCCATCTATGGCAAGATCTCCCCATGAGCCCTGCCGATTCGAGAGTCCTTCGCCCCTTCGCTTGGTCCCTGCTTGCCCTTAGCTTGACCGCGGGATGCGGATCCGATGCGCCGGAAGACGAGCAGCTGCCGCCTTCGGTGGTGCTGTTCTCCCTCGATACGCTGCGCGGCGACCACGCGGGCTTCCTTGGATACGAGCGCGACACGACCCCCTTCCTCGACGAGCTCGCTACGGAGTCGATGATCTTCGAGCGCGCCTACACGACCATGTCGTGGACCCTGATCGCGCACATGAGCATGCTGACCGGTGTGTACCCGTCCCAGCACAAGGTCTGGACGGACGAGTCGGTGCTGCCCCAGTCCGTGCCGACCTTGGCCCAACGGCTGAAGGACAAGGGCTACTACACCATGGGATTCCACTTTCCCGGCTGGCTCAATCCCGAGTTCGGATTCGGCCGAGACTTTGACGTGTACGAGATGCACGACAATGTGGAAGAGGCCCGGGATCACATCCGCAAGGCCCTGGCCGAGCGCCCGAAGAACAGACCCTATCTCTTGTTCGTGCACCTGTTTGACATCCACAACGCAGACCTCCTCCTGGCGCCGTCGCCGCTGTACAAAACGCCGGATCCCTACGGCGACTTCTTCCTGGAAGGCGCCACCGAAACGCTCGAGGGCACAAGCTCCAAGCACCTGTGGGACAAGATCCAAAAGCGTCTTCCGAAGGAGAAGCGCGACGCTGTTGTGGCTCAATACGACGGCGGCATTCGGTACGTGGACGACAGCCTGCGTGCGATCTGGGATGAGTGGAGTGAACCCCATGGTTTCGACGATGCCGTGGTCGTGGTGACCTCGGATCACGGCGAGGGCCTGGCCGAGCGGCGCTTTCAATACCAGGGACACGGATCCGTATTCGAGGAGGGCCTGCGAGTGCCCCTGCTGATCCGATTACCCGATGGGACGCGTCAGAACGAGCGCGTCACGGGCATGGTCAGCCATGTGGACATCGTGCCGACCCTGCTCGACTACCTTGGCGAGCCCGCTGATCCAAACCTGCCGGGCTTCTCACTATTGGAGGGCCGCCCCGCCGACGAGATCATCGTCGCCCAACGTACCGAGATCAGCGTGATCATTCACTGGCCCTACAAGCTTGTGGGCGCGCAACCTGGCAATCCAAAGGCTGGCACGCTCTACAATTTGGAGAGTGACCCCCTTGAGAAATCGCCCCAGACGGTCAAGACTCATCCCAAGCAATTCGTTGAGCTCGCCAAGGCAATCCTTGCCGCGAACGACGCCCAAACCGCGGATTGGTACGAACCCGAACCCGATTCCGAATCTGCTGCCTCTCCCCTATCTGAGCAGCAGCGCAAGGATTTAGCGAACATAGGCTACACCGAAGACTAGGCGACTCCGGATAGATTGCTCCGAAGCCTGCCGCTGGAACGCCTGCCCGCTTCGTGCCGGAAATCTTGCCGGTCGGTCCCAAGTCTAAATCAAATATAACCGCCGACAGCGGGCGCCACCTGTTGTCTAATCAAAGAATGATCCCTGCTGACTTTAGTGTTCTCCGCCGCTTCGCTTGGCCCCTGCTCGCCCTTTGCTTGACCGTCGGCTGCGGCTCCGATGCGCCAGAGGAAGAGCAGCTGCCACCCTCCGTAGTCTTGCTCTCCCTGGACACCTTGCGTGCCGACCACACAGGCTTTCTTGGCTACGAGCGCGACACGACTCCGTTCTTGGACGAGCTCGCCGCCGAGTCGATGATCTTCGAGCGCGCCTACACGACCATGTCCTGGACGTTGATCGCTCACATGAGCATGTTGACTGGTGTCTACCCGTCCCAGCACAAGGTCTGGACAGGCAAGTCGGTTCTGCCACAGTCCGTACCGACCTTGGCCCAGAGGCTTAAGGAAGAGGGCTACTACACCATGGGGTTCCACTTCCCTGGGTGGCTCAACCCCAAGTTCGGATTCGGGCGTGACTTCGACGTCTACGAGAGGCACGAGAATGTCGAGCAAGCCCGGGAGAACATTCGCAAGGCCATGGCCGAGCGTCCGAAGAATCGGCCTTACCTTCTCTTCGTTCATTTGTTTGACATCCACAACGGGCACCTGAGTCCCAAGCCATCAATGCTCTACGACACACCGGATCCCTACGGTGACTTCTTTGTCGAGGGCGCAACCGAACATCTCGAAGGCACCAGCTCCAAGCACTTGTGGTCTACCATCCAGGAGCGCCTGCCGGAGGATCAGCACAACGCGGTGATCGCCCAATACGACGGTGGTATTCGCTATGTGGACGACAACCTGCGAGCGCTCTGGGACGAGATGGGCGGGCCCCATGGTTTCGACGATGCGCTGATCGTCGTGACGTCGGATCACGGCGAGGGCCTCGCCGGGCGGGATATCCAATACCAGGGTCACGGGGACGCCTACGAGGAGGGCCTGCGGGTGCCTCTGTTGATTCGCCTGCCTGACGGAACTCGCCAAAACGAACGTATCGACGGTATGGTCAGCCACGTGGACATCGTCCCGACCCTGCTTGACTACCTTGGCAAGCCCGAGGACCCGAATCTACCGGGTTACTCCCTTTTGGGCGTCCGTCCCGCCGATGAGATCGTCGTAGCCGAGCGCCCGGCTACCCGCGTGATCCTGCACGGCAAGTACAAGCTAGTCACTAAGATCGACAAGCCAATGCGGGGTTTGATCTTTGATCTAGAGACAGACCCCCTTGAGAAGTCGCCCCTGACCTTCAAGTCGGATCCCAAGAAGTTCCTGGAGGTCACTAAGCTCATTAGCGCAGCGACCGACAATCAAACAGCCAAATGGCACCAACCCGAGCCCGACTCCGAAGCCGCGGAGTCCCCGCTAACGGAGCAGCAGCGAAGGGACCTAGCCAGTATCGGCTACACCGAAGACTAGCCTGCTAGAGGTAGCCCAGGCCCTCTAGACGCTCGGCTTCACTGGCGTCGACCTCGATCGCACCATCGCGTTGCCAGCGCTCGGCAGTGTCTATCAACAGGGTCTGCCAAGACTCGCGCTCGTGGCCGCGCTCGGCAAAAATCTCGACCTTCTCGCCGGGGTCAAGGGCTACGTCAAACATCTCAAAGAGATTTTTGGCCGGTGTGTAAATCAGCTTGAGTTGATCATCCCGACAAGCGTACTTGTCGGTCTTCGCTTCGGGCGCATGGGTCTCGGTAACGAGGATGCGCGCCTTGGCCTCAAGTAAGGACGTACCCATCTGCCCCGGTAAGTCCGCCTGGCCAAGGATCTGGAGGATCGTCGGCACGACATCGATGTGCCGCACGAGCAGGTCCTTCTGCAGCTCAAGATCGTACTGCATGCCATCCCATGCCTCGCCTTTGGGAAGCTTCACAATCAGGGGGACATGGACCATTTCGTCGAAGAGCGTGTGGACATGGCCGATGCCGCCGCGCTCGAGGATCTCCTCGCCGTGATCGGATGTAAAGACGACCAGGCTGTTGTCCCATAGGTCCCTTTCCTTGAGCGACGCCACCAGGTCGCCGATAGCTTGATCCGCGCGGACAACCTCCTGCTGGTATCGATCCAGAACCTGCTCGCTGGGCGCAACGTCCGCAAGCCAGAATTTGAACTCGACGTTGCCGGCCTGGGGCAGGTCAATCTCGATCACATAGCGCGGACCGGGCCTCCCCTTCTTGCCTACAACTAGAGTCGAATCGAGGGGCGAGCGCCTTGGGGTCACGCTCCTTAGTTGCACTGAACGCAAGGCAAAGTCCAGCTCGTCGCAGATGATCTCGATGCGATGCTGGCCCGCACTCAGCCGAGCCTCAATCTCCACATGGGGTCCGTCGCTTGGGTGGAAGCTCGCGACTTGCTTTCCACCCAAGAGCACTTGCCCCGGGGCGTCACCGAAGACCTCCGCACGGTAGGGCTCGTGTGGATCGGCGAAGTGCGCAAACAGGAAGAACGGTTGCTCGCCCTCCAGATCGTCCAGGGCCGCCAGCATCAAGGGCACGCTCTCATCCCCATTCGCGTTGCCGCGCTTGTGCTGAAAGTGCTCGAAACCACGGTCTAGGCTTTGATTAGGCTCGGTTAGCCAGAGCGTCCCCAAGGATGCCACGGCACGCGTCTTGTAGCCCCCCCGCCCAAGCCAGTCCGACAAGAGCGGGAGCTCTTTTGGCACAACTTGGCCGTTGTTGACGATACCTGAGATGTGAGGGTAGCGTGAGGAGAACAGTGCTGTGTGGCTCGGCAGGGTCATCGGCGCATGGCTAAAGCTCTTATCAAAACGCACGCCCTCCTTGACCAAAGCATCCAGCGCCGGGGTCGCTGTCCTGTCAATAATGTCATCGCGCAGGGTGTCCACGATGACCACGACCACATTGGCCGGGCGCCAAGCGCCGTACAGCTGGGCTGTCGCCCCCTCCGCCCAACAGGTCACGATCACCTCGCGACCTGCCTGATCGCCTAGGTTCAACAAGGCCTCCTGTTCACCCCGCTGTTCAGCCACCAGCTCAAGGGTGTCAGCGTCCTGCACTAGCAGCTCCAGCCGGCCCTTGCCAGAAGCTGCAAGCTGGGCACCTGCGGGCAGGCGCATCATCGTGCTTCTTCCTGTCGCCGAACCCGCCCCCCGAATCTCCGCCGTGATGACACGTACATTCAAGCCACCCTTGGTCCCATCGATTCGAACCGTACGGAACTCTAGGCGATTCAAGCCGCGGTGCAGAAGTCCGCTGGGGACCTCGAAGGGGTAGCGCTGCCGCGTGCCCTTCAACTTGACCTCTCCAAGGGAGGTCCCGCCCAGCAAAACCTCAAAGCCCAAGCCACCGGACAATTTCCCCATGGCCTGCACCTCTAGCTCAAGGATCGACCCTGCCCCATCGATGCTCGGCAACCAGAGCGATGACTTCGCATCGGAGATTAGCGCGCCGTCCCGAGCGGCCGGCCCCTTAGGTAGGGCACGCCAACCTTCGAGCAACAACGACCTGCACGCGGGCTGCCCAAGGTCCACGCGACCGCTCTGGAAGCTGCCGGATCCGAAGCGCTCTTCCAGGGAGACCGCCATGCCAGACGGTACGTCCGAGGAGCCACAGCTTCCGCCCGATAACAAGAGCGCGGCAATAGCCAAGAGCGGCAAGGCGACACGAAGAAGTGCAATAGGACGTGGAATCATGACAACATGATATTGGATGCAACCACAGGCCGTGTGCATTCCTTGTGAGTGAAACCAACTGGCCCCCTGCAGGCCAAGGGCAGCACGAAACACTGAAACAGGCCGTTGGGGCCACCCCTTGCTCAGGGAAGCCTACCGCCAGACCCGGCTCAGGCTAGCGATCCGAGACGCGAATGATGTCCACCGGACATCCTTCGGCCGCAGCCTCAAGCTCAGCTTGATCCATCGCGAGGCCCGTTGCTCGAAAGAAGACGCCCTCTTTCACGCTGTCCCGAAGCTGGGCCATACCGTCGTCGTCCATGTAGAAGTACTCGGGCGCCGTCTCTTCGCAGAGGCAGCAGCCGATGCATTCTGCGGCCTTGTGGCGGACCACAAGGTGAGCGCTAGAGCCGTTGCCCATGGCTAGATCGGCGCGGCGGCCGGCTCGGCTGCGGGTGCCTTGTCCTCGGCGGGTGCCACGGGCGCCAGGTAATAGACCTGGTCGCCGCGGCGCGCCTCGCCGTCGTGGGGCAGGGTAAACTCGTCGCCCTTTACGACCTCGTCCGTGGGGAGCTGGCCTTCGGGCCTGGTCACCCGCAGCTCGCTCACGGTGCCGTTGACCGCGCCCGTGGTGTTGCCGATTAGGACGTAATCGTCCCCTACGGCGAGCTTGCCTGCGGAGCAGTCAACCTGCAGCACGCCGGCCTTGGCAAAGACATTGGTTACAGTTCCGACCTTGCGCTTCTGGCGCGTGGCCTTGGTGCCGTCGGCGGCGGACCAACCCTGCTTCTGGCCGAGGTAGTAGCCCGAGGAGAAACCCCGGTTATAGACCTTCTCGAGGGAGGGCAGCAGCTCGGCCACGAGCTCTTGGTTGAAGGTGCCATCGGCCACTGCGTCGAGAGCCTTGCGGTAGGCGGCCGTCACGGCGCCCACGTAGTCAGGCGCCCGGCCGCGACCCTCAAGCTTGAACACCTGCACGCCCGAGTCGACCATCTGATCCACGAAGGGCAAGGTCAGGATGTCGTTCGGCGACATGATGTAGTTGTTGTCCACCATCAACTCGGCGCCGGTCTGTGCGTCCTTGACAATGTACTCCTTGCGGCAGTTCTGCTCGCAGGCGCCACGGTTGGCCGAGGCGTTGGACGTGTACAGAGACATGTTGCAGCGACCCGAGACCGCCACGCACAGGGCGCCGTGGGCAAAGGCCTCTAGCTCCATCAGGCGACCGTCACGACCGCGAATATCCTCTTCCACGATCGCTTGGCGAACCGTCTTGATCATGGGTAAGCTCAGCTCGCGCGCCAGCACGATGCGATCGCAGTGAGCCGCGTAGAAGCGCACGGATTCCGAGTTCGAGATCGAGAGCTGGGTCGACAGGTGGATCTCCAATCCCAGCTCCTCGGCGATCATCACCGCGGCCATGTCCGACAGGATCACGGCGCTGATATCGTTGGCCTTGGCTTCCATTAAGAGCTCGCGGCACAAGCGCAGGTCGTGCTCGTATAGCAGGGTGTTTAGAGCAAGATAGCTCTTCACGCCCGCCTCTTTACAGATGCGGCAGATCTCCACCAGGTCCTCGCGCTCGAAGCTGCGCCGCGCACGCGCACGCATGTTTAGCTGGGCGAGTCCAAAGTAGACGGCGTCTGCGCCGTTGGCAATCGCGGCACTTAGGGAGGCGAGGCATCCAGCCGGCGCTAGAAGCTCGATTTCAGTCTTTTCTGGGGCATACATAAGAGAGCTATCCTACCACCATTTCCAGCTCGCTTGGCCCGCAACACGGCAGCTCCACAATTCCTTCGGTCCACCCAATGGCTTTATGATTTCGCACCCCGAGGTCCCTTTCGCCTATCATCCAGCCCATGATCCCATCCCCCCATTCCACTTGCCGCGGAGTTCGAGGCGCGACCCAAGTCGCCGCCGACACGGAGCCCGCAATCCTAAGCGCCACCGCCGAGCTCTTCCGGGCCCTGGTCGGCGCGAATGAGATCACGCCCGAGGATTTGGCCGCCATCGTCTTCACCATGACTCCGGACCTGACCTCGGCCTTCCCAGCCCAGGCCGCCTCTATGGCGAATTTCGAGTCCACGCCCAGGATCTGCGCCCAAGAGATCGACGTGCCCGGCAGCCTACCGCGGTGCCTGCGGCTCCTGTTGATCTGGAACGCCCCACAAGACGCGGCTCCAACGACACACCTGTATACCAACGGCGCGGAGGTCTTGTCCTTCCCGCCGAGCCATCTCGCTGAACTTGCCCAGGTCCTAGCCGGCGGCCCAAAGCCCGAATCCGACGCGGCACAGTAGCTCCAAGAGCGCTCACGGCGTCTACAAAAAAAAGACCGCCAGCCTGGTGAGACGCCTCCCTATTGGGAAGGCGAGGACCAGGCTGGCGGTCTCGAATCCAAGTAGCTCCCCCCGAAAGAAGGAGCGCTACTCAGAAGGCTGACTAGCCACCAATCGTGCAGTCAAGGGCATTGGTCATCTCGATCACAGCGCCAACCGAAGCACCCTGGGTGCAGATGGGCAGGCCCACCAGCGCGGGGTTAGCCGGGATCGGCAGAGCGAAAGCGGTGCCGGAAGCGGTGGTGAACTGAGCGCTGCCAGCGAACTGGCACAGCAAGCTACCGAAGCCCAGGGGAGCGTCGATGCCGGAGAGGGCCGAGATCAGGATGAAGTCCGTGACTCCACTGGTCGTGTTGGTGACGACGGGGCGCCAGAACTCGCCGGTGACGAAACGGCCGCCAGCGGTCAGGATACCCGTGTTCGGCGTAACCGAGTAACGGGGGGTCTGGATGCCGCAGGTGCCGGTCACGCCGAGGACGTCGGTGAAGGTCTTGCCAACCACGAGGTTGTCCATACGAACGGTCTCGTTCATGTCAGAGTCCGACTGGCGCATGCCCACGAACTGAACAACCTTGCCGGGGTTGCCATCGGTGTCGCCGACGATGCTGGTGTCGGTCTCTAGGGCCGCATCGATCCAAAGCTCGGCCGTGTTGTTGTCCTGGTCGTAGCTTCCAATGGCGCGGTAGGTGGTGCCGTAGGTAAGGTCGGCGCCCCAGATTGCGTCTGCGGTAGAGTCGTCGCTGGAGATGCCAACGGTGTAGTCGCCGCCAAGTTGGCCGGGAACCACGTCTAAGCGCGCGGTGAAGCCGAATCCATCATCCTTGAAGTGGAAGAAGTACTCGTTGTCCGAGCCAGAGTAGGGCATACCGAGGTCGTCCACCGAGAAGTCGACGCCAAAGTAGACGACGCCAGAGGTGATATCAAAACCAAGCCTTACATCTTCGGAGGGGGCGCCGTGGGTAACCACAGCTTGGCCACCGGCGATGAGGAAGTCACCTGCGGTACCACTTTGGTTGGCCCAGGAGTTGTTTGGGACAATGCTGCTGTCCGCGTAGCTGAACGTGTCGCAGCGGAGGACTTGAGCACCAGCGGTACTTGCGAAAGCGAAAGCGGCTGCACCGAGAAGGCCAGTCCGCAGGAGGGTCGAACCTGTTTTCATTTTGGGTCTCTGAGTTAAAGGGGGCTGATGGGGTGAATCCCCAGTAGCTGGAGAATCGAAGATATAGGTGATCCTAACACAATCCGCCGAATCCCCTCACCCACCCGCAGAAATTGGCCAGACCTTCACAAGCTAAGTCACCCGGAATCGGGGCCTTAGACACATTGGTTTCCTTGCCGGAATAGGCTTGTTCTTGCCAAGAGTCGGTCCTGATTCCATGAGCATGGGGCCAAGATCCGGGATTCCGTGGCCTTCTCGATCGAACCACGTCCCAAACCGGCATTCGGGACCGGGATTGCGCTATCGGGCCTAAGTACCCCCGATTTTCCCGCTCTAATTCTGAATCGCGACCCCCGAAATCAAGCGCTACTGCCTTCGCTGGCTCCCCAAGTCTAGTCGTTCTCCTCCCCTCGGAACTTACGGGATGCCGAGATCCGGTCTGCAGAGTTGCGAGGCCCTCGCGTCCCCCTTTCCTGATCTATGGCGTAAGCCCTTGCCAAAGCGCAATGCCCCGCGATCTAAAAGCGGCTAGACTAAAGGGACTCAAGCCCCCTGCCGCTATCTATGGATCACGCCAAACTCACTGCCGCTAACCAAGCCGCTGCTATCCAGGCCGAGACCGACGGAGACACCGTCGTGAACGCCTGGCCCCTCAAGCTCACCCTCGAGCTAACGGCCGACTGCAATCTACACTGCTTCATGTGCGACTGCGAGATGGCCAGGGATCGCTACCGGGCGAAGGGCTACAAGAAGTTCGCCCTTCCTGTGGAGATCTTCCGGCAGATCGCTGAGGCGTCCTTCTCCAAGATCAGCGTCATCAATCCGACCGTCGTGGGCGAGCCTTTGATGCTGCCATATTACGACGAGATGCTTGAAGCCTGTGCGCACTACAACGTGAAGCTCGACATCATCTCCAACGGCATGCTGCTCAAGGGCGAGCGAGCTCGCAAGCTGCTGCCCGTTTTGTCCGAACTCACGATCTCCTTTGACGGCGGCACCAAGGAAACCTTCGAGCACGTCCGTACCGGATCTACCTTCGAGACTGTCGTCGAGAACCTAAACAACTTCTCCAAGATGCGGGACGAGGCCGGACTCACGGAAACGGTCGGGCTCACGTTCAACACAACCATCCTGACAGAGAACCTCGAAGAGCTTCCGCGCATCATCGAGCTTGGCGCCGCGGCTAAGGTCGACGTGATCGACGGCGCGTTCATGTTGGTCTTCGCCGAGTCCCTGCGCCACTGCTCGCCCCTATCGGACCCCGTCCGCGCCAACCACTGGGTCGCCAAGGCTGAAAAGCGCGCCAAGGAGCTGGGCATTCGTGTTTCCCTACCCAATCCCCTCCCCGAGGATGGGTCGGCCGATGTCCAAGTAGCCCAAAGCGACGCCGACTTTGGCGGCGTGGTCGAGGCCAACGGCGAGCAGCCTGCCGCACCTGCCGAGGTCGCCAACGGCTCCGCACCCCAGGCTGCCCCCGAAGATGAGGGCGAAGCCCCGGCCGGCTCTGCCGAACGCCTGCAGCGCGCCGCATCTAAGGGCGCAATGCCTGCGGACCGCGTACCCGCCGAGTGGGGCGGCAAGCTCTACTGCCGCTTCCCCTGGCGCGAGGCCTTTGTCGGCCAAGGTGGTGAGATCTCTCCGTGCTGTGCCCAAGGGCGCCCTGTCTTAGGCAACGCCTTCGAGCAGGACTTCGCTGAGATCTGGAATGGCAAGGACTACCAAGCCCTGCGTAAGGGGCTCTGGGAAGGCAAGCCTTTGGATTACTGCAAGAACTGCACGTTCCTCCAGGAGTCAGGCGCTGTTCCCTATTCGAAAGATGCGTACATGAGGGACTAGGACGGTCCGGCGATAGGAAGCAGCATGTCGATCTGCGCGCCACCCTTGTCCCGGTTGCGCCCCGTGACTTGCCCGCCGTGCATCTGGGCAACGCGGGCCACAACGAGCAGCCCAAGCCCGGTAGAGTCGGCTCGACTACGAAGATTTCTAAGCTTGGCGAATGAGACCTCGTCCGGGCACTCGGGAAATCCATCACCGTCGTCTTCTACCCGGAATCGCAGGCTATTCCCAACCTGTGAGACTGAGGTGCTCACAAAGGTCCGCGAGTGCTGGATCGAGTTCAGCATCAAGTTCTCCAGGGCCCGCTTTAGAAGGTGCCCGTCCGCCTCCAAGCTAGGTGGGTCCGACTCGAACTCGAAACGCAAGTCGACGCCGGACTTTAGTGCGATGGGCATGAGGCCGCGCTGGATATGCTCCACTATCTCGCAGGGCAACACGGCCTCGATGCGCAGGCTGTCCCTGATCTCAAGGCGCGCAATGTCAAGCAGGTCCTCGGCCATCATACCCACGCGCTGCGCGTCCATCAGAGCGACGCCATTATTGCGCCGTAGGACGGCCAAGTCTGACTCGCCCCTATCCAAGAGAACCGCAGTGTGCTCGAGGCTAGTAATCAGGGCTGTCAGCGGAGTTCGCAGGTCGTGGGAGACCTGGGCCACCCACTCGTTGCGCTTGCTGTCCCGCTCGTCCAAGCGCTCTAACAAGGCCACGGTACGGTCGCGCATCTGGTTCAGCGCCTTAGCGACGAACGCGATCTCGTCCTTGCCCTTCTCCTCGAATGGGCCAGGGATCTCGTCGTTTGTGGCTTGGCTTGCCTGGAGAACGATAGCCCGCAACCTCGGGATCGAATAGCGACCAAAAAACAACCCGAGCAACGCCCCAAGGGTGCAGCCGTAGGCTGTGGAGAGCATGAGATACTTTAATCGAATCCAAGATCCGTCAGCGTCGACGGCGACCTCCTCTTCGATGGGGATCACATAGTCGTAGATCGGGCCAGTTAGGTCGTCGCCAACAATGATGGCCACGGCGACGAATAAGCCAATGCGAACGCTAAGGCGGTCTCGCCAACGAACTTGGAATCCCTTGGATGTAAGCACCCTAACCCTCCTCTACCATGCGATAGCCGACTCCCCATACCGTCTTGAGTAAGCTAGGCTTGTTGGCGTCTGGCTCGATTAGCCCGCGGATCCGAGCCACATGTAGGTCCACGGTTCTCGCATCCCCTACGAAGCTGTGCCCCCAAACACGGTCGAGCAGCTGCGCGCGCGTCCAAGCGCGGCCCTGGTTGCCCATCAGAAACTCCAACAGATCGAACTCGCGCCGCTTTAGCTTTATTGTTCGTTCACCAAGGCCTGCCTCGCGTGTCTTGGGATCCAGCCAGAGATTGCCGTGCACAAGGCGCTCGTTCACCGGAGCCGAGACGGAACGCCGTAGTACAGCGTGGATACGCGCGACCAACTCGGGGACATGGAACGGCTTCGATATGTAGTCGTCGGCGCCGGCTTCGAGGCCTAGGACCCGCTCCTCAGGTGTACCGCGCGCCGTCAGGACTATCACAGGTGTCCTATCCCCTGTCGCCCGCAGCTGGCGACAGAAATCAAGCCCGTCCCCATCGGGCAGGCCAAGGTCAAGCAGCACCATGGTGTAGTCATCCGGGGACTCCGCACAAGCCGCCTCTAGTGTAGAGCAGGAATCGACATTAAAACTAGCCTCACCAAGGGCTGCCACCAGCTGCTGGCGGATGTTGTCTTCATCCTCTACGAGTAGAATCCGGGTCTGGGTCATGTTCATATTAGCAAGATACCCTAATCGCAAGCTGACATCGCAACTGTCACACTTTGGACAAACACTTCCAAATGAACGCTCCCTGTTCCATACGGCCGAGGCTCCTCGCCACGCTTATCTAGCTAAGGCTTTCGTCGCCGCCCAGCCACTTGACGACGAAACTTAACTAGGGCCTGGAGGTAGGCTGGAACATCATAAAAAATGCGCACGGTAGATGCCTTCTCGTCGCGCCGAATGAACGGGCAGGAGATCTCGCGAATCGAAAGTCCATGCAGCCAGGCCAGGACCATAATCTCGGTGTCCCAAAACCAGCCGCTGTTCTTGGTCTCGGCCAGGGCGGGCAGGATCGCCTCGCGCCGGAAGAACTTGTAGCCGGTCTCCGTGTCACGAAGGGGCGAGCGAAACAGCACGTGGAAGACGCCGCGATAACCCCAGCTCAGGAGGTAGCGCACGATCGATTTCGCGCTCCAGCCCACCGTCGACTGGCGCATGGCGGTGGCCACATCACTGTCCTCTTCCAGGGCCGCCAACATTCGTGGAATATACTCGGCACCAACCTCTAGGTCGATGTCCAGAAAGCCCACATAGGGGCTGTTTGAGGCTTCGATTCCCTGTTTCACCGTCCCCCCTCGGCCCACGTTCCGCTCGTGGAAGATCGCACGGGTCGACACACATTTGGGTGCCGCCGGGCGTTGCTGCAGCTTACGAACCACAGCCGCCGTCCCATCCGTACTGCAGTCCTCGATAAAGAGGGTCTCGTAGGTGTACTTGGACGCGGCCATGACGGCTTCAATCGCGGCAACGGACTCTGCCAGGTGAGGCTCCTCGTTGTAACAGGCGATGATCAGCGTGAGATCACAGGGGCGAGTTGCGCTCATGGTGAGAGTCTCAACTTGTAGATCGTGATGCCGCGGAACTCTAGGCGATCGACCACGGTGACGCCCGGGTCTGCGGCGAGCCGCGGCGCGCGAAGGTCCCCGGGGGGATGCCAATGGTTGTTCAGCACGTAGAAGGTGTCCGATGCCCCCAGGGCCGCCGCATCAAGGCTCGCCAGGGTGCCCTTGCGGATCGGGTACAACAGGATCTCCGAGCCGGCCATCAGCTCGGCCTTAGTCTGCTCGACAGTGTTTATGACCTGCTCCGCATAGGCCCCGACCTTTCCACCTAGGCTCTTGCCCAGTCGCTTCTCGAAGGCCTTTTTTGCGCCCGGGAGCTTGCCGCCGGAAGACAACAGGTTCGCGTGGGTCTGGATACGATCGTCATAGTAAGACAAGCTGCGCTGGTTCGGCATGCCCGTGAACATTGACGGCGCTGCGAGGCCTAAGTCGATCTCGGTGCCCAGATAGGCAGCCGCTGCGCGCCAGTCCTGGTGCGGCTTGTAGACGGTCCGGGCATCCGGCCTAGCGAAGAAGATGGCTAGATTGATTCCAAGCAGGGCAACGCAACAGACAGCCACGGCGCTGCGGACTTGTTTCACTTGAAGCGAGTCCCAGCCCGCGGCCAACACCATGAAGAAAAACGGCAGGGCTGGCAGGGCGCTGCGTTCGATGAAGGTCCCCGTGAATCCCAACAGGGTAAGCAACGCAAGGAAGATGGGCATGCAGGCAAGGTAGGCGAAGACGCAGGCAGCCTCGGGGCGCTGCTTTGCCATGAACGCAATGCGCTTAGCACCAAGGGCGAAGAGGGCAACTCCCGCTGCCTGCATGAGGACCCAGAACATCCCGCCCAAGCTACCGATCGCCACGGAAGGTTTACCGTCAATTCCAAGGCCGCCGGCGGACGCGTTGCCCGTCAAGCACCACTGGAAGAACAGGCGGTAGGCCTCTAAGAGAGAGAACTCGCCCATGTACCCTTGGGACGTCTCGAACTCGGCCATGCTCAGCTTTAGCGCGACGAAGGCTAGGATCCCCAGGCAGACGGCTGCGCTCCAGGCCATGAGCTTGAGGCCGGTCTTGCGGGTCGAACCTAAGCGCGGTGCGAACAGGCTGATCAGAAAGAAGACCACCAGAAAGATCGCAAGGTAGTAGTGCACGCCGACCATGACCATCATGACGCCCACCAACCACAGCATGTTGTGTCCCTTCACCCCATCGAGGACGCGGTGGAAGAGCCAGATCGCAAGCAGGGCCAACAGCAGGTTCGGTGCGTAGAGGCGCGCCTCGATCGAATACCAGAGGTGTACCGGCGAGAGGCACGCGGCGAGGGCTGCGCCCATGGCGACAGGGCCGCCTAACAGGCGCCTCGCGATCAGGTACGTCAGCGGGATCGAAGCGAGACCGCAAGCCAAGGCCGGCAGCCGCATCATCACCTCACCATCGCCCATGAGCCGGCCCCAGAAATGCATGAAGCTGAGGAACAGCGGCGGGTGGATGTCCACGTACAAGGTCGCGAACAGCTGCTCCAGAGATCCCACGCGCTGGTGAGACATGCACGCCTCGTCGAACCAGATGCTCTGGCCAAGGGTGGGTAGCCGCAAGCCCAGGGCTAAAAGCATCAAGAGCGCAAGGCGGCCACGACAGGGCGCGGGGCGGGCTTGGGGCGAGGACATGACCAAAGCATAGCCCGGGCACAGGGGGCAGGGCGAGTCCACCTAATTAAAAGAAGCCGCTAGGGCCGGGCGATCGGCACGTTGATCATGTCGACCGCATTATGGGAGCCCTGCCTAAGGCCTGGCGCTCCGACAAGCGACTTGGAGCGCATTTGGCGCAGCTCTTATTCAATCTAGCCTAGGAAGTCGCGACTCGGTGCGCGATTGGGGCGGCGTCGTGGCAAAATGGGCCGGCATGGAATCGAGGCAGACGAGTTCGGGGGCGCACCCCTATGACGTGATCGTAATCGGCGGCGGTGCCTCGGGGCTTGTGGCTGCGATCTGCGCCGGGCGCCAGGGTAGGCGCGTCCTTGTCTGCGAGCGGTCCTCGTCCCCGGGCCGAAAAATCTTGGCGTCGGGCGGCCAGCGCTGCAACCTCTCGAACACCCTGACCACCGAGGAGTTCATGGGGCGCGTAAAGCCCCACGGTCGCTTTATGGGGCCGGCACTCTCCCAACTCGGCGGGGCTAAACTGCGGGAGTTCTTCCGCGAGATTGGACTCGAGACCGTGGTGCACGACGGGTTCCGCGTTTGGCCGGAGAGACGCAAGTCCTCCGACGTCTTAGCAGCCTTGGTGCAAGAGCTCGAGCGGCTGGAGGTCGATATCGCAACGGACTGCCACGTGCACGAGACACGCTTTGAAGATGGACGGTTCCAGGTCCATTACGGAGGTGGCGCCTTTCATTCGAACCACCTCATTCTCGCCACCGGCGGGCTCGCATTGCCCGGTTCGGGATCCAACGGCCAGGGCTATGGCTTTGCCGAGACCTTCGGTCACAAGTGCACACCGCGCTACCCCGCAGGCGTCCCCTTAGTCACCGCCGAAGAGTGGCCCGCCAAGTGCACGGCCCACACCATCGGCAAGGCCCGGGTCACCATCGACCTGCCGAAGTGCGGCAAGCTTGCTGCGGTAGGCGACCTGATCTTTACGCGCAACGGAATCCGCGGCCCCGTGGTGCTAGACATCTCCCGGGAGATCTCGCCGCTGCTCGAGAAACACACCAAGGTGCCCCTGCTCTTTAACCTGTGCAAGGGTCGCAACCAGGAAGAGTGGCAGCAGCTGTTTAAGTCTTGGCACAAAGACGGCAGTCAGCTCGTGGTCGACTGCCTGGCCCAAGAGCTGCCCAAAGAGCTGGCCGAGGTCATGTGCGAGCTCGGTGAGCTCGACAATGCGACCAAGCTCTCCCAGCTTAGCGGGAGAGATCGAGAGCGCTTGATCCAGGTGCTCGTCAAGACCCCGCTTACCGTAACGGGCACCACCGGATACAAGGGCGCCTTCATCACCCGCGGCGGCGTCAAGCTCAAGGAGGTGCGGCCGGAGACGATGGAGAGCAAGCTACAGAAGGGCCTCTTCATTGTGGGCGAGGTTCTGGACATGGATGGGCCGTGCGGAGGCTTCAATCTTCAGTGGGCCTTTGCCTCGGGCTGGCTCGCAGCCCTTTCGACTTCATGAATACTGGGCTCACCTCTTTCCGCGCAATCGCGTTCCTCGCGGTGTACCTCTACCACGCTAAACTACTCGAGGTGGGGTACTTGGGCGTGCAGGCTTTCTTCGTCCTGTCGGGATTCCTGCTTACGCCGATCCTAGTCGACATGAAGCAGTCGATGTCGACCCGCCAGTACTTCGCCAAGTTCTACGGCCGCCGCGCACTGCGCATCTTCCCGCTCTACTACCTCTACCTCGGCATAAGCGCTCTGTACTGCCTGCGCCTCATGATGCAGGCGCAGTTCGAGTTCGAGCGCATGTCTGCGTCCTACTTCAGCGGGTTTCCCTGGGCGCTTACCTACACCTACAACTTCTTTTTCGCCGCCCACCCGGAGCAGACGACACCGCTACTTTCACACTTCTGGTCCCTGGCGGTGGAAGAGCAATTTTACCTTATCTGGCCCCTAATCCTACTAGCCACGCCCAAGCGCCGGCTCAAGATGGTGTTGCTCGCATTTATCGCGATGGGACCGGTGCTGAGGATGATCGTCTCTGCGCTCTGGGGCACAAAATCCGTACCCGGCATTCATGGGCAGGTTGACCTGGCTGTCTACCTGCTGCCCTTCTCTCACTTGGATGCCTTTGCCCTAGGTGGCTTCTTCGCCCTGTTCCGCACGTCGATCTCGCGGAAGGCAACCTGGCAGCTCTTGCTGGCCATACTAGCCCTGGGACTGGGCAGCGAGTACCTAAGCCACGGCCAGATACGTGACTGGACCGGGCTCGGCTACATGCCCCTGATGCTGGACTCTGGCAAGTCGATCTGGGGCTATTCGGCCTTGAATCTGGTCTTTGGGTGCGTTCTCGTCCAAATTCGTGAGGGCAAGTTCTTACGGCTTTTGTTCGAGAACCGAGTCCTTCGGTACCTTGGCGAGATCAGCTACGGACTCTACGTCTTCCACTTCGCCGTGCTCGGCTACTACACCGTGTACCATCCCGAGTACTCCGGTAACAAGCGCGTCGTGGTGGCGCTCTTGGTCACGATCTTGCTTAGTGCGATCAGCTACGAGTTAATGGAGAAGCGCTTCATTCGTATGAAGGACCGCTTCTTTGCCCGCTAGATGAAGGTGCCCCTAAGACCATAGGGGCTTGCCCCTGGGCGTGGTAGGATTCCGCCGTGAGTTCACCGGAAGCACGAAGTCGATTCCAGCGCGCCCTGCCCCTTAGTCTTGGGCTAGTGGCGTTCGTGTTCGCGCTGGTCTTCCCCATGGATCGGGCCTTCTCCGACACGAGCATTCTCTACGAGCGCGTGCAGGCGAATGCGGCGCCCTACTACAACGTGGCCTACCTTCCCTTGGCCGAGCTGTTCGCCAAGGTGTTTGGTTCGAGCCTTGGTCTCGAGCGCGCCTTGACTACCTTCTCTGCCCTCTGTATCGGCGGCGGTGTCGCGCTCACGGCCCGCTTGGCCCGACGCTTAGGACTGGGGACGCTAGCCATCGCTACTTCCAGTTTGTTGCTGGCCGCGGCTCCAGCGACGCTCTTCTTCGGCGGGGTGATCGAAGTCCACGGCCTGCAGTTCCTGGGCGCCATACTGGCGATCAATATCGCGTGGAGCGCGCGCTCCACGCGCGGGCAAGAGGCCTGGCTTCGGCTCGGTATCGCCGCACTTCTCGCCCTGGTCACGCATCTCTCGCACCTCCTGCTGCTACCGGGACTGGTACTGCTAGCTTGGCGGCAAGGGACCGGTCAGGCCGGTGACCAAGAGCAGGCCAGCCCCGACAACATCCGCGTAACTACGGGCTGCTACTTTGGGAGGCGTGGCCTTCCCTTCCTCGTGATCTTCTTAGTAGCTGGGACTATCGCCACGGTTAGCCTGATCGGCACGGGCTACGACACCTGGTCCAAATGGCCCTCCCTGCAGTGGTTGTCGACCCTAATCCTGTTCGGACGCATGTTCCTCGATGGACTGCTCGAGCGCGGGTTTTATAGCCTGGATGAATCGGGGCTCTATCTAGTGCATGAGCTTCTCTTCCCGCTCGGCCTGGTCACCGCTGGATTCCTATGCGGAATCATGGCTCTCCGCAGCAGGCTGAACGGCTCCGAACCCGTCTTGCGCATCTTCGCCGCAAGGGCCCTGGTCGCGACGATCCCTGCCCTGGTGATCTTGCCCCAGGGCGGAGTCCTCGAGCGAGGCGGCTACTTTATGTCGATGGCGCCACTGCTCGCTCTCCTCATAGCCGTCGCCCTCCACACCGCTTGGTCGGCCGCAAGGACCCAATCCCGGCGAAGCCTTTTACTAGCAAGCTGCACAGCCTTGGTCGCTATCCAAGCCAACCTCGCCCTAAGCGCCAGAAGCGACTTTCGCGCGGCCGCCCCCGACGCGCGCGTATGGGCCATGGAGGTCGCCCAGCAGCTTCGCCCCGGTGACAAGATCTTCGTCTCCGACCTAGCGCGCAATCTTGCCCTGACTATGGCGACGGAAGGCGTCTACGTGCGCGACCTCAAGCGAGACCTCGACCTGGTCCCTAGGCGCTTACGCTCAAACACTGCAAAGCGTCGTCTGGTGGAGCGCCTCCAAGACAAGGCATTCCCCGGCGATCTCTGGTTGGACAAGGCCCTGTTGCCTGGCCTACGATTGGGAGACCTGACCCAAGCTGACACCACCTGGCCAGAAGACTGGCGAAACACTCTGCTCCGCCTCATCAAGCTCTACCCAGACCTCCCGCTCAACCTGGTCGAGACCCCCAGTGGTTTCAGCCTAATCAAGATTCAGTTCCGTCCCGACGCCAGCACTGAACTGTAAGGCTAGAGCAGAGAGAGCCCACATATAGATAGCCCCTATGGATCACCTACATTATTTCTATCATACGATCGGCCCGTCGATCGCCAATTTGGACTATACGCCGCTGCTGCTTGCGATCATCCTTAGTGGTGCCATCGGATTCGAACGCGAGCTTAGCGGGCGAGCGGCAGGACTGCGCACGCACATCCTAGTCTGCCTAAGCTCTACGTTGTTGATCCTCACCTCAAGAGGTATTGCCGAAGCGGGCATCAGCCTGCCCGAAGCGGCACGGGTCGTCTTCGATCCCAATCGTATGGGGGCCGGCATTGTTACAGGTATCGGCTTCCTCGGCGCGGCGTCCGTCCTGCGCAGCGGTGACATGCTGCGTGGCCTGACCACGGCCGCTTGCATCTGGTTCGTCGCTGGCCTGGGAATCGTAATCGGCACCGGGCAATACGAGTTTGCTATCGTCGGCACGGTCTTGGTCTTGCTGGTCCTGACGTTCGTCAACCGCCTGTTCGTCCTAGTCAAGCCAATCGTCTACCGGCGCCTGATCGTTATCACCAACACCACCGAGATCGCCCCCCAGGTCGAAGCCATCAGCGCGGCCCTTAGGCGCAAAAAGATGCGCATCATGGACATCGCCAGCGGTCACTCGAATGAGACCGAACGCCACGAGCTCATCTTCTACGTATCGCTCAAGAACCGCTTCCAGGCTCCAAAGCTGACCGAAGAGGTCGGTGCCATGACGGGCGTGCTCTCCGCTCGCTGGAAACAGATCAATCGCTAAGAACTTGCCCTCGACGCGACATCATCCCATCGACCGCCATGCATAGAGCCTGGACGTGCACAAACATTTTCCTCGTTTGTCCACGCCCTAGATGCGCGCCTCGCCGAGAATCGTAGCCATGCAACGACTTCGCATAATGACCTCTGTACTCCTCCTTGGCCTCGCTGCCTGTGGAGCGAGTGATTCGTCCAGCACTCCGGGAAGCGACATTCCCCGGGGCGGCAACGTGCTCTTAATTAGTCTGGACACCCTGCGCGCCGACGCCCTGTCTAGCTACGGAAACCCGCACCTGACCTCCCCCGTACTGGACAAGCTGGCCGCCAGCGGACTTCGGTTTGAAGAGGTCCTTGCCCAGGCACCTAACACAGCGACGAGCCACGCATCGCTCTTCACAGGTGTCTACCCATGGACACACCGGGTCAGCAATGTGAGTCGAGGAGACGAGAAGTTCTACAGCTTGCCCGACGACTTCGTGACCCTGGCCGAGGCCTTCGACCAGCAGGGCTACGCCACCGCCGCCTTCACAGACGGCGGTCCCTTCTCACCAAAATGGGATCTGCTCCAAGGGTTTAGGCACACGCGCAACCAACTGGAAGGCGCAAAGGCCAAGGTTCAAGAGGTGCTCGGGCATCTCGATGCCAACGCCGATGACGAGCGCCCATGGTTCGTCTTCATGCACACCTATGAAGTGCACCAACCCTACATGCCCCCTGTAGAGTGGGCCGAGCGTTTTCACGATGGTAGTTATGACGGACCGCTGATCCAACGCGAGAAGGAGGTGCGCTCGGATTTGGAGCGAGCAGGGCGCAAGACCCTGAAAGGACGGGTCCTAGTGGACGGTTTCGAAGATTTCAGCGAACAGGACATTCGCTACCTCTGGGAGATGTACCTAGGCGCCGTGGCCTATACCGACTACCAGATGGGCCTGCTATTTGACGGCCTGCGAGAGCGCGGGCTCTATGACGACACCTTGATTGTCATCACCAGCGACCACGGTGAGGAGTTTGGGGAGCACGGTCGGTTCGGACACTCCCAGGTCTACCACGAGACCCTGAGCGTACCGCTATTAGTGCACCTCCCTGAGGGTTCGCCCGCTGCATGGGCGGGCACGGTGATCCCCGAGCGCGTCAGCCTAGTTGACGTCCACGCCAGCCTCATGGATTTTGCAGATGTGTCAGCCCCATTCGAGGTTGGGTACTCCGTCTTCGAGGGCCTCCGCACTGGCTACTTTCCCGAGCGGACGTCTTTCGCGGTGACGACCGAGGGTTTTAATTCGGACATCGATCGCGGCTTCTTCCGCTTAGACCGGTCGGCCCACTCTGGCGACCGCGCGGTCATCATGACCCAAAAAAACAAGGCCGATCATCGGCGACTGCTCGACGTCTCGGGGCCCACCCCCGTAGGCCAAACCGCAACCGAGTTCTTGGCGAGTGAGATCCTGCCCAAAGAAGGCAGCTCCGAGTTGACTGGATCCGACGCTCACATCGCCGAACTGCACGCCCTCGTCGAAGAGGTCACCGTTCACATGCACACGGCTGCGGAAGACCGCAAGGCCATAATCAAGGACGAGAGTTTGCTGCGTGCCAGCTCTATTGACGAGGCCACCCAATCGGAAATGGAGGCACTCGGCTACCTCGACTCGGACAAGGACTAGCTCGAATGGAGACGATCCCCCTAGGGCGGCTGGCCATTGCCTTCCTTCCCGTTGCCGTCGTCATCGGGTTGCTCTGGCATTGGAAGCTGAATTATCACGCGGCCCTAGTGGCCGTGGGACGCATGCTCCTACAGCTCCTCCTGATCGGCTATGCCCTTGTTTTCCTCTTCGAAGCCCAGAATGGTCTGGTCATTCTTGGTGCCCTCTCCATCATGCTGCTGGCCGCCAGTTCGATTGCTCTAGGTAATCTGGGCGCCTCGTTCCGAAGCTTGTTCCCTAAGTCTCTATTTGCAATTGGTCTCGGTGGTGGCACTGTCCTGTTGATCATCACCCAGGGTGTACTGGGGCTTGACCCTTGGTTTGATCCATCCATAATCATCCCCCTGGCTGGCATGATCTTCGCCACTTCGATGAACAGTGTCAGCCTGGCGGGCGAACGGCTAGAATCCGAGATTGGCCAGGGCTTGAGCTTTGCGCCTGCACGTTCAGTCGCCATGCGCGCGGCGCTCATTCCGATCACAAACTCGCTGCTTGCCGTGGGGCTTGTGTCTCTTCCGGGCATGATGACCGGGCAGATCTTGTCGGGGGTTTCACCCTTCATCGCGGCGCGCTATCAGATCATGGTGATGTGCATGATCTTCGGAGCGGCCGGCTTGTCGGCCGCCCTCTTCCTCACCATCGCGCGCAAAGAGCTCGAACGAGAGCCCTAGGCGCGGATAGGCGACGAGCTACCTACTTCTGGACGAGCTACCTACTTCTGATAATCAGCTAACTTCTGGAAGCCCGTGCCAAAGGCCTCTACAAGACTGTCGATCTCGGCCTCCCCCATCACGGTCGAGAGTGCCACCGAGCAGGTGTTAATCATCATGAAGCCCGAGTCGAAGAGGTGGTCCAGCATGATTTGGAGCTGGGTATTCTCCTCCGGCGTCGCGTACGCCTCGCGGTAGTTGTGGGGCGCATTCGCTTTGAAGTGGATGCGGAACATGGAGCCGCCGCCGGTGATGCATGCCTTGACGCCAGACTTGGCGATCACAGCCTCGATGCCCGACACCGCCCGGGCGGCAAGTGCATTGATCCTAGTGACCGCAGCTTGGTCAAACAGGCGCATGGCCGTCAGTCCCGCGATCATCGTGATCGGGTTCGCCGAGAAGGTTCCCGAGTGCGGGAAGAGCACCTTATCAGCCAGCGGGTTCATGACGTCCATCACCTCTGCGCGACCGGCGATGGCCCCCACAGGGAAGCCGCCGCCGATGGCCTTGCCAAGGGCGGTCAAGTCCGGGGTCACATTGAACCACTCCTGAGCTCCACCGAACTCCGAGCGGAAGGTCACAACCTCGTCGAAGACGAGCAGCGCACCGTTAGCCTTGGTCCACTCACGAAGGGCAGTCACGAATCCCGGGTCGGCGGGTCGCAGCCCAACGCGGTGCGGCATGGGGTCGATCAACACGCAGGCGATCTCGTCCCTGTGTTCGTCGAGCAGAGCCTTCGCACGCACTGGATCGTTAAATGGGATCACGACCACATCGGCCAGAGCATTGGCGGGGGTGCCATAGGCCACGGGCAAGCTGACCGGATGATCCGCGTCGCCCCAAGCGTCGGGCTTCGAAGTCTGGCTGACCTCGGCGTAGTCGTACTGGCCATGGTAGGCACCCTCCACCTTGGCAATCTTCGCGCGGCCGGTAAATGCGCGCGACGCCTTGATGCAGGCCATGATGCCCTCGGTGCCAGAGTTCACGAAGCGCAGCTTCTCGAAGCCCGGATTGCGGCTACAGATGTACTCCGCAAACTCGATCTCGACCTCGGTGGCCAAGGTAAATGCGGTCCCTCGGCCCAGCTGTTCGGTAACCGCAGCAACGATCGCGGGGTGTGCGTGGCCGTGCAACAGCGAGGCCATGTTATTCGAGCAGTCGACCCGGCGTACACCCTCGATGTCCGTCACGACGCAGCCCTTGGCGAAGTCTGCGTAGAGGGGGTGCGGCGAGCGCAGGACCGTATTGCGGCTCACGCCACCGGGCAGGATTTTCTTGGCGCGCTGATAGAGAGCGGAGCTAGGAGACTGATCGCTGGAGCGGCTCATGGGGCGAATAGGTGCTAGTGGGGCGGCTTTAGGCCGTCGGGCTTGCTATTGGAAGCAGGGGCGCACCGGTGCGCTCTTGCACATAGTCAAAGGTCACACCG
Organism: Planctomycetota bacterium; assembly: GCA_029250885.1. Taxonomy (GTDB): domain Bacteria; phylum Planctomycetota; class UBA1135; order UBA1135; genus CALBMX01. The sequence continues at coordinate 83,214 of JAQXEK010000058.1, forward strand.
GGGCTGATTTCAACCAGCTGAAACCCAGCCGGAGTCACGTCGATCACGGCGAGGTCCGTGTAGATTCGGTCGACAACGGCGGGGCCCGTCAGAGGAAAGGTACAGGCCTCGACGAGCTTGGGAGCGCCCTTCTTGGTGCAGTGCTGGGTGACGACAAAGATCGACTTCACGCCAGCGACCAGGTCCATGGCACCGCCCACTGCGGGGATGGCGTCGGGTCCGCCGGTAGACCAGTTCGCTAGGTCTCCGTTCTGGGCGACCTGAAGCGCGCCAAGCACGCAAAGGTCGATATGGCCGCCGCGTATCATGACGAAGCTGTCGGGGTGGTGGAAGTAGCTCGCGCCGGGGATCGCGGTCACCTGGCGCTTGCCGGCGTTGATCAGCTCGGGCTCGCCTTCCCCCGGTTCCGGTGAGGGCCCCATGCCCAAGAGGCCATTCTCGGTGTGGTAGATGAACTCGCGGCCCTCGGGCACGAACTTAGCGATCAGCTCGGGGATGCCGATGCCGAGGTTCACATAGGACCCGTCGGGAATGTCCTGGGCGACGCGGCTGGCCATCTGGTCCCGGGAAAGGCCGATTGGTTTTGGATTTGCTGTCACGGGTACGAGACTCCTGCGGCGACAAGGGCCGACTCGTGGGCGGGGTTGGCGACGGTGACGACGCGGTTCACGAAGAGCCCCGGCGTAATCACGACCTCGGGATCGATACCGCCGGGCGCGACCAGCTCGCGTGTCTGCACGATGGTGACCTTGGCGGCGGTCGCCATGGCGGGCGCAAAGTTGCGCGCGGTCTTGTTGTAGATCAGGTTGCCGTGGGTGTCCGCCCGGTGCGCTTTGATCAGAGCGAAGTCGGCGGTCAGGCCAAGCTCAAGGACGTAGTCGCGGCCGCCGAAGGTCTTACGCTCCTTGCCCTCTTCCAGGGGCGTGCCCACAGATGTCGCAGTGTAGAAGCCTGGGATGCCCGCGCCGCCCGCACGGATGCGCTCGGCAAGGGTTCCCTGGGGTACGAGCTCGAGTTCGATGCGCCCGGACTTGTACAGCTCAGGGAACACTGTCGAGTTCATGGAGCGTGGGTATGAGCAGATCATCTTTGCCACGCGGCCGGCCTTGATTAACGCGGCCAAGCCAACCTCACCGCTGCCCGTGTTGTTGTTCACGACGGTCAGGTTCTTGGCACCTTGATCGATCAGGGCGTGGATGAGTTCGACCGGGCTGCCCGCCTCGCCGAAACCACCGATCATCACGGTGGCGCCGTCGAAGATGTCAGCCACGGCATCGGAGATGCTGGCGACGTCCTTGTTTATCATGGACTCTGGCTCCTAGTTTAGGAGGTAGCTGCGGCAGCGCTTTGCGGCTTGTGCGCCACAGTGCGCTCATAGTCAAACAGGCCGGGCTCGTCATAGATCACGCGGTCATTGTAGCCATCGAACCAGACCGCCTCGGGATTGCGGCCTACGATGCAGATCTGCCCCTTCTTCGGAGCATCCGCTGCGTTGCGCAAGATCTTGAAGATCAGCACGCCATTCTCACCACCCTTCACGCCGGGCATTGGGTCGCTGGTGAGTGCTGTGACTTCGGTCTTGCCGAGGTAGTGAGTGATCGACAGGCGCGCCTGGGCTTCCACACCTGAGAGGCCCTTCTGGGACTCGTTCAGCAGACTCCAGGCTTCTTCGATCGGGATGTTGAAGGCCTTATGGGCGACGATGTCGCGACCGCAGAAGAAGTAGTGGTTGTCTGCACCCACGCGCTTAATCGCACGCTGCATAATGCGCAGGGCGTCGGCGTCGTCGTTGATGCCCTTGATCAAAGGGGACTGGTTTTCGATGCAAATCCAACCGCGCTTCGTTAGCCCAGTCATTGCGCGCTGCGTCTCGGGGTGCCACCTGAGCACGCCAGACTCCGGCTCTTCGATGTAGTTGCCTGCATCGTCCTTGAGTAGGAACTCGTCGGGGTGGTTGAAGTGGACCATGAGCCGCAAGCCGACGTCGGGATACGTGGCGTGGAAGCCGTCTAGCATGGAAAGAAAAGCTTCGTCGAAGCGCTGGGGGAAGAAGGCCAGCTCCTTGGTTCCAATACGGATCGACTCGATGCCAGACTCGGCCAAGGCGCTCAGCCACGCCGCAATCTTTGAGTTGGTGAGCACCATCGGATCGCCTCCCGACAGCAGGATTTCCCGCAGCTTCTCGCGGCCCGATTGGGGATGCGTCCCGCCATTGCTGAGGACCTCGGCGTTGTGCTTTTTGATGTAAGCGGTGATCTCGCCGACCTGGGCAAGGCCCTTCTTGGCCACGGTGCCATCGAGACGCTCGACCTCTTTACGACTGATCAACTCCTCGCGATAGCAAAACCGGCAGTGGGCCGAACACGTGGAGATCACATACATGAGCCCCATCTCGTACTTGTGCAGCAGGCCCTCAACAGGAGCGTAGTCCATCTGGTGGCCGGGATCTTCGGTGCCCATCAGGTCGACGGTCTCGGACGGGTCCGCCTTGACCAACTTCTGGATCGGAATGCTGGTGCTAGCCAGTTCCGCATAGTGCTTGGTCATCTTGACCGGCATGCGGCTCTCGACGTCGCGATCGGTGCCGCTCAAGGCCTGGAGAGCGGCGAGCTCATCTTCCGAGTAGAAGTCCTTCACGAAGTCCGGAGCCTTGTCGTTGAAGAACGGCTTCAGGCCGTTGATGCTCATCCGGTCGTAGCGGGGATTCTCGACGGTGTCGAGGAAGGCCTGCTCACGCGCGGTGGGGACGTACTTTTCGGATGTGCTCATGCTGGAGTGGTAGGTAAGGATCGAAAGAGGCGTGGGGGGTGACCGAGGCAGCCCATGTCAAAGGGGGAGCCCCCGGGCAGGCTATCGCAGGCTCTGCAGGCTGAGTGTAACCAAATGGACAACCATAGGTGAACAATGTAACGTAACGCCCAAAGCCAAGCTTCATGATCATCCCAGACCTCATCGCCGCGGCCTCTGACCGCCTGACGCCCACCGAGCGCCGTATTGCCGAGGCTGTGCTTCAAGATCCAACCCTATTGGCCTTCGGCAACGTCTCGGACCTCGCCTCCCGGGTAGGCACTAGCCGCCCATCGATCGTGCGCTTTGCCACTAAGCTGGGCTTCAAAGGTTATGCGGACCTGCAGAGCGCGGTGCGCATAGGGCTCTCCGACGAGTTCTCGCGCCCCAGCCAGCGCATCCGACAGCCGGTCACCGGCGCCGAAGACCCCCGCCAGGCCGTAGCCCTAGCTTCGGCCCTCGCCGGTGTCTTTGACGCACTGTCGGGCCCCAAACTCGCGTCCCTCGCGGGCCCTATCGCCCGGGCCCAACAGGTCTGGATCGTATCCGGTGAGACCTCCCGCGCCGGGGCCCACGCCTTGCACAGTGGCCTCTCCATGGTGCGTCCGGGCGTTCACCTGTGCGAAGAGCACTCCTCAGGCCGAGAGCTTGGGGGCGCAAACTCCAAGGACGTCGCCGTTGTCATAGATTTCGCGCGCTACCGGCGCCACTCGATCCAGACCGCCCGCAGCCTCGCCAAGCTAGGCGTCCCGATCGTCGCCATTACCGACAGCCCCCTGTCGCCCCTGGCCTCGCTTACCGAAGACCGGTGCGAGATCACCGTGCCCGCTGTGGGGCCCTTTGACAGCTCCGTACCCGCGGTCGCTGCTGCCGAACTGATCGTCTCCAGTGTCGCGGGCCAACTCCACGACGCAGCCCAAACCCATATCGACCAGACCGAGTCCCTGTGGGATCAATCTGGCACGTTCCTCGAGTAGATCGGGCTGGCAAGGTCGACGGGGTCCGACCGATGTCGTGAAGCCAGAACCCCATTTGAGCAAGGCCTTTAGGCCCGTCTTAGTTCGCAAGAGAGGGCATTGGGAACGGGAAATGGGTTCAAAATTGAGAAAAGCAGCTTTGAAAGATCAAAATGACCCCCGAAGGACTGCCTGAAAGCGATATGCAGGATACTATGCAGGCCGATTTTTCAGTTGGGATCCTCGCGTGGCCCGACTGTCACCCCGAAAAAAGAGGACGCCTAGGTCTCCTTTCAGGGTAAAATGCATTTTCGTGGCACATTCACGTTATATCGCACGTTTATAGGGATGACTCGCCGTCTTTATCCACGGTGGATCCAGATATCTCACCCCAGCCTCCCCATCAAAAACAACTGACATGTCCCCTCGACACATCCTGGCGCGCAGTCTCTGCGCTATTTCTGCGGCACTCTTCGTTGCCATGCCCGCCGCCCAGGCGAGCACCGTACAGGCTGGCCCCACTCTTAGCCTGGACCAGGGCCTCTATGAGGTTGGTGAGACCTGCAAGGCAACGGTCACCGGCACCCCCGGCCACCTTGCTTGGCTTCTTCTAGACGCTCACCGTGGCCCCGTCACGATCCCGGGCATCGGCACTTTTGATATCGAAGCCGGCCCCTCTCTGAACCTCTTCCCCCTCGGTGTGATTCCCCCTAGCGGAGTCATCGAGCAGCAGTACACCCCGAGTGCTACGGACGATGTTGTTCAGCAGCCGTTCTTCGTCCAGGCAATCACCATCGACCAGAGCCAACGCGCTCGCTTCGGCATCACCGAATGCCGTACTCTCATCTACGCCGCTGGTGCAGCTACCGAGAAGTGCCCCGAGCCCCCCGTCGCGGACCCGGTCTACACCATCTACCCCGATGGTGTCTCCCTTTGGCTTCCCGGTGTAGGTGAGGACTTCGTCTTCACTGGCGACTCAGTCTTTGCCGAGTACGGCGACGGCACCGCTCGCCTTGTGGGCGAGGTCGAACGCCTCTCGAACGCCAACGAGCGTCTTCTGGTGGACTTCTTCATGTCTGATCGCGTAGATGCTGGCAACGCCAACTATCCGCCCGCCGGCAGCCCGAAGAAAGAGCTTTTGAATGCGGCCTACGCCAATAGTGGCGGCCCCATCGACACGGATCAGTGGCACTACTACCAGCGCCTCAACGGCATGCTGCTTGGCCTCGGCGACCTTGAGGGTGGCTCGATGTCCATCGGCCGCTTTGGCCCCTCGCCCCAGGTCGGCTTCGGCGCCAACGGTGTGAGCCTCGACTACGGCGCTTCTGCATGGCTCAAGATGACAGTGCTCGACCAGCCCGCCCTGGTGACTTGGAGTCCCTTCGGGCACGGCGACTTCAACATCGACATCCGCGACTGCAAGACCCCTGGCGTCCGCCGCTGCGCTGTCGAAAGTGCTGCCCACCCCGCCCACGCCACCTTCCCCGGTGACGTTGCCTTGTGGCTTCCCGGCATTGCCGAGGACTTCATCGCCCTGCCGAACATGACCTTCACCGAGTACGCAAACGGCACCGCTCGCTTGATTGGCGAAATCGCCCGTCCCGGTAACTTGAACGAGCACTTCTCGATCAACGTCCTGTTCTCAGACCCGGTTGTCATTGGCGATGCCAACTACCCGCCCCTAAACAGCCCGAAGCCCGAGCTTAAGGCCCCTGCCTACGTCGTCAATGGTGGCCCCATCGACCCCAACACTTGGGAGTACTATGAGACCTTCGTCGGTACGCTTATCGGCCTCGATGACTACGAAGGCGGCAAGGTCTGCATAACACGCTTCGGTCCCTCGTGGCAGCAAGGCTTTGGTGCCAACAACCTGAACTATAATGACGGCGGCGCTGGTTGGCTGACTCTGACCGTAAAGGCCACGCCTCCAGGATTGACCTGGATCCCGAACGGGCACAGCGACATGAACCTCGACCTCATTCCCTGCCCATAGTTCGAACGTGAATCTTGGCACAGCGCTGGGGCTGAGCCAAGTGAGAAGAGGCCGGGGAGAGCACTGCTCTCCCCGGCCTCTTTCGTATCCACTGGGTAATCAACGGACCAGGATGCAGAGTACGGCTGGGTCGGCGAACTCTCGATGCTCAACCGAGCCAACGCTCTATACTGTCTCCAACCCACCCGCACACTCGATATGCCCAGCCGCGACCACGCCCCATCCCAGGACGACATGCTTCAGCCCAGCCTTTCGGTGACCCATAATAAGTCCCGTGCCATAAGGGCATTGGACCCGAGCTCCGTTACGTGGGTCAGCACCGCGAAAAACTACGGCCGCTACGAAAACGAAGGCGGCCAATACGACGATCTCGTCACGCACCTCAAGACCATCAAGACGTGGTAGACCCAACTATGCGCATCATCTCACTACTCCCCTCCGCCACCGAAATGGTCTGCGCCGTCGGCGCCCAAGACGAGCTCGTAGGTGTCTCCCACGAGTGCGACTTCCCCGCCGGAATCCCCGGGCTCCCGATCCTCACGCGCACCCGCACAACCTTGCCCAAGGCCAGCGGCGCGATCGACGTGGCCGTACGCGAGATGCTCAAGGACGCCATTGCGGTCTACGAGGTGCTCGTGGACCGGCTGCGGGACGCCAAGGCCGACGTGATCGTGACCCAGGACCTCTGCGACGTCTGCGCGGTGTCCTTGGACGACGTGCACAAAGCACTTAAGGAACTGGGCACCGGCGATGTGAACATCGTCAGCCTTAAGCCGACCCTGCTGCAGGACGTCTGGGACGACCTGCGCCGAGTCGGTGTCGCCCTAGGTCGCGAGGCCGAGGGTGAGGCCGCCGCCCTTGACTGCGAGGCGCGCGTTCGGGCCATAGGCCAGCGCTCCACCACCGCCCTCGCCGGAGCCAAGCGCCCCACAGTGCTGACCATCGAATGGATCGATCCCGTCATGATCGGCGGCACCTGGATGCCCGAGCTCGCCCAACTTGCAGGCGGCGAGGCGCTGCTCGCGGAACCAGGCGTGCACTCCCCCACCGTCGGCCTCGACGAACTCAGCGCCATCGACCCTGACGTCGTGCTGATTAAGCCCTGCGGCTTTAAGCTCGAGCGCACCCACGAAGAGCTCGACCTCCTCCAACAGCGCCTCCCCTGGGACACCTGGTCAGCGGTCTCCAAGGGCAACATCTACCTCGCCGACGGCAACGCCTTCTTCAACCGACCCGGTCCACGCCTAGTCGAGTCCCTAGAGATTCTAGCCGCCTGCGTGCTACCCGACGAGTTTGCTGAGTACCGCACCAAGCACAAGGACTCACTCCAGCGCATCGCCCCGGACCTCAGCATCGTCGGGTTATAGCCAAGGCGCGCATCAGGCACGGGGTGCAAGTCGCCGCTCGTCTTGGGTCCAATCCCCCGCTAGACTGATGCTCGCACCCTCCCTGCAAGCCTCCTTTACAAACCTAGCCCTCTCCCATGATCACGCCACGTACGAACCGCACCGAGATCCTCAACAAGCTGCGCGCGAAGATTGACGCGCACATTCCGATCTTGATTTCGAGCGCCGGTAGCGGGCTGGTGGCGAAGCTTCTGGAGGAGGCGGGCGTCGACTGCATCAATACCTTCTCCGGTGCGCGCCTGCGCGCCAACGGCATGGGCACCATGTCGATGATGTGGCCGATCCTCGATTCCAACGAGCAGGTCATGCGCTACACCCGCGAGGACATCATGCCCGCGATTCGCGGTGATGCTTTCATCTGCGCCTGCCTCAACGCGAACGACCCCCTGCGCGACATGCGCATGGTGCTCGAGGACTGCCGCCGCATGGGGGTCGAGTCGGTCTCGAACATTAGCCCGTCGATCAGCTACGTGGACAAGGGCAGCGAGATCCGCGACGTGCTCGAGAGCGCGGGCATCAACCTACAGAACGAGATCGACATGCTGAAGCTGGCCGGCGAGATGGACATGGTCTCGATCGGCCTGGCCTTCGACCTCGAGGACAGCCTCAAGCTTGTGGAAGAGGCGCGGCCCGACATCTTCTGCTACCACGCGGGAACAACAAAGGGCGGCCGTACCGGCTTTGACAGTGGCGAGACGATCGAAGAGACCGCCGCACGAACGGAAGCCGCCTACAAGGAGATCCGCAAGGTCCACCCCGACGTAATTCTAATCGCCCACGGCGCCGCCTTCGAGACACCTGACGACGGGCAGTTCATCCTAGACAACACCTCAGGCCACGGCCTCTGGACCGGCTCGTCAACCGAGCGCTTGCCCATCGAGCGCGCGGTCTCCGCCGCCGCGGCCGAGTTCCGCGCTTTGCGCTTCACCAAGTCCTAAACCCGCGCCAGCCATGACCAAGACCATCGCAATCCTCAGCACCCTCGACACCAAAGCCGGCGAGGCCGCCTATGTGAAAGAGCGCATAGAAGCCCACGGTGGCCAGGTACTGCTTGTGGACATCGGCGTCATGGGAATCCCAGGCATCGCGCCGGACCTCGGCCGCGCTGCCGTCTCTATGGCAGGTGGCAAGAGCTTCCCCGAGCTCATGGCAAACCCCACGCGCCAGGACGCCTCACCAGTCATGGTAGCCGGCGCGACGAAGCTGCTTCTCGACCTGATCGGCGAAGGGCAGGTCGATGGCATTCTGGGACTCGGCGGCACCCAAGGCACTTCCAACTGCTGCGCCGTCATGCAGGCCCTGCCCTACGGTCTGCCCAAGGTCATGGTCTCGACCGTCGCGTCCGGCGACACTGCACCCTTCGTCGGCATCAAGGACATCACCATGATGCCCTCCGTCGGCGACCTGCTTGGGCTCAACCCCTTCACGCGCCGCATCCTCGCGAATGCAGCCGGCGCGGTCTGGGGCATGTGCATGGCCGCCGATGCGCCCATCGAACCCTCGGCCAACAAGACCGTCATCGGCATGACGAACCTGGGCGTCCTCACCGACGGCGCCATGCATGCGGTCGAGCGCTTTCGCGAGCGCGGCTACGAGGTCATCGTCTTCCACGCAGTCGGCTCCGGCGGCCTCGCCATGGAGCAGATGATGAAAGAGGGCATCATCGGCGCTGTCTTTGACTACGCCCTGGGCGAGATCTCGGACGAGCTGTTCGATGGTCTGCGCGCCGCCTCGCCCGAGCGCCTCACCGTCGCGGGAAGCCTCGGCCTGCCCCAGGTGATCTGTCCCGGTGGCTCCGAGCACATCGGCCTGATCGTCGAACCTAACCACGTCCCCGATGAGTGGAAGGACGACCAGGTCACCTTCCACAACCCAATTATCTTCGTGCCGCGCCTAGGCGAGAAGCGCTGGTCCAAGGTAGCCAAGGAGATCGGCGCGCGCCTGACCGCGTCGACCAAAGGCAAGGCCCACATGATGCTGCCCCTGCTCGGCACCAGTCGCTACAGTGTCGAGGGCGGCCCCCTGTGCAACCCAGACGGCGACCTTGTCTTCTTTAAAGCACTCAAGAAGGCTCTGCCCGACACGGTCACGGTCGAGGAGTTCCCCTTCGGTGCCGAGGCCGACGACTTCGTCGACGTGTGCGTCGACCGACTCATCGAGCTCATCGAAGCGGAAGAGTCCTAAGGACGCTTTCCCAGTCTGCCTGTGGAGGCTCCCTAGAGGCCCCTAGTTGTCCGTTTGGAGCGTGAGCCCGGCCTCTTCCCAGATCTTCGTCAGGAACTCGCCCGGGGCCCCGGTTGTGCGAGCTGGGTTGCGCTCCCCCTCCACGTGAATGTGCATGGAGAGGCATTCAAAGCAAATCACGAAGTCCACGGTCTTACCATCGACCTCGGCGTGGATCCCGTGCCGCGGGTTGAAGCAGGCTGCCACCATGCCGTCACTGTCGTTGATTCCCCCATAGACCGCCTCGACGACGGCGCGTATCTTCGCAGGATCCGTCAGGGTTGCTCGCCCGAGCTCGGCGTAGTAAAAGAATTTCGGCGCATCGACCAGCCCCTGGGCCTCGAGATCGTGGTCGTAGGGATACAGGGAGATAATCTCCATACTGGTGGCCGCCGCTAGAATCTCATGGGCCGGGCCTGGCACCGCGGGGGGGACCAAGAGCTCGGCAATCCCAGTGCCTGAGTTAGTCCCTGCTTGCTCGGAAACGGCGGGCTTATTCGCGCCAGAGCATGCGGAGACGGCGACGAGGAAGACGAGGCTGACGAAGCTGAGCAGAAAGCGCATGGGTCTGGTTTGGGCTAAAGAAGCGCGGGCGACTTTGGTTAGCGCTAGATTACACCCTAGCGAAGCGGATCGTAAGTGGGGTCCCGCATGCGGGCCTCGATCGCTCTCTGGAGAGCCTTGAGGCTACGCATTTGCTCGAGGGCCCGGCTGACCCGCTTGCCCTTCTCCGTAAGCTCTCGCGCGGCATCACGAACGCTGTACTTGCACTCTGCGAGCCAGCCGGCAGCCCCCTCGAGCTCGCCCCGGCCCACCACGAGCAAGATCAGCTCGTCATAGGCTCTGATGCGATCCGTGGGCTCCGTCGCCGTCTTCGTGAGGCGCCGCAGGACGCGCTCGGCGTCCGGCAGCTGTCCCGATTCGGCCAAAACCTTGGCGTACCAGACCGAAGCTATGTCCCGCAGGTGCGCGTCCACAAGGCCACTGGCCACGAGCTGTTCGAAAGACGCAAGGGCGGGCTCGATGTTGCCCTCACGGCGCTGGACATGGCCGATCTCGTAAAGGGCCCTGGCGGCGAACTCCCCTGGGTCCTGCAGCTTCGTGGCGACTAGGAATTGCTCGATGGCTAGATGGGGCTCGCCCCCTGCCCGCAGCAGCTCCCCGGCTCGGAAGGCTGCCTCGGCGGCCGTTGGCCCAGAACTCGGCCAGCGCTCGTGAACGCGCACATAGGCGGCAACGGCCTCGGTGCGCAGCTTGGCGAGGGACACGCCCCGCTCGCCCTGGAGAGCCCGCTTCTTGGCCCGGGCGCAGGTGAGGGCGCGCTCCGCGCCGTCTGCCATAGGAGCCGTCCGGAAGGGGCCCGGCGGCGGCGAGCCAAGCCGGCACGCCCGGCTCAACTGCGTCTGGTGTGCGATGCCCTCCCACCCCATCGGTGCACCCGGCGAGCACGCCGCCAAAACCAGCGGCGCCAACCAGGGCAATCGCGACCCGGCCGCTTGCATCATCCACGCCACCCTAAACCTCAGCCCGCTCTTCGGGAATCTGCAGACTGAGCCCCATCTCCACGTACTTGCGCAGGCGGTTGCGCGCGCGAAAGAGGCGCACCTTAACCAGGTCAACGGGCAGGTCGCAGGTCTTCGCCGTCTCGCGGCAGCTCATGGCGCCCCCGTAATAGGTGCTCAACACATCGCGATCTCGTTGCTTGAGCTTCTCGAGTGCCACATCCAGCAGGCAGAGCACCTCGTCGGTCGGCGAGGAAACGCCATCCACAATGATCGTCTGTACCTCCGGAACTGAGCTTGGACAGGCCACCTCCACAGCTAGAGAGTCGTCTCCCGCGATCGCGCGTCCCAAGCGTCGCTCCCTGCGAAAACGATCCGAGAGCACGTTGCGAGCGATGCTCAGGATCCACGCACGCATCTTCTCACGGTTGTGCAGATGGCGTCGAAAGCGCGCCGCACGCAACAAGGTCTCCTGGATCACATCATCGGATTCAAAGTCGTCGCGGCAGCGCGTACTGAGGAAGCGCCGGAGTACCGGGATCTCTCCATCGAGGCCTTTCCAGGACGACGAATGGAGTACATGGGGGTAGTTCTTGGACAAGTCTGATCTCCCGGGGACCGCGTTGGCGGGGTTGGGGCGGGGGCGGACAGGGCGGGCCGACAGTCGGCTTCGCTCACCCCTAGGAGACTCGGATTTGCAACTAAGATGACCCTCGGGACGCGCTGTGGAGAGAGCGGTGGCGACGAAGCCCCGATCGAACTCCGGGATTTGCAGGAGGCCCAAGAAGAGGCTCAAGGAACCGGGATTCAAGCCCGGCAGCCTCCCGCGCCGCGATGCCTCTCCAACCCCGGGGTCCAACCGCCAAGATCGCGCTACCAACGACAAGCGGCCGCCCCCAGCATCTGGGAGCAGCCGCTTGCTGCTTGCCTCACCCCTCTGGGCTTTGGCGATCTTGGCCCCTCCCGGCAAGGCCAGGCGAGGAATCGGAGATTCGCGCTACCTCAAGAAGTTGCGCGCTTCCTTGGCCCAGTTCGACCCCGGGTAGAGCCAACCGACCTGGTTGTACATGACTTTGGCGCGCTCGACGCTCTCCTCGTCACCCATCAAGTCGAAGCAGCGACCGGCGTAGAAGAGGGCCTTCGAGACGTAGCGCCCCTGCTCGGGGTAGACCGCGGCAACGCGCAGGTAGGCCAGCAGGCCGCGCTTGAGCTCGTCGCGATCCTTGGACTTGGCGGCGCTGTGGAAAATGCAGTCGCCCAGGCCGACATAGGCGCCGGCAAGGGTCGTGTCATCGGCCTTAGGGTCCTTGAGCACGGCCTCGAAATCTGCCAGGGCAGCGGGCACATTCTTGGCGGCCTTGTTCGGCGAGCCAAGGATCTCCTGGAGGAAGCTCTCGCCCTTGGCCACAAGGGCGCGGTTCTTCACCGTGGCGAAGCGCGAACCCGCGCGGTCAGCAATGTCCCCGAGGTTCTGGCGACGGGTCGTCGCACCGAGCTCATCGTTTGTCAGGATCAGGGCGAGGTCGCACTCCATACGCCAGCGCTCGGGCAGCCCGCTGGCAGAGATTGCGCTATCGAACGCACGAAGGGTCGCCTGGGCGTCCTTTGCGTTGTCGTTCCAGTAAAAGGCATCGGCCTTGGCCAGGTAGGCGCCCGGCAGGTAGCGGCTTTCGCTGAAGTTCGCGATGATGCGGCTAGCGGCGGTGGTCACGCCTTCGAGATCACCTAGGGCTTGGCGTAATTCGACAACGCGCCATGCCGCGTGGGCCGGGGCCCACTTGTGTCGGCGCTCAGTGGTGGCGCCCGAGACGACCGCGCCGACGTAGTCATCTAGAATGATCGATGCGGTCTCCAGATCGCCGTCCATTAGCGGGCCGTCCGCCTCGTTCATGGCGCGTGGCTTCTCGGTGTAGACAATCGAGATCACGTCCTGGGTGTCGATCTGGCGCTCGTTGCGCCCCGACTTGTAGGTCACCTTGTTGATGCCCTCGGTCACGATCGTACAGTCGGAGATGGTCTTGCCATCCGCAGTGTGGATCGTGTCGGCGAAAGAGGGAGCGGCGGCAAGTGCCAGGCCACAAAGCAATGCAAGAGTACGCATGAAATCGATAGTCGGAGTTCAGGGAGGACAGTCCCAGGGCTACCCCGCAGGGGTGCCCGAGTTACGCGCTTAGGGGCTCCCAGACGCGATTTTGGGCCTGCGAGCATATAAGGAGGGACTTCTGCCGTCAAGTCGCAGGGCGGATCGGCGACCCGCCTCTTGGGTTTGGGGGGTCAAGGACCGGTGCTCGACGCATCTGCACTAGGTCAGAATCGCGGTGGATTGCCTGACCAACAGGCCCAAGACTGCTGTCAATCCTTAGCAGCCCCGGCGAACTCGAATGAGCTCAGCCACTACGCTGACTGCGATCTCTTCGTGGGTGCGGGCGCCGATGCTAAGGCCCATGGGGCTTTGGACGGCGTCGAGGAATCCGGGAGCCACGCCGTCGGCGGTTAGGGACTTCCAGAGGGTGGCGCGCTTGGCTCGGCTGCCGACCATGCCGAGATACTTGGGGGCGCGGCCGGCTAGGGCCTTGTGCAGCTCGGCTAGGATCAGCTCGTCGTCTTGGTGGCCGCGGGTGCAGACGACGAAGTAGCGCGTGGTCGCGTCGTCGCCGGGGCCTTCGGTCTTGCAGGATTCGACGACGGCGTCGGGGAAGCTGAGGCAGTACACGGCGTCGGCGTCGGGGTGCTTGTCTGCCGTGGCGAAGAACTCGCGGTCGTCGGCCACGGAGACGTGGAAGCCGACGCCCTTGGCGAGGCTGGCAAGGGCGGCACTGATATGGCCACCGCCGAAGAGGAACAGGCGCGGTTTGACTTGTGGGTCCACGAAGATCTCCAGTTGGCCGCCGCAAACGAGGCCGCTATCGGGGTAGTCGCGCTCATTCAACGCGAAGGCGAGTTGGCGCGGGCGCTCGTCTTCCATGGATTCTAGTGCGGCCTCGAGAACCTCGGCCTCAAGGCAACCACCTCCTACCGTCCCAAGGAACGAGCCGTCCGCGCGCACCAGCATCTTCATGGACTCTTTACCGGGCGTGGAGCCTTGGGTCGAGACGATGGTGCACAGTGCGCAAGACGAGCCGAGTTCGGCAAGGCGCTGAAGCTCTTTCCAGATGGATAGCATGGGTCGTAGGGTAGCAGGCGGTCGGGCGTCTTGGCTCGGCGCTTTAGCCGGCGGCAGGCATCGTAGTCAGCATTCCTTCGGCGACCTCGGCCGCCTTCTCGGGGCTTGCGAGGCGTGCGACAAGGGCCAAGCCGAAGTCCATCGCCGTGCCGGGACCGGCGCTGGTGATGATGTTGCCGCTGGTGACCACGGATTGGTCGTGCACGACCTCGGCCGCGCCTAGGCTGTCGCGAAATCCGGGGTACGAAGTGGCGCGAACGCTGGCGTTGTCGAGCAAGCCCGCGGCAACCAGCGCGATCGGCGCCGCGCAGATCGCGGCGGTGATGCGACCCGTGGCCGCCATGGTCTTGAGCGCATCGATAACGCGGCTGTCGTCCCGCAGGTTCGTCGCACCTGGCAGGCCGCCAGGCAGAACGATCGCGCGGTAGTCGTCGAGGTTGACGTCGTCCATGTTGGCGTCCACTCCGACCGCGACCCCATGGGCACCCTGGGCAACGGTACTTGCGCTGAGCCCGGTGACGGTCACCTCAAGCTCGGCGCGGCGTAGCACGTCAATGATCGTGATGGCCTCGATCTCTTCGAAACCGTCGGCTAGGGGTAGCAGGATTTTATTCTGGCTAGTCATGGGATAGGTGCGTGCGAAAGGGTGGTTGGAAGTTGGGGGCAGCCTAGGCTCGGACACACAAGATCATAAACGTAGGGGCGGCCGTTTGGGCCGCCCTGTGCAAGACTCGAACTGATACCTCGGTCGGTCTACTTCTCGGCAGCGGCTTTGGTCCCGGTTCCCTGTTCCAGGAACGCCTCGAGGTCGGCGATGTCTTGGCTGGTGGAGTGGTTCAACAGGCCCGCCGGCATCGTGACCAGCTGGTACTGGTCCGAGACTGCGCGGGTAGGATCGACGATGGCCTCGAAGAGGTCGCGGCGGGTGAAGCGGCGGGTCACGCTGGTCAGGTCCGGCCCGAGCGCGCCGCCCTCGCCGCCGGTGCGGTGGCACTGCACACAGGCGGCCCGGCGGAAGACCTTTGCACCGCGCGCGGGGTCGGGCTTAGTCGTGAGAGCGGCCACTTCCCGCAGCAGGTCGTCGAGCTTCCAGTCCTTGACGAAGGGGCCTTGGCTGAGGGCGGCCGGAGTCGCTAGCTCGGCTTTGGCGAGGTCCGCCATGGCTTGCCTTTGGCCTTCGGGGACGCGCGTCAGGGCCTCGGTCTCGATCGCCTTGACGAAGCCTGCCAGGCTCGCGCCACCTTGGAATCCTGCGGCCCGTTGGAACCAGGTGAAGTACTGGGTGCGGAGGGCGTCGGTCCAGCCCTCGTCAACCAACCGCAGCAACAGGGCGAAGTGCAGTTGATGCTCTTGGCTGTAGTGGGGGCTCATCTGTCGAAGGAAGAGCGCGGGCAAGCCCGGCGCTTCCAAGGCCGTGAGTAGTCGCCCGGTCTCGCGATTCACGCCCTCGTCCTGGATGGTGAGCGCAGCCTTAAGATCCCTCGTCCAGCCCTCGATGTAAGGTGCCATGGAATCCGGGCTGAGCCTCATGTGCATCACCATCACCGTGCGCTGGGCCCGTTGGAAATCCCGCAGTGCCAGGGGTCCGCGAAACCAATCTTGGATCTGCGCTTGGCTCCCTTGGAGTTCGGCTTCGAGTGTCTCGGGCCAAGCCCGGGCCAGGGGAAGCGCGGTGCCAAGGTCCAGGCGCAGCTTGCCCGTGAACCACGTGGCGGGGTCGGCCAACTCCAAGGCGCGCTGGGCGGCGTAGGCCAGCGCGCGATCCTTGGATCGAAGCTGACGCACGGCGAGCTCGGTATCGCCGGACTCGAGCTTGCGGCGCAGCTCCTGATCCGGCGTCGGAGTAAGAGCGCTCTGGGCGAGGCGAGCTGACTCATCCTTAGCGGCCTGCTCGCGAATTCGATACAACCCGCTCTGGCTTCCGCGACCACCGATGACGAACCACAGCCAGCCGTCCGGCCCGATCTCCATGTCCGTCACTGCAAGTCCGCGGCCCTCGACCAAGGTCCCCATCTCGGCCGAATAGCTAGCCCCATCGGGCTGCAGCCGCGCCATGGTGATGCGGCCCCAGGCCCAGTCCCCGAGGAAGAGGCTGTCCTGATACTTGGCCGAGAATGCGCTGCCGGCGGCAAGTTCGATGCCGGTCGGCGAAGCCAGGTCCGTCTCAACGACCGCAGGCAGACTATCGACGTAGCTCGCCGGCCACTTGGCCGTACCCGCACGCCAGCCGTACTCCCCACCAGGTACCAAATGCACGACGCGGGGCGAGCGGTACCAGGGTGTCCCGTGGTCCCATTCCATGTCCGCGTCGTAGGTGAATATCTCGCCCGCGTCTGTGATCGCCAGATCGTAGGGGTTGCGCATGCCCCAGGCGACCTGTTGCCACGCCGCGCCGTCCTTATCCGTACGCCACAGCTGCGCGCCCGGCGCCATGATTCCATGGGCGTGATTGCGCGGATCCCAGATGCGCGGCAGCAGCACATCCTCCTGCACGTTCGGCGGAAAGGCCTCCGTGAGGTGACCAAGGGAAGCGAGCTCGTCGGTAGGCTCCGGGAAGTTTACGTAGTTGCCCGTCAATAAGTAGAGCCCGCCATCGGGTCCGAATCGAATGCCGTGAGCGCCATGCTCGGACTGGGCTCCAAAGACGGCCAGGCGCTCGTGGTGGTCGAGCTCCCCGTCGCCGTCGGTGTCCCGCAATCGGTGCAACCCGCCGGCGCTTGATGGGCTCGTGGACATGACCACGTAGAGCGAGTCGTGGCCCCACTCCAGGCCCTGGGCGCTTTGGACGGGCAGCTCCACAGCGCGTGCTCTCGAGATGCCCTCCACAAGCGGTCCACGGCGGCGACCTAAGGAGATGGCGGGCCCGCCCAGCAGGTCATCCGAAATCTCCATCGCAAAGATTGAGCCGCGCTCGCCACAAACATACAGGGAGCCGCCTTCACCGAAGGTCATGCTGGCCCAGGAACCCTCCTTGCGGTCGCCCGCGTAGATGCGCTCGCAAACTAGGCCTTCGGGCAAAATGAACGTTTCCGGGTCGGGCAGCTTCGAGAAGCCGAACAGGTCACCCCAGGGTTCTGTCGGAGCGGCGACTCGGCCCAACCCCTTGGCAGGTTGGGCTGCGAGAACTTCGGACGCCGCGACCATAGGCCAGCCCTCGGGTTGGCCCTGCCAGGAAGCCCAGGCAGACGAGGTCTGGAGGTGCGCGCGGGTGCCATCGGCGAGCTCGAGCTCGAGGAATCCGGCAAGTGCAGCAGGTCCCTGTTGATTTTTGGCAGCCACGCAAAACAAGTGCTCGCCAGCCGTCAAATCCGGGCCGTTTTGGATGCTCTGGGGAGCTCTTAGATCCGAGCCGCTGATGGACGGCACGCCGTCAATCCAGAACCGGAACGAGTTGTCCGCTGTGAACAGCCCATCTACGATTTTCGCAGGTTGCTCCAACTGGATCGACACCGCAAAGTAGGCAACCTGCTCGTCCCGGGGTTCGCCGTCACACCAGATCCACTCGGGGTCGAGGTGCTCCACCAGAGCAATACGCTCGACCGAATGCGCGCCCCCCTCATCTTGCGTAGAGATCCCGAAAACAGCGGCGGCGAGGCAGGGTAGGAGGATCTGAAAAGGAGTCATAGAGGACGGCTAGGCGGGGTGCCCTATAGGGGAGCGACAGGTCGACCCGACATGCTAGCAGACCTACCGGGCGGCACACTTGCCCCAAAACGGGCTTGAAACCGAATGGATCTAGGGCCAAAACACCCCCTGGGGGCCATTCCTCGGGTAATCTGATTCTCTGAGTCACCGCTCAACCCCTCCAACAACCACCCTTATTTAACCAAGAGAACAAATCCATGGCCATTATTCCGATGCGCGTCATGCTGGACCACGCTGCCGAGAACGGCTACGGCGTGGGCGCTTTCAACGTCAACAACATGGAGCAGATCCAGGCCATTATGATGGCTGCCAACGAGACCGGCTCGCCGGTAATCGTGCAGGCCTCCCGCGGCGCTCGCGCATACAGTCAGGACAACTACCTGCGCCACCTGATGCTGGCGGCCGCCGAGCTGAACCCGAACATCCCGATCGCCATGCACCTCGACCACGGCAACGCGCCGTCGGCATGCATCAGCGCCGTTGAGATGGGCTTCACGTCGGTCATGATGGATGGCAGCTTGGAAGAGGACGGCAAGACGCCGGCCTCATGGGATTACAACGTGCGCGTCACCAAGGAGGTCGTGGACTATGCCCATGCCCGCGGTGTGACCGTCGAGGCCGAGCTCGGCTGCCTGGGTGGCATCGAGGACGGCCAGGGTGCCGGACTCTCCGAAGAGGAAGCCCAGGAGCACCTGACCGATCCCGGCGAGGCGGCTGACTTCGTCGAGCAGACCGGCTGCGATGCCCTCGCGGTCGCCATCGGCACCAGCCACGGTGCGTACAAGTTCAAGAAGAAGCCCACGGGCAAGGTCCTGCGTATGGACGTGATCGCCGAGATCCACCGTCGCATGCCCAACTGCCACATGGTCATGCACGGCAGCTCCAGCGTCCCCGAAGAGCTGGTCGCTATCATCAACCAGTACGGCGGCAGCATGCCCGAGACCTACGGCGTCCCCGTGTCGGACATCCAAGAGGGCATCAAGCACGGCGTGCGCAAGATCAACGTCGACACCGACAACCGCCTCGCGATCACCGGAGCCATCCGCAAGCTCTTCATCGAAGAGCCTAGCGCCTTCGACCCGCGCGACTATCTCAAGCCCTCCCGCGTGGCCATGGCCGCCGTGGTGGCCAGCCGCATGAACAGCTTCGGCTCCGCGGGCCAAGCTGGCGGCGTCGAGATGAAGAGCCTCGAGGACATGAAGTCCTACTACTTGGCCGGCGTCTAGAGCGCTCGTCATTCTGGAGCGGGCCCTTGGTTGCGCTCCATGCCAGCAGGTCGATACGGAGTCAGGACCGAATCAGGCGCACACCTCTTCATTTACAGGGGGATAGGCGTTGGATTTGGTCCTGACTCCGTATCGCGTTAGACTTCTCTCTTGAACTCACTCCTCAAGCTGTCCCTCCCCGCGCTCCTTCTTCTCGCAACCGCCTGTGCCTCGCCGCCTAGGACTTCGGAGCTCAACATGGGACCACCCTATAAGATCGATGAGTGGACTCACCTAGATGGCCGGAATGCCGAATGGACTCCGCTTGGGGAGGACAGCTTCGAGGTCAAGCCCGGCACCGGCAACATCATCACCAAGATGTCATTTAGGGATGGGCGGGTCGAGCTCGACTTCATGACGCCTCTTATGCCCGATGCCAGGGGCCAAGCGCGCGGCAACAGCGGCGTCTACATCCATGGGCTCTACGAGG
Organism: Planctomycetota bacterium; assembly: GCA_029250885.1. Taxonomy (GTDB): domain Bacteria; phylum Planctomycetota; class UBA1135; order UBA1135; genus CALBMX01. The sequence goes on from JAQXEK010000058.1 coordinate 102,584, forward strand.
TCCAGATCCTTGATAGCTTCGGTGACGAGCCGGGCATCGACACCTGCGGAGCGATCTACAACGTCGCACCGGCCTCCGCAAAGGTCTGCCTAGAACCCGGCGTGTGGCAGCACTACGCCATCGACTTCACGGCTCCTCGCTTTGACGATGAGGGCAAGGTGATCTCGAGTCCGTTTATAAGCGTCTGGCACAATGGAACGCAGATCCACGATAAGGTCGAGCTCACCGGTCCCACGGGTAGTGCGAATGGTTCGGAAATGAAGGACATGGGTTCGATCATGCTTCAAGACCACGGCAACAAGGTGCGCTTCCGGAACGTGCGGTTCTCGGGGTTCTAGAGAGCACGCTGCACAGCTCCAAAGGCACAGCAGCCAGGCTCCCCATATCGAAGCGCCGCCCGGGGAGCTTAACTTTCCACTTCGAGTTGGGACGTGTCACCATTACCGGCCAAGGAGTGCGAGCCTAGATCAACTGCCCCCGCTTGGAGAACAGACTTATGTCCGGGCAACGCAGACCTGCCCGTTAGATATACGGGTTCGCGATAATCCCCTTATGGCTTACCGTTTCGGCTTTTTAGGCTCTTTGGGCTTGTCACCCTTGAGCGGGTAGGTTGCCGCGACCCACTCGCGCCAGGCGTCCTCGAGGGGCAAAAGCTGCATGCCTAAGGCCTCGGCGATGACCTCGCGGGCGTCGCGCTTCTCCTTGAGGCCCTTCTGGAGGAGAGGCAGGACCTCTACGTGGTTCGCAACGAGGAAGTCGTAGAAGCTCCAACACAAGGCCTGCTCAGGCAATTCCATAGCCCCTGTATTCTTCTTAAGCAGTATCGGGAGGAAGCGCTTCTCTTCCTTCTGCAACCAGCGGCGGATCGGAGCGCGCCAGACTCCGCCGTGGAAGTCGAGTGCGGCGGTTGCCTCTTCAATGCAGTAGTTCAAGCTGGTCTCATGGATCTTGTACTCGTACCAGTGGCCCGCGCCAGCGTCGAGCCAGCCGCCGCCTAGGTCGCCGGTCCACAGCATGCGATAGAGGTTCGACAGCAGCATGTGCGAGGCGTTGTGGGTGAAGAGCCTGCGGACGCCGGGGACGGTGGCGAAGTCCTTCTCGGTCCAAACGGAGAAGACGGGGTCCTTGCCGAGCATCTTGAAGTCGCCTGTAGATGAGCTACCAAGAAACTTGGCCATTACGTTGGCGTGGTCCTCGGGGTCGTTCCAGATCCACATGCGCATCTTGCTGAAGTAGTCCTTGGCGAGTGCGGCCGGAACTCCTTCGGTCTGGGGCTCGACTTCTACTGTAGGAGGCTCCTCCTCGGCGGCAAAAGCCCTGGCGACAGCCTGTAATCGAGCGGCCTGCTTGGACTCCGAGCCGCTCAGTCCGTAGTGCCCGCCTAGGAGCCGGGCGACCTCCTCCACGTCGTTGGCGACGCGGTGCATAATCTCGTGGCCATCGATCCTCTTCTTGCCATCTTTAAGCTTGCCCGTGTCGATGATCAGCTCGAAGTGAGCCGTCTCGACAATGGGCACGGGACGACCTAGGTAGCGCGACATGCGCTCTTCCGCCATCCACTCCGCGACCTCGGCTTGGCGCTCGGGGATCAGGTGACTGTCGGGTCCCCCATCACACCGCTTGCAGTCGACTAACAACGCGCCTAAGCAGTCCTCGCAAGCAGCCACCACCGAGCAGAACAGAACCTGCCTCTCATACACATGCATCTCGTCGTCGTGGCTCTTGCAGAGCACGACCCCTCGTTCATCGCACTTTCGACATCCATCATTTTGGGCGAGGCCTGGGCCCATGGTAAAAATCAGAACAAACAGGGCAAGCAGGCATTGGATCAGCGCTTTCATTTTTACAGCATAGGCTATCCATGCCTTCCTTGGCGAGATTGCAAGGCGCGTGACCTCGGCACTTGCCATGGACTAGAGGTGTAGTCGCGCTCGCAAATCATCCTCAGCCGGCCCGTTTTCCAGCTCTCCGCTAGTCACCGTCTCTACCCTTCCAGCCCGTGCACTTCGCTTTCCGTCCGCTCTTAGCCTGTGTGCTGCTGCTTGCTAGTTGCTCCTCCGGCCAAAGTTTGCACCTCGAGAATGACATGGGCACCCTTAAAGAGGACTACAACCACGGCACCGAGTTCAGCTGGAGCACACCCTTGGCCGAAGCGGACTTCATGGCGGCGGGGCTGGCCAACTCCACACTTGCTCGAACCTTGGCGGTAGATGGCGATGAGCCCGTCGTCACCTACCATGTTGGCCAGTACTTTTACACGCCCATCGACATCGAGACGCCTGCCCTGCAGGTAAGAGACCGCCCCTTTGGAGCTTGGCTCTTTGCGGGCCTAGACATCGAGACACTCAAGCTCGACTCCGTGGATACAAATCGAAGTGACCAGTACAGTTCCGTAGGCCTGAGCCTCGGGACCGTGGGACCCTCGGCCCTCGGCGAGCAAGTCCACACGGACTGGCATAAGCTCTTCGGCTTGACCACGCCAGGAGGTTGGCAGCATCAACTTAGGGACGAGCCTACGCTCCAGGCTAGGCTCGACCGAGCTTGGCGGCTGGACTTCCGCCAGCTCTCCGGGCCCGATGAAAAGCGACCGTGGCAGTCCGATGCGGACGTGGCCTGGGGGGTTAGCCTGGGCAACGTCCGTACCGAGGCGCGTATCGGGAGCCGGCTGCGGCTCGGCCAGAACCTAGACCGCAGCTTTGGTGCCCAATCCACGTTAGGCCTGCACCGTGCCGACAGTGGATTGGGTGCCATCGAGTGGGAGCTCTTTGCCTCGGGCGAGGCGCGGCTCGTTGGCCGGGACATCTTCCTCGACGGGAACACCTTCAAGAGCAGCCACAGCGTCAACAAGCATCCCTTGGTCGCGGATATCGGCGCGGGGATCACGGCACGTATCGGCGGGCTTTCGATCACCTTAGGGCACTTCTTGCGCACACGGGAGTTCGACGCCCAGGATGATCCCATCACGCTTTGGACCTTGGATATTCGGAGCCTCTAAAACAATGGGCAATCAGCGAGCGCTCTTGATTGGGAACTCCGATGGCATCGGTCTAGGCTTCACCAAGCACTTGATCCAAGCGGGTTGGTCCGTGACGGGAATCTCCCGCAGCGCACTGGACGGCGCTCAACTCCCAAATGAGCCGGGAGACTACAACCACACGATCTGCAACGTGTTAGATCCTGGGTTTAGGCAGTGCCTCACGACTGCTTGGGCCAAGCAGGGCCCCTTTGACCTGGTGGTGCACCTCGTCGGTGTGGGCTATGGCCTGGAAAGGGACGACTTTGGTCGGGAAGCCGAGACCTTCCGCGCAAACTTGGTCAGCCTGGTGGAGACGGTGGAGGTCGTGATGCCGGAGTTTCTCGCCATGGGCCACGGACACCTCATGGGGCTATCATCTATCGCCGACGACATCCTGATGGCAGAGGCACCAAGCTATGGAGCTTCTAAGGCGGGCTATTCCACGTACCTAAACAGCCTAGCCTTTAGGTCAAAGAAGCGCGGGGTCTCGGTGACGAATGTGCGCTTCGGATTTGTCGACACGAAGATGGCAAAGGGCGCTCATAGACCCTTCATGATCTCAGTGGATCGAGCGGCCAAGGTCCTGATGCGCTGTGTCCACAAGCGCCCCATGCAGATGACCTATCCCAAGACGATGGGAGCCGTCATCCGAGTTCTCCGCCGCTTGCAGAGCTTGAGGATCTGGCTTGGGGGCTAGGTACGGAACGCCAGCCAGGTACCCTCGGACCATATAAACTCAACACGGTTGACGAGCCTAGCCAGGGTAACCGGATCGGAACACATCACGTGGACAGCGGTGCGCCCCTGTGCCACACCTTGCCAATCTGAGTCCTGTAGAACGGGCATAGTGTGGTGATCTTTAGCTCCTCGGCTGGGCAAGATGACGGGCAACGGGGCACAGAAAACGGTCGGGAATCTTGTGCGTGATCAACAATCATCGTGGTCAAAATTGCGGCCTTGCACACGGGGGGGCGTAGACGGCCACGTGCCGGAAGGCATGCTTGTTGTTGTCGCATACCCGCACCTTCGGTGGATCGCAATCCGGGCGGGTATCCAAGCAGCCGACATGCAAAACCCTCGGGATCTGCACTCAACTTAAGCGGCACTAAATCGACAACTAACTGTCCCCTAAGTTGCGTTCTGCCTCCGGACTTGCGTCCACAGCTGTATCCGCCGACTTGAGAGGAGTTTTAAGAGTGATGGCTTCCAGATCGTTATCGATCTCAGCTTCGAGGGCGGCGGCCTCGGCGTCAATCGCCTCGAGATCAAGCCTGTCAGGACGGTCCATCCGACGCATTACGAAGTGGGCAAACATGCCAACAGAGACCACGTTGAAGAGCTGTACAAAGTGCACGGCAAGTCCAACGGCAAAGGCTCGAGATTGCTCTACACCGAGAATTTTAAAGCCGGTAACCCAACCAAGCTCTTGGGTTCCAGCGCCTGCCGCACCGTTGATTGGCAGCAGGTTCGCGAGCATCGCCAGGCTCGACCCGAAGACGGCCTCGGGGAAACTCAGACGGTGCTCCCAGTCCAGGTCGATGTCCATGCCCCGGGCGAGGATCGCGTAGAAGGCAAAGATGAAGAACCAGACGGGGATCGTGAGGAGAACAGCCTTGATCACGCTGTGGTCTCGACCCGCTCGTCGCATGGCGTGGGCGATCTGGGTCACCTTCTCGATGATCTTCTCGCCGAGCTCCCAGTGGTGCAGTCTCGAAAAGCGCAACAACTTTGAGAGTAGATGAACCAAGAGATCGCCGCGCATGGCGAGCACCACAAGCAGGACGCCGATGATGCCGAGGGGCGAGACGTACTGAGCCACCTCGTCGAATCGACCAAAGGTGCCGGTGGTACCTAGGTACCAGACTGCTATGGAGACCGAGCTCGCGAGTACGGCGGCGTCCAGCAGTCTTGACACAACTAGGGACGCGATACCCGGCGCACTCGGCACCCCGCAATAGCGACGCACGTAGACTATCCAGCTGGCCTCGCCGGTCTTGGCAGGCAGCAGATAGGTCGCCATGTTATGAGCGCCCCCCAATACCCAGACCTTGCGATATTGTGGCCGGATCGGCTTCGGGATCAGCACCCAAAAGCGCATGGCGCGAAGGGAGTAGGTGCAGAGATGACAGGCCAGCGCCGCTAGGTAGGTCCACGGCGAGAGCGAGCGCAAGGTCGCCCAGAGCTCTTTAAATGGAGTCCCTGTGAACCACATCATCCCCGCCAAAACGGCGACGGAGATGGCAATCGAGAGCACGATTCGTAGGGCGGTCTTCTTCAATGTGCCTAGAGGCTACCCCATTCGGACACCCTAGCGGAACCAAAGAAGAGCTCCAGAGGGGCTTTTCGAAACCCTGGGGTCAGTTCGTTAGGGACGTGCTCGAAGACACATCCTGGCCATCCACAATCTCGAAGGTCAGTTCCTTAGAACCTCGCCTTCGAACACAAATTTTGCCCGCCAGTTTTGCGGTGCCAAAAGCTGTCAGGAAGTTCCCAACGCTCATGGTGAAGGTTCTCCGTCGTGCCTTCCTCACAGCCGCTACTCCAACGTCAAATAGTCGGCGTGGGCAAGGTGTCGTCTTCGTAGAAGAGGTCCACCGTAAACTGGACGTCGAAGGGAGGTCTAGATCCGGTCTATTCCAAAAGTCCCGATTGACCAACTGCTTTCGCGTCCCGTAAGCGCAACGACAATCTACCGAGGCAGCTTAGGGAAAGCGGACGTAGGTGCCGCCGGAGTCTTCGGCAAGCCACTCAAGGACTTGGAGGCTTCCGCCTATGGCGATGGAGTGGATTTTGACTTCGCGGTTCTTGTTCCACTTAGCGACTTCGGAGCGGATGCCCGAGGAGTCTTGGATACGTCCAACGGAAGGTTCGCCGTCGGACAGAATGAAGATCGTGTCGACTTGGGTGTCTTCAAAGACGAACTCTAGGGAGCCGAACAGATTGGTGCCTCCGCCGGCGCCGAGCTTTGAGACGAAGCTCTTGGCGTCCACGAGGGCTTCAGGGGTCCACTGGACAATGTCCTTGGAGTAGGGAGCCACGTCCGAGGAGAAGGGCACGATATTGAAGAAGCTCTCCTGGGAGAGCTGGTCGAGGCACTTGTTGAGTTCACGGGTCGCTAGGTTCATGCGCGGCTCGCCCTTGGCGCCGATGTATTTGCCGCGGGTGAGTTCGCTCATGGAACCGGACACATCGATGATGAACACGACGCGCTCGGAGTCAATCTGGATACCGAAGAAGCGCGCAGAGGTCAGCTCCTTAAGCTTACGGATCTCGCGCTCTTCGATCCGGAGCTTGAGCTTGGACTCGGTAATCATCTTGTAGTCGTCACCGCCCTTGTCTTCCCACCAGGCTTTCCAGGGCTGGTAGCGCGAGCCATACAGCTCACCAGTCATGCGGAAGAGGCTAGCGCCGAACTCGACCTTCATGCGGCCGGTCTGGATCTCCATTCGTGCGATCACCTCGCCCACGGCCGAGCCGATGCCCATCTTCTCGATGCACTTTAAGGACACGAGACGAGTGGACCAGAGCTCGTGATCAAGGGCCGCTACGATGGTGGGGAGCTGGGACTTGCCGTACTCGGAAAGCATCACCAGGGCCGTGTTGCGCATCTCTGGCTCGCCGGTGTCGATGTAGCCCTTAAGCTGGGAGCGCCAGGCCTCACCGCCTTGGAACTTGCCGAGGGCTGACAGCAGGATTGATCGCTCGAGGCTCGTCTCGGCTTCATCGAAGAGCTCCTTTACTGCCTCCTCGACCTCCTCGTAGTTGTGGGCGATGGCGAAGTCCACCGCGGCTTCGACGACCTCGCGATCCTTGTCCTTGAACATCTTGATCGTGGGCTTCTGGAGCTTCTCGCTGTCGAGATTCGCCGCCGCACGCAAGTGGAAGAGCTTATCGGGAGACTTGCCCTTGCCAAAGCCCTTGAGGATTAGCTTGGCGATGTCCTCGTCGTTGCTTGCGTCTGCAAGTAGCTCGGCGACGTTCATGCGAAGTGCGCCCGGGGTGATGGACTTCGTAGCCTCCTTGATCGCCGCCTTGGCGAACTTGGCGCCCTCCAGGTCGAGCAGAATCTTGGCGGCCGCGGCGCGGTTCTGCCAGCGCTCGTTGTTGTCGTCAAAGACCTCGGCGGCGCGCTTGTCGATCTTCTTCTCGCCGCGGCTGTAGAGCTCCTCGACGGCACGAATCCGAATCGAACCCAAGACGTCCTCGGCAGCGACCTGGAGCTCCTTCAACTCTAACTTGCCGGCGATCGCGTCGAAGGCGATCGTTCGCAGACGATTGAGCGGCGCCGGCCCCTGGTCCTCTTCGCCCTTCTTCTTTTTCTTCTCCACGGGCTCGATGCCCACGCCGTACTTATAGATGCGCCTGTACCAAAAGTCGTCATCGGCCTCGCGCATGCTCACATGGGCCTCGAGGGACTCGTAGCGAATCTCGTCCTCGGCGTTCGAGTCGACGATCATGCGCAGGTAGGGCGCGCCGTGCTCGCGGCAACCGGTCAGACCTTCCAACGCCGCCTTGCGCAGCTCCAGCATCTTGTTGCCTACCGCTTCGCTCATTAGCAGCTGAAGGGCGTCCCCATCACAACCTTCCACACGATCATAGTCAGGCAGCACCACAAGAATCGATCGGCGAATGTAAGCACTAGGCGTCGTCCCGTAGAGGTCGAGTAGAGCGTCGAGGGCCTTGCGGTTTTTAAATGCAGAGACCTTTTTTACGTCCTCAATCTCAGCCAGAGTGCCCTTTCCCTTTAGCTCGTCAATGGCCTCGTCGAGGTCGTCCAATACCGGCATGGTCACTGCGCGCGGCTGGCTGGGGCCAGCCTCGGAGGTCGCGACAAAGAGCAGCAAAGAGGAGGCGGCGAGGAGGCTCGCGAACAAAACTTTGGAAAGGGTCATGGCGGATTCGTCGAGGTGTAAAAAACCGCACTAGTTGCGCGGGAGAGCGGACTTCGGGCAGTTCAGGGCTTGTGTCCCCCACAGGTTATCAACTAATCGACAACTTCCGCCGATACTGGCGGGGTCCAGGGGGATAACTCCCAGACCAGACTTAGAAAGCCCATGATCAGCATCAATACCCACACTGACCAAGCCGGTCACCCCAAAGTCGGCGAGGCCCTGCTCTCCCCCGAAAACTCCAGGCGCATCCTTTATAAGCTCCGCGACCTCAACTTGCTCGCCGAGCGCATGCGCCTTGACGACGGTCGCCGCATCGACATGCTCGGCTGCTTGCACCCGGATGCACCGATCAACGGCAAGGTCTACTACCGCCTTGGGGTGGGCGACCACTCGGACGTCATCCTTGGCATCGATATTAAGGACAGCCGACTGCACCTAACCATCAGCACTACGGAGACCGGCATCCCAAGCCGCAGCCGCTACCTGCCCATGACCTTAGACCAGGCGGGCCGAGCGAGGAGCGCCCAGATCGGCACGACCCTAGACCCGAACTCAGCCGACCGTGCGGAGTTACAAGCCTTCCTCCAAGAGTTGGTACTGGCCTGCCTTCCGGCCTCGAACTGACCCCACGAAAAAAGGCGCCCCAACATGGGACGCCCTCTTTTTACTGCGCGCTTGAGGTTCTTACCTAAGGCGCGCTTTCTTTTCGATCAGGTCCGCCAAGAGTCCCACGGAGAGGATCTGAATGAAGGCCACGAAGAGCAGTACGGTCTTGTCGCTTAGGTTGGGCTGCTCGACTAGGAACAGGTCATTGACGATGGTAGCCACCAACCCGAAGAAGAGCAGAGTCGCGATGGGATAGAACACCTTCAACGGGTTGAAGTAGACCACCGTGCGGATGATCAACGCGATGAACAGGGCCGTGTCCGCGATAGGGCGAATCTTTGAATTGCCCGAGCGGTGGGCGTAGTCGATCTCGATGTAGTCGGTGCGGTGATTGTTCGTAAGGGACGCGAGGGTAATCGTCGTGGTGAAGCTAAACCCGTTCGGCAGGATCGGCTTGTAAGCCAGCACATGTTCGCGCTGAAATGCGCGCAGGCCCGAGTTCAAGTCAGGGATGCGCGATCCAGCCAAGAACGAGGCGAGGTGGCGTAGTGCCGCCTTCGCAGGACGGCGAATTAGGGGGATATGAACGTTCTCTCCGACGCGAGCACCCACGGCCATCTCTGCACCGTCGTCTACGCAGTCGAGCAGGTCGCGGATGCGATCCTCGGGATAGGTGCCATCCGCATCCGTAATCACGACGATGTCGTTCTTGGCTTGGCCAAAGCCCGTCTTTAGGGCCGCACCATAGCCAAGGTTGCGCTTGTGGGTGACCACGCGCAGCTCGTCGTATTTCGCCTCGGCCTCGGCAAGCTTGGCTGCGGTCGCGTCCGTGGAACCGTCGTTGACCGCTAGGATCTCCTTGGGCGCACCGATGTCTAGGGCCGCCAGGCGCTCCATCACGCCAGAGACGCCGTTTTCCTCATTATATACAGGGATCACGATGCTAACGCCGTCCCGGGAGTGAGGGGTGTCGGTGATCAGGCCTTCGATTTCGTTGATGGAGGTCATTGGGTTTGGACTGGGGGCCGGATGGCGAAGCGCTAGTCTAGGACAGCAAGGATCTTGGCGGAGAGGCCGGTCAAGGGCAAGGGTGCTGGGCTGCTTTGGCCCTGGGAGCCCGCTAGGTGTCCCCTGGGCACCGTATCATAAGGGGTATTAGGCCCGATGTCGGTGGTCTTTGCTGTGAAGTAGCGCACCTGGCAGGTGATGCGGTGGCAGGTAATGGAGTGCTTTTGGCTGGGGCGTGGCTCGGCGCTATCCCAGATGGCGTCGAGCTCGGCACCCTCGAAGCACCCTGGCCACAGGCGCGGCGGCCCGCCATCGTCGGCGACCTCACGGGTCGGGAACTCCCACATATTTGCCATGCGACCCTCGCCCGAGCGCCTCTGCATCAGCAGGCCGTCCGGCGTCTCGACCACGAGCACCTCGAGAGTGACAAGAACCGGGGGCGCGGCCTTCTTTACCAAGGGTAGCTCGGCTGTTCGCCCGGTAGCGAAGGCCGCGCAGTGGCCTTGGACGGGGCACTCGCCACAGCACGGGCCGCTGCTGCTGGATTTGGTCGAACGCGTCGGTGCGCAAAGGGTCGCGCCGAGCTCCATCAAGGCCTGGTTCCAGGTGCCCGGGCCGTGGTCCGCCGACATGGCGCCGGCGGCATCGCGGCTGGCAAGGGAGCGTTTGTCCTTGGCCCGAATGGCGGCCGGCAAGGCACTTGGAACCAGTCGTGTGGCCGCAGCCCATAGAGCGCGGTTCGCCTGGCTGCTGGCCGGCTGGTGCTCGAGCGCAAAGAGCCGCGAGAAGACCCGCGCCACGTTCCCATCCACCAAGGGCGCAGACTCGCCAAAGGCAATCGAGCGCACTGCGCCCGTGGTATAGGGGCCGAACCCCGGCAGGGCCTGCAGGCCGGCTTGGTCCCGGGGCAGCTGCCCGCCGAGTTCCTGAACGACGATCTTGGCGGCCGCATGGAGAGCGCGAGCACGGCGGTAGTACCCCAGGCCGCTCCACAGGGCAACGACCAAATCTTCGTCCGCCGCGGCCAGATCCTCCATCGTGGGCAGAGCATCGAGAAAGCGCTCCCAGTAGCCGAGCACGGCCTCGACCCGGGTCTGCTGTAGCATGACCTCGCTCAGCCAGATGGCGTAGGGGTCCCGGGTGCGGCGCCAGGGCAGATCGCGGCGGTTGGCCAGGTACCAGGTAATCAGGTCGCGCCGCAAGGCCTTGTCGGCAGCGGTCTGTGGCGGGGTTCCAGTGCTCTTCAAGGGGGAAAGTCTAGCGGACCCAACGCGGTCACAGCAGCACATTCGGGCTGCCTTTGGGGCCGATCCGCGCTAGACTGCCGCAATGAATGCGCGTCTGCTCAAGTCCCTCGGTATCCCGGTTGTGATCTCTACCATACTGCTCTCGTACTGGGCGTGGCTCTTCCGCCGCGCGATCTTGGTTGCCTTCGTGGCGCTGCAGATCTGGTCCCTTGGCGGGAGCTTCGACTGGCAGGTCCCCGCCGGAGCGGACGTGGTCAGCGGGCCAATTCTAACTGGTATGGCGGGCGTCTTTTGGAAGGCGGCCGCGGTCCTGTTCGTGGCCATGACCCTTGGCGGGCGGCAGCCGGGTGCGGCGGTCACGCCTACCACGCCCAAGAGCATGGCGGTCAGCCTTGCCCTAATGGCCGCCATCACGGCAACCTTTGGGCTGTTGCTGCCGGCGTCGGTCCTGGCTCACCCGATCTCGATCGTCATCTGCCTGGTCTACGGATACGACCTGCTGCGGACCGCCAAGACGGACACGGCAGACGAGGCAGAGTCCGGCCCAGCCCTCAACCTCCTCCAGCAAGCTGGCCTAGTCCTATCGGGTATCGGGATCACTTTTGCCCTGCAGGTCTTGTACATGCGCGTTGAGCTCTGGGGGTTTGGGGAGCCCGCGGAGAGCAGCCTGCACGCAGCTCTCTTCCTTGGCATCGCCGCCTTTGGCGCCATCGCATTTGCGGCTTACCTGAGCAGACCCGCCGCAAGGCGTGCAGTTCTTGCAGCCGGTCCGCTTTATCTTTGGGTAGCCGTGGTCGCCAGCTTCGCCCTGCTAGCTCCCCTGGCAAATGCGCCGGGCCTGGAGGCCGTCCTCGTGGCCTTCGGTTTAGACCTCTCCCAGATCGGTCAGGTCAAGGGCCTGCTGCTTGTTGGCGCCCGCGGACTGTTGCTGCCCGGCCTAGCTCTGGGGGTGCTGCTTGCTAGCGCTGCGCGTGCTCACGAACTGCGTGCCCTGGGCTTTGGGCTGGCTCTTGGGGTCACGCTCATGCCGCTGATGATGGCCGAGTTGCAGGGCACTTGGGTCTTAGGACAGGGCGGAGGCCTGGTGCGCTTCGCCATCTTGGTTGGCAGCTTGCCGCTGGCCGGCTGGGCCCTGGTAACCTTCACCGAGCAAAGCCCGGTGGCCGGGCGCAAGCGTTTGATTGCAACCAGCCTCCTGCTGCCCGTTGCCGGCCTTGTGCTATGGCTGCCCAAGGCGCCTGTGCAGCCGCTCACGCCGTGGGTTCGTTTCCAGCCCGAGCCCAACTACATGGCGGACACGCCCCACGGTCTGCTCACGATGGAGACGACGCGTCAGGGGAAGGCGGTCATGACCTTGGACCGCTATCTCATGACACCCGACTTCGACCTAGTGCCCTCAGACCAGGAGCAGCTGCGCGCCTCCCTCGACTATGCCGCGGCTGCGCGCACGGCGTCCGGCAGCGGTCAGGGCCCTTTGCGCATCTTGCTCGCCGGACAGCTTACCTACGAGCGGATGGACCTATTTGAGGATTGGAGTCGCCTCTCGGGCTTCCAGCTCGAGTTCGATTGGACTGTCCCCTGGTACGACGAGCTCGAGCACGTCGCACCCTTCGCAGCGCTTCTTGGCCAACCGCAGACGGCAGCACTCGCTCCAGCCCAAGCACGAGCAAACCTGGACCGGGGTCAATACGATCTTGTGGTTAGCCCCGCAACCTACGGACCGGAGATCGTTGCCCTAAGCGCCAAGGCTCCGCCCATGGCGCCGGGCTTGTTGGGTGGCGCGGGTGACTCGAGCGGGGACACGCTCTCCATCGTCTGGAACGACTCCCGGGTCCCTCTCTCATCGTCTAGGCTTTCCCAGCGTGCCTTGCTGGCGGGCACGGACCTCGAGCACCTGGCCGTTGGGCTCATCACCTGGCCCAAGGGCCGGGGCTTTGATCCAGGTACCTTCGCACTTGGACCGCGCCTGCCATTAGAGGGCAGCGGGCTAGATCGCCTGCGGACGCGGCCCGAGCTACGCGCCTTCGGGGACCGCGCTCGCCTGCTGGAGCGGCTCGCTCAGACTTCGGATTCCGACCAGGCCCCCTTCCTTCAGGCGACGCTTCAGCTACTGATCGCCCAGGGATATAGCTCTCCCTGGGACGAGCCCGACGTACGCTTTGAGATCGACCCGGACGCCCTGCAAGCCCTTCTGGAGGCGACCTCGGCCCAGCCCTCGACCTTCCAGCGCATGGTTTGGACCCACGTGGCTCGGGTGCTGGTGGCCAAGCGCCTACCCCAGGTGTCTTATGATGTGCTGCCGGAGCTACTGGCCAAGACCCAGGGCTCCTGGCCCGAGGTCGAATACAGCCTTTCGAGGGCCTATCTGGAGTTTCTGATGCCCGAGGAGGCCGCCAAGCTGCTGTCGCCACTCTATGACGCGGACCAGCTGAACCTGGTGCCCTTACTCGAATACGCGGCTGCCGAGGGCCAATCCGGCAACTGGGCTCGGGCATCCGAGGTTCTGGCCAAGGCGCTGGCCGAAGATCCCCACAACCACGGGATCGAGCGGCACCTTGCCATCGCCGAGCTGCAATCGGGCAACAGCACCGGGGCGGACCGGATTCGGCACCTCATGGAGGACGAACCAGACGATCCCGCCATTCAAAAGCTCGGCGTTTACCTGCTCCCGGGGCCCCTTCCTGCGGCTCCTAAGGGCTTTGACCCCTCGCCCTTGGGCAACCACGATGAGGGCGATCATTAGGTCGTATTCCCCTAGATTTAGGTTACATTCGCCGAACCTTAGAATGCTCGTTCCTGTTCCTAGAACTAGAGTCCCCACGATTTAGCTAACGCCCTAAGATAGTTGGAACTCTGCGGCTAGATGACCCGTCCCTATTTCAGCGCTTATAGGGAATCCCGGGAAAGTAACTCGGCCTAGTCGGCAAGAGACCATGCAATCCCTTGTAAACCATGCTCTGGTGCTCCAGAACACGATTTTAGAAACCCGATAACAGTCTTCCTAGCGCTGCCCGTTTCCTAGTCCCCCCCCAAGAACCTGCCTTGTGAGGCGCAACCTGTTCCGCGACCTCGTTCAACTGCAAGCGCACACGCAACCCAATAAACAGTAATGAAACGATTCATCCTGCCCCTACTCGGCGCAGCGGCCATTCTGGCCGCCGGCGTAACGAGCCAGGCTCAAATCGAGCGACTGGACCTAAACCAGATGGTTCAGAAGACCGACGACGCCCTCTTTGCAGAGATCATCTCCAAGGAAGTTATCCGTATCGACCACCCTACGGATGGCGCTGAGCTGTACTTCACCCACATGACCCTCGAGGGCACCTCCCTGGTGACCGGGGAGACCGAGAGCGTGATCGTGACCTTTAACGGAGGCTTCATCAACGACACGGACGGCGTTTGGAACTCCGAAGCTCCCTCCGCTGACGACACCAAGATCGGCAACAAGATTGTTGCCTTCTACAAGCACATCGACAACGCCGGTGGCGACCTCGAGTGCAACTACCTTTACGCCGGTCACGGCGGGCTGTACCGCACTGTGAACAGCCCCAAGGGCACCGTCATCATGGGACGCGGCGAAGGCTATGCGATCCAGAGCAACACACGCATGGACGAGATGATCACCGCCATTGAGAACGTCAAGGAGGCCCGCTAATGAACTTTACCAAGCTTGCCCTGCCCGTCATCGCCCTCGGCGCTGCCGCAGTTCTCCTCACCCCTGGTAGTTCGGATGCCTACTCCCTTATCGGTGGTAGCCTCTCCCAGACCCAGCGCGACTTCCGTACGTTCAACAACTTTACGGACAACGCAGCCAACAACAACAACACCCCTGCCAACCAGTTCCCGGGCGCCCAAGGCGCCGTCATGGCGATCTGGAAGGGTAGCATCGAGTGGGGCTCAGAGCTCCACGGCAACGGTAATGGCGACAACCACCAGGTCGGTGGCCTCGGCTCCGGTGGTGCGAACTTCGACCCGAGCCACCAAGGCGAGGCTAACGGCGTTGGCGGCACCAACGACAACATCCACTCGGAGCTTTCCGGTGGAAGTGGTGGCGTCCTGGCGTTTACCGAGACCCCGATCAGCAACGGCTGGCGTATTCGCTACTACGAGAGTTGGACCTGGAACGACGGTCCCGGTACGAACGTCAGCGGAACTGACCTTCAGGGCGTAGCCTGCCACGAGTACGGCCACGCACTTGGTCTGGGCCACAGTAACTCCGGCGCGGCGACCATGTTCCCGTCGATCTCGGGCTCGGGTGTCGTCCAGCGCTCGATCAGCACGGACGACTCTAACGGCCTCAAGGCGATCTACGGCACAAAGAGCAGCAGCAAGCCGCTCATTACTAGCTACAGCATCGCCGGCAACCAACTCACGGTTAACGGCACCGGCTTCAACGGTAGCGGCAACCAGGTTTGGTTTACCCAGGCTAACTCCGGTGGCAATGGAACGCCAGTCAAGGTCACAAACGTGAACTCTCCGAGCGGCACATCCCTGACCGTGACGATTCCTAGCAACGCTGGTCCCGGCGACATCCTTGTGCGCCGCAACAGCAGCGCGAACTCTGGCCTTTCCAACGCATTCCCGACCGACCTTCAGGGAGCCGTAGGTTCGACCCCCCCGGTCTTCTCGTCGGCCAGCCCCACCTCGGTCGAGGCTGTGGTTGTGGACGGCCCGCAGACCGTGGTCTTCACCGGCCAGAACTTCACCGGTATCACTGAGCTCAAGGTTGATGGTGTCGTCTTATCGACTGGCCTTCCTCCCCAGTACACCGTGCTGAATGACACGACCTTGTCTGTTTCTTGGCCTGCGGTCAGCCAGCTGGGCAACATTCCGGTGGAGGCAACGAACGCCTCGGGAACCACGACGACAACCTACCAAGTCGTTGCAAACGAACCGCCTGTCTTTGAAATGGGGAACTCGATCCCGAGCTTCCTGGTCACGGCCCAAGGCTTGAGCTTGACCGCGGGCTCTTCGCCTGGGGACATCTTCTACTTCGCGGCTTCGCCCTCGAACGCGCCCACCAACATCCCGGGTATCGTGAACATGGCGATTGGCAACAACTACACTCAGATGTTCATCATCATCACGCCGGTGATCCCGGCTAAGGGCTACGTCTCTGTGACGGTGCCGATCGGTGGCCTGCCCACAGGCTTCAACATCTACACCCAGGGCGCTGTGCTTCGCGCAGCGAACCTGTACGCCTTGCCAGCAACGGCAACGAACGTGCAGACTGGAACGGTTCTCTTCTAGAGCCCTCTAGCCAAAAACGTAGCGCCGGCCGCGGTCTCCATAAGAGATTGCGGCCGGCGCTTTTTCGTGTTTGATGTGACTGGCCGCTAGCGCTCGGAGATCAAGTCATCAACGGCATCGACTAGCTGCTCGGGGTTCGTCATCATGATGCCGTCGAGGCTAGCGCCACGGGCATCTGCCAAGCTAAGCAGGGACTGCAGGGCAAGCAAGGCCGTACCCGCCAGGTTCGGGTGCAGCTGGTCGAGCTGCAACACGCCACCCGACACGGCGGGGTCCCACGTGACGCCGCCCACCAAGAACGGCTGGCCCGTGGCAGCGCTCTCGTTGAAGGCATCGAGGGGCACCAGCGTCACGTTGGGTTTCGCCTTAGCCCATGCGTAAATGCGCTCGTTGGCCGCGTTGAAGCTGTCCGACGGTGGCATCGAAGCCATTGGTATCATGCCCCCGGCTGCGCCAGACATCTTGGGTAGGTCGCCGACTAGGACCGGGCACTGAAAGCCATCGAGCAGGGCCAGCCCCGCCTCGAGCCGCTCGCGCCTGAACTCCACGGTGTTGCCCGGACCACCACTTCCGTAGAAGAACCAGAATAGGAAGTCCACAGCAACCAGTAGGGTCGGGTCGGCCTCCAGGGCCTTCGCGGCACCTCGGCCAGCGATCTTCTCAGGGTTCATAAAGGTCGCCGAGCTCGCCCCATCGTAGGCGAGCTGGTGGTCGACCAAGAGTCCGGCCTTGAAGTAGTCCGCAAGGCGTGTGGGAGCTCCTGTCTCGAGCTGCAGGTTGAAACCGTCTGATGCGCTCGAGCCCAGGATGGCGATGCGCTGGAAGAGCTTGGCGTCGAGCTGAGGTGGCGCTTGGGGTAGCAGGGCTTGCTTTGTCGAAGTCTGACTGACGCCCTCAGGACCGACGTCCATCTGGACAGATGTCCCACAGGAAGCCGCGATCAGCGGTAGGAGGGCTAGGCCAAGAAGGTGGCGGAGGGCAGGCATGGGGCTTTTTGGTGCGAACTGCTGGGGTGGGATCGTGCGGGGCAGCATAGAATGCCAAGTGGCGCGCCCAAAAACAGCGCGACTCCTTGGCAGCGGCCAACTAGAGACACGACTATGCCCCCCGAGACCACGCCCACAACGAACGCCCACTGGATTTGGGTCCTCCCCACGCTTGCAATCGCCGTCTTGCTCGCCTTCTGGCCTAACTTGACCGGAGACTTCGTCTACGACGACCTGACCCTGGTCGCCCAAGACCCCTTGCTGCGCAGCCTGGGGAACGCGCCTGACCTCATGACAAAGCCTCTGTGGAGCGGGCTACCTGGGCTGTCCGAAGCCGAGGCCAGCTCCATCGGGCACTGGCGTCCCTTGACCTCACTCGGCCTAGCCTTGGGCTTTGCACTCGGTGGCAGTGCCCAGAGTACGCTCCCCTTTCACCTGCTCTCGCTGCTCTTCCACCTGCTGGCAAGCCTGGCCGTCTTCTCTCTGGCCAAACGGCTCTTTGCCAAGCACGAGCACGGTCCCGTTGTGGCCCTGTTCGTGGCACTGATCTTTGCGGTTCACCCCCTCCACGTGGAGAGCGTCAGCTGGATCTCCGCGATCAACGACCCACTGTTCGGGCTCTTCGCCCTGGTCTCCCTGAACGCTTGGCTTAAGTGGCGCGACGAGGGCGGCGAAGGATTTCCCCTGGTGGCCTCCGGCGCCTTCCTTTGTGCGCTGCTCTCTAAGGAGCAGGCCCTTGGCTTGCTGCCGATCGTGCTGGTCTTTGAGCTCGTGACCCGCAAGCAGCCCATACAGGCGGCCCGGGGATGGGGCGCACTGCTAAGTGTTGTCGCACTGTGGTACATCATGCGCGTGGCGGTCTTTGGCGAGGCAATGGCCGGCTTTGGTCGCGGCGGTGAAACGAGTGTCGGCATAGGCCGGGAGCTGATGCTGCGCATCGAGATGCTTGGTGGCGGCATGTACCACCTACTCGACCCCACCGACCTCTCTCCATTTCGCCCGTTCCGCAACCCCGTGCCCGATGGCGATCCCCTGCGCCAGGTGCAGATGATCGGCGCCATGGTGTTAGCCCTAGGCCTTAGCTTCGCGTTCCTGACGCGGGACAAGCTCTCCAAGCTAGGTCTCCTTCTGCTGCCCGCGGGCATGCTCCCTGTGCTCATTTACACGTCGGGACTAGGCCAGACTCCCTACGCCGATCGCTACCTCTACCTGCCCGTGCTTGGCGTCGCGCTGATTGCCGCGCACTTCGCTTTCCGCGTGCTGCCAAAGTACGCTGCCATGGCCGCCCTGGCGGCTGTGGTCTTCACCTTCGGCAGGCTGACTGCACTGCAAAGCGCGACCTGGAACGATCAGGAGACCCTGTTCTCAACAGCGATCGAGAAGAGTCCCGACTACACGATGCTGTACTGGCAACTGGGCGAGATCCGGCGCCAGAACTACCTGCAGACCGATGATCCAAAGGAGCTCAAGGCATCCTTCGCCATGTTCGATTACGCCACGGACCTGCTGGTCCGAGCTCGCACGGACGAGTCGATTCCCAAGAGCGAGCTCGATCACATGCAGACCAGCTTAGGCCAAGCCTGGTGCTACCTGCACCAGGCCGATGGCGATGAGTACAGGGACTTTGAGACACCGCGAACAATCTTCAATATGCTGCTCGAGAAGGTCTACCAGCGAGAGCAATTTAACGCGGACCAGGGTTTTACCCGCGCCATGCTCCCCCTGGAGCAGATCTTTTGTGGACTCGGTGTCTGCGCGGTTGCCATGGGCGAACCCGACGAGGCCATCTCGAACTTCAAGCGCGCCCTAGAGTTCAACCCCAGCTTCGCTCCGGCCGCCCACAACCTGGGTATCGTCTACTTCGATCAACAGCAGTGGGAGCTGGCTAGGCAGCTGCTTGAGCGCACCCTTAAACTTAAACCTGACGACACCGAAGTCATGGCGTTCTTGGCTCGCTCTCTCTTCGAAGGTGGCTGGCCCGACCGCGCTCTTCAGGTTGCAGATCGTATTGCCGAGATCGACCCCGCAAGCGCAGTCCCTAAGATCCTTGAGGGTAGCGCTGCCTTCAAAAAGCGCGACTGGAGCGCAGCCTTGGCTGCTTTCGATCAGGCCATTGTGCTGGATCCCCGGGACGCATTCTCCCAATACCGACGCGGCATGACCCTCTACCAGATGGGTGAGATCGAGAGCGCGATCAAGGCTCTGCGCCGGGCCTGTGAGCTGTCGCCGACGAACTTCGAGTCGCACTATAATCTAGGCAGCTTCCTGCTCGCCAACGGCTCCGAGTCTGTCGCTCAGCCCTATCTCGATCGCGCCTATTCCATCGGTGGTGATGCCCGCTCCCTGGCCGCCATGCGCGAGCGGCTCTACAGCCTGGATGTCACGAATGACGAGCGCCTGCACGCCTTCGCTACCCTCGACGATCAGCGCAAGGACCCGGCGGGCGCGCTGTGGTGGGCCGAGCGCAGCCTTCTGGCCAACCCAAGCAACGGCATGTCCCGCCACCTCAAGGGTCGCATCCTCCTGGACAGCAACGAGTTCACCTTGGCGCTGCCCGAACTCCAGATGGCTGTGAAGATCTTCCCCAATGGAGTGGGGCCGTTGACTGACCTTGGCCGCTGCTATGGCAAGGTTGGGAAACCCGAGCTCGCCACGGAGATGCTCGACCGCGCGCTTGAGTTGATCGAATCCCAACCGATCCCCACCGATCCGGAAATGGTCGAAGGCTTCCTAACCCTAAGGAAGAACATGCGGACCAAAATCGAGACTCTGCGCAGCTCGCTTTAAACTGGCGTCTTTGGTCGCCGACTAGCTGCTTGTACGCTCGCCGCCCTTAGACACCCGGGCTTCGCTTTCGAGCCAGCGGGACTCGCGGCTCGAGGGGTAGCAGAACTCGAGCAGCAGCGGCGCGCCCTTGAGCAGGTACCCGGCCATTGCGCTGATGACGAAGGACAAGAAGCCCAAAGGCAAGCTCATGGCGACCAGTGCAGCGATAAAGGTGTAGAGCCATATAAAGACACCGAACAGGCCGAAAGTTCGGATAACGAGGCCAAATACATCGCGGGGAGTCATGTGCTGCGTCGGGGCAAGGGGACTAGGGATACTCTCGATTGACTCTACCGACGCTGCCGGCACGGCCTACAGGCCTAGCGCCTAAAGTCACGAAACCTCTTCGGTAACGCAAGCCGTCGGCATTGGTTCAGCGGCTTCCCTCAATAAGTCGACGAAGCACGAAGTGGGGTCTTTGCCCTCGCGTCCCGAGTCGCAATTGTTCCAATCCATGGCGTTGGTCTTGTCAAAGAGCACATTAGAGCTAGCTGCGCACCTTGGGCACGCGCCCACCGAAGAGCACCACCCCGATACCAGTCACCACAAGCAGCGCCGCGCAGTAGCCGAGCAAGCCCACGTTGTCCTTCGGCGCCCACTCGACCTCCATGACACCAAGCACCTTCATCGTAGCCAGGGTGATCAGTGGATTGAGCGTCACGATCATGCCGACCTGGTAAGCGGGCAGTCGCTTGAAGGCCTCGCCGAGAGCTCCATAAGCGATCAGCGTGTTCGCACCTAGAAAGCTCATCAAGAGCCACATGCCAGAGCTCATGCCCGCCAGCACACCGAAGTCAGCCAGGGGCCAGAGGGTCAGTGTCGGCAGCCCATAGAGCAGCAGGTTTAGGTCCTGGGGAGCGAAGCCGCGGATCAGCAGCATCTTCTGGAAAACGGCATAGGTGGTCCAAGCAATCGCGCCACCTACGAGGATCAAGTTCCCAAGCAGCAGGTGCTCGCGCACGACGCCGGAAGCCTCGTATTGGTCGTAGCCGAAGACGACGAAGCCGATCACCGCAAGCAGGACACCGAGCTGTTGGACGCGCCCCATGCGCTCTTTAAATACTACGACCCCCGCCACGGCAAGCAGCAGCGGCGCGAGCTGGATCAAAACCTGGGCATTGCTCGGCGTCGTGCGCTCGAGCCCCCCGACGTAGCCGATGTAGTTGAGTCCTAGGGCCACGGCTGCGAGCAACCCCAAAACCGGTGGCTTGGCCATGATCTTGAGGCGACCAACGTCCTTTAGGGCCACTAGCGGAATCAAGAGCAGGAATGCAAAGGTGAAGCGGAACCATACGATTGTGTTCGCGGGCACGTCTACCGCCGCGACCTTCATCGCAATGGCGAGAAACCCCCAAAGGAACGCCGTGCTCCCCGCCATACACAGGCCAATCTTGCGTTCTCGATCCACGGCCTAGGTCAGCTCCAAAAGCATGTAGATCTCGTCGTAGAACTCACCTTGGTATTGGAGCGAACGGGGTTCGCGGCCCCAGACCTTGAATCCCAAGGAGGTGTACAAATGCTCGGCGGCGGGTGCCGTAGCGCTTACGCTGAGGTAGATCGAGATCACGCCGTCGAGTCCGCGGCTGTAAGCGATGAGCTCCTGCATCAGGGCTCGGCCCAAGCCGTTGCCGCGGGCGCTTGGGGTCACGTACATGCCCCAGACCGCGTAGACGTGGGTACGCTTGTGGTGGGGCCCCTGCTTGCCGCCGCCTACGACGCCGACGAGTTCACCAGTCTTGTCGGAGAATGCACCCCAAACACGGCTTGGTTCGGGGGCTTCAAGGCGCTTGCGCATGCCGTCCACATCGCAGGCTACATCTGTCTCGAAGGACGCGCCGAAGCTGAGCGGCGACTCTTGCAGCATCTCTACACGAAGGGCGACGTACGCGTCGACATCGTTGGGAATCAGGGCGCGGATCGTAGTGGCCATGGAGTTGCCGATGCGCCTAGAGGACGATCTGATCCGTACGGAAGGCGGGGCCTTCCACGCAGCACTTGGCGTTGGGCCACGCGCCGAGGGAGCCCTCCGGCTTCGTGTCGACAACGCAGCCATTGCAGATGCCCACGCCGCAACCCATCAGGTCCTCGAGGCTCACGTAACACTCAAGGTCGTTAGCCGTCGCAAAGCGCTCAACGGCCCGCAACATCGGCATCGGACCACAGGCGGCGATGCGGATCTTATCGGGAATGCTGCCGTCCGCCTGGAGCTTCTCGAGCAGGGTGACAACGTTGCCCTGGAAGCCGAAGCTGCCGTCGTCCGTGGCCACATGTAGGGCGCAGTCGAGCTCGGCAAAGGCGTCGACGTCGTAGACCAGGTCCTTGGTACCGGCACCGTATAGAAGAAACGGCGCGGGGGTCGGCGCGGCCTCATCGCGCAGCTCCGCCATCTCGGCTCCGTTCGAGATTGCCTCGACGGCCATAAAGAACGGCGCGGAGCCGATGCCGCCAGCCAGGAAAACCCAGGGCGTCTCGTTTGCGGGCTCGGTGAAGCTTGGCCAGCCCAACCCTAGGGGGCCGATCAACCGCAGCTTTTCGCCCGGGCGCGATTCGGCCAGTGCGCGGGTGCCATCTCCGATCACCTTGACCATGAAGACAAGGTCCGGGGGACCGTCTGTCCGAGGCTGCTCGCGGTAGATCGAAAACGGCCGCGGAATGCGCGGTGAGAGACCGTCCTCCCGGCGCAGCATAAAGAAGCGGTTGGGATCAAGGGGCGCGACCTCCTCGCCGGGAGCTAGGTCCGGCCGAACGGTCAACAGCACGCCATCACCGGGCAGGTGCTCGACAGAAATCAACTCGGCAAGCTTAGAGCAGGCGTCTTTGGGCGGGGCAACCATGGCGCGCAGGATACCGCCGTGAGCACGCCATGCGCTCAACTTCGCGGCGAATCATACGCATGCCATCGAAATTCGACCGGTTGCATTTGTGGTAGCCAAGGAGAGCCTCGGTCAGCGGGCTAGATGCAGATTTCGCTCTGGGCCTGCCCGGGGAAGTCTTACCTCGTTATTATGTTCGGCTCTTTTCCCGACTGCCGCCTCCGAACTGCCCCGCCCTGCCATGAGCATCCTTCTCGTCACTGAACTCAAACGCCAATTTGGTGCCTTGGAGGTCCTGCGCGGCGTTTCCTTCGCGGTCGAGCGTGGGGACAAGATCGGTATCGTGGGTCGCAACGGCGAGGGCAAGACGACCCTGTTGCGGCACATCGAGGGCGAGGAGAAGGCCGACAGCGGCAAGGTCAACATCGCCAAGGGCTCGCGCATGGCGTATGTGCGCCAGAGCCCAAACTTCAGGGAAACCAAGACCGTGCGGGAGTACGTAGAGAGTGGTCTCGACGCAATCCACGCGCTGCAGGCGGACCTGACCGAGCTCGAAGAGCAGATGTGTGTGGTCGAGGGCGACAAGCTGGACAGCGTGATGCATCGCCACGGCGAGCTGCTCGAGCGTATGGAGTTTCTGGGCGGTTGGGATGCGGACCATCGCGTCGGCTCGGTGATGCATGGTATCGGCCTGGAAGAAGAACTCTGGGTACGCGACCCCCGGACGTTGAGCGGTGGCGAGAAGAGTCGCGTGGCCCTGGCCCGCGAGCTGGTCTCGGCACCGGACCTGCTGCTGCTGGACGAGCCCACCAACCACCTGGACCTCGAGGGCATCGAGTGGATCGAGAACTACCTCAAGGATCTTAAGAGCGCCGTGGTCATCGTGAGTCACGACCGCCGCTTGCTCAACCGCGCGACGACGCAGATCCTGGAGCTGACCTACGGCACGACGACCAAGTACCCGGGCAACTACGACAAGTACCTGCTGCTGAAGCAGGAGCGCTTCGACTCGGACTACAAGGTCTGGAAGCAGCAGAGTGAGATGATCCGCAAGGAGGAGAACTTCATTCGCAAGCACATGGGCAGCCAGCGCACGGCCGAGGCAAAGGGCCGCGCGAAGAAGCTGACCCACATCGTGCGCGTGCAGCAGCCCCACCACGACGTGCGCAAGCCGCACCTCAACATGGGCGAGGTCAGCCGCGGCGGCGAGATGGTCTTCGAGGGCCTGAAGCTGGACGTGGGCTACGGAGACACGCCCCTCTTGAGCGACGTCGACGTGCGCCTTGGGCGTGGCGATCGGCTGGGCATCGTGGGCCCCAACGGCGCCGGCAAAACGACCCTGCTGAAGGTTCTCGCCGGCATGATGGACCCCCTGGGCGGCGAGCTGCGCTTTGGCCACAAGGCCAGCGTTGGTTACTACGACCAGAACACCAGCCATCTGGACGATGCTGAGTCCGTCTACGAGCACGTGCGCATTCGCTATCCGCAGATGACGCACCTGGAGATTCGCTCGCATCTCGCGAAGTTTCTATTCCGCGGCAAGGACGTCGAGGCTGTCGTCGGCCAGCTGTCGGGCGGCGAGCGCGCACGGGTCGCCCTAGCCTTGCTAATGCTGGAGAGCCCCAGCTGGCTCGCCATGGACGAGCCGACCAACCACCTGGACCTGGCCGCGCGCACGGCGATCGAGGAGTTCCTGTCAAACTTCCCCGGCGCGATCATCACGATCAGCCACGACCGTGAGTTCTTAGACGCCCTGTGCAACTCGGTGCTCGAAATCCGCACCGATGGAAGTGCTCGCCAGCTGCCCGGCAACTACACCGACTGGCGCAATACGCTGCTGGCCGAGCGGGACCAGAAGAACCTGGACAAGGAGAAGGCCAAGCAGCGCTCCAAGGGCCAGAACCGCGCGGCGGAGAACAAGAACTCCAGCGCAAAGAAGCCCGGGGGCGCAAAGGCGGCCAAGAAGGAGACGCCGAAGGTGCGCAACCCCTGGGCTTTTGACAAGCTCGAGGCTGCGATTGAACAGCTTGAGACCAAGCGCGCGACGATGCTGAGCGACATGCAGAAGGAGGAGGTCTACACCGACTCTGCCAAGTTGACCGACCTGCAGTACGCCTTGGCCGAGGTCGAGCGCGACCTCGAACAGAAGAACGAAGAGTGGGCGAACTGGGGTTAGCCCGGCCCGAACGACCAAGAGAAGGAACGACCCGTTATGAAACGATTCGCCGATGAGATTCGCGCAGCCATCGCTGCAGCCACCGGGATTGACGCTGCCGCCGTGCGCCTCGAGAAGCCCCGGGACATCGCCATGGGCGACTTCGCCTTCCCGTGCTTCGTGCTCGCGAAAGAGCTCAAACAAGCGCCTCCCGCTATCGCAGCGGACCTGGCCGGAAAGCTCAATGAGGACTTCTCCAACATCCAGGCCGTGGCCACCGGGCCGTACCTCAACTTCAAGGTCGAGGTCGCAGCCTTGAGCCAGGCCGTGGTCGAAGGTGCGATTGCCGGCGGCAACCAGTACGGCCAGTCCGACGAGGGCGCCGGCCGCAGAGTTGTGATCGACTTCTCGTCCCCGAACATCGCCAAGCCCATGCACGTGGGCCACCTGCGCTCGACGATCCTGGGCGCTAGCCTGCACCGCATGCACGCGCTCTTGGGCTATGAGCCCGTGGGCATCAACCACATTGGCGACTGGGGCTCCCAGTTTGGAAAGCTGGTCGCGGCCATCGCGCGTTGGGGTGACACCGTCGACATCGACGCGGATCCGATCCCCGCGCTGCTGAAGTTGTACGTGCGCTTCCACGACGAAGCCGAAGGCGACCCGACCCTGGAGGAAGAGGCCCGCACCGCTTTCCGCGAGTTGGAGAGCGGCGTCGAGGGCGACGTGCGCGAAACCTGGCGTAAGATCACCGAGCTGTCCCTCGCCGAATTCAACAAGACCTACGAGCGCTTGGGCGTCGAGTTTGATCTTGTTCGCGGCGAGGCCTGGTATGAAGACAAGCTGACTTCGACCCTTGATCGCATTGAGGCCAGTGGCGTCACGGAAGAGTCCGATGGTGCGACCATCGTCGACCTGACGTCGATCCGCAAGAAGATGGCACCGTGCCTGCTGAAGAAGACCGACGGTACGACCCTGTATGCGACCCGCGACATGGCCGCGCTGTTCTCGCGCCACGACGAGTTCGACTTCCACCGCCTTCTGTGGGTCGTGGGATCGGACCAGAACCTGCACTTCGAGCAGCTCAAGGGTGTGCTCAAGCGCATGGAGCTTCCCTGGGAACCGGCCTGCGAGCACGTCTCCTTCGGCATGATGCGCCTGCCCGAGGGCAAGCTCTCGACCCGCGCCGGCAAGGTCGTCTTCCTAGGCGACGTGCTGGATCGCGCCGTCGAAGAGGCGCGCCGCACCATCGCCGAGAAGAACCCAGACTTGGCCAACGCCGAGCTCGTCGCCGAGCAGGTCGGCGTGGGCGCGATCGTCTTCAATGACCTTAAGCGCGAGCGCATCAAGGACGTCGTCTTCAAGTGGGACGAGGTCCTGTCCTTCGAGGGCGAGACCGGCCCCTACGCCCAGTACACCTTCGCTCGCATGCAGTCGATCCTGCGCAAAGCCAAGGCCTCCGGCGAGGAAGCCGCCACTACCGGTGCTGCTCCCGATTGGTCCGCACTTGAAGACGCCCGCGGCGTCATCCTGTGCCTTGGCCGCTATCCGGATGCTATCCGCACGGCCGCCGCGGAGGCCGAGCCCAGCCATCTGACGCAGTTCATCCTGAACCTGTGCCGGGAGACCAACAGTTGGTACGCGAACCACCGCGTGCTCGGTGAAGCTCCCGAGCTGACCGCCGCGCGACTCGCCCTGGTCGAAGCCGCCAGCAGCGTCGTGCGTGCGGGCCTTACTATGCTGGGCGTCCCCGCGCCGCAAGAGATGTAGGCGCGAACCGGACGGTGTCGATGACCTCACCCAAGCTGCAGGCTCTGGCCCTTGCGACCGCCTTGGCGTGGTCCGGTACCTCCTGTGCCAGTGGTCCCCATTCGCCCTGGGAAGAGTCCCTCGACACCTTCAGCGTGACGTTTGGAGAGCGCCAGTTCGGCAGCGCTGATTGGGAGCCCGTCGAGAGTCCGCTCTTCGTGGCGGCGAACTTCCAGTTCGAGCCCGAGACCGCTTGGGTCGACCTGGACCTAGGGCTCGCCCTTAGCCGCGACAGCACGTCGCGCATTGTCGGCGGCCTTGGTCTAGTCGACCTCACCCTGGAGGTCGTCGAGGGCACGGCCGGGATCTACAAGGAGGTCGCCCTGGGGAACAGCCCTGTGAGCTTGTACGCGGGTGCTGGATTCGCCCTGCTCGTCGTCGACGCCGAGGTGGCGGACGCGGGCGCAACGGCCGTGTTTGGGGATGAGGACACCTCGTTCGCACCCTACGCCCGGGTCGGACTCCAGTGGGGCATCGACCGCAACAGCAGCATCGGCTTCGACCTGCGCCACGTAAGTGGCAGCGACATCGGGATTGGCAACGTCGAGACCGATGTGGACTACACCCAGCTTGGCGTCATCTTCCGCTACATCCTCTGAGCAAACGAAGAAAGCGAGGGAAGCCGGAGCCACCTCGCTTTCGATTTGCTGTGCCGATTAGAGCAGCCGTCAGTCATCGCTGTCGCTTGCCCTAGCCGCCAATGATTAGGTCGATCGCGTTGTTGAGGTGGATGGACCCACCGCCGTCCACAGTTGCGCCCTGGGTCGAGAACTCAAGCCCGTAGAGGGTTGGCGAGTTCGGGACCGGGAAGGAGTGGACACCGCTCTGGATGTCGATCGTCATGAAGTTGGCCTTGACCAGCAGCTCACCGACGAAACCGTTGCCGGGGAATACGCCTTGGTTCGGACCGTCAAGGGAGATGGCAACGACCGAGAGCAGGTGCCCGGGGGTCATGAGGTCTACGGTCGAGGTCCATGCCGAACCGGTGTTCGGGTTGGAGGTCGAGACAAAGCCGGTCGGGTTGCCCCCGCCGCCGTTGCGCATGGTGGCCAAGCCGTCGCCGCGAACCTCAATATTGTCTAAGCCAATGTTCCACTGCTGGAAGATTGCGAAGAAGGCGGGGTTGAGCCAGTGGATCTCGACCCGATCGACGCTTGTGATGACATCGTTCCAAGTTATGCCCGGACGGAAGTTTTCGATGTCGCCGGACCAACCGCCTTGCCACCCATTGGGGACGGCAGATGTGTCCTGGCTAGGGATTGCGAAGTCGAAGCTCTTCCAACCGGCGCCGACCAGAGGGATGTTCGGGCCGACGAAGTAAGCGTAGTCGTCGTCGTTGACACCGGGTGTGCCCTTGGTGTCGCGAAGCAGAATCGACATTTCGAAGCCAGCACCATTGCCGAAGTTGATGTTGTTTAGGATCGCATCAAAGCCGAGCTTGTCCACACCAGCTGCGCGCCAGTCGCCGACAAGAGCCGGCTTGCTAGCCACAAAGATCGGACCAAAGGTGTCTGCGGAGGGCTGGTGCAGCCAGCCACCAGGGTTGCCGCCCGAGCTTCTAATGATGTCCCCTGGGTTGTAGGACCAGCCGCCATTGTTGAGGCCACTGTTGAAGTTATCGAAGGTCGCCATCTGTGCGCTGGCAACACCGGTGCCAAGCAGAGTCATGAGGGCGATAGAGAGGAAATGCTTCATCGTTTGTACGTTTAATGAGCGCCGAGGGCGCAGGCGAATTTACGGGCTCCCATGAGCCTAATCCCCAGGACGATTTCCGTGGGTTTACCGTTGGATAATACTAGAAACACAGGGGCGCGCAGCCAGTTGCTCGGGATCTCCGCCGGCACCAACCTGGCGACGGTCATCCTGCACCCCTCGGCGAATGGCGAGACCATCGACGTGATCTGGCTGGCCGGCCTCTACAACCTGCAGCGACTGCGCCCCGGCGCACGTACGAAGCTGACGACCCGGCGCTTCATTGTCGACGGCAAGGACCGCCGTCCGATGACTCTGAATGGCGAGCGCGTGGAGGGCCTACGTCTTCGCGGAGATCGCAACGCCCACCAAGCTGCTACTGTTCGATGTCCTGGTCCACAGGGCCATCTACCCCGGCGCGATCCCAGAGCTCGGAACCTACGACACGGCCTTTGACGGCGTCGTTGATGTGAACGATCCAGCCAGGGAGGTGGACCGCTTGGACACGGCCGACCGGCTGGAGGTCACCGGGCGCGGCATCGACATGCTGCCCGTGCCCGAGGTCCCCAAGCACGGCCAGCTGTTAGCCCACGTCTTCCAGAGCCTGGCCTGGGATCCCGCCGACTTCCGCAGCTGGCGCGCCCGCATCGACTACCCCCTCTACGGCACCCAAATCGCCGTGAGCTTCGACATGGGCGCGGGGCTTTAGGGGACCCGGAGAGCCAGGCGATTCCGTTCGAGCCCTCCCACCTGGCGCCAAATCGAGTAAAGCCCAGGGCCTAGGTCCCCGCCAGGCTTGAGCTCTCACCCCAGGGGATCGATCGGACGCCCCCCTGCGGGCAACTGACTCTCGGGATGGGAGCGCCCTCGATGCGCTACGGTACTAAGTCCACCTTCACTGCGTTCGAGACCATGCGCACTCCATCGGGATCGGCCGGATCGAGAACGATGAACGCGTGGTGAAGCGTCAAACCTACAAATGCGCCGAGGATTGCGGGCGGCACATTGAAGGTTGCAGTGCCCGAGCCGAACTTGTTCAACCCATTGAATGAGCCAGGCAATAGCGCCGAGTTGGGGTGCGACAGCGTGAAGTTGGTGTAGCCGTCTATATTTAGGGGCATGACCTCGCCACCAACCGGAGTTCCGGGCAGCGTGCCACTCAAGCTGCCAAGGACAAAGTAAGGCAGAAACGCATTGTCCTTCCCTGTCTCGATTGACAGGGGTTGCTGGCCACCGCTACCCACAGAGACTTGGCTAATGCCAAATGTGTCCAGCGGGCCGCGATCGCGAACGAGGATGCCGAGCGACATGTCACTTGCTTCGTCCAGGTTTGCGAAGATAGCGAAGTCCTCCCGATCAGCCATCCAGCCAACCACCACAGGCGAGCCAGGGATGCTGATCGTGAGCAAGCCGTCGGTTTGAAGGGAAATCGTACCGGCCCCACTATCAGGACCGCCACCACTCCCAAACAGGTCCACCCAGGCGCCGTCTGCGTTAACCGTGAACGGACCACCGAAGCCGCCAACACCTACGACAGTACTTACGACTCCCGTCGCGCCCCATTGAGCGCACGATGCGAACGCGGCGGGCTGTTCCGCCCCGAATTCACTTAGAAACCAATCCCTATCCAGCGCGCCGCTTGTCGGCGCACCGGTGCCCTTCCTAGCAAGGACGGTCAACGAATTCTCCGTGCCGGACCACTCAGAGAGAAACGCGACACTTCCATCCGTGGAGACCATCCCGGTTGTGCCAAAACCGCCAACGTCGATCTGTCCATCCGCCAACACGGAATAGGATCCCGAGCCGCCCCCGCTTCCCGTGAACTGGCCCGCAGGACCGAACTCGCGGTTCGAGTTTGTCGCGCTGAAGTCACCCGCACCATCAAAGGAGGCAGTGCCCCAATCGACCTGCGATTGCACGCCTCCGGGAACTTGCTCCTGACTGAATGCCGCCAAGGCATATACGCCGTTAAGGTCGGCATTTGACATACCGTCTCCATGCCGAATTCCAATCAGAGTAATCGGCTCGCCAAAGCCCGTATCTTGCATCACGAAGATGTCTCGCTCCCAAGTCATCTGAAACGGCACAACTTCGGAGCCCGGCGTCGCGGGTGCAAAGTCGAGCAGCAGCGTTCCATCCAGCGAGCAGTCATAGGTTCCACTCCTGCTATCAGTCACGAGGTCAACCCCACCCGCTGCGCAGGCGCGATGCTCTGTACTGTCGATCGTAAATGTGCCGGCAGGGCTGAATGCAACCGTGCCGCGTTCACCGAGTGTCACAAAGCTATTGACGCTCGGCGTGCAAGCGTCGAAGTACTCCGCCCCAATCGCCCCATAGGTATACGTGCCACTCAGCGGAAAGTCCCCTTGGGCGAAGGACTGCGAACAGAAGATACCAACAATAAAACCGACGGTTGCGAGCTTGAACATAGGTGGCTTTTGGGGGCTAGGAGGAGCGGGGTGATCGAATCTTACCATTCGAGGATATCATCAATACCTATTTCCCGCTTGCCCCCGTGCGGCACGGCCATGCGGCCACAAGTGCACAGAAGTGGGCGGCAGCGCATGTCCGCCTATTGAAGTCAGGGGCTCGGTCCTATACAAGTTAGGGGCGTCTC
This sequence comes from Planctomycetota bacterium, assembly GCA_029250885.1. Lineage (GTDB taxonomy): Bacteria > Planctomycetota > UBA1135 > UBA1135 > CALBMX01. The sequence goes on from JAQXEK010000058.1 coordinate 133,501, forward strand.
CTCACCTCATTCACCCCGCCTCCCTCATCTGCTGTGTCCAACTCAATCGAGAGCTATATTCGCGACGTTCCTGACTTCCCCAAGCCAGGCATTGTCTTCAAGGACATTACGCCGCTGCTGGCTAGCCCAGAGGGGTTGCAGCTGTCGATTGACATGCTGGCGGAGCTGGTCGATCCAGACTCCTACGACGTGATCGCGGGCATCGAGTCCCGGGGTTTCATCTTTGGGGTGCCCCTGGCCACGAAGCTCGGGAAGGGTTTTGTACCGATCCGGAAGCCCGGAAAGCTGCCTTACACCAGGGAATCGGTATCCTACGAGCTCGAGTACGGCACCGACACGGTGGAGATCCACACGGATGCCCTGGAGGGCACGCCCCGGGTGCTGATCGTCGACGATCTGCTCGCTACGGGTGGCACTATGGCGGCAGCCATCGAGCTGATCCGCAAGGTTGGCGGAACTCCGGTGGCCTGTGCCTTGGTCATTGAGCTCAGCTTCCTGCCCGGTCGCGCCAAGCTGGACGGGGTCCCCGCCCACGCCCTCGTGACCTACTAATCTTGGGACAACTCACCTCAAACGTGGAAAAACATTCCGGATGACTCTCAAGTATCACGCCCAGCGGTCGACAAAGGACGGTACCCCCCAAGGGCCCGTACCCGTTTCTCCTGATCCACTGGCGACGCATGAAAGCATCCAAGCAACCGTTAAAGTCCAAGAAGGCTTCCAAGACTTCCAGTCCTATTTCCAAGCTGATGTCGACTCCAGACGCGAAGTCCAAGCCCAAGGCCAAGGGAGCCGCCAAGCCCAAGCGCATGGCTAAGAAGAAGAAGGTCACCAAGAAGGCCGACGTGGTGATGGCTGACCGCCCCACGGAAGAGCTCTGGACCGACTACGGAAAAGAGTTCAAGAAGGTCGGCCGCGACGGCTCGGTCAAGCTGCAAGAGCTGCGCAACGAGCTCATGGAGCGCCACATGCCCCTGGTGCGCTACCACGCCGAGCGCCTACAGCAGACCCTGCCCAAGTCCATCGAGTTGGACGACCTGATCAGCGCCGGCACCTTCGGCCTTATGGATGCCATCCGCGGCTTCGACCCGGACCGCGGCTACAAGTTCAAGACCTACTGCTCGACCCGCATCCGCGGCGCAATCCTCGACCAGCTGCGCAGCCAGGACTGGGTCCCGCGCCTCGTTCGCGTCAAGGCCACCCGCATCGAGCGCATGTACCAGAAGCTCATGGGCGAATACGGCCGCGAGCCCACCCACTCCGAGCTGGCCCGCAACCTGGACCTCGAGCACGGCGAACTGCTGAAGGAAATGGAAGGCGCCAAGGCCAAGGCCATGTACTCACTCAGCGAGAAGTGGGACGACGGCGACGACGGCGACTCGGTCGAGAAAATGGACATCGTCGAAGACCGTACGGCAGAGAGCCCCGTCGACGAGCTCAACAAGCGTGACCTCATGCGCTACATGACCAAGTCGCTCACCCACAAAGAACAGTTCATCATCGAGCAGTACTATCAGCTCGGCCACACGATGCGCGAGATCGGCGAGATGCTCGCCCTGACCGAGAGCCGTGTCTGCCAGATCCACTCCAACGTCATGGGCCGCCTGCGCGGCTTGCTCGACCGCAAGCAAGACAACCTGATGTCTTGATCGGCCTCCCCCATCGGCCCTTGCCGAGGGAATCAGCCCAAGCGAAAACCCGCCCGAGTCTCACGACTCCGGCGGGCTTTTTTGTGGGCGGGCGTTCGGCCTTGGCCCCTACAAGCGGACAGCGTATTAGGCCAAGGCCGCCTAGCTCAGGGCTGCCGTCAGGGTCCACCACCGGTGCAACAGGTCGCGCGTAGTCTTCGGGGAGAGCTTGGCGGTGGCTGGGATGGTGAGCACCTTGGCGGTGAGACCGGCCTCGGTAAGTGGGCTTAGCTCGGCGAGGTAGCCCTCGTCCACGAGGTACGTCTCTAGGGCGTCGGCCTGCTTGGTCGGAAAGCCCTTAGCGAGGGCGTGCGGCCCCCGGTTGCGCAGAACTTGAACCAGGGCGCCGGCGTCGCCATCCAAGTCCTTGGCAATCTGGGGCACCTTCTTGAGGGAGGTGTTCGTCAGTGTGCCGCTGGCCTCGAGAGCCGCCGTGTCCACGGGCTTGCCACGGCCGATGAGCCAGTGGCCGCAGAAGGCGTCGAGCAGCGCGATGCGCGAGGTGAGCTCGGCGCCGGCGGCACTCTCGGTTTCGAGGGCCAGGGCAGCGGGTGCAGCTCCGGCGCGCAGGTTCGACCATTGCCCAGCGAACTCGATAGGCAAGCTCAGCAGGCTGTGCAGAGCGCCGAGGTCATCGCCGAGCAGGTAGAAGAGGTGCGTGTTCGCAGCGCCCTTACGCGGGTTGAGCACGGGGATCTTGAGCTTGGCGCCGTACTGCTCCGAGGTCAGGCTGCCTGGCTCTAGAACTTGGTCGCGGGGTGCGATGGTGAGCTGCTCGGGGGTCCGGATCGCGGACTTGCGGCCGCGGGCGGCGGCCAGGTCGATAACTTGAACTTGGCCGGCACCGCACTCGGTGAAGGCGCGCTGCAGGCGCACGACATCGGACGCGTCGCTGGACAGATAGAAGATCTGGCGGCCCTCGTCCCGGGCCATCTTGGCCAGGCTGCTAGCGATAGCGTGAAAGCGCTCGTCGTCGGAATGGTCTAGGGCTTCGTCCAAGAACAGCGGCAGGGTGTTGCCCTGCTCCGCCTGCTTGACGAAGGCGAGGCGCGCGGCAAGTGCGAGCTGGATGCGAGTGCCATCCGACAGCTCGTCGAGGTTGCGCTGCTTGTGGGTGCGCGTCTCGATCGCTACGAAGGACTGCTTGCGCTCGGGGTGCACGCGCAGGTCGTACTTGTTCTGCGTGAACTCGGAGAACCGCTTGCGCGCATCTTCCAACACCGTGGGCATGCTGTCGGTCTCGTGCTCGCGGGTGACCGTCTCTAATAGAAAGTTGCCGGCCGATGCGAATAGCGCCGCGCCCCGCAGGACCTCGAGCTTTTCGAGGATCTTGGCCTTGGCCGACAGGCCGATTTCGATCGTGTGGCCCTGGCGCGCGCGCTTGATATCGCCCTCGATCTCGGCCTTTTCCTCGGAGAGAGACTTAAGAGAATCGGCGACGGCCTCGGCGAGCTCGCGTTCAGTGTGCAGCTGTTCGGAGTCCATATCCAATAGCGAATGCTCGCCCACCGCGACCAGCTTCGCTTCGCCACGCTTGACACTTATGGCAAGTCCCTCGCGGGTCGCCTCTTCCCTGCGGTAGTCAGTGAGTTGAGCGACCAGTACGTTGAGCTCCGCGCGATTCGCAACGCCCGCGTCCTGCAGGACGACTAGGCTTCGGCTGGAAAGAGCGGCGAGCTCTTCCTCTAAGGAGCTGATGCGCGCGGATGCCTGCTTGGAAGCTTCGAGCGCGCTGCGCAGGTCGCCGTCGCGCTTGGCGAGGCTCTCGGCACTCGCTAGGGCCGCGGCCGCGTCCTCTGGCGCCGCGCCGGTGGCGGGCAGCAGGTCTTCGGCCAGCTCAGCCAGCAGCGCGGACTGCTCGACATGGATGGCGTCCAGCTTGCTCGCGGCGGCCCGTTCGGCCTGCCTAGCCTTGCGTAGCTCGTCCATTCTCCTAGCGGTGTCCACCAGCTGAGCGCCGGGTAGGACCTGCTCTAGGCCGAGCTCTTTGGCGAGCAGGGCACGACGCTCGTCAAGCTCGGCCTGGCTCTCCTGGAGCGAAGTCCGCTCTGCGTGCAGTTCGCGGCTGCGGTCTTTGGTAGTGAAGGACTGGCGATCTTGCAGTTTGCGCTCGGCAAGCTGGTCTTCGAGGCGCTGCAGGTGGCTTGCCACTTCCGACTCCGTCCATGCGGCGGGTGCGTCCTGGTCGTAGTTAGCCTCTGCCTTGGCGCGCGTATTTTGAGCGGCGTCTTGCACGGGCTCTGCGCTCGGCTTCTCGGCACTGCGCGGCATCAGCATCCCGAGCCCGATGCCCGCGATCGCGAAGAGCGCCGGATGCACAAAGAAACCCAGTGCTAAGCCCAGCAGGATCAGCCCGAGGGACAGGCCCTTGGTCGACGCGGTCAAGCCCGGCTGTGCCGTGAGTCTAATCGGTAGGACAGAATCCGGTGAACGAAGCCACAAACGCAGCTGATCGATGCCGCGTTGCAGTTGCAAGGCGGTCAGAACGCCATCGCCTTCGTCGCTAGTGTCGCTGGTGTCGAGCCCCGCTATGCGCTGCTCGACCAGGTCGAGTTGGGCGACGTTGCGCTCTACATCGCGCAGGAACGCGAACAGCTGTTCGGCGTCCGGCAAGTCCAGGACCGCGGGCGGATCTTGCGCCCCACCAAGTCCCGCGCTCGCTTCTGCGGCCGCGCCTCTTGCGCTCTTCCAATCCGAATCGGCACGGGCCATGCGCGCTTCGATCTCTTGCAGCTTCGCGGCGCGCGCCTTGGCGCGAATGAGAAGCGTGTCCTCGATCGGGTGCTCGAGACCCGTGCCGGTAGCCTTGGCAGCGGCGTCTTCCTGGGAGCGAGTCGCCATGCGCAGCTCGTCGGCCTTGCGCTCGGTGTCCGTAGCGATTTGGTCTAGCTCGGCGGGCTCGGCGCCTGTGACAGCGGTCAGGGATTCGGGCAGCATTCCGATGCGGCCCTGGCAATCGGCGAGCTGCTCGCGATCGCCTTGCAGCTCCAAGGCTCCCGAGATGTGGGCCACTCGCTGGCTGGCCTTCGCGGCGGCGTCGATCTCGAGCTGGAGCTGCTTAAGCGTAGCCTCGGCCAGCTCGAGCTGCTCTTGCTCGCGGCGCGCGACCTGCACATCGTTTTGGGCCGGGCCCATGGCATTGTTCTGCTTCTTGCCGCGCCGCAGTAGAGTCGACACAGGGAAGCGACTCGCGATGGTCTCCAAGTTGTAGCCACCGGACATCTCTTTGCGGATCGCGTCCGCCACTTGGCTGCCATCCTTGCCGGCGACATCTAAGAGATCGCGTAGGCCGAGGAAGAAGCACGGCGCCAGATTGAAGGCGGGCAAGTGCGGCCCATCGCTTGACGTGCCATTTAGCTGCCAGCGCAGGCTCGAGGTCTCCCGCGTAACGAGGTAGTCGCCGTCGGTGGACTCAAAGCGCGCCGAGGAAATTACCTGGGCTGAGCCCACGCCCTCGCGCCAAAGTAGTGACTGCATAGCACGCCCAAGGCTCGACTTGCCGGTGCCATTAGGTCCGAGCACCACGTGCATCCCATCGCTAAATTGTTCTCGCTCTAGGGCGAAGCCGTCGTCGATGCCCGGCAGCAGGTTGATCTCAAGGCGGCGCAGCTTCATGCCGTCACCTGCTCGCGCTGGCCGCGCTGGGCAAGCAGCGCCTCCAAAGCGCCATTTCCCGCCCGCGTCAATGTCTCGATTAACGCGGCATCTGCCAGGGGATCTTCGGCGTCCCGCAGATCGTCCAGCTTGGACCAACTGCCATTCTCAGCAACACCCTGCATGGACTGGCGAGCAGCGGTAAGCAGAGCCTGCCTAGGCTCGCCGCCTTGCTTGAGCACCAGCAGCTTTTGCGCCATGAGCGCAAGGGGGTCGTCACCGATGGAAAGCTCTTGTAGATCAAGTGCCAGCTCCAGGGAATCGGTGATCTTGTTCACGAAGAAGGCCGTCTCACCGGCCCATTCGGTCGCGGCAGCCCAGTCTCCCGCGGCACACCACTCGGCGATGGACTCGCGATTGCGAGAGCGCCCCGTCAGGCGAATCCGAAGTCCAAGTAGACGCGGCTGCGTACTCAACTCGGCTAACTGCCGTGCGCTGGACTCCGCGAGCTTCGACAGGTTATCTGCAACGTCCAGCACAGTGTCCGATTCCCCCACCGCCATTTCCAAGTGCTGCCAATGCAGAGGCGCAATGGCCAGGTGCTCGGCGCTCAACTTGCCGGTGGCGTCGACCTCTAGAAGCCAAGGGCCGCGGCGGCCAGACTCTTTGGGGCTTAGCCCGACGAGCGAGCCGAGGTAGCCACTAGGTACGCCGATCGACGAGTCCAGGCTGAACGAGGGCTTGTGAATGTGACCGAGCAGCCAGGCGTCGAGGCCGGCGTCCTTGAGCTCGCTGGACGTGAACGGTGCATAGCTGCCGCCGGACGCGTCGAGGTCTCCGTGCAGCAGACCGATGCGCGGCAGGTTCGTCGCGGCGAGCGGCGTGCCAACGAGCTCGGCCACGGGGCTCGTGCTGACGCGGCGCTCGGGGAAGGACCAGCCCACGAGCTCGGCGGCCGGCTTACCGTCGACTTCCAAGACCCGAGACTCCCACTGGCCCCCGGCACCAAGGATCTCCAGGCCCGGAATGCGATCGACCAGGCGCGGCAGGGCCTCGACATCGTGGTTGCCCACCACGGCGATGGCGGGGATGCCCCTTGCGTGCAACTTGGCCACGGCCATCTCCAGGGGCCCGCGGGCCTCGAAGCGCGCGTTGGTGCTCTCGACCACGTCGCCGGCGAAGACCACGGCGTGCACGTCGAGGGCGATGGCCTTGTCCACGGCGATAGCGAGGGCTGCAGCGGGCTTTACCTCGTCAATGTCGAGCCCCGCTGCGACCAGGTCCTCGGGTAGGCTGCCCGGGCGGGTGCCTAGGTGCACGTCGCCGATGGCCAAGAGACGTAGGGGGGTGGAGCTTGGTTTTGACATAGAAAGGCGGCAAGTCGGCTTAGTCCCGGTCATCCGGAAGGATGTGGGGCGAGGCGCTGATTATGCAGGATATCGTGGTGATTTCACCGCGTCCCGAAGATTCGTAGGCAAGCTGCTTGGGATGGGCGGCGTTTGCAGCGCGACCCGCTATCCTGTCCCCATGACCAAGCCGCGCCTCTTTGAACACGACGAGCTCGACTCGACCAACGAGCACGCCTTCCGGGAGATGGCCGCAGGGCGCGCCGAACACCTGGATGCGCACCTAGCGCGGTTCCAGACCGCCGGGCGTGGACGCCTTGGACGCCCCTGGGTGGGTGCGCCGGGGCAGGGCATGCTGCTAAGCGTGGTGCTGCTGGGGCGGGATTCCTGGAGCCTGCCCCTGCCGGCGGTGCTGAGCATGACAGTTGGGCTCGCCCTGCGCAGCGCGGTTGTACGCGCCGGGATGCAGCCCGGGCGCGTTGTTCTCGACTGGCCAAACGACTTGGTCGTAGCCGAGCCGCTTGTCGAAGGTGCGCCGCACCGCAACCCGGATTACGAGGCACCCAAGGTCGCGGGCATCTTGGTCGAGTCGCGCAACCTCGACCCGGATGCGCCGGCGTACGTGGTGGGTATTGGCGCCAACGTTCTACAGAGCGAGTTCCCGGCCGAACTGCTGGCCGAGCGCCCTGTGTCGAGCCTCGCGCTCTTGGGCTGCACGACGACGCCCGGGGAGCTGGCCGGCTTGATTGTTGACGAGCTTGGCGAGCTGCTGGAAGTGGGCGCCTTGGCGCCGAGCACGATCCTTGGCGACTACCTTGAGGCCACGGGCATCGCGGGCCAGGACGTGCGCGTCGGCCTGAGCGGGGGCAAGTCCGCGATTGGGCGTGCCCTCTTCTTGGAGACCGACGGCCTGCGGATCGAGGGGCCCGACGGCGAACGCCAGCACTTCCCCCTCGAGCACATCCAAAAGCTGCAGCGGATCTAGCCGCCCAGGGTCGGCGGATGGCGAGCCCGGGATCCACATGCGGGATTTGCGCTCCAACGGTCCCGTTCCCCCGTGAAAAAGCGACCTGCCCCTGCCACGGCGCGCCCCGCGAGACTAAACTCGCCCTTTGCGCCTCACTCCCTTCCAACCCCTGCAGCATCCCTCCTTCACCATGGCACGACAAGACGGCCGAGCCTTTGACCAAACCCGCGAGATCAAGTTCGAGCGCGGCTTCCCATCCCATGCACCAGGCAGCGTTGTGTCCTGCTTCGGTGAGACGCGCGTGCTGTGCACCGCGAGCTGGAGCGACTCCGTGCCGCGCTGGATGAAAGGCAAGGGCAAGGGCTGGCTGACGGCCGAGTATGCGATGCTGCCCTCGAGCACCGACCGCCGCAAGGCCCGCGACCGGGCTGGCAAGATTGACGGGCGCTCGGTAGAGATCCAGCGCCTGATCGGCCGCTCCCTGCGCGCGGCCATGGACTTTGACCTCTTGGGCGAGCGCACGATCATGGTGGACTGTGACGTGCTCAAGGCCGACGGCGGCACCCGCACGGCCGCCATCAGCGGCGCCTACGTCGCGGTCTACGACTGCCTGATGGCCATGGGCAACAAGCGCCTCTTGCGCGCCTTCCCGATGACGACCCAACTGGGTGCCGTCAGCGTCGGCGTGGTCGGCGGCGAGGTCGTCTGCGACCTTCCCTACGCCGAAGACAGCATCGCCGAGGTCGACATGAACCTGGTCATGACCGGCGAGGGCGAGTTCATTGAAGTCCAGGGCTCTGCCGAAGGCGCGACGTTCAGCCGCCAGCAGCTCGACGGCATGCTCGCAGTCGGCGAGACCGGCATCAACCACATCTTTGCCCTGCAGAAAGCCGCCCTCGAAGGCGTCACGGCCTAGGGCAGAGAGGCGGGGCTGGCCCTCGCGGTCACGAATCGCCGAATAAGCAATCCGAACTCTACCTATTAGCCAAATCGAACCACTGCAAGCTAGCCCGAAACGGGCCAAGTTCGGCCTCTCGAAGCGCGAGGTTTGCGGCGCGGTGGTGGCCAGTGTGCTCGTCGCAGGAGCGCTGTTTTCGCTGCGGGTGGACCGCATGCCCGGGGATGCTTCAGAGCTGGTCAACCGCATGGCGGCGGCGGATGCGCCAGTCACGTTTTGGTACCACTTGGGCTATGCGTGGTTGGCGCGACTGGTGGAGTTCGTGTTTGCTGGGCCACTTGGACTCTCGGTTCGGGAGACCTTGGAGTTGCTCTCGGCCCTGGCGGCGGGTGCGGCGGTTGGGCTCAGCTTTGCGACCCTACGCCGACTTGATCTCCCCGGGCCTGTCGCGATGTTTGGCGCGGCCCTGATGGCGACGACGGCGGGTTTTCTTAACCACGGCACCCAGGTCGAGGTCCACACGGTGCAGCTCTGCACTTCGTGGCTTGGCTTCTGCATCATGGCGCGGTCCGGGCGACTGGGCCTGGGCCGGCTGTTCGGATTCGGGCTGATTGCCGGACTCGTCGTCTCCCTGGGACACCAGACCGGGCCGCTGCTCTTTCCCGGTCTCGTGCTGACGAGCATCTGGACGGTTAACTCTTGTGCGGATCACCGCCAGCGGGCGGTGCGCTTTGGGGTAGCCGTGGCGGCCTTCCTGATCGCCCTTGGGGTGAGCCGCTGGATGACCTCGTACTTCAGCCCGATCGAGAACCTCAAACAGCTCAGCGACTTCTTCGGCGCCACGGCCATGCTGACCAAGTCCGCCACCTTGACCTTTGTCGCAGTAGAGCTCTTTGCAACCCTCGGACTGCTGGCCTTGGCGGTCTTTTGGATCCTCCAGACCAAGCTCACGCGCATGCCACACGCCTGGCTTGGGCTCGTGCTGGTGATCGTCCCCTGGGCCTTCTTTATTGGATTTGGAGAGAGCACCGAGGGTGGCTACTTTATCGGCAGCTCCATGGGCTGCGTTGTGCTGGCTTGCCTGCTCATGATGGGACTGCGCAGTCAAGAGCGCGGCCGGCGCATCGCCGTCATCGGCTCCTTCGCGCTGCCCATCGGCAGCTTGCTCGTGGCGGGGAACTACGTCGTCTCCAGCCACGCGGATCAAAACGAACGCGCCGCCGCTCGCAGCGCCGCCGTCCAAGAGTTGCTTCCGGATGGAGGCGTGGTCTTCTCCCTGCAATACACCGAGCACACCCTCAACGGTCAATTTGATGACCTCCGCGAGGTCAATGTGTGTGGCCCACTGCGGCATTACATCAGCTTCGGCGGCGCGGTCGGCGATGCGGATCTCATGGTTGCCAAGCAGCTGCGTGAGTTGATGGCGGAGGGGCGGCCCGTGATCGTGGACTGGACCTGGAGCTACCGGAAAGACAACCCGGAGCCGCGCTGGATGGCAGGGCCCGAAGACGAGCTTGTGGATCCTTCCAGCGAACAGGATGCGGGTGACCCGCTCAACCTGGACGAGTCCTGGCAACCCTACATCGAACGCATCCGAGCGGGCCTAGCTCGCGACTGGCTTGTCACCGAGCACAAAGCTCCCTGGAGCCGGTTCTTGCGAATCGAGCCTCGAAGCGGCCTCTGAGCCAGCTTCCCTCGTGGTCGGCTCACAGCTCGATTCCCCGCTACCGCCCACGCTGGCACGTTTGTCGTAGGCAAAGCTCTTGGCTAAGGAGCCCCGACCCTTTCAGAAGCCTGTGCCAGTGTATATTTGGGGCTGCTGGGGGGGCAAAAGCCCCTCGGTCGAGCCCAAAACAGGCTAAAATCGCCCCCATGCGTATCCTCCTAGCCACTCAGAACAAGAAGAAGCGAGCCGAGTTCGAGGCCATGTTCGCCCCCCTCGGCGTCGAGCTGCTGGCCCCCCAAGAGCTGCCCGATACGGTCGAGGATCAGCCCGACTTCCCCGGCAACGCCCGCAAGAAGGCCGCCGAAGCCGCCCTAGCCACGGGCGAGTGGTGCCTGGCGGACGATTCGGGGTTAGAAGTCCAGCACCTAGACGGCGCGCCTGGGGTCCTGTCCGCGCGCTTCGCGGGCACCCACGGCGACGACGCCGCGAACAACGCCAAGCTGCTGCAGCTCATGGCAGACGTGCCCGAGCCCCAGCGCGGGGCGCGCTTCGTCTGCGCACTGTGCCTGTGCCGCCCCGACGGCACGGCTGCCATCGAGGTCTTCGGCCAAGTCCAAGGCCGCATCCTCGAGACCCCCCGCGGCACCCGGGACTTCGGCTACGACCCCCTCTTCCTGTTTACGGAACCCGGCTTCGACGTCACCGGCCAGGGCTTCGCCGAGCTCGACCACGGGCAGAAGTCCGCCGTCAGCCACCGGGGTCGCGCCCTGGCCCTGTTAGCCGAGAAGCTGCCCGCGCTTCGGGCCGAGTAGCCCACGAACCGCCTGGTCTGGGGCCGAAGCACCCCGCTTCGAGCGGTTTCAAGGCCACCGCGCCTCCTAGCTGGGCATGAATCGGATACCATCCCCGGCTTGCGCTTACGCTCTTCTACGCATAATTGGAAGAGACCCCGAACCAGCCTCGAATTCCTGACTTCACGTGGACCCCAAGTACATCCGTAACTTCTCCATCATTGCGCACATCGACCACGGCAAGTCGACGCTTGCGGACCGCATGATGGAGGTCACGGGCACGGTCAAGCAACGCGACATGAAAGCGCAGCTGCTCGACGATATGGAGCTCGAACGCGAGCGCGGTATCACGATCAAAGCCCGTGCCGTCACCATCTTCCACGAGAAGGACGGTGAACGCTATATGCTGAACTTGATCGACACGCCTGGGCACGTCGACTTCAACTACGAGGTCGAGAAGAGCCTGCAGGCCTGTGAGGGCGCGCTGCTCTTGGTCGACGCTAGCCAGGGCGTCGAGGCCCAGACCGTCGCCAATGCCTACCTTGCGATCGAGGCGAACCTGGAGATCCTGCCGATTCTCAACAAGCTTGACCTGCAGCACGCTCGGCCCGATGAGATTGCCGAAGAGATCGAGAACTCGATCGGAGTCGACGCCACCGAGGCCCTGCGCGTCTCCGCGAAGTCCGGCCTTGGTGTGAAGGAAGTGCTGGACCAAATCGTCGATAAGATCCCCGCTCCCTCCGGCGATACCGCCGACCCTCTGCGCGCCCTTGTCATCGACGCGGTGTACGACGAGTTCCGTGGCATCATCGTGTACCTACGCCTGGTAGACGGGACGATTAAGGAGCGCGACACTGTGTACATGATGGGCACCGACAAGGTCTTCGAGGCCATAGAGATCGGCCGCTTCACGCCCAAGATGGAGCGTACAAAGATCCTCACCGCCGGTGAGGTGGGCTACTTCATCTCGAACATCAAGTCCCTAGGAGATGTTCGCATCGGTGACACGGTCAGCCTACACAAGGCGAAAGACATCGAGATGCTGCCCGGCTACGCGCCGCCGCTCCACATGGTCTACGCCGACTTCTACCCGACCGCGTCGGGAGACTTCGAGGGCCTCCGCGATGCGCTCACTACGCTGACGCTGTCGGACTCGTCCCTGGATTTCGAGCCGGTGACTTCGGATGCCCTAGGCTTCGGTTTCCGCTGTGGCTTTCTAGGCCTCTTGCACATGGAGATCGTGCAGCAGCGTCTCGAGCGCGAACACGACATGGACATGATCCAGACCGCGCCGACGGTGACCTACAAGGTCCGCATGAAGGACGGCGAAATGGTCACGATCCACTCCCCCGGCGCCCTGCCCGAGCCGGACAAGTTCGACGAGCTGCTGGAGCCGATCGCGCGGGTCTCGATGATGGTGCCCACGGAGTACATCGGTGTGGTCATGCAGATCTCGGTCGAGCATCGCGGCTCGTATATTCGCCAGGAGTTCCTGAGCCAGAACCGCGTGCAGATCGTCTTCGACGTTCCCATGGCCGAGCTGATCTACGACTTCTATGACAAGCTCAAGTCCGGGACCAAGGGCTACGGCACGCTGAACTACGACATCACGGGCTATCGCGCCGACAACTTGGTCAAGCTGCGTGTGCTGGTCAACGGCAACGACGTCGACGCTCTGTCCTCTATTGTGCACTTCGACGTGGCCGAGCGCCGTGGTCGCGGAATCATCTCGCGCCTACGCAAGGACATCCCGCGGCACCAGTTCGAGGTTCCGCTGCAGGCGGCCATCGGCAGCCGCATCATTGCCCGGGAGACGATCCGCGCCATGCGCAAGGACGTAACGGCCAAATGCTACGGCGGCGACATCACGCGCAAGCGCAAGCTGCTAGAGAAGCAGAAGAAGGGTAAGCGTCGCATGCGCTCGATCGGCAACGTGGAGATCCCGCAGAAGGCATTCCTGTCCGTGCTCGGCGAAGGAGAGAAGAAGAAATGACCGAGATCGCGATGCCCGAAAAGGCAAAGGGCAAGAACGCTGACTCCAAGGGTAAGGACCCACAGAAGGGAGGACGGCCGACACCCTGGCGCGACAACATCGAGGCGATCCTCATGGCGATTGTCATGGCGATCGTGCTCAAGTACTTCATCGTCGAGGCCTATCGTATCCCCACAGGTTCGATGCAGCCGACGCTGATGGGCAACTCGAGGACAGGCGTGTACGATCGCATCCTTGTGGACAAGTTCACCCCCGTGCTGCGCAACCCGCTGCGCTTCGAGACCTGGGTCTTCCGCTATCCCCTTGACCAGTCTAAGAATTACGTCAAGCGCGTGGTTGGCATGGGGCCAGAGGAGATTCGAGTTCACAATGGCGACATCTGGCGTCGAGGCATTGGCGCCGAGAATATGGACGCTCCGAACGAAGGCTGGCAGGTCCTGCGCCGGCCGCGCCGTGTTCAGCAAGAGACGTGGCTTGCCCTGATCAAAGAAGACGCAGGCGATACGCTCTTCCACAGTGCCGACGACATGAACGTTACCTTTGGTCGCGAGGCCGACCACGGCGGCGACTACCGTATGCGCTACGGCCAGTCCCGCGGCAGCGTGATGGACAACTACAACGACGGCTACCCGGACAACCTCAAGGACAGGATCGACCGCAACAAGAACAACTCCGGGTCCCACACTGTTGGAGACCTGCGGGTCAGCGGTGAGGTCACGCCCAAGTCAGACTGCGAGTGGATCGAAGCCCAGCTGCTGGAAGGCCAAATGCAGTACAACTTCCGCATTCCGGGTCCCGCCGCACCAGAGGGCGCCAAGGCGTCCATCGAAGTCATGGACCGCGGTCCCGTGTCTTCGATCGCACCGCACACGTCCTTCGTCGAAAGCGAGCCCCTGCGGCTCAAGGCCGGCAGCACCTACCAGTTCGCCGCCCAGAACCTAGACGACCTGCTCGAGCTCGAGCTCGACGCCGAAGTCCTCTGCACCCAAGAGGTGCCGACTGCCTCGAACCAGGCCTCGTCCCTGTTCCTGGAAAACAAAGGCGGCGCAAGCTTCGAGCACCTGATGGTCTACCGGGACATCTTCTACACCCCCGCCATTGAAGACAGCTGGACGATCCCCGAGGGCCACTACTTCATGATGGGTGACAATACCCTGAACTCGTCCGACAGCCGCAAGTGGAGCAGCTACACAATCGACGTTATCGACGAGGAGGGCAACGCCACCCAAGTCTCGGGTAACAGCCGCAGCTCCGACAACATGGGCCAGTCCGATTTCTTCACCGGCCAGAACCCCTACACGATCAACCGAGGCACCGAAGACCTACGCCCGATTACGTGGTTCAGGGACAGCTTCGGAGAGAATCGCGCCTATGAGGCAGGTGAGGTATTCGAGGCAGAAAAGTCAATTGCTGCCGAGCCGTTTGTACCGCTGGAGATGATGCAGGGGCGAGCGATTAGTGTGTTTTGGCCGATTAAGCCTCTGGATGGGGTTTGGCGGTTTAAGTGGGTTCGCTAACTGCATTCCGAAGGAAGCCATAAGCGTCGCTTGATCGTCGCCAAGGACACAGCCGCCGAAGTCCCACTGGCACACAGGGACCGAGATGCCCGCGCGCCTATTGCCGATCCAAGAACGCGATTCGGTCCTGGGAGTAGTCAAACACTAACCGGAAGGCCTCCAGAAACTCCTGGCCCAGGTTGCCCGTGCTGTACTCGTCGGTAAAGACGCCAATCTCGAACTGGGAGAAGGCGACTACAGGCTTGTCGAAGCGGTGGCCGCCTAGCTCGAACCAGGGAATCGTGCCTTCAAAGGCGGTGCCTGAGCCGCCGACGCCGCCCATGGTCGTGCGCGTGAGGTCGCGGCCGCTAAGTAGGCCTAAGCGCTCGACAGCCGGCGTGTGGAAGGTCACCGTTCCGTCGGCACCCGTGTCCATGCGGAAGGGCTCGTTGAGAGGACCGTCGCCCGCATCAAAGGTGGCCATCACCGATGCGGTGTGACCATCAAACAAGAGCGGGCTCCAGTGGTCGCCCTCAAGCTTGTAGGTCTCTGGGTCATGCACGGCGACGAACTCGGCCAAGGGCTCGACTTCGACCACCGCTCGGCTAAAGAGTCCATAGCCGATGATGCCTGCGATCGGAACGCCGAAGGCGCGCTCGAGGAATGCCAACTCGACTTCCACGTAGACTTGCTTGTCCCAGGTCATCGGGCCTAGTCTGAACTCGCGGCCCGCGCGGAACCCCGAGCGCGACGTACCTGCAACCCCGGTGGCCAGCACCTCCCCCACCAGCTCCATTCCAAGCTGCTCAGCTACCTCGGGATCGATGACCATGGCGCCCGCGCCTGAGTCCAAGATGAACCAGCCCACGTCCTGGCCATTTACCCTTGGATGCACGAGGATGTGCCCGGAGTCGACGCGCTTGACGGCAACCCTTGCCGGGGTGTTGGTGTCAAACTTCACGTCATCGGGTAGGCCTAGCTGAACGTCGAACAGCCCCTCGCCCGAGACCCGGCGCACGCTGGCCACGCGCATCTCCGTCTCGGGCCCATCTTCTTCGACCTCGACGCGAATCCTGTGGGGCGTCAGGATTCCCGCCGCCACGCGCCAGTCCTCGAAGTTCGTCCTGCTTAGGCCGGCCGAGCCCATCTCGGTGTACCGGGTCGGCAGGCCCGAGTTGGGGTCGAGCTCGAGCTGCAGGTTCGTAGGCCCGGCGCGCATGGCCAGGTGGAAGTCACCGCCAGCGCTCGCCACCAGGAAGGGACTGGCAGCCGACAGCCAACTACCCGAGAGCACAGATGGAAACACCAGAGCGGTGTTGTAGCTCGCAAGGGAGAGCTTGCGCATCACGCCGCTGAAGTCGCTCTTGTACACATGGGTGCCATCGAAGACCTCGACTTTGCCCAGAACGCCGCCAATCTCTTGCCGATAGCGTCCGTCGGCGAACAGCGTCAAGGTGAATGGCGCTTTGGCCCCCAGGAAGTCGGCGTCCCCGGAGAGCTCGAGGGCTCCTGGCAGGGCTTCCCAGCTCGCGCGATCGATCGCGGTGGAGGTCGACTGCCGCAGCAGCTCCGTGACCCCGGGGGTGTCCTGGGGTGTAGATGTCACGCACCCAAAGAGCGTGGCCGCGAGAAGGCTAAGAAAAGTAGTCTTGCCCATGGCTTAGATGGCGAACATCGCGATGTCGAATGTAGTGAGCTGTGGACTCATGAAGTCTCCTCGGTTTCGGTGTGGGACGCCCGCTGCTTGCGGCGCGAAGGAACGGGGGAGAGGACTTGCGAGAGGGCGAAGAGCCTGGCGCCGGACTTGCCGGGCTCCTCGCAGACGGCGTGCCCGCGCATGTAGCTGAGCACGTCTTGGATCTTATTCATGGCGACAGCGGCCTGGTCTGGGTTGAGCCAGCCCTTGGTGCGCTGCACCAGGGGGAAGTCGTGCATGCCGTCGAAGGTGCTCTCGGGCTCCCAGTCGTCAGTTAGGGCGGTCCGCATGTCGCGCTCGGTCAAGCGCAAGATGGCGGCCCCCAGGTCGGCCATGGCGGCGCGCTCCTCGGCGGGCGACTCTTGGCTTGAGTCGGCGGAGACCTCGCGCTCGCAGAGTGCGTAGACTGCGCCGCTGCGGCCACCGCTCTGGCGCTTGCCCTGGCGCTCGACGATGCCCGCCTTTTCCAGCTGGCGCAAGTGATGGTAGAGCGAATCAGCCGCCCGGCCGAGCTGGGCCGAGATCTCGGCCACGGTGGCCGGGCCGCTGATCTGCATCACCTCGACCACCTCGATGCGTGCGGGCGAGGCTAGAGCCTTGAGCAGAGCGATGCGCTTCTTTGGCGTGATGATGGGTGGAGTCATGGTTTAGGTAGCATACGTCGGCGCACTGACTTATTGAAAAGGACTACGGCAGTTCATGAAGACCCCCTTATTGGGCCCGCCAGGGCGCGAACTATCAACACGACGGGATCCGGAAGGCCTGTGTCCCAAACCGAGGACTCCCTTTCCACACATTCCCACAGCCCACGCCACACCCCCACACAGGTTGCACGCCCAGCCCTAACAAAATCCGGCCAGGGCCCCCGTCAATCGAAAGCCTGGTGCTAAATTTGAAACTACTTACCTAACCCCATACTGAAAAGCCTCTTACGTCGGCACCGAATAGCCTAATTCCCATGTAACCGCTCAAGTCACCCGAGGGTCTGGGCTGGGACCCTGTCCTCATATCAGCCTGCCCACAGTACTCGTGGCACTTCTCCCCAAGTTATCCACAACAGGCAAGGCCGTCACTGGGGGGACGCCCGCGGAGCCTTTAGACTTCGGGGGGAATAGCCCTAAGACGGCTTCAAATCCGACCTTAGGCTAAGCTTCCCCCACTGTCCATGGGCATCGCCCGGGCACGCTTGCTAAACTCCCGCCATGGGAAGTTCAGACCCGATCCTACTTGACGTGCGTGGCCTCGTGAAGTCCTTCAAGGGACGTCGTGTGGTGGATGGCGTTCACTTCACCGTACAGCCCGGCGAGGTCGTCGGCCTGCTGGGTCCGAACGGCGCCGGCAAGACCACCAGCTTCCGCATGACCGTGGGCCTGGTGCAGCCGGACGCTGGCGAGGTCTGGCTTAACGGCAAGGAGTGCGGCCGCCTGCCCATGTACCAGAGGGCGCGCCAAGGCATGGGCTACCTGCCCCAGGAGCCCAGCATCTTCCGCCGCATGAAGGTCCGCGATAACGTGATCGCCGTGCTAGAGGCCATGCCCATCAGCCGCCGCGATCGCGGCCCCCGGGCCGACGAGCTGCTAGAGTCCCTCGCCCTCACCCACCTGGCCGGCAGCCTCGCAGAGACCCTCTCGGGTGGCGAGCGCAGGCGCCTCGAGATCGCCCGCGCATTGGCATCCGAGCCCTCGATCCTCATGCTCGATGAGCCCTTCGCGGGCGTCGACCCCCTAGCTGTGGACGAGATCCAAGGTATCCTGCATCAACTGCGCGCTGACGACATCGGCATCCTGATCACGGACCACAGCGTCCGCGAGACCCTGGAGATCTGCGATCGCGCCTACGTGATCCACCGTGGCCAGATCCTGCGCGAGGGCGCTCCCGACGCCCTGATCAACGACCCTAAGGTGCGCGAGGTCTACCTCGGCGACCGCTTTGACGACGGCGCGCCGATTCCCGCTCCAGCCGGTGACGGTGTGACGGCGGCCGAAGAGTCCGGCCTAGCGGGCGACTAAAGCCCCGGCCCATACACCACGATTACGTGGGCGAAGCCACTCGGAGTTCCAAGGGTTGTTTATCCTATGAGGCATAAATCACCGGTGAGCCCCCGGCGCACCTGCTTCCTTCATTAATAACGCGGGCCAGTCCCGCCCCCACGACATGAATATCGTCGCCTGCATCAAGCGCGTCCCGGCCACCGAGACGCAGCCCAAGATCGCCCCCGACGGCAAGGCCATGGACCCTGCCCTCGCCGAGTACATGCTGTCTTTCTACGACGAGATCGCCCTCGAAGAGGCGATCCGAACCAAAGAGGCCGCCGGCGGTGAGGTCACTGCGCTCACTCTTGGCCCCGCCGAAGCCACCAAGGAGATCCGCGACTGCCTGGCTCGCGGCGCCGACAAGGGCAGCCTGCTCACGGACGCAGACTGGCACACCCGGGACAACCGCACCACCGCCAAGGCCCTAGCCGCCCAGGTCACCGCCCTTGGTGCGGAGGTCGTCTTCTGCGGCCGTCAAGCCACGGACCGCGACAACGCAGCCGTCGGCCAGATGATGGCCACGTACCTTGGCTGGGCTTGTGTCACCGACGTGATTGAGCTCACCATCGACGGCCAGAAGGCCACGGCCAAGCGCGAGTCCGAGGCAGGCATCGAATCCTTCAGCTTCGACCTGCCCGCCGTGATCACCTGCCAGAAGGGCCTCAATGAGCCGCGCTACGCTGGCCTCAAGGGCATCATGGCTGCCAAGAAGAAGCCCATCGAAGAGTCTGCTCCCGAGCTGGCCGAGAACATGACCGAGGTCATCTCCGTCGAGCTGCCCCCCGCACGCCCCGAAGGTCGCATGATCGGCGAAGGCACGGACGCAATCCCCGCCCTTCTCGAAGCCTTGCGCTCGGAAGCCAAGGTGCTCTAGACCACAAATCACGACCAACGAACCCTACATCGACATGTCTAAGATCATCGTATTCGTGGAGCAGTGCAACGGCACCGCCAACCGCGCAAGCACAGAAGCACTCGGCGCCGCAGCATCCCTCGGCGCGGAAGTCATCGCCGTCTCGTTCGGCGAAGGCGCAGCCAACCTAACACTCGCCGCGGCACGCACCATTGCCCTAGAAGGCACCCAATACAGCCCCGACGCCCTTGCTGGCGACATCGCCGGTATCGCCAAGGCCGAGGGCGCGAACGCCGTGTTCTGCGCCTCCACCGGCACGGGCCGCGACCTCGCCCCGCGCGTGGCCGCCCTGCTCGACAGCCCCTGCTTCAGCGACTGCACTGCCGTCGCCGCCGACGGGGACGCCATCGCCTTCACCCGCCCCACCTTGGCCGGTAAGCTGATCGCAAACGTCAAGAGCACCGGCACCGCGGTCGCGACCCTGCGCCGCAACTGCTTCGAAGCTCCGGAAGCCGGCAGCGCTGAGGTCACGATTCAGCCCGCCAGCGCAGACTTCAAGGCCCTGCTTACTGAGATCGCCGCCAAGGTCGGCGGTAAGCTCGACGTCTCCGAAGCGCCGATCATCGTATCCGGGGGACGCGGCATGAAGGAGCCCGAGAACTTCAAGCTGATCGAGGACCTAGCCGCTGCCTTTGGCAACGCGGCCGTCGGCGCGAGCCGCGCCGTTGTGGACGCCGGGTGGCGCCCCCACTCCGAGCAGGTTGGCCAGACCGGCAAGACCGTCGCGCCCCAGCTGTACTTTGCCATTGGCATCTCCGGCGCGATCCAACACGTGGCCGGAATGAAGACCTCTAAGGTTATCGTCGCCATCAACAAGGATCCCGATGCGGCGATCTTCAAGCTGGCCGACTACGGCATTGTCGGTGACGCCCTAGAGATCCTGCCCGCGCTTACGGAAGCCGTGAAAGGAGCTGTTAGCGGCGCCTAGGATTAGCTGCAGACGAAGCGCACAAGCCCCGTGGTCCAACAGACGGACCGCGGGGCTTGTTGCATTAGGCAAGTCACAATAGGCCTACCACTTGCGCAGCATCAGAATCGCACCGGGCTCGAAGCCTTGCTCTTCCTTTAGCTCGATAAGCTGCACCCCTGGGTCCGCTTGGAAGGCGGCGTACTCCGCGGGCTTAGTCCACTTAGGCAGAATCTTGGCCTGGCGGTAGGTCGGCTCGTAGCGATCGAAGAACTGCATGGGAACGAGCCGGTCGTGACCTGGGGAGGAGCGGTTGGTACCAGGTTCGGATGCCTCGAGCACCTCGCGATTGGTGAGCCCCATGGAGTCGTAGATCACCATCCCCGAGTAGTAGCCGATGGCGCCGATAGGCACGAGCACAAGCGAGTCCGTGGGCTTCGCATGGAGCTTGAGCGCGCGACCGATGTCGGCCCACTTCTGGCATCGGTTGGACATGCCGCTCCAGTAGCTGTACTCCGTCGAGTAGGTGGGGCTAGTCCAGCGGAAGTGCAGCCTCTCACGTACGGACTTCGGCACAAGGTGCTGGCCATAGGAAGGCTGCGCGTTGGTCAGGATGCCGATGGAGAACAGCGCGATGGCCAGGCTCGGCCTTGCCTTGATCGTGGTCTCGATCAGGACACCAAAGATAAGCGCGAGGAACGGCGCCGCCGGAAGAAAGAAGCGCCCCATGGCCATGAAGTCGCCGCCCACAAGGACGCCATAGGCAAAGGTCGCGGCCACCGTCAAGGTCGCAGCGTCCCTTGCTCCTAGGGCCGCTCGCGACCCGCGCAGAAGCCGGGCAGCCATAGCGACGATCCCAAGGAAGAACACCGCGGGGATGACCGGAAGCATGACCCAGTAGGACAGCAGGTACTTGATGCCGCGCTCCAAAGAGAGCGCGGTCATCCCAACCTTCGCACGTGCCGTATTGGGCAGGTAGTCGCCGTAAACATGTAGGCGCCAAGCCAGAAAGATCCCGCCACAGACGGCCAGGATTCCCACAGTCTGCAGAACTGCTGTACGGAAGGGACCGGAAGCGAAGAGCCCCGGGACTGGAACCGTCCCCTTCTGGTGCTTGCGCCTCCAGAGAGAACCAAGGAGTGCGACGACCCCGATACAGACGACCCAATACGGGCCATCCGCGCGCATCATGCTAGTGGCGACACCGGCCAGACCGGCGACGACACCGCGAGGGTTGTCCTCGTCCAAGAACAGCGCGGAGAAGTACACGAAGATCGCTAGAACAAACAGGCTCGACGAAAGACCGCTGGTGGACCAGACCCCGACCGTGGGGTTTGCCGCGAAGAAGAACCCGGTAGCGACAAGTGCCGGGATACCCAGGTTGAACTTGCAGCGGGCAAAATCGAGGACAAGGAATAGGGTCAAGAACGATCCGGCGATGGTCAGGACCCGCGACCAGACCGTCACGTCCAGGTGCAACCACTCCACTGCTCCAAGCAAGACCGCCCACAGGAACTCGGAGTACCCCTCCACCGGAGGCTCCGTCCCGGGGTTGTAAACCAGCCCGAAGCCCTCGGCGAAGTTCTTCGAGTAACGAAACAGGATGTACGCGTCATCGGTCAGGAAGTTGAATCGCGCGACAAAGTAGGCAAGCACGAGGCCCGTGATTGCAAAGACACTTAGAAGGACATTGCGAGTGACTGAGGGGTGGGGCGAGGGGCGCATGGGTGCACTCTAACCAATCCACGAGGCCGCCGGGAGTGCTGCCTGGGCGGGCTGGCTACATAGGCTTCACGTGCCGAGGAGCCAATGCCGATTCCCGGGTCTAAAGTCGACTTTACTACCATCCAAGCAGCTATCGACACCGCGGTGGACGTCGACCTGATCGTCGTGGCTGACGGTGCCCACCAAGAGCACCAGCACACCGAAGGTAAGTTCATCAGCCTGACTGGCCAGGTCAACCCAAGCCTCTACCTAAGTGAGTTCGCAGGCGACTAGGCAATCGCCCGAAGCAGCATGACGCCGAACCACTTGCGCTCGTCCATCCACACGGTCTCCACCGTGAAGCCGGCGGCGCGAGCGAGCTCGCCCATCGTCTGCGGCGTGTACTTGTAGCTGCTCTCGGTCCAGATCGAATCAAACCGATCAAAGTGCAGGGTCTGACCAGCTAGGCGGACGTCCTGGGCTTCGGTGCAGACAAGGTGCATCTCGATTCGCGAAGCCATGGGGTTAAAGAACGAATAGTGCTTCCAGGTGTTCACGTCGAAGCCCGCGTCCGTGCGTGCATTCACATGGCGCAGAGCGTTTAGGTTGAACTCCGCCGTCACACCAGCAGCGTCGTTGTAGGCGGCGTGTAGAACGTCCGGATCCTTTACCAGGTCGACGCCAAGTACAAGCGCTCCGCCCTTACCCAGCATGCGGGCCACGCGGCCCAGAAACTTGGCGGCTTCCGAGGGGTGAAAGTTTCCGACGGTGCTGCCTGGGAAGAATGCGACCCTCGACTGCCCCTTCGGCACGGGGCCGAGCTCGACGGGGTTGTGGTAGTCTTGGACAACGGTGTCGATGGCAATCCCGGGGAAGCGGCTGCCCAGACGCCTGGCTGCGCCTTCTAGGGCCGATGCACTGACATCAACGGGGCGGTAGGTCGCCACATCCAGGGCTTCTAGCAGAGTCTCCGTCTTCTCCGCGGATCCCGCGCCAAACTCCACCAGCTCGATGGGCCCCTGCAAGTGCGCTGCGAGATCAGACCGGATGCTATCCAAGATGCCGCGCTCGGTGCGCGCCTGGTAGTACTCCGGCTGGCGGGTGATCTCATCAAACAGAACGCTGCCCTTGGCGTCGTAGAAGAACGCTGGTGAGATCGTTCGCGGCGTGCCATTCAATCCCTCGAGCACTTCTAGGGCAAAAGAGTCGTTCACGGGCCGGGTCTTCGTGGTTGAGCTGGTTGTCATTGGTTTCCGCCGCTTCTCGCAAGGCGTACGCCGCTGAATTGCCAGCGGGCATCGGGTGGGAAAAAGTTGCGGTAGGTCGGTCGGATGTGGTCGCGAGGTGTGGCGCAGGAGCCGCCGCGCAGCACCATCTGACCACTCATGAACTTACCGTTGTACTCACCAAGGGCACCGGTGATCGGTGCATAGCCCGGATAGCCGATGTAGGGGCTGGCCGTCCACTCCCAAACCGAGCCCAGCATTCCAGCCAAACCGTCGGGGCAGGCCGGCGGGGATACCGTCTTCGGCACAAAGGCGTTCTCGCCATGGAAGCTGCCGTGGCTCTGGGCGCTCGTCGCCTGGGCGACCTCCCACTCGGCTTCCGTTGGAAGGCGAGCACCGGCCCAACGGGCGTAGGCATCGGCCTCGTAGAAGCTGACATGACGAACAGGCGCATCGGGGTCCAGTTGGATCATCCCGCGGGCGGTAAACTCCTGCAGCCCGCCGTCGGCGGCACGCTCCCAATACAAGGGCCCACTCCACCTGTCCGACGCTCGGCGCACGCGCGCCCAGCCATCGCTCAGCCAGAGGTTGGCGTCCTTGTACCCACCCTCAGCCACGAAGGTTAGCCATTCGGCGTTGGTTACCGTGCGGTGGGCAAGCTCGAAATCCTGCAAGAGCACGCTGTGGCGCGGCCCCTCGTTGTCGAAGTGGAATTCAGCGCCGCCCCGGAAGCCGACTTCGTGGATCCCGCCGCTGAACTTGCGGAACTGCAAGTCGCCTGGCGGATCCTGGCGCGCTATGTCGTCACCCGGTCGCGCGAATGCCTCGGGCCGCAGCGGGTTGTGCCAAAATGCATGCATCAGGTCCGTCACCATCAGCTCTTGGTGCTGCTCTTCATGGTGCGTCCCCAGCTCGAGCGCACGCAACGCCGCAGGGGGTAGCTCGCCTGCGGACAGGGCCTCTTCCACATGCGCATCCACGGCCAGCCGGTACTCGGTAATTTCGGGAACCGTGGGCCGACTCAGCATGCCCCGTCGGCCCCGGGCAACCCGCGCGCCTACGGTTTCGTAGTAGCTGTTAAAGAGGAACGAATAGCGTGGATGGTGGGGCTGGAATCCCTGGACGTGTGGGCCAAGAACGAACTCCTCGAGGAACCAGGTCGTGTGGGCCAAGTGCCAAGCCAAGGGAGATGCGTCCTCCATAGACTGGAGTAGAAAGTCCTCGCGCTCGAGTCCCTCTACCCACTTTAGCGTACGCTGCCGCACACGCTGGAATCTCTTCGCAAGCGGGTGGCGCGCGCTTCCCTCCGACACCGTTGGGCTACTGCTGCGATCTACTTTCATCTTCCATCCAAGGCCCGAACGTGGCCCCTATTCCGCAATTGGGACTTAGGGCAATTCGCTTCTTGCGTTGCTATCTTACTCAAAAGCACATCGAAGGTCACGGCAACCCATAGATACCGAGTTGCACGCTAACCGCAGCTTGACCTGATTAAGGCAGCTCATCAACTTCGGCCGCCAAAGTCCGGCGGAGCGCTCTCTCACGATGTGAGTCCGGTGTCCCTGCAGACAAAAATGCAGGGAAGGCCCCTTTAGGAGTTGTAAAACCCTAGGTTTGCGAGCCAAGGAGCGAGTGGTGGGCCGCACTGGACTTGAACCAGTAACCTCCACGCTGTGAACATGGCACTCTACCAATTGAGTTAGCGGCCCGGGGCGAAGACTCTAGGGGTTGGGGGGCTGGTAGGCAAGCCCCCTTGTGCAGATTACTCGGCTTCCTCTTCTAGGCGGCTACGGGTGATCTCGGCCAGGCTTTTTTCGGCGCGGCGGATCATCATGCGGATCGCGTCTTCCGAGCGACCGCCCATCTTCTTGCCGGCTTCGCCAAGGGTCATGCCCTGGAAGACGACTAGGGTAAGGGCTTGGCGGTGCTCAGGCTTGAGCTCGTCGATAGCCTCGCGCAGGATGCGATACTCCTCCGAGCGCTGGACCTGGCGGGTCACGGAGAGGTCTGCCGAAGGAGCCAGGAAGATAGGCTTGTCGTCGCTGTCATTCGGAGCGCCCTCCAGGGAGCGCTCACGCGAGATGTCGCGCTTGCCGGCAGCGTAGAACTCGGCCTTGTCGCGGACCTTGTTTTGGAGGATGCGAGAGAGCCAGCGCAGGAACGAGCCCTCGCCCTGGTAGACGTAGCCCTTAAAGTCCCGGGCGGCCTCGCGGAAGGTCGTCTGGGCTAGGTCATCCGGGCCCTCTTTCCAGCCTAGGCGCGTGCCAATTTGGCGACGGGCGTACTGGACCATGATGTCGTGGTAGCGCTCGAACAAGGTGTTTAAGGCGTCGGCATTACCGTCGTGGGCAAGGTCGACGAGTTGCTTGATCTCAGTGTCCGCTAGGAACTCCTCCGGGGGAGGTCCGGACTCGAGCTCTTGCTGAAGAGCTTGGGTCTCAGGGATGATGTCCTCGGCAGAGGTGCTGGGGACGTCTTCGTTGGTTGACTTGGAGTTGCTCATTTTGGGTGGGCTAGGTTAGCGGCTAGGGTACCTAAAACCTCCACGGATGGAGAGGTTGCTCCATTTGGCAGGGGGATGCCTAGCTAGGTCAGTCCCTAGTTTCTTCGCCGTTCCCGCCCGTTTGGATTCCGAATTCCGCAAGGAGGATCCAAGAGCATGCTCCATAGAGACACTTGCCGCGCTCGGTTTGGGGTAAACCGGGCCTTTGAAGGAGTCAAAGCGCTTTTGCCAAGCGTCGGCGCCGCTGCTAGGTACCCGCGACGAAGGCGATGAAGGCAGGCTCGTCGAGTATTTCAACGTCCAGGGACTCGGCCTTCTTCAACTTGGAGCCAGCCTTGGCCCCGGCGACTAGGTAGTCGGTGCGCCTGCTGATGGACGAGGCGATGCGGCCGCCGTTGGACTCGACGATGGATTTAGCCTCGGCGCGCTTCATGGTCTCCAGGGTGCCAGTGAGCACGACGGTCTTGCCGGCGAAGACTCCCTCTCTTGCGTCAGGGCTGGGGAAGCTGAGCTCGACGCCGCCGGCGAAAAAGTGGGCGACCATGGCCTGGTTGTGCTCGTCCGCGAAGAAGTTGATAATCTCCTTGGCGACCTCGGGCCCGATCCCATCAAGCTCGATTAGGGTCTCCTCGGTGGTGGCCATCAGGTCTTCGAAATTGTCGAAGCGCGCGGCCAGAATCTTTGACGTGGACGGCCCGACGTCTGGGATTCCCAGGGCGACAAGAAACCGATCCGCGGTGACCTTACGGCGCTCCTCGAGCTGACTGAAGAGGTTGTCGGTGCTCTTCTCGCCCCAGCGGTCCAGCCCAAGAACGGCCTCGCGATCCAGGTGAAAAAGGTCGGCGGGGTTGTGCAGCAGCCCGGCGCTGGCCATCTGCTCGATGAGCTTCGGCCCGATGGACTCGATCTCGAATGCGGTGCGCCCGGCAAGCAGTTTGATGCGCCCCACTAACTGCGGCCGGCAACTTAGGCCATTCGGGCAGTAGAAGTACTTACCGGTTGCGGTGACCCGCGTACCGCAGGAGGGGCACGCCTCGGGCATCGCAAAGCGCGATCTGTAGCGCCAGGTGACGCCAGCCTGGACCTCGCGCATGGCACCCTCTTCCGCGGGGCCCACCAATAGCGACTCCGGCACAAGCCCCTTCCAATCCGTGGGCTCCTCGCCGGTGGCCGCGCTGGAAACGCCCGTGACCTGCGGGATTACATCGCCCGCTCGGTGCAAGGTCACCGAGTCACCGATCGCAATGGCCAGGTTCGCCACGTGCTCGGCGTTGTGCAGGGTCGTGTGGCGGACCGTCACGCCGCCGACCTCCACGGCATCCAAGTGCGCGCGCGGAGTCAAGCGGCCGCCGACGCCGACCATGACCTCGATCGCGCGCAAGGTCGTGATCGCCTCGACGGGTTCAAACTTGTGGGCGTACTGCCAGCGCATTGTGCGCGACGTCTGGCCCAGGCGCTCGCGCAGGGCCAGGTCGTCTAGCTTCGCGACGACGCCGTCCATGTCGAAGGGGATGTCCCAGCGCCCGGCCTCGACCTTGTCGTGGTAAGCGATGCACGCATCGAGCCCCTGTACCCGCTCGCCAAGCCCTGAATCCGGCAGCCCCCATTCGCCCATGGCGCGGACGATGTCGACGTACGAATCGAAGGACTGCTCTTCGCCCGGCGCGAACTCGATACGCGGCGCGGAGTAGATGTGAAACTCCAGAGGATAGCGCGCCACCTCGGCCGGATCGTTGCGGCGAATCGCACCGGCCGTCGCGTTGCGCGGATTGGCCAGCATTGGCTCGCCAGCGGCGATCCGCTGTTCGTTGAAATTATCGAAGGCTGCGCGGCCGATCAAAACCTCGCCGCGCACCTCCAACAGTGCCGGGATTTTGCGCTTGTCCCCCACAAGGCGCAGCGGAATGTTGCCGACCGTGCGCAGGTTCGCCGTCACGTCCTCACCCATGGCGCCGTCGCCCCGGGTCAGCCCCTGGGTCAGCAGCCCATCCACATAGACCAGAGCCGCCGAGACGCCGTCAAACTTCGGCTCGACGCTCCAATGCAGCTCATCCCCGGACTCCATTCCCACAAACCGAAGGATGCGCTCCTCAAATTCGCGAACCTCGCCATCGCCGAACAGGCTGTCGATGGAGAGCATCGGGACCGCGTGGGGACGCTTCTCAAAGCTGGTCCCCTCGGCCAGGGCAGCGCCGACACGTTGGGTAGGGCTATCGGGCTGCACGAGGCTAGGATCGGCGCTCTCGAGGCCCTCGAGCTCCTTATACAGCGTGTCGTAGGCCGCATCGGAGATCTCGGACTTGCCCTGGTTGTAGTACAGGGCGGCATGCCGGGTCAGCTCGGCGCGGAGGGTCGCGGCACGGGCGGCGGGGTCTTTCTCGGAGCTCATTAGGCACATCCTACGGGTCCGTGCGAAAGGAAGAAGTGCGTAACGTGGAATCCCAAGCGCCAAAGTGCCGCAAAGACCGCCAGCTCGCTCGCCATTGCCCCTGCCCACTCGCCCCATGCTTTACCCCACCAACCTCCTTTGCCTTGGGTCGCTGTTTCTTGGCCCCCTGCTAACCGCTTGGACCTACAGTTCTTCCGAAGGTATGGCTGTCTCGTCGGAAGACGGCTCGACCTACGCAAAGTCGGTCAGGCAAAACGGGAACCTGTCCATGGCCCTCGCGAAGAACGGTAAGAAGGGCACCTACCGGTCCCTAAGGCCATTACTGAGGTTCGGAAAGAGGTGGATTTAAGTCCATTCGGACCAGGCTCCAGCAGCGACTGACCGCGCACTTATCCTGGGACGACGAATAGCCCTAAGGCTATTTAATAAAGTCCTTTACAGCGCAATCAGATCGACTCCTTTACCGTCCCCTCGACCGCGAATGAACGGCCTGTATTAGCCGGCCAGACTCGGGCTTTCTCCGGTACCCTGCTGCCATAGGCAAGGGACCCGTTGGCAGCCCATTCGGGGCCCAGCTGCCTGGAAGTCGCGGGGCGCCTGCTGTACGGTCTTTGGAACGGGTGCGGCTTGGTAATGGGAAGCCAGGCAAATATGCACCCCCGACCTCCCATCTGTTATTCTGTGCGGCTACGTTTCGGATCATGAATCCTCGGGTGCAGAGCCCGACCCTACATGCGACTTCCTAAAATCATCCAAGGCGGCATGGGTGCCGCAGTCTCGGACTGGAGGCTGGCCAAGGCTGTCTCCAAGACCGGTCAACTCGGCGTCGTGTCTGGTACGGCACTCGACTGCGTCATCGCCCGCCGCTTGCAAGTCGGCGACATCGGTGGCCACGTGCGCCGCGCCCTCGAGGCGTTTCCGGTCAAGGAGATCGGCGACCGCATCCGCGAGCGCTACTTCGTGCCGGGCGGCAAGGCCCCCGACCAGCCCTTTAAAGCTGTGCCGATGCTCACCCTCGAGCCCGTCAAGCACCACCTCGAGTTGATCGTCGCCGCGAACTTCGTCGAGGTCTTCCTGGCGAAGGAGAAGCACGACGGCATCGTCGGTATCAACTATCTGGAGAAGATCCAGCTGCCGAACCTGCCCTCGATCTTCGGTGCCATGCTCGCCGGTGCGAACTGCATTATCATGGGTGCTGGCATCCCCCGGGCAATCCCGGGCATCATGGACCAGCTCTCCCGCGGCGAAGCCGTCGAGCTCGCCATCAACCTGGCCGAAGCGGACGCCGGGCAGAAGATCTCTACCAAGTTCGACCCGCGCCAGATCTTCGGCGATGATCTCCCCGAGATCGCTCGGCCCCTGTTCCTGGCCATCGTCTCTTCCGCACCCCTTGCCTCGATGCTGGCGCGCAAGGCCTCGGGCCATGTGGACGGCTTTATCATCGAGAGCCCAGTGGCCGGCGGCCACAACGCTCCGCCCCGTGGAGCCCTTGAGCTAAACGCCAACGGCGAGCCCATCTACGGCGAGCGCGACCTGGTCGACATGGAAGCCATGCGAAAGATCGGCCGCCCGTTCTATCTCGCCGGCGGAGTCGCTAGCCCCCAGGGCTTGCAGGACTCCCTTGATGTGGGTGCCGTCGGCATCCAGGTAGGAACCGTCTTCGCCTATTGCGAAGAGTCCGGCTTGGGCGCACCAAGCAAGGCCCGCGTCCTAGCACGCTTCTTCGACGAAAACGCCGAAGCGCCAGTCATCCGCACGGACCCCCGCGCATCCCCGACGGGTTTCCCGTTCAAGGTCCTGCCCCTCACGAACACGATGTCGCACCCGGAATCCGAGGCGGCACGTCCGCGCCTCTGTGACCTGGGCTATCTGCGCGAGGCCTACAACCGCGGCGAGGGCAAGATCGGCTACCGCTGTCCCTCGGAACCCGTCGACCACTTCCTTAAGAAGGGAGGCGCCGACGAGCGGACTAAGGGCAGGCTCTGTGTCTGCAACGGCCTGATGGCCACCATCGAGCTTGGCCAGACCCGCAAGGATGGCTACCGCGAGGACCCCCTGATCACCTCCGGCGATGGCCTCGAGGGTATCCGCCAGTTCCTTAAGGAAGGAGCGAAGGCCTACTCCGCCGCAGACGTGGTCGCTGGGCTACTCGCCGAGCAACCAAGGGGCTGCCACACCGGTGAAGTGAAGAGTGCTAGCGAGCTAGCTGGCGCCTAGCTAGCCCGAATTGACTAGCCGGCTTCAGCGCGAAGCTGGGAGCCAAGCAAAGTGCGCTGCATCCCGAACGGGACGCAGCGCACTTTGCGTTGGAGACCTTACTTGAACCGTCTTGGCGAGCTCTAGGGAGTTATCTCCACGCCGGGCTCGCAATAGCACGACGACTGCGGGACGACGTCGGCGTCAAGCCATGCTGCCTCGAGCTTGGCCTCTAGGGCTTTAGCGTCATCAGCCCGGCCCTGCGCAAGCAGGGACTTCTGAAGTCCCAAGAGTGCCCAGCCGTTGTTGCGAAGGTGCTTTAGGTCTTCGCGGTAGACAGCCTCGGCTTCCTCGAAGCGGTTGGCCCCCATCAGCAATGCTCCCAGTGCATGACGCACGGGCAACATCCACGCTGGCGGCTCGCGGTAGACCAGCGCATCCTCTGCCTCGATGCCCAAGCGTAGCGCTGCAAAAGCCTCGTCGAAGCGACCCTCGCGATATAGAAGCTCACCCTCGATCATCGCAGTAGCGATCGGCATCACCTCTCCGATTTGGTTGTCTAGCACATGCCACTCCTCGGGAATGTTGGCCACGGCCTCGAAGAACAGCTCCATCTCCTTGCGAGCTTCGGCGGTTTGGCCAAGCGCAGAGTTTGCTATCGAGCGGGCGTAGAGCCGAGTAGCGACACTGATAAAGCGCCAATCCTCATACTCTGGCTCCAACAGGACCTGTTCCCACTTTCCGAAGCGAATCAGGACGTGGAGGGTGGTGGGCATAATGCCATCGACCAGCCCAGCGTACTCGCGCAGTGCGCCCTTCGGCATCTCTGCCTCGAGTGCACGCGCTGCCGTGATGGCGTCCTCGTACCGGCCAGACATCATCGCGGCATAGGCTAAGAAGTGCAGATTGTGGGCGTAGTAGATTGCGTACATAGCGGGCGCGGGTGCCGTCGCAAAGTACTTTCGGTCTGCCGCGACTGCTGCGCGGTTACTCTCTACTGCGTCCGAGTAGCGCCCGACACGAATGTAGATGTGCGAGGGCATGTGGACAAGGTGTCCAGAGCCCGGAACTAGGTGCCGCAGGCGGTCCGCTGCCAAAACCGCGCGATCAGGATCCTCTGACGCTTCCGCAGTGTGGATATAGAAGTGGTTCGCCCCAGGATGGCTGGGGTCGAGCTCTAGTGCCGATTCCAAGACGCTCAGGATCTCGAGCGCTCGGCCCTTGGGTTGCCCATCCTTCTCCCAGTAGTCCCATGGTTGCAGGTTCATAAGAGCATCCGCATAGATCGCTGCGATGTCGGCATCATTAGGGTGCGCTTGAAAGGCCTCGCCCATTGCTGCGGCATAGGCCTGGTCTAGGGGCGCGCGATCCTCCGGAATGGGGAGCGAGTAGCGCGCATCAATGGCGCGAACTAACGCTTGTTCACTTGGGCTTGCATCATTGATTCGCTCCATGGCCTTGTCGGCCGCCGAGCGCGCATCCGCAGAGTTCTCGGCAGACATCTTGTCATTGTTAATGTTGACGCCGTTTGCATAAGCGACTCCCCACCAAGGCATGGGAGAGCCTGGGTCCAGCAAGGCCGCCTGCTTAAAAGAGCGGATAGCCTCGTCATGATTAAATCCATAGAGCAGCTGCATCCCCTGATTGAAGTACTCCTGAGCTTCGGACGAACTCGTCGTTATCGAGCGCTCGAAATTGCCAAAGCCCTCGTAGCGATAAGCGCCGGACGAAACCTGGCACCCGGCGAGAGTTACTAGTAGCAAGGCCGGAAAGGCTCGTAGTCTTAGTTTGAAAATCGTCATGTAACTATGGAGTCAGTGGAAGCGGTGTTCACGTTGGCTAATGTAATGCTGGAGCATGCACACCTAGCATCAACTTCTAGCTTAGAGCCCCCCTTCCATGGTCGCCACAACTTTCAGCCCCGCCCCACAAGGCCTGCCCGAGGGGATGCATGGCCGCCAAGTTCATTTTGGGCAATAAGGGACCGAGAGGAATCCTGCTCGCAAGTAGGCTAGTTTGACTATGAATAATGCATTCCTGTGCGTCCTCGGGATCGCCTCCTTGACTACCCCCTTGTTCGCCCAGTCCTACTCGATCGAAAACATTGGGACGCTGAGTTCTAACCCAACGCAGCCTGTTCGCGCCTTGGGGATTAACAATCGCGGCCACGTCCATGGCGAGAACAATCTGCCAGGAGCTGGTAGCGCTGTGAAGATCAACGGCTTCTTTTGGGACGGCCACACCCAAGTCAAGATTCA
The DNA here is from genome assembly GCA_029250885.1 of Planctomycetota bacterium. Classification (GTDB taxonomy): domain Bacteria; phylum Planctomycetota; class UBA1135; order UBA1135; genus CALBMX01. Next base: position 165,765 of record JAQXEK010000058.1, read on the forward strand.
GCCGGTCTCGCCGGCCCTCGCATTCGGCGGAGCCATCAACGACTCAGATCAATGTGTCGGGTACATGTCGGCAGGTGGCGGCGCACTGCACCAATATGTCTGGGAGTCCGGAGTCACCCATGACATTCACCTCGGTCCTCTCAACTTCAGTCGCGCCTACGACATCAACTCTTCAGGCTACATCGCCGGCATAACCTCCGAGTTCATTCCCGGCTACATCACCTCACAGTTCCGCCCCATCCTTCGAGACCCGTCGGGCAGCTGGACTGACCTGGGCACGTTTGGTGGTGGAAGCGGATTCACACGAGCCGTTAATGATCACCAACACGTCATAGGCACCGCGAGAGACGCGTCGGAGAACTCGCACCCGTTCCTGTGGAGTGCCGGCACTGGAATGATCGCGCTTGGCTCCCTCGCAGGGGCAACTGCGCCCTACGCAATTGACGACTACGACCGCATCGTAGGACTCAGTGCCGATAGCGCCGGCCTCTATCAACCCTTCTTCTGGCAGGCGGGGGCGATGCTCGATCTGGGCACTCTTAGTGGAGGTGCGGGAGCTGAAGGGATGGCACGTGACATTAACAACCACGGCGTAATCGTTGGAAACGCCGATGATGCGGCAGGTGCTGAGCACGCCACCATCTGGTCACCGCTTCCTGGTGGAGGCTACTCTGCACCCGTTGAGCTAGAGACACTCATCCCGTCTGGTAGTGGCTGGACTTTGTTTGATGCCGCCGGTATCAACGAGCTCGGTGAGATCACGGGAACGGGATGGCTAAACGGCAACAAACGCGCGTTTCGACTGACGCCCGTTCTGTCCCAAGCTCGTCTCTCCGGACTTCAGCCGGGGATCTCCGGTCAGGCAAGCAGCCTATTTGGGATGGGGTTCACGCCCGGCGCTCCGATCTTTATCGCCTATGGAGTCAGCTCGGGGCAAACCCCCGTGCCGGGCTGCCTCGGTAGCTTTGCGGGTATCGCCGCTCCCCAAATTTTCACTGTCCTCGCCGCAGATGCAGACGGTCGGCTAGAGCTGCCGGTCTTCTTGCCAGTCTCCTTGATGGGGCTAACCGTATTAGTGCAAGGCGTCGATCCGCTCAACTGTGGCGTAAGCAAGCTACTCACCCAGACCTTCCAGTAAGGCGCGCTAGCTTGCGCCCACTTTGTCTCCACCTAGGCGACTGAATTTATGGACGCCGCAGCGAGCTGTTTGGATCTGCGTGCGAAGCCGCATCTAGCTCATGGGCGGAAGATCACCCAGAAGCCTATTCCAATCAGAAAGAACGCGAACGCCTGCTTCAGTTGCCTCTCCTGAATAAGGCCCTTCAGCCGGCGGCCCCCAATCACTCCGATCCCTACCATCACTAGCATCACCAGCGCAAAGGTAAGAGGTACGCGAACGCCCCGAGAGAGGTAAGTCAAGAGCGCCGTGATGGACTGCACGGCGACAATCGCGAGGCTGCTCTTTACCGCCTCCTTGATCGGGATTCGATAGAACAGGTTGAGTGCAGGGGCAATAAAGATCCCGCCACCAACGCCCACTAATCCGCATAGCACACCCGTCGCCGCTGCCGAGAAGCTGACTCCCGTGAGACTCTTCTTACTTTCATCGCGTGCCTTGAACGGAAAGGAGATCAGTGCTGCGACGCTGAGAGTGAACACACCAAAGCAGATCATTCGCACAGGGTCCGGTACGACGGGAGCTAGATAGTGACCAGACAGCACGGTTGCAGGGAATGCGATGAAGGAGAAGACCGTCACGGCTTTCCACTGGATGGTATCTCGGTCAAGCACAGACTGAAGACTGGTGTTGACGCCAATCGTGATCAGGCTCAAAAGGGCTGCCTGGTCCATTGGCATGGAGAGGCCCGTCTTCATGTAAGGGATCAGGATGATTGCCCCGCCACCACCGAATAGGGACAAGGCCATGCCCACTAGGACGAAGACAATAAGAGCGAGAGGAGTCATGAGTTCGTGGTCATGGGAATCGGGGCTGCCTACGGGCCCATGACTAGATCATGCTTGCTGTAAAGCTGGCGAAGATGTTCTAGTTGAAGACGGCGAGGCTCGGCGGCCTTGGCCTGCACCTTGATGTCAGTGTCGACCTTAGCGTCTTCATCCTCAAGCTCTCGAAGAGGAAGCGAACGGACATAGCCAAATTTAGTCATCATGTCCGCGCAAACATGTTCAACGATCTCTATATCGCGTTTAGGGAGCTCCCGCTCCCAAGCATTTGCCCTGTCCATCTGAACCGGTTTATCGAGATTGCCCCAGAGCTGAGCGCTACTCATTGCAGCGCCCTTGGCCTCGAGAGATTCATGAGCATTTAGCATCGATGGCTCGAAGGGGATGCCAAGGAAGAGGCAGGCTTTGCGCAGGTGCAGTTCAGGATTTTCGAGCAGGCCTTCGAAGCGCAATGTATGAATCGGCAACCGACTTGACAACGCATGGACCTTACTGTGGTAGTCCTTCCAGGCCATGGCCGAGGCGTGCGCAGTCTGCGGGCCACGGGGTGTGTTATTACCACTGTTCCAGACAGCCCTAGGGTCACGGACCACGTGGATGAAGACAGCGTCCTCTACATCTCGAGTAATCTCATCGATGAATAGCAGGTTGTCTGGCGACTTGCAAAGCACCCTGGCGTCAGTACGATTCTCGCGCGCGGCCCCCGTAAGACAGATAGCAGACATGATCCCCAGGACTGTTCCAGGCAAGCCCCTATCCTCCATAACTGCGAGAACTTCCGGCACGCTGAGGTCCCCCCCCCTACTGCAGATCGGCCTTGGACTTAGGTTTGCGTTGACCACCATAGCCTCAAGCAGGTCGTCGCCTAGAGCCCCTTCGAGTGGAAGGAATTTCTGGCGGAGCACGGGTGGAAACGGTCCAAAGAGAGACGGGTGCCGGGCGGCCAAGAGGCTCTGCGTCTTGTTGGACCCGTGCCGCTGCGGGGCCAACATGAAGACTGTGCTTGCGTTAAATCTCATGCTTGCAGTTTCCCTCAACCTGCCCTCAGGGAAGGGTTTTTTTATCGCTAGGCCACTAAGCGGACAGCATACCGACTTCAATTAGCCACCGCAATAAGAGCGGCAGCAAGAGTCGGCTCATCTCCCTGATCGGCCTAGCTGCATGGACCCAAAGCGTCGGGCCATTTAGCCGTAGCACATTCCTTTAGATACGGTAAGAGATATGGGCTGCCCGCCATACTCGCCACTGTCTTCACGGGCCCAAACCACCGAGCCGAAGAGCAGCGAAGCCAGATTTGCGTCACTTGCCGCTCTAGATCAAGTCCGAGGGCTTGACGCCGCTAGGTAGCAGTTCGTCTAGCTTGGTGTACTTGGGGCCGGCGCCGTTACTGTCGATGACGATCGCAAGTTCTGGGGAAAACTCGAAGAGCATCTGGCGGCAGATGCCGCAGGGCATCAAGAGAGACTCGGGGCTAGCCCAAATAGCGAGGGCCGTGAACTGTTGCTGGCCCGCTGAGATGGCATGACCTAATGCGGTGCGTTCGGCGCAGAGGGTCGCGCCAAAGCTCGCGTTCTCTACATTGCAGCCAGTGAAGACTTGACCATCCTCCGCGAGTAGGGCGGCCCCAACCCGGACTTTGGAATAGGGACTGTAGGCCTTCTCCGCAACTTCGCGCGCAAGGGTGCGAAGCTGCTCGAAGTCGATGGCTTGGGTGTATTCGGGGTTCATTTCGCCGTCAAGAGTAACGCCCCGGAACGCCTTGGCAAGGGCCTAAGAGGCTAATGCCAAAGGACGGCTATGCTCGTTGATTACCTAGAAAGGAGACGAGGTGTCGTCCGCAGGCTCGTAGCCCAAAAACGGCACGGCCAGGCGCTGGGTGCGCCGTCCCGTGGTTGGGTGCTCCCACTCCTCCATAAAGAAGTCCACGATGGCCTGCTTGCCACAGAGGTCGTCCGGAGACACTTCTAAAGAGCCCTCGGTGTCGAAGCCCAGTACATTCAGGACGTGCTTCACCCTGGGCAGACCGCGCTTACTCCAGACCATGCCGTCCCAGGCTGCCGTTCGTCCGGCATATTCACCGTCGGTCACCTCCAGGCGCATGGCCCAGCGCAGGTGGCCAGCTCGGGTCTCGCCCTCGCGGACCTCGGCGATGCGGACCAGGTGGCGGCCTTCGGGAATTGTCACGAAGGACTCCACGTCTTCGATCCTGCTAAAGTCCACTTGGATCTGGCCGTTGCTGGCGGTCTCCACGAGACGGGAGTCGTCGTTGTTGCTTAAGGCGCCGTTCAGTGCGCCAAGGGATGGGGTCATAGTCTCTCTCCTCGAGATGCGATGGGCGAGCTGTCGCGCGCGGCTTCCCCACCATGGGGAGGCGCGGAAATCTCCGACCGAGAAGAAGACGCGCCAATCCACGCCTGGTTGCGCAGCTCGCCAAATCTTTCTGCGCCGGAGGCTACTTTGCCGCGAGCACACCGATGAGATCAGTGATGATCTCGTCGAGTCCCGTGCGCGGACGAAAGCCAATAGCAGCCTCCAAGGCGGCTAAGCTAGGCACCCGGCGGCGCATGTCCTCGAAGCCGTGGCCGTAAGCCTCGGCATAGGGAACCAGCTCAATCTCCGAATCCGACCCCGCAATTTCAATCACTCGCTGGGCCAAACTCAGGATCGAGATCTCCTGGTCGTTGCCTACGTTGAAGACCGAGCCACGTGCTGCGGGCTCGTCGAGCAGCGCCCCCAGGGCGCAGGTCACGTCGCGCACATGGGCAAAGCACCGAGTCTGCTGGCCATCGCCAAAGACACGTAGGGCCTCCCCCGCCAATGCCGCTCGTACGAAGTTCGGCAGCACCATGCCATAGCGCCCGCGTTGGCGCGGGCCGACCGTATTGAAGAGCCGCACGATCGTGACGTCGAGCTCGCGCTCGGCACCATAGGCCAGGGCCATCCACTCGCCGGTCGCCTTGGACGCGGCGTAACCCCAGCGAGCAATGGACGTGGGCCCAAGTACCAGATCTGCGTTCTCGGTGAAGGGCAGGGTCGCGCTCTTGCCGTAGACCTCAGAGGTCGAGGCGTAGAGTAGGGGCACGTTTGCTGCGGACGCGGCCTCTAGCACGACCTCGGTGGCGCCAATGTTCGTGTGCATGGTGTGGATCGGTTTCTCTACCACCAACCTAACCCCCACCGCTGCCGCTAGGTGGACGACGCCATCACTATCCGAAGCGAGTCTATGGACCAGGTCCGAGTCCGTCGCGCAGCCCTCCACAAAGCGAAGACGCCCATGGGAGGCCGCTTGCAGCTGCTGTACATTCGAGCGCCGACCCGTGGACAGGTTATCCAGGATCGTGACCGAGCGCCCTTCCTTGAGGAGGCGATCGGTCAGGTGCGAGCCGACGAAGCCGGCGCCACCTGTGATTAGAATGTGGTTGCGCATGCGGACATGAGAGTAACGAGTCAGGTGCAGAGTCCGGGGGGGCAATCCGGAGATTAGAGGGACGCGCGCGGAACGGACTCCTTCCCTGAAACTGCCCCGGGACAGACGATCGCCCCCATGTTTCCGTCGGCGGAGCCCTAGAGGATGTTCAGGATCTGCAGGTTGGTGATCTGAAGTCGGTCCGGCTTGCCCACAAGGGCCTGGAATCCAAAGGAGAGGCCAGACAGGGACGGGTCGTTCGGAATCGGCAGGTTTACGGCCAGGGGCACCAAGATCGGGGCAAAGGTGCTGAAGACCTGCAGGAAGGTGTCGGGGGATACGAAGGCCAGCTCCGAATAACCGAAGGGGGCTAGGGGGACCGGTGCTGTGGTGCCGGTCGACAGATAGAGGATGACGGTGTCGTTCTCGGTGGCTTCGACCTGGAAGGCAGCGGTGCTCCCGGGAGAGGTGGTCGCGTCCACGGTCAGCTGGGGCTGACGCTCCCAGGTCAGACCACGGACGTTCCCAATTGAGGTCGCGGAGATCGCCTGGTTGTAGACGTTCTCGAGCTCGGTAAACACATCGATCACGCCGTCCGAATTCAAGTCTTTCATGCGCAAGACACGGTCGGGGGCTTGGTCCTCGACGCAGATCAGCGTGCCGTCGGCCGACACACTCACGTCCCACACAAGGCTGGCACCGGGCGCGGTCAGAAAAGCGCTGGCCTCGGTGGCATTCGTGATCACTCCGTCGCTGTTGTCGTCACGTACTCGCCAGATGATGTCGTTGCCCGTGTCCGATGTGTAGATATTGCCGGCGGCGTCCTGGGTCAAGGTCCAGATGAATTCGAGTGAGCCGCCCGGTGTAGGGACAAAAAACTGAGTGACTTCCGTCACCGGGTCGATGAAGTCGTCGTTGTCTGCGTCGTCGAGCTGGTAGATGCCCTTTGCGTAGAGCCCTGTACTGCTGGACTCGACGTAGTAGAGCTTGCCATCGATGCCGATGATCACATCACTAGGTATCGAGTGGCCGCCCGTCCCCCCGGGAGGCGTGTAGAGGCGGATGGCTTCCCCCGCGTCGTTGGCATCACCATCAAGATTCAAGTCCGTCAGTCGCAGAATGCCATCCAGCCCACTACCGCCCGAGTCCGAGTCCGCCACAAAGACAACTTGGTTTGTGCCAATGGAGACTCCCGCCGGTGCGGCCATTTCGATGCCACTTGCGTTGACCATGGGGTCGCCATCGAAGAACACGGTAGCCTCGGTGGGGTCATGACAGCTGCCGTCGCCGTTAATGTCGATCAGGCGTACGATCTTGTTGGTCGCACTGTCGGTGACATACAAGACTCCCGTGGGCCCAAAGCTCAAGTTGCTGTTGTTGCCGAGGGGCACCGCCCCCAGGGTGTCGTCGTAGAAGACCGTAACCTCGCCTAAGTCGTTCCCGTCTCCGTCCATGTTCACATCGACGATGCGATAAATCAAATCGCTAACGGAGTCCGTGACATAGATGTCCCCAGGTACGGCGAAGGGCTCCGAAGGGCTGCCCGTTTGGGCAGATGAGAGGCCCGCGAAGCCGCACACAATTGCTGCGAACTGTAGGGGACGGATGTGAACCATATGGGGGGGAAGGAGTGGTCACGAAGGAGGGACCCTCATTCTCCACTGCTCCTGCAGATCCAACAAGGGGGAAACAAAGGCAACGCCAGAGTTCAGCCTGCGTGCAATCCAAGGGCCCAATCCAATCAGCGCATAGGGGCAGCTCTAGATTTTGGGCCTTATCGCCAAACGAGGCGATCGCAGGCCACTAGGGCCAACGGAAGGCGACTACTTTGGGCAAGTCCTGGGCCCAGAGCTTCCCCGAGGCAGACGACAGGGTTTTGGCGCCGCTCTTCTTTTTCTCGGCCCGACCAAACCAAACTTCTCCTCAACTAGCGACAGACGTCACTAAACAAGCGGCGCAGGTTTCCACCAAGCACGGCCTCGATCTCACGGCTGGCAAGTCCGCGGCGCTCTAGGGACGCAGCCAGATTGGGATAGCAGGCCGCGTTTTCGAGACCTTCAGGGGTTCGCGGGATGCCGTCATAATCTGAGCCGAGACCGACGTGTTCAATACCTGCCACTTTGATCCCGTGCATGATGTGATCGCTAACGACCTCGATAGACATGGGCTTTGCGATGCGCTGGTGGTACGCGTTCTGCGCGTACTCTAGAGCCGCGCCCTGCGGCGCGCCTTCGCCTTCGCGAATGGAGCGGTACTCCGGCGATGCGTAGATGCGTGCATCTTCGGCAGCGGCCTCGTCATCGAGGAAGCCCCCGTGGAAGACGATGCCCACACAGCCACCTGCGTCCGCCAATCGGCGAAGCTGATCGTCGGTCAAGTTGCGCGGATGGTCGCGGATCGCCGTGCAACCCGAATGGCTCGCGATCACGGGCGCGGTGCTGGCCTCGAGCACGTCGTCGAAAGTCTGGACCGCGCTGTGGGAGACGTCGGCCAGCATGTGTAGTTCGTTCATACGCGCGATCACCTCGCGACCGAAGTCCGAGAGTCCCGCCGGCACCTCGAAGCCTAGATCCGCCGGGACGGTCTGGCACGAGCGAATCCACGGCAGGTGGTTGTTCCAAACAAGAGTCATAAGGCGTACGCCGCGGGCGTGAACCTCGTCCAACTTGGTCAAGCTGTTCTCGATCGCGTGACCGCCTTCGATCCCCAAGATCGCGGCGATCAACCCGGCCGATCTAGCGACCGCAAGCTCGGCGCCGTTGCGCACGATCGCGACCTGGTCGGGGTGCCGAGCGGCGAGGGCGTGGGCCGTGTCGAGGATCGCGTGGACACGGGCATTGGCCCCCCCCGCCTGGGCATCCGGCTTAGCCAAAACCTCGTTGCCACGCACGAAATGAGGCGCGACCCAGGCCGCAAGCACCACCGCACCTAGCCCACCTTCGCGCCCTTGGACCAGGTCCAAGTGCCTGCCGGTATCGACAGGACCTGGCGCGAGGCCCAGATCCTCTCCCAGGTCCAACTCGCGCAAAATCGTGTCTACGTGAGCGTCGAAAACATCAAACCGTGACTGCATCCCGGAAGTCTACGGCCCCGCGCTCTCGCAACCAAATGCAGACCAACCGATCGAGCCGCACACTTTTTTCGGTAGGCTGCCTGACGATGCCTCGTGGCTGGGGTCGCCGGATCCGGAGAGTTGGGGTAGGATTGGATGTCGCATTTGAGGCCTAGGCCTCAAACGGCATCGGGAGTTCCCCCGGCCTTAGCTCCCTAGGGTCGAAATCGGTAATTCCAGATGCGGGGCGGGGCCTAACTCCAGGATTGGCCCTGCCCCTTTTTTGGGCTTAGGGCCCAGGAATAGGGCCATGGTGGCGGCCTCGCTTGTAGGACCTATCCGGGCACCTGTCAGAGTGACAGGCTGCTTTCAAGTCGGGTTCGGGCTCTGCCCATTTGGCAGCGCCGGGGAATGGCTAGGGGGTGAACCGAGGCCTAAGCCTTTTAGAGCAATAGACTTGCGACGTTCGAATACGTCCGGCACAGGCTTTGCTATGCGGGGAGAGCTATGTCCATCATTCGACGAATCCTGCTGGCCGACGACGATCTGTCCATGCGCAGCGGCGTTGCCGACCTACTTGAGGGGATCGGGCTCGAGGTGCTCCAGGCCGGAGACGGCCTGGAAGCCCTAGAGCTCGCGAAGTCGTTTAGGGTCCACGCGGCCCTGCTGGACATGCAGATGCCGACTTGCGGCGGACTCGAAGCCCTGCCCCTGCTGCACCAGCAACTCGCGGGCCTGCCCTGCATCGTGTATTCCGGCAACCTGTCCATCGCCACGGCCAACATGGCCATGGAGATCGGCGCCTTTTCTACCCTTAGGAAGCCCGTCGAGCCGGACCTCTTACGCGCGGAAATCCTGCGCGCTCTGGCCAGCTCGCCATTCCTCAACTAACTCCAAGGACGTCGCGGCACACCGCCGGGGCGACCTACCCACTTTTCAAAAACACAGCAATCCCCCAACCCTCGCTCTAGAGGCAAAGATTCCATCATGGCTACCAAGTCCAAAACCAAAGCATCCATCCGTCCCCTTGGCGACCGCGTCCTCGTTCAGCGCACCGTGGCTGAAGAGAAGTCCGCCGGCGGCATCCTGCTTCCCGAGTCCGCTAAGGAGAAGCCGAAGGAAGGTAAGGTCGTCGCCCTTGGCGCTGGTCGCGTCCTCGACAACGGTGAGAACGCCAAGTTCAGCGTCAAGAAGGGCGACCGCGTGCTCTTCAGCAGCTACGCCGGCACCGAGGTCAAGTTCGAAGGTCAGGAATACCTGATCATGACCGAGAACGACATTCTCGGCGTCATTGGCTAGTTCGGTCGATCTACGACCACCCCCACAAATACAAATTTAGGAGCTAACCAATATGGCTAAGCAAATCAGCTACGACGCCGAGGCGCGCGAGCACATCCGCAGCGGTGTCCGCCAACTCGCCCGTGCCGTCAAGGTCACCCTCGGCCCCCGCGGTCGCAACGTGATCATCCAGAAATCCTTCGGCAGCCCCACCGTCACGAAAGACGGTGTGTCCGTCGCCAAGGAGATCGACCTCGAGAACACCTACGAGAACATGGGCGCCCAGCTCGTGAAGGAAGTCTCGTCCAAGACCAACGACGGCGCCGGCGACGGCACCACTACCGCAACGGTTCTTGCCGAGGCCATCTTTGAAGAGGGTCTGCGCAACGTCACGGCCGGTGCTAACCCTGTTGCGCTCAAGCGTGGCATCGACGCCGCCGTTGACGCATGCGTCACGAAGCTTGGCAAGATGTCGAAGCCGATCAAGACCAAGGACGACATCGCCCAGGTCGGCAGTATCGCTGCCAACAATGACGCTTCTGTCGGCGAGATGCTCGCCGAAGCTATGGAGCGCGTTGGCCAGGACGGCGTCATCACCGTGGAAGAAGGCAACGCCCAAGAGACCATGGTCGACTGGGTCGAGGGCATGCAGTTCGATAAGGGCTATCTCAGCCCCCACTTCATCACCGACTTCAAGTCCATGGAGGCAACCTTCGAGGACGCCTACGTCTTGGTACACGAGAAGAAGATCTCGAACGTCAAGGACATGATCCCGGTGCTCGAGGAGATCGCCCGCTCGGGCAAGCCTCTCCTCATCATCGCCGAGGACATCGAGGGCGAGGCCCTCGCCACCCTCGTGGTCAACCGTCTGCGCGGTGGCTTCCCCGTCTGTGCCGTCAAGGCACCGGGCTTCGGCGATCGCCGCGGCGCGATGATGGAAGACATCGCCGTCCTTACCGGCGCTAACCCGATCATCGAAGCGACCGGCACGACCCTCGAATCCATCACCCTGAAGGATCTCGGTCGCGCGAAGAAGGTCATCGTCTCTAAGGACAACACCACGATCATCGAAGGCGCCGGCCAGAAGGCAAACATCCAAGGCCGCATCGCTCAGATCCGCGCCGAGATCGCCCTGTCCAAGTCCGACTACGACTCCGAGAAGCTCCAAGAGCGCCTCGCGAAGCTCGCAGGCGGCGTGGCCCAGGTCAACGTTGGCGCTGCGACCGAATCCGAGATGAAGGAGCGCAAGGCGCGCGTCGAGGATGCCCTCCACGCCACCCGCGCTGCTGTGGAAGAGGGCGTCGTGCCCGGCGGCGGCGTCGCACTCCTGCGCACCCGCAAGTCGATCGACGCGCTCAACCTGAAGGGTGACGAGCAGATCGGTGCCATGATTGTCTGGCGCGCCATCGAGGCGCCCCTGCGTCAGATCTCCGAGAACGCGGGCAAGGACGGCGCGGTTGTCGTGCAAAACGTCCTCGCCAAGGCGAAGGACGGCTACGGCTACAACGCCGCCACCGACACCTACGAGGACCTGACCGCCGCCGGTGTGATTGACCCCGCAAAGGTGACGCGCCTGGCCCTGCAAAACGCAGCCTCCGTGGCGAGCCTCCTGCTCACCACCGACGCTATCGTCAGCGAGCTGCCCAGCGAAGGCGACCCGGCCCCCGCCGCTGGCGGCGGCCACATGCACTAGGCGACTCGCCAAGTTAGACAACAAGGGCCGCCCTGCATCTCGCAGGGCGGCCCTTGTTTCGTTGAGGGGCGATACGATCGGGCGAGAGCCGCCTGATCGCTGTCCACAAGAATTATGTGTTACGCCCAGGCGTTGCCCGCGTCGTCGGAGGCGATGACCTGTTCGATGAACTGGACACCGCGGATGCCAGCTTCAATCGAGGGAAGGTGATCTGGCATGGGGCCGCCCGTGCGGATGGCGTCCGCGAATTCGAGGTAGAGGTTGCCGAAGGATTCGAGGTAGCCCTCGGGGTGGCCGGCGGGGACGCGGGCCGAGGATTGCGCTAGGGCGGAGAGGTAGCCGTTGCCAGTGCGGCGCGTGACGGGGCCCTCATCGGCGCTGTAGATCGTCAGGTCGTTGGGGTGCTCTTGGCGCCACTCGACACCGCCCTTGGTGCCGAAGACTTGGATCGACAGGCCGTTTTCGCGGCCGACGCAGACTTGGCTGCAGCGCAGCATACCGTCGGCGCCGCCCTCGAACTCGAGCAGGGCCATGGCGTCGTCGTCCACGGCGCGGCCGTCCACGAAGGAGCGACGCGAGCCCAGCAGGCGCGTGATGCGCTGGCCCGTGACGAACTCCGCAAGGTTGTGGGCGTGGGTTCCGATGTCGCCGAGGCTTCCGCCGGGGCCGTTGCGCTTGGGGTCCGTGCGCCAGGCGGCCTGCTTCTGGCCCGAGGCCTCTAGGTCTTCGGCGAGCCAGCCTTGGAGGTACTCCACGTAGACCTTGCGCACCGTTCCGATCGGCCCGGACTCGCCCTGGGCGATCAGCTCGCGGGCCTCGCGGACCATGGGCGCGCCGGTGTAGTTGTGGGTCAAGAGGAACAGGCCCGTGGACTTGGCAGCGGCCTTGGCGATGGCCTCGGCGTTCTCTGAGTTGGTGGTTAGCGGCTTGTCGCAGGCCACGTGGAAGCCTGCGTCCAAGGCGGCGATGGCCACCTCGTGGTGCAGGTGGTTCGGCGTAACGATGGAGACGACCTGGGCGCGCACGTCCTCGGGAAGAGCCTGCTCGGCGGTGAGCATCTCCTGCCATGAGGCGTAGGCACGATCGGGGGCGATACCCCATTCGGCGGCGCGCTCTTGGCACTTCTTGTGATCCGACGACAGTGCGCCAGCCACCAGGGTAAAGGCTCCATCCATTAGGGCGGCAGTGCGGTGGACGGCGCCGATAAAGGCGCCGGGACCGCCACCAACCATGGCCAGACGCAGGGGATAGGTCGTCATAGAGCTAGTCCAACCCGAGGGTGCGGCGGTTGCTGTCGCGGTCGGCGCTGGACGCGGCGAAGTCATCGAAGGACGTCTTGGAGACCTCGATGATGTGGTCCTCGATGAACTTCGCGCCCTCGGCGGCGCCCACGAGGTTGTCCTTGTAGGCGCACTCCCATTCGAGCACGGCCCAGCCGTCGAAGTTGTGCTTGGAGAGCGCGGTGAAGATGGCCTTGAAGTCGGTCTGGCCATCGCCGAGGGAGCGGAAGCGGCCGGCGCGATCTTCCCAACCCTGGTAGCCGCCGTAGACGCCGTTGCGGCCATCGGTTCGCAGCTCGGAGTCCTTCACGTGGAAGGCCTTGATTCGCTCGTGGTAGATCTCGATGAACTGCAGGTAGTCGAGGCCCTGTAGTAGGAAGTGACTGGGGTCGAACAGCAGGTTAGCGCGGCTGTGGCCGTCGACGCCATCGAGGAAGCGATCGTAGGTCGCGCCGTCGTGTAGGTCCTCGCCGGGGTGGAGTTCGAATGCGCAGTCGACGCCTACGTCTTCGGCGTGATCGAGGATTGGCTTCCAGCGGCGCACCAGCTCGGCGAAGGCGTCGTCGATCAGGCCGGCGGGACGCGGCGGCCAAGGGTACATGTAGGGCCACGCCAAGGATCCACTAAAAGTAGCCATCGCGCCAAGGCCCAGGTTTGACGAAGCCGACAGGCACTTCTTCACCTCTTCCACGGCCCACGCGGCGCGTGCCTTCGGGTTGCCCTTGACCGAAGCATCAGCGAAGGTGTCCGCGATCTCGTCGTAGGCCGGGTGCACGGCGACGAGCTGCCCCTGTAGGTGTGTGGCGAGCTCGGTCGCGACCACGCCGTGGGTAGCAAGGCGCCCCTTAAACTCATCGCAGTAGTCCTTCGAGGTGGCCGCCAGGTCCATGTCGAAGAGTCCCTTCTCCCAGGTCGGGATCTGAACTCCCTTAAAGCCCAGGCTAGATGCCCACTCGGCAATGGAGTCCAGGTTGTCGAAAGGTGATTCGGTAGAGAAATACTGTGCGAGGAAGATCGCGGGTCCCTGTAGAGTTTTCATGGCTAGGATCTTAGCCAGCGAAGCCCCAAAATGGATGCCCCCATTCGCCCCATTCTCACTGCCGACACCGACGACCATGTCTAACGACCCCTTTGACCCGACCTCCGACGACCGCTTCACCTTTGGTCTTTGGACCGTCGGGAACCCAGGGCGCGACCCCTTTGGGGGTCCCGTGCGCGCGGTCCAGGATCCCTGCCGTATTGTTCAGAAGTTGAGCGAGTGCGGTGCTTGGGGCGTCAACTTGCACGATGAGGACTTGGTCCCGTTCGGCAGCAGTCCAGCCAAGCGCGACTCGATCGTGGCGGACTTCAAGCAAGCACTGAGCGACCACAACATGGTCGTGCCCATGGCCACGACGAACCTGTTTAGCCAGCCGGTGTTTAAGGATGGCGCCTTCACTGCGAACGACCCCAAGGTGCGCGCTTTTGCCTTGCAGAAGACGATGGATGCCATCGAACTTGGCGTCGAGCTCGGCGCTTCGACCTACGTTTTCTGGGGCGGTCGCGAGGGCACCGAAGCCGATGCGTGCCGCGATCCCCAGGAGGCCACCAAGCGCTTCCGCCACGCGATCGATTATCTGTGCGACTTCGTCAAGGACCGCGGCTACGACCTGCGGTTTGCTCTGGAGGCAAAGCCCAATGAGCCACGCGGTGACATCTATCTCGCCACTACGGGACACATGCTCGCTTTCATCGCAACCCTGGAGAACGCGGCCATGGTCGGAGTTAATCCGGAGGTCGCCCACGAGTCCATGGCCGGCCTCTCGATGACCCACAACGTGGCCCAGGCCATGGAGGCGGGCAAGCTCTTCCACATTGACCTAAACGGCCAGCGCATCGGGCGCTATGACCAAGACCTTCGCTTTGGGTCCGAGGACCTTAAGCAAGCCATGCTGCTGGTGCGCCTGCTCGAGGGCACTTCTGGAAGTGCTCCCTACACCGGGCCTCTGCACTTCGATGCCCATGCTTACCGCACGGAAGACGACGCTGGAGTCTGGGACTTCGCACGGGGCTGCATGCGCACCTACAAGCTGCTAGCCGAGCGCGCGCGCGCCTTCGACGCCGACGCGGAGGTCCAAGGCATCATCGCCGCGATCAAGGATGCCGCCCTCGACCCGCACCTAGACGCGCCCTACACTCGCGCCTCTGCGGAAGCCCTACGCACGCTGCCCATCGATATCGACGGGGCGGCCAAACGCGGCCTGCGCTACGAAAGACTGGACCAACTGATGGTCGAGCACCTCATGGGAGCGCGCTAGTGCACCTTATCGTGGCAAGTACCGCGGTGGCCGTCGTATGAGCCTCAGCCTCGGTCTCGATGTCGGAACCCAGGGCACCAAGGCGCTGCTCTTAGACGGCGAATCCGGGGCCGTCGTCGGCCGGGCTAGCACGACCTATGGGCTCATCGATGGGCTAGAACCAGGTGCCGCAGAGCAGCACCCGGACACCTGGCGCAAGGCCGTGGCCCAGGTCACCCGCGAGGTGCTCGCAACTTCGGGACGCTGTGCCGACGAGGTACTCGCGGTCGGGGTCTCGGGCCAACAACACGGCTGCGTGACCTTGGACGAGAGGGACAAGCCCGTGCGCGCGGCCAAGCTCTGGTGCGACACGGCGACCTCTGCCGAGGCCGACGAGCTTACGGCTGCATTCGGACGCCCGGTCCCCACCGGCTTCACCGCGTCGAAGCTGCTGTGGCTCGCAAGGCACGAACCCGAAAACTGGGCGCGGACGAAGCGCGTGCTCCTGCCCCACGACTACATCAACCTGCTGCTGACCGGCACGGCCGCCATGGAAGCGGGCGACGCCTCGGGCACGGGCCTCTTCGACGTAACCGAGCGCCGTTTCGACGATCGCTCGTTCGCGGTCTTTGACGAGTTGGCGGGCTCACCCTTCAGCGACGCGGGCTTGGCATCGCGCCTACCCGCGCTCATGGACCCGTCCTCGCCCTGGGCACCAGTCGGCCGCGTGAGCGGTGAGGCCGCCGCCGAGTTCGGCCTGGCCAACGGCACCCTAGTCGCGCCGGGCGGAGGCGACAATATGATGAGCGCCGTGGGCAGCGGCGCCACGTCCACCGGCGTGGTCACCGTCAGCCTGGGAACTTCCGGCACCGCATTCGCCCACGCCGAAAAACCAATCATCGACCCCGACGGATTGATCGCGCCCTTCTGCGGCTCCACCGGCGGCTGGCTGCCGCTGCTCTGCGTAATGAACTTGACAGGAGTCACCGAAGAGGTCCGCGCCAGCTACGGCGTCGACCACGGAGCCCTGACCGACGCCGCCCGTCAGGCCAACCCAGGATGCGACGGGCTGCTCTGGCTGCCCTACCTGAACGGCGAGCGCGTGCCAGATCTTCCGAATGCCGCGGGCACGCTGCTTGGTATGCGGCCGGGGCACCTGCGCGCTGGCACGATGTATCGCGCCGCTCTTGAAGGTACGAGCCTAAACCTAGCTTGGGGCGTCGAGCGACTGCGGAACCTCGGTATCGAAGCCACGGAACTACGGCTCGTCGGAGGAGCCGCGCGCAATCCACTGTGGCGCGAGATTCTCGCTGCCTGCTTGGAGACGCCCGTGCTGCCCCTGGAAGAGCCTGAATCCGCTGCTCTTGGTTCGGCCATGCAAGCCCTGTGGAGTTGGCACCGCGACGGGGGAGGCGTCTGCAGCCTAAGGGATCTCACGGCATTGTGTGTACACAGCACCAGCGAAGCCACCACGCCGAACCCCGAGCTGCTCGAAGTGTATCGCGAACAGGCCAAGCGGTTCCGCGCTTCCGTCGCTGTGCAGTACGACTCCCGCGCCTAACTCTTCCGGCCGAACTTGCGGCTAGGCCGACACCAAAGAAAAGAGGCTTGGCCTCGCTCCCGTTAGGAAGCGAGGCCAAGCCTCTTGTGCGTCTAACTCGGGATCACGACAGCAACTCGACGGGCTTGTATCCGCCCCGCGAGCGGAACCACAAGAGGATCAAGAGAAAGGCAATCGCCATGCTTAGGGGCATCAAGGCGGCCACCTTCAGCGTGTTGCGACTGTTGTCCGCGATCTTCGTCTGCAGGTCGGTCTTCTGAGCCGCACTCAGGCTCGCGTCCTCGAGCACCTTGCTCGGGACGACCGAGTCATAGGACACCATGAAGAAGTCCGCCTCGGTGACGTAGGCGTCTAGTTGAGTCAGCTCCTCGGTCTCCGCATAGGCGACCACCGTCTCCGCGTCATAGGACGTCTTGATGGCACCCAAGAAGGGCGTCCCGAAGATGCCGATGGTCAAGAGCCCCATGGCCGAGACCGTGTTGAGCGTCATGGCGCCTCCCTTGGGGAAGCGCTCGGCGACGAAGCCAAGCATTGTCGGCCAGTAGAAGGTCTGGCCAACGGCGTACAAGGTGAACGCCAGGAAGATCATCGCTCCTGTCGCACCGGATAGAACGAACAGGCCCAGCATCGAGAAGATCGAGCTGACCAGAAGGAGCGCGGGGGGCGACATATACTTGAGGGGGATGCCCGCAAAGAAGCGCAGCACCATCATGATGCCGGCCGATGCGACCAGGGCCCAACCAGCCCCTTTCGCGCCCAATAGAGGCTTCATGAGCCCCTGAATCCAAGCGTCCGTGCCCAACTCCGTTGCGGCCAGGGGGATCATGATTAGGCAAAGGAAGAAGAACAGCCACTTGCCTAGGGAGCCGATCGCCGAGCCGAAGGCAACTCCGCTGATGGCGCCGATGATCAGGCTAAAGGTCAGAAGGTTCTGGCCGATCCAGCTCTCTCCGCCGTCCGTCAAGCCTAGGATTTGATTCGTAAGCTCATACACGACAAAGGTCACGGCAAGCAGAGCGCCGAGCCCGCCGAACTCTTTCAACATCTCCCGGTTGGAGACGTCCGCGGCCACGCGCTCGTCCACGGGGTAGTGCTTGATCGTTACGAAGATGCCGCCGTAGACCAGAATCGGCACAACCATAAATAGGAAGGTCTGGTTCCAGTTGGAGAACGAATCGCCAAACAACAGGTAGGCCGTAGCACCAGCCACGATTCCCGCGGGCCACGAGGCGTGCAGGATGTTGAGCATCTTGCTCTTGGTGGTGTGATACATGGCCGCGCACAGCGGGTTGATGCAGGCCTCGATCACACCGTGGCCCAGCCCGCCGAAGAAACAAGCCCACTTCAGCATGGTCAGGTCCTTGGCAATCACTGTTAGCACGACGGAGACCAGCTGCAGGGCGCAGGCGATAAACATGGACAGGCGGTAGCCGACTCGATCCAAGATCAGGCTAAAGAGGATCATCGTCACCGCGATTGGCCACAGGGAGAGGCCAAAGACCGCTCCGGCTTCGGTGCCCGGAATCGAAAACTCCGTCTCCCAGATCCCCAGGGTCATCACGCGCAGCGCAAATCCGACGCCCGCTGCGGCTAGGGCTGCGAAGCTAGCCCAGAAGAGTAGTGACTTTTCGCGTTCAGATAATTCCATGGTTCCTTAGCCTTGCTGGCAGGGGTGAATGTTTTTCTTCGACAAGCACTATGGCACACAGCGGTTGGGGATGCAAAGCAACGGAGCCCTGGCCCACCTAGCACCCCCGGCAGGGTAGAAAACAGGCCTTTTGCTTTACCAGAGCCGTGGAATGTGAGCTGCTTTAGACAGTACGATAGAAGCCCGGGCAAAAAATCAAGCCCGATTGAATCGCTCCGCACCCCCGACCGTACCTCCCACCATGTTCTTCCTGCTCTTCATTATTATGCTTGGGACCGGAGCGGCCCTCATCGTGGGGGCCATCCGCAAGAGCCTCAAACAGACCGAAGAAGCCTGGAACCAAGCTGCCGTTCGACTCCGCCTCGCCTATCACAAAAAGAAGGTACTTGGTGGCAGGCGCAAACTCGAAGGCGACTATTACGGATACCACGTCAAGGTGAACACCTTCACGAAGAGCCACGGCAATAACAGCTCGACCTACACTCGCTACACGCTCTTTATGGAGTCCCTGGGCCTGGGCCTTGAGCTGACCCAACAGCACTTCCTGTCGGGGCTGTCGAATACGTTTACCGGCGGACAAGACCTGACCGTTGGAGACGCCGACTTCGACAAGGCGGTCATCGTCCAGTCGACCTCGCCCGTGGCCATGCAGAAATTCATGACGCCCAACCGTCGCCTGCAGATCCGCAAGTTCCTTACGGGGAACCGGCGTGCGCGCATTACGGATGACGAAATCTCGTACATCCACAATGGTGTGGTTAACAGCGAAGCGCGTCTAAAGGCAGGACTCGACACCCTAGTGCGTCTAGCCCAGAGCTTCGCCTCCGAATCTAGGCCAGCCGACACCCACGATTCGAGAACGACGGAAGAGGTGCGCGAGGCGATTCGAGAGGACGCCAAGCCCGAGCCGCCCATGGCCAAGGACATGGGTGCGGATGTAGTTGCAGCTGAAGCGGCAGCAGCTTTCTTAAGCCGCGAGCCTCTACAGCGAACGCCCCTCTCTCCCACTCCCGAAGAGGTGCGCGCCTACGAAGCTTCAAGGCGGGTCGCGCCTGAGCCGGAGCCTGCTTCCAGCTCTGAAGAGCCCATGGCGGACCCTGCTGAGACGGCTCCACCCGAGCCTGTTGCACCTGTGGAGCCCGTCGCTTCCCCCGAGCCTACGACCGAGACTACGATCGAGGCTCCCCCTGAAGCTCAGGCTGCAGACGCATCCGAGGACGCCGAACATCCCGAGGTGGGTGAGGCGGCCGCCGCCTTGGACCTTGTCGAATACACCAGCCTGCGTGCCGAGCTATTCGAGTCTGGCATGATGAGCTCAGAATCCAAGGACGTCTTTGAGAGGAGCTTTGCGGGCCGTTCGGTGGAGTGGTCCGGGAAGCTACGTCGCATCTCGCGGTTCTCGTCGGACTTTGTCTTTGAGGGGTCTGGCTCCAAGGCTGTGGTCGAACTCGAGGGTGTCGCCGACGGCTCCTTTACCAAGGGTGTGCAAGCCATCATCCAGCTGCCCGAGGCCGCGGCAGATGAGTTTGGCAGCTCCTACGATGTGCCGATCACCTTCACTGGCATTCTGCACTCCTGCGATGGGTTCCTGCGGGACATCCTCGTGACCGCAGGCGAAATTAGGCGCGCGGACTAGGCGCCGAGCATCTCGTCGCGCATCTTCTCCATGTGCGCGACCTGGGCAAACTGAACCCGAGCTCGGTCCAGGTTTTGGTTCTCACGGCTAGCGCCAAAGTACGTGTCGCCGGTGAGATGATCGGTTAGGAACCGAAGGCCAATCAATAGAGAGACCAAGGGGCCCGCCAAGTGCAAGAGTTCGCGCTCGAGGGGCAAGATCGAGTCCTGGGCGCACTCGAGGTAGCCAGCTGCCAGCGCTCGGTAGACCTCTAGGCTAGTGCCCGCTAAGGAAGTGTCCGGCTCGTCCTCCTCCGAGGTCGCCGCGGTGAAGCGCACCATGTCGCCGAAGTCGTACAGGGAGAAGCCAGGCATGCACGTGTCGAGATCAACCACGCAGCGCGCAGCGCCGCTCTCCGCATCAAACAGCACGTTGTTCAGCTTGGTGTCCCCGTGGACGATGCGCGAGGGAATCTCACCCTTGGACAGGTGCCTGTCGAAGAGTTCAATTAGCCAATGCTGATCTTTTGCGAATGCGATTGCGTCCTTGGCTAAGGCCCGGCGTCGGGCGAAGTCGCGCCCAACGCTGGACTCGTCACCGGCCAGGGCTTCGCCCCGTGAAAGGGCCGTCTGGAATTGAAGCCAGCGATGCCCGGGACTAAAGAAGTTGGGGATGGTTTCGTGAAAGAGGCTCGCATCCATCTCGGCGAGGCTGGCGTGGAACCAGCCAAATATGCGCGCGGTCGCGTGGGCCTGTTCACTTCCGGTGCAACGATCAAAGGCGCGCGTGTTTTCGATAAATTCATAGGTGCGCCAAGCTGCACCCGCACTGCGGCACCAGCTCTCGCCCTGGTTCGTTGGCACAAGCCGCATGGCCTCATAGCCAGCCGCTTCGCAACTCTGACCCAGCTTGCGACTCACCAGCTCGATATTGCTCATCAAGCGTCCGACCTGCTGGAAGATCGACTCGTTGATGCGCTGGTGCAAGAAGCGCTGCTTGCCACCCGCATGGGCTGTCCATGTAGAGATCCAAGTTTGGTGGATGTGACCGCGAGGTAGGGCTTCCGTGTCTATGAGCTCACCTTCGATGGCAAAGCACCTTGCGGCGGCAATCGCCGCCTCTTGGGAACTTGACACGTTGTCGCTCACTTGATTCTTGCTGCTTGCATAAGGTTCTTCCGCGAGACGGGTCCGCCACTGGACAGGGCAGCTTCATCGGGGAACAAGTGCGTCTGGGCGACGCGCTGCACATCTGCGGGGGTGACGGCCGCGAACTTTCCAGGCAGGGTCTTGAGGTGATCGTCTTTTAGACCAAACCTGTACTGGGTCACCAGGTAACCAGCACGACGCGTCGCGCGCTCAAAGCTCAACGCAAAGGATCCGATCAGGTAGTTGCGCGCCACGTCGAGCTCGGGGATCGGCACTAGCTCGTCCTGCATGCGGTGCATCTCCTCCATGAAGCCTTGGATCGCGCGGCCCGTGTGCTCCGGGGACGTGCCTATGTAGGCGCTGAAGACGCCGCGTAGATTGCCCGCGCTCGAGTGAATGTTTGCATTGACCGAGTAGGCCAGACCGTCCTCGTCGCGCAACCTGCGCGAGATGCGGTTCGTGAAACCGGGGCCCGTACCGAGCACGTGGTCCATCACGACCAAGGCGGGATAGTCCGGATTCTGGATCTTCACGCCGAGGTGACCTAGGTACAGGTGCGCCTGTTGACGCTTGGCTTGGAACGCCGCGAAGCGTCGCTGCATCTTTGGGTAGTTCTCCCCGGCCGGGCCCAAGTCCTTTCCTGTCTTCCACTCGCTCAGCTCGCGATTAAAGAGCCGCTTCACAGCGGACGGATCTACGTCACCGCAGACCGCAATCACAGCGCGACTCGCGACCCAGTTCTTGCGGTGGAAGGCCACGATGTGCTTTCGCTCCATATTCTGCATGGATTGGGTCGTGCCGTAGTGTGGCCGGCCCAGCCAGTGGTCGCCGTAGATCAAGCCGCGCAGATTGTGGGCAGCTTGGGACCTTGGGTCGTCGCGCTCGATGGCAAGTCGGTCGAGGATGCGACCGCGCTGCAATTCAAAGCGTGCCTTTGGATAGGCAGGCTTGGTCAGCATCTCGGCTGCGCGCACAAAGAGCCTCTTCCAATGTTTAGAGACAATCGTGCCCGAGAGCCCGGTACTGTCCCCTTGGATCCCGCCGCCAAGGGGCTCGAGCTCGTCGGCGATCTCGTCGGAGGTGTGAAGCTTCGTGCCTTGGTCTACCATGCGACCTGTCATCCAAGCTACGCCGCCAAGGTCGTTGGAGTCGAGGGAGTGGCCTCCGCGGATGTGGATCTGCACGGCGGTCATCGGCGCGCCTGGGCGAGGTGAGATCAGTAGTTTGGCGCCGCACTTCAGGTCAAAGATAACCTGGTCTAGTTCAGGTGCCGGGACGCTGCCTGTCTTTAGCTTGGTCGCCATGGCTACGCCTTCGCCTCTTCGAGCACTTGGTCAGAGGGTAAGCTCCAGGCCACGACGCGGCGCTCCTCGGTCAGGAGGCTCGCTACCGTTGCCTGCACTCGCTTCGCAGTCACCTTGCCGTGGCCATCCCCCTTGTCGAAGGCTAGGCGCCAGGTAGCGTCTACGGCCATGCTGCCGAGCTCTTCCGCCACATCGCCGATAGCCTCGCTGCTAGCGCTCTCCTGGGCTTGGATCATGAGGTGGGTGCGCTTGACCTCTGCGGCGGCCGGTTTCTCTTCGCGCAGCAAGCAGAGCTCCTCGTCGATCGCCGCCTCGAGGATCTCGGGCGCGACGCCCTGGGCGCACTCGGCAAACAGCCAGAAGATTCCGGCGTGGACCCGCGCGTCGTTGCTGGTCGAGATCGAAGTCGCCAGGCCCTCCCCCTCGACCAAGCGCTTCACCAAGCGCGAACCGCGCCCGCTGGTCAAGATGCCCGAGAGCACGTCTAGGTCGTAGTCGGTATCGGTGCCCACACTGTCCGTGGGCCAGGCCATGATCAGGCGGCGACCGGGATCGTCCCAGCGCATGCGCAGCCGAACCTCCGCGCTGCCGGGGTTCGGCATCGGCAGGCGAAAGGCGTCTTGATCCGCCGACTTAGGTCCGGGCTCGATCTTGCCGAAGTGCTTGCGAACCAGTCGAAGCGCCTGTTTCGGATCGATGTCACCACCAATGACTAGAGTTGCATTGCCGGGATGGTAGTAGCGCGCGTGGAAGGCGTGCATGTCCGAGGGCTCCATGGCCAGCAGGCTCTCGCGGTAGCCGATGATTGGGCGCCCATAGGGATGGCGGCCGAAGAGCGTCGACTCGACACGCTTGGCCAGCACGCCCCAGGCTTCGTCTTCGCCCATGGCCAGCTCTTCCAATACGACGTCACGCTCGGAGTTGAACTCCACGGGATCCAAGGTCAATCCTTGCATGCGATCGGCCTCGATCTCGAGTGCCGTTTCCCAGCGATCCGCCGCGAAACGCATCCAGTAGGCCGTGTGGTCGTTGCCCGTAAAGGCGTTGTTTTGCCCACCAAGCATCGTAGTGAGTGTGTCCACCTCGCCCTTTTCGTAGTTGCGGCTGCCCTTAAACATCATGTGCTCAAGGAAGTGGCTCATGCCCGCCTCTTGGTCTGTCTCGGATCGGGAGCCGACACCGTAATAGATGATGACCTTTACGACGGGGTCCGAGTGGCGCTCGGCGAGCAAGATGCGCAGTCCGTTGCGCAGGGTGTGCTCGTGGATAGTTGCGCCAGCGCGCACTTCTGGGGCCGCCTTGGCAGCCCGCTTGTTCAGCCTTTTCATAGGCCAAGATTCTAGAGAAAGCAGGGCAGCGAGCCCGGTGGAAACCCGGACTCGCTGCTCATTCCTTACGGATGGACTTGTCGGCGGAGCTTATCCGCGGCGGCCCTTGCGGCGGGTCTTGTCCTTGCGGCCGCCGGTGATGCCGCCGCCGCGCTTGGCTTCGGCTGGCTTGCCGTCGCGTTCGACGCCACCTCGTTGGGTCTTACTGCGGTAGCCCGCGCGGCCAAACTGACCAGCCGGCGTCTTCGGGTTGCGCACGGGTTTCTCGTCGTCCTTCTTCTTTTCCGGACGGCGTCCGCCAGAGTTCCACGGCGAGTCGCTGAAGCTGCCTTTCTTGGCGCGCTCCTCCTTGCGCTCCTCATGAGCCGTGTGACCCGGGCCGCCCTTGGGGCCGGAGTAGCCCGTATTACGGCCGCGGCTGTCGCGGTACTCATCGGGCATGAACTCGCGGCGGGAACGGCGCAGGTGGCGGGGCGCTTCGGTCTTTACCGAGCTGGCTGCCTTGAGGCCGGCGACCTCTTCGTCGGTCAAGAAGCGCCACTGGCCGACGCCCATGCCGCGGTCCTTGATGTTTGAGATGGCCTCGCGGTGCAGATCCTTCACGCGATAACCGAAGCGCGCGAAGATGCGGCGCACCTCGCGGTTCTTGCCCTCGGTCAGGGTGACCTGCATCTTGGTCATGTGGTCGTTGCGCTGACGCACAACGATGCCGGCGCCGACCGTGCGGCCCTCGGCCAGGTGAAGACCTCGGCCGATCTTCTGGATGGCAGCATCGCTCACGAACTCCTTCACGACGACCTCGTAGGTCTTCTCGACGCCGTAGCTCGGATGCGTGATGCGGTGAGTGAACTCACCGTCGTTGGTCAGGATCAACAGGCCCGAGCTGTCCACGTCCAAGCGGCCGACCGGGTAAACGCGGCCTTTTTCGGGATCGCTGATCAGGTCCCACGCGCGGCGGCGCAGCTCCTTCTCGTCGTTGGTGCAGACCACGCCTGTGGGCTTGTTTAGCAGGTAGTAGCGGTGCTTCGCGCCCGATGGCTTCAGCACGATGCCGTCCCACTCCACGTGCTGGGTCGCGGGGTCGACCTTCGTGCCAAGCTCCTTCACGATCTTGCCATCCACCAAGACCTCACCGTCGGCGATCAGCTGGTCCGCCCGGCGGCGCGACGCGATGCCGTTTGCGGCCAGGTACTTGTTCAGTCGCACGAGGCGCACGGGGTCGACGCTCTCCACGGTCGAGTCTTGCTCCTCTAGGTCGCAGAGGGGCCGCCCCTCTTCGTCGAAGCCGCCATAGGGGTCCTCGTCGGAGACCTCGCTGGCGAGCTCCGGCTCGGCGAAGTTCTTCTTCGACTTCGAGCTGGGGTCCACATAGGGCACGTATTCAGCGTGCTTCGCGGCCTCGGCCTCGAGCTGGGCGAAGTCCGCCTCGCTCAGGTTGGCTTGGGGCGGCAAGCCTTCGTTGCCGGTGTTGCTCACGGGCTCTTGGGCCTGGAACTCTTCGTTTTTGTCTTCGTTGGTCATGGTCTCGTTTCCTGGTTTGAGGCGTCCCTCCCGGGAGGCCTCGCCGTTTCTCTTGGGCTGTTTGCGCGGGTGCGCGGTTCTTTGGGTTGCGCTAATAAGCGCGTTTTTAGTCGCTCCGTGCATCGCTGCGTGGAGCCGGTTTGGCGCATCACTGCGCCGCTAGTAAGCCGGACGCCATCACGGCGCACGGTGTTTTCTTTCGGGTTCGCGCCTAGGCGCCACCCTCCATCTCGACGAGTCGCAGGCCCTCGCCCGTAATCTCGTAGTCACCCAGGGCCGCGGGCAGAAGCCACACGTCCCCTGTGTTCAGTTGCACGTTGCCGGCCGCGCTGGTCAGCTTGCCCGCCCCAGCGACCACGGCCAGGATTACGGGCTCCTTCTCCGTGCTCGTGTCGCCGACCACCAGGTCGCCGTTCACGACTCCCATGCGGAACGCAGCACAGGTGGCCAGTCGCGTGCGCCCGGAAGCGGACACATCAGGAGTCACTGGCGCCGGCGCGTCCTCGTCGAAGGCGATGCACTGTAGGGCCTCTTCCACGTGAATGTCGCGGGGCTTGCCGTCCAGTCCCATGCGGCCCCAGTCGTAGACCCGAAAGGTTGTGTCTGAGTTCTGCTGCACTTCGATCAGGGTCACACCCGCACCGATGGCGTGGATCGTTCCCCCGGGGACAAAGTAACATTGGCCTGCGGTTGGCTTGTGCCTGCGCAGCATCGGCTCCAGGCCCTCGCCGCCCGCGCGACAGGCGGCAGCGAAGTCAGCCTCGCCATCTCCACCGGTCAGGCCGTGGTAGATACAGCCCTCGTCCGTCGAGCCAAGGATGACCCAAGCTTCGGTCTTGGCCTGCCAGCCGGCGCCTAGGGATTGGGTCTCGTCGTTTGGATGGACTTGCACCGACAGGTGCTTGGCGGCGTCGATGTACTTAACCAACAGGGGGAACCGTCCCTCCGCCGTCGCTGGCAGGTCGCCCAACAGATCGGCGGGATTCTCCCCCATCAGCTCGTTCAACGTGCTTCCCTTCCAGGGGCCCTCGGCCACCACCGAGTTTACGTCCTCGCGATCCACCAGCTCCCAGGTCTCGCCGATCGGAACGCCATCCGGCAGAGTCAACCCGAGCCCGCCTTCTGTGGGACTCTTGGCGAGGGAGCGTCCGCCCCAGACTTTCTCTAGGAACACGCGCTCGAAGCGTAGGGGTTGATTGATTCGTTTCATATCGGGCGCCTCCCGGCGAGGCCGATCCCGTCCGGCCGATTGCCGAAGGGGTGGATTGGGGGCGCAGAGGATAACAGGTTCTGCCGATGTGGGGGGAATTCAAGCCTAGGGGCCAAACCCCAAGCCGCCTGGGGCTGCCGTTGGTCCTCCTTAGGCGGGCTGCTAGCAGTGCCGGCGGCGTTTCCCGCCGGTGCCTTCGGTTGGGGACTTGCCCTGCTTGGCATAGTGGCTGGTCGTCTTCTCGATGCGCGCGGCGGCGTCGGTGACGCTGCAGCTGGTGACGCCGTAGTCGACCTCGACCTTGCCGATGCGCTTGGCGGCGGCGATGGCCTTGGTCTTCCACTTGGGGCGGCAGCCGATGGAGATCAAGGCGTTGTTCATGTTGTGGCGAGTGTAGTTTGGAGCACTGTGGATGCCGGCCTTGAGCCTGGTGAGCAGCTCGCCAACTTGCACTTCGGTGATGCCGCCCTCGTCGGGTCCGCGACCGGGCTGCATGGCTAGGCGCGAGGCGACGCCCCAGCCCATGGACGAGGACCACTCGGACTTGCGATCGATCCACTTGGCCATGATGCGGTGGGCGCGGTTCGTGTCTTGGGCCAGGGAGGCCAGCTCGATGGCCAGGACGTGGTTGTCCACGTCCCGGGCCCACTGGTCCAGCAGCTTCATGGTGGCCTTGTCGCCGTCCGCAGCCCAGCAGGCGAAGACGCGGGCGTCGTGGTTGCCCGTCTGCCACAATTCGAGGGCGAGTTTGTGGTCGGTCCTCACGCGCTTGTGCAGCTTCTTGAGGAAGGCGTAGCTCACGCCATAGCAGTCGCCGAGCACGCCATGGTTGCGGAAAGTCTTGGCGGTCTGGGCGGTGCCGGCGGCCTTGAGCTCGGCCATGACCTGCTTTGTGGTCAGACGGGGCGGAGCGGGCTTCTTGGCTTTCGTCTTCGGCTTGGGCGTCATGGGCACATGCTAGCAATCTGGGGGCAACTGCGCGCGATTCAAGTAGCCGGTGATGCGCCAGGGGCCGGTGCGAAGGGCAGCCACCAGAAGATCCCCATCAGGAGAAGCTCTTGAGCAGGCGGCCGGCCTCGGCGCGGGCCGTTTTCTCCTTGGCGCCGCCGGCGATCATGTCGGCGAGCTCGCCGATGCGCTCTGTCTCGGCGCCCTTTCGGCTGAGCTCGTCAAAGACCGTAACGGTGCGGCCAGCGCGGACCTCCTTGGCGACCTTTTGGTGCAAGTGCGCGGCGGCGGCGATGGACGGCAGATGGGTGATGCAGAGCACCTGGTTGCCCTCGCCGAGGTCCCGCAAGCGACCGGCAACGGCGGGGCCCAAGCGGCCGCCGACTCCGGCGTCCACCTCGTCGAAGACCAGGGTGCGGCCACGATCGCTGGCGGCCAACACGCCGCGCAGGGCGAGCATGATACGCGCCGCCTCGCCCCCGGATGCAACCTTCGAGAGAGGTGCGGCTGGCTCACCGGGGTTGGCGGCCAGCAGGAACTCGATGGACTCTGTGCCGTCCTTGCCAAAGAGCTTAAGGTCGGCGGCGATGGCCTGACTAGCGCCCTTGGGCAGGGCCTGGTCGACCTCGGAATCAGCCTCGGCGGACTTGGAGCCGGTGGGCGCGCCACCGGCGGCATTCCTTTCGTGCAGAGCGACCTGGAAACTCGCTTTACCCAATTCAAGGCCCGTCAGAGCGGCCTCGACCTCCTTCGCAAGGGGCTTCTGGGCTGCGACGCGGGCCTTAGTCAGCTTCTTGGCGGCGGCAGCGACCTTCTTGCGCGCGGCGGCCACCCCGGCTTCGAGGGCTTCACTCGAGCCCTCCTTCGCCTCTAGGGACTCCAGTTCGAGCTCAAGACGCTGGGCTAGGTCGACTAGCCCGGCCTCGTCCGCGCCAAACTTCGCGCACAGGCGCTCGAGCTCGTCCATGCGCTCCTCGACCTCCTCCAGGCGCGCGGGGTCGACCTCCACGGCGTCGGCAAAGGTCACCAGGCCGGCAGCCGCCTCTTCCATATAAACAACGGCCTCGCGG